>NZ_JBNNPK010000001.1:0-566661 GCF_050275675.1 Allobosea sp. NPDC003192
CTCGATGATCGAGGCCGCGGCCGATCGCATTGCCGGCCATGCCCGCACCACGCCGGTGATGCGACTCCTGAATTGAGGAAGACCGATGCGACGTGTCGTCGTCACCGGACTGGGCATGGTGACTCCGCTCGGCTGCGGGGTCGAGCCGAGCTGGTCGCGTATTCTGGCTGGCGAAAGCGGCGCCGGCCCGATCACTACTTTCGACGTCTCCGATCTGCCGGCCCAGATCGCCTGCAGCATCCCGCGCGGCGACGGCTCCAACGGCACCTTCAATCCCGATGATTGGATGGAGCCGAAGGAGCAGCGCAAGGTCGACGATTTCATCATCTTCGCCATGGCCGCGGCGACGCAGGCGCTGCGCGATTCCGGCTGGAAGCCCGAGAGCTACGAGGACCAGATCGCGACCGGTGTCGCCATCGGTTCCGGCATCGGCGGGCTCGGCGGCATCTACGAGGCCTCGCTGCTCCTCAAGGAACGCGGACCGCGCCGGCTCTCGCCCTTCTTCATTCCTGGCCGTCTGAGCAATCTCGCCGCCGGCTATGTCTCCATCGAGCACGGGCTGAAAGGCCCGAACCACGCCGTCGTCACGGCCTGCTCGACCGGCGCCCACGCCATTGGCGACGCGGCCCGCATGGTCGCGCTCGGCGATGCCGAGGTCATGCTGGCGGGCGGTGCCGAATCGGCGATCAACCGCATCGGCATCGCTGGCTTCTGCGCCTGCCGCGCGCTCTCGACCGGTTTCAACGAGACGCCTGAAAAGGCCTCGCGCCCCTATGACAAGGATCGCGACGGCTTCGTCATGGGCGAGGGCGCCGGTGTCGTCGTGCTCGAGGAACTCGAGCACGCCAGGGCCCGCGGCGCGCGCATCTATGCCGAAGTCGTCGGCTACGGCATGTCGGGCGACGCCTATCACATCACTTCGCCCTCCGAGGATGGCGATGGCGCCTATCGCTGCATGCAGGCGGCGCTGAAGCGCGCTGGACTGCGCGCCTCGGATGTCGACTACATCAACGCGCACGGCACCTCGACGCAGGTCGGCGACGAGATCGAACTGCGCGCCGTCGAGCGCCTGCTCGCGAATGCGCCGAACCGACCGGCCATGTCCTCGACCAAGTCGGCGACCGGTCATCTGCTCGGCGCCGCCGGCGCGATCGAGGCGATCTTCTCGGTGCTGGCGATCCGCGACCAGATCGTGCCGCCGACGATCAATCTCGACAATCCCTCCGTCGAGACCGAGCTCGATCTCGTGCCGCACAAGGCCAAGAAGCGGAAGGTCGATATCGCGCTGTCGAATTCGTTCGGCTTCGGCGGTACGAACGCCTCGCTGGTGATGCGCCGCCTGGTCGACTGAGGACAAGCGCGCTTTCGCCACAATTTTCGCTAGCCTGTCGCCGCCGTCGTGCCAGTATGCGGCCGGCATTGCCATTGGATCGGGTCGGCGCCGGCATCGCCGGTCGCGATGTCAGGGAATCGAGCGAAAGAATCATGAGTCAGCCGCCTCGCGTCGCGCCCCGGAGTCCAAACGAGGCGTTGAAGCCTGTCGCGCCGCCGGCCCCGCCGCCGAAGGTGCGCAAGCGCCGGCGCTCGCCTTTCATCGCACTGCTCAGCGGGCTGTTTACGACTGCTCTCATCCTGGCCGGCGCGCTCGGCGGCGGCATCGCCTATCTTGATAGCCGCAGCAAGGCGCCGGGGCCGCTCGCGACCGATCGCGTCCTGATCATCCCGAAGGAGCACGGGGTGACGGAGATCGCCGACTTGCTGCAGCGCGAGGGGCTGATCGAGCACCCCTGGGCCTTCAAGGTCGCGGCCTACACCTCGGGCAAGGCGGCCAGCCTCAAGGCCGGCGAATACCTGTTCAAGGCACGCGCCAGCCAGAAGGACATTCTCGACGTCATCGCCGAGGGCAAGGCGGTCGAGCACTCGATCACCATCCCCGAGGGGCTGACCAGCGAGCAGATCATGGCTCGCCTGCAGCAGAACGATATGCTCTCCGGCGATGTCATCCAGGTGCCGCGCGAGGGCGCGATCCTGCCCGATACCTACAAGTTCCAGCGTGGCTCGACGCGCCAGGCCATCGTCGACCGGATGACGCGCGACCAGCGCCGTATCCTCAACGAGGTCTGGGCAAAGCGTCCGGCCGATCTGCCGATCAAGACGCCGGCGGAGTTGGTGATCCTCGCCTCGATCGTCGAGAAGGAAACCGGTCGCGCTGACGAGCGGCCGCGCGTCGCCGGCGTCTTCATCAACCGGCTGAACCGCAAGATGAAGCTGCAATCCGATCCGACGATCGTCTACGGCCTGGTCGGCGGCAAGGGCACGCTCGGCCGCGGCATCACGCGCCCCGAAATCACCCAGGCGACGCCCTACAACACCTATGTGATCGAGGGCCTGCCGCCGGGGCCGATCGCCAATCCGGGCCGCGCGGCGCTGGAGGCCGTGGTCAACCATTCGCGCACCAAGGATCTCTACTTCGTTGCAGACGGCAGCGGTGGCCATGCCTTCGCCGAGACCCTGGAGCAGCACAATCGCAACGTCGTCCGCTGGCGCCAGGTCGAGTCGGCCCGCCGCGAATCCGGCCGCCCTGCTCCTGATGGCGGTGTCGACCGCGCCGAGCCGCCTCCGGGACCGGATCAGCGCACCGAGGCGCCGGCTGGCTCCCGCCCTGAGAACCAGGCGGCGACGGCGCCTGACGGCGCCGAGCCAGAGACCTTCCCGGTTCCCGGCAATCGCCGTGCGGCCATCGGCCAGCCCGTCCAAACCGGCGCAGCGAGCGGTCCGGCCGGCACGCGGGCGCGCGCTTTCGACGCCTCGGAAGGCACGACGCGGGATCCGCTGCTCAACAAGACCTTCGATCTCAACAGTCCCAAGCAAGTGCCGCAGCTGAAGCCCTGACTTAGAGGCTGTCAGCGCCTGGCTTTCCACATCTGCCGCTTGTCGTCGCCGCTGGGCCTGAATAGGGTCCGCGCGCAACACGACAGGAAAGACGGCGGCTGATGGCAATCGAGAGCATGACGGGGTTCGCGCGGGTGGCCGGTACGTCCGGAGCGCACGCCTTTGCCTGGGAGGTCCGTAGCGTCAATGGCCGTGGCCTCGACGTCCGCGTCCGCGTCCCGACCGGCTTCGACAGCTTCTCGGAAGCGGGACGCAAGCAGTTCTCGGCTGCCTTCACCCGCGGCACCCTCCATGTCAGCCTCGCCATCACCAGCGAAGCGTCCGCTCCGCGCCCACGCATCAACCAGGAGGCGCTCGCCGCCCTGATAGAGGCCGCGAGCCAGGTGAAGCTGCCGGCCGGGATCGCTCCGGCGACGCTCGATGGCCTGCTGGCGATCCGCGGCGTGGTCGAAGTCTCCGAGGAGAGCGGCGATGCCTTGTCCGAGCTCGAAAAGCCGGTGCTCGCGGCACTCACCGAGACGATCAGCGCCTTGAAACAGGCGCGGCTCGCCGAGGGGCGGGCGCTCGAGGCGATCATCAACGGCCATCTCGACACCATTGCCCGCCTGACGCTCGAGGCCGAAGCCCATCCCGGCCGCAGCGTCGACGCCATTCGCGCCCGCCTTGCCGGGCAGGTCAATGCTCTGCTGGAGGCGAGCACCGCGCTCGAGCCGCAGCGCCTGCACCAGGAGGCTGCGCTGCTCGCTGTGAAGGCCGATATCCGCGAGGAGATCGACCGGTTGCATGCCCATGTCGCGGCGCTGCGTGAGCTGCTCGCCCAGGGCGGCCCGATCGGCCGCAAGCTCGACTTCCTGGCGCAGGAATTCGGCCGTGAGGCCTCGACGCTCTGCGCCAAGGCGGGCGATCCCGGCCTGTCGCGCATCGGGCTGGATCTGCGCACGACCGTCGACCAGCTGCGCGAGCAGGTCCAGAACGTGGAGTGATGGGGATGGCCGATCTCATCCGCCCGGCCCGTCGCGGCCTCATGCTGATCCTCTCCTCGCCCTCCGGTGCCGGCAAGTCGACGCTGACGCGGACGCTGTCGCAGAAGGAGACCAATCTCGATCTTTCGATCTCGGTGACGACGCGCGAGCGGCGTCCCTCCGAGATCGACGGCGTGCATTACCGCTTCATCGGGCGCCAGGACTTCGACCTGCTGCGCGAGCGCGACGATCTGCTGGAATCCGCCGAGGTCCACGGCAATGGCTACGGCACGCCGCGCCGGCCGGTCGAGGACGCGCTGAAGGCGGGGCGCGACGTTCTGTTCGACATCGATTACCAGGGCACGCAGCAGATCCTGGAGAAGGCGCGCGAGGACGTCGTTGCGATCTTCATCCTCCCGCCGTCGATGGCGGAGCTGCGCTCGCGCCTTGTCAGAAGGGCGGAGGATGCGCCGGAGGTGATCGCTCGCCGGCTCGCCAATGCCCGCGACGAGATCGCGCGCTGGAACGTCTACGACTACGTCATCATCAACGATGATCTCGGCGCCGCCTACGAGTCGGTCCGCTCGATCCTGGCGGCCGAGCGGCTCAAGCGCAGCCGCGCCACCGGCATGCCGGCCTTCGTCGAGACCCTGCTGGGCGAGCCGGTCGGCTGATCAGGCTGGCTGCGCGAGGGCGTTGGCGAGCGCGACGAAACCGCTGACCGGGACTTCCTCGGCCCGCATGGTCGGCGACAATCCTGCCGCCTCGATCATCGCCGCCGGCTCGGCGAGCACGGCTTTCAGACTCTGGCGCAGCATCTTGCGGCGCTGGCCGAAGGCGGCGAGCGTCACTCGTTCGAGCAGCCGGCGGTCACAGGGCTCCGGCCGCTGGCGCGGCACGAGCTGGACGATCGAGGAGGTGATCTTCGGCTGCGGCACGAAGGCGGTCTTCGGCACATCGAACAGGATCTTCGTCTCGCAGCGCCAGTTGGCGAGCACGGCAAGCCGGCCATAGGCAGCGCGCTGCTCCGGCGTCGCGACGATGCGCTCGGCAACCTCGCGCTGGAACATCAGCGTCAGCGAGGTCCACCAGGGCGGCCAGGGCTCGGCGCTGAGCCAACCCACGAGCAGCGGAGTGCCGATGTTATAGGGCAGGTTGGCGACGATCCTTGCCGGATTGCCGCCAAGCAAGCTGGAAAGATCGACCGCGAGCGCGTCGCCGTCGACGACTTCGAGCCGGCCCGGATAGTGGGCGGCGATCTCGCCCAGCGCCGGCATGCAGCGCCGATCGCGCTCGATGGCGATGACGCGGCCGGCGCCGTTCGCCAGCAGGGCGCGGGTGAGCCCGCCCGGACCGGGGCCGATCTCGACGACGGTCTGGCCTTCGAGCGGCCCGGCGGCCCGGGCGATCCGGCCGGTCAGGTTGAGATCGAACAGGAAGTTCTGGCCGAGCGCCTTCTGCGCCATCAGCCCGTGGCGCTCCACCACCTCGCGCAAGGGCGGCAACCCGTCCTGTGCGGTTGCGCTGCTCACGCCGGCTCTCCGCATTCGGCGGCCGCCATCCGGGCCGCAAGCCGCAAGGCCGCGCACAGGCTGTCCGGCCGGGCGATGCCCTTGCCGGCGATGTCGAAGGCGGTGCCGTGATCCGGAGAGGTCCGGATGAAGGGCAGGCCGAGCGTGACGTTGACGCCGTCGTCGAAGGCGATCGTCTTGATCGGGATCAGCGCCTGATCGTGATACATGCCAAGGGCGACATCGTAGCCGGCGCGGGCCCGCGCATGAAACAATGTATCGGCTGGATAGGGACCGCTCGCCTCGATTCCGAGCGCCCGCAACTGCGCGATCGCCGGTGCGATCACCGCGTCATCCTCCTTGCCGAGTGCCCCGCCTTCGCCGGCATGCGGGTTGAGGCCGCACAGCGCCAGCCGGGGACGCGCGACGCCGAAGCGGCGCTGCAGGTCCGCGGCCGCGATCCGGCCGGTCTCCACGATCAGCTCGGTCGTCAGTTGCGCCGGGACGGCCTCCAGCGGGATGTGGATCGTCACCGGAATGACGGCGAGCTCTTCCGACCAGATCATCATCACCGGCCGCGGCGTCGCCGCGCGCCCGCGGCCCGCCAGCTCGGCCAGGAACTCGGTATGGCCCGGGTGCCGGAAGCCGGCGGCATAGAGCACGCTCTTGGCGATTGGATTGGTCACGAGCGCGGCGGCTAGCCCCGCCTGGACGGCTTCGACCCCTCGCTCGATGGCTTCGATCACACCGGCTGCGTTGGCGGGATCGGGAACGCCGGGTTGCGCTGACGAGCCGTTGTCGAGCTCGATCACCGGCAGGGCGGTGGCGAAGCAGGCTTCGGCATCATCCCAACCGACGCTGCGTAGCCGAACCGGCGGCCCGATACGCTCCGCCAGCCCGCAGAGATGCGCGATATCGCCGAGATAGACGAAGGGAGGGATGGCTCGCTCCTCGCGCTGCCGCCAGGCGGCGAGCGCGAGCTCGGGTCCGATCCCGGCCGGATCGCCTTGTGTCAGGGCGAGCAAACGCTGAGACAAGTGCCCTCAGCGGCTGGAGGAGACGCCGTCGCCAGCACTGCTCGAGCCGAGATTCTGCGAATAGCTGATCTCGCCCAGCGTACGCAGTTCGAGGCGGAGCATGACTGTCCGGGTGTCCTTGGTCGAGCCCGCCTGCCGGTCGGCATAGGACTGCGAATAGGACACGTCGAAGATCGTGCACTCATCCTGATAACGCAGGCCCACTGAGGTCGACGCCGTCTGGAACGGGCCAGTGTTCGGATAGGACGGGATCGCATTGCCGGCCGGATTCGCGGTGTAGAGCGCCAGTGCGTCGCGATAGCGCTCACGATCGTATTTGTACTTGTCGAGATCGAACAGCACGCTGCCGCGCACGCTCCAGTACTGAGCGAAGGTGAAGGACTGGCTGATGCTCAGGCCTTCCCGGCGCCGGGGAATGCCCAGTTCCGGCTGCGGCTCGTAGCGGCTGTAACCGATCGACGTCGACAGGAACTTGTAGCCGAAGACGGCGGAGGCATCGATGCGCTGAGCCTCGAACGTCGTCTCGTTGAAGCGCCCGCCGGCCTGGAGCAGCAGGCCCTTGAACGGCTGGAACTGCGCCTTGGCGATATAGTCGGAACGGCGGGTGTCCAGGCCCGAATTGAGGCCGGTATTGGCGAGGTCGCCGGTGGCGTAGGAGTTGCGGCCGCCGAGATGGTAGGACTGGCCGACCAGGAGGTTGGCGTAGGATTCCTTGCCGAACGTGCCGCTGTAGCGCAACCCGACATTGGCCCGGCTGCCGCCCTCGACACGGTCGAAACCAGAGAACTTGTTCAACTCGAACAGATTGGTGTCGTCGAAGACGAGGCTCTGCGAATCCTCGTTGGCGACCCGCAGGCTGCTGGTCTCGTTCGGCCGCGCGATAACCTGCGCGACGGGTTCGACGATATGTGTTCCCCACGAGGTCGAGGCGACGAAGGGGAAACGGTACATCAGGCCGGCTGCCGGCATCGCACGGCCGAACACCTCGTCCGAGGGGTCCGCGATCGTGGCGACGTGGGCATTGGCATACTTGGTCGTGTTCGGGTTGATCGAGAACACATCGGCCCGGACCGACGCAAAGGGGGTCCAGACCTGGCCGATCGGGTCGATAAAGTTGCGCCGCCAGTCTACCTCGGCAGTGGCGCGCGCGATCGAGCCGGCCATGCCCGTCACCAGGCACTGTCCCTTCTGATAGACCGCGCAGCCGTCGAACAGCGAATAGTTCGGTGTCGTGATCAGATAGGTCTTCTGAGCCGGCAGCTCCTTGAAGGATGCCGCCTCGCGCGTCAGATGGGTGAGGTTGACGGTGAACGACAGCTCGCCGCCGATCATCGACGGCTTGTGGATCCGCTTGTTGTAGTCGACGACCGGCGCGACGATCGGCTGCTGCTTCTGCCAGTCGTAATAGGTCAGGGGCTGGAAATAGTAGCCGCGCATGTCGAACCAGGCATCCGCGCTCTGGCCGTTGAGCGAGACGGTCGAGGTCGATTCCTGCAGATAGGTCGAGGCGGTGAGGCTCTCGCTGCGGATCCGGTAGTTCTTGAAGAAGAACCTGTCGGTCGCGGCTGCGACGTCCCAGCTGAAGTTCCAGCGCGGGTTGATGTACACCTTGCCGGAGCTCTCGACCGAGCCGCGGAACTCGTCGTCGCCAGCGCCGAACGGGCTCGTCAGGAACGCCTTCCTGTCCTGCTGGAAGATGCCGGCGGCGCGGATGTTGTACGAGCCGTTGACGAAGCGATGGCGCCACTCGACCTGGCCGAGCAGGCCCTGGCGCGAGAGGTATGTCGGCGTCACCGTCAGATCGTAGTTCGGCGCGAGATTGATGAAGTAGGGTAGGCCGACGCCGTAGCCGAGCGCCGACGTGTTGATGAACTGCGGAGCCAGGAAACCGGTCTTGCGCTTAACGGTCGCGTCCGGCCCCGACATGAACGGGATATAGGCGATCGGAACGCCGGCGAATTCCAGCCGAGCATCCTCGTAATAGATCATCTGCTCGGCTTTTTTGTGAATGATCCGGGCAGCGCGCACCTGCCAGAAGGGCGGGCGTTCGGGTTGATCGACGCAAGGCTCGCAGGCGGTGTAGATGCCCTTGTCGAAGACGAAGACCTCGCCGTCTGTGCGCTCGGCGCGGGGCGCCGAGAAGCGGGTCTTGTCGGTGTTCACGACGCGCAGCGAATCGATGAAGCCGTCGCGGAAGTCGTCGGTCAGGTTGAAGCGGTCGCCGGTGATCACCGTGCCGTTGGATTCGGTGATGCGCGCATTGCCGGTCGCAACGACGCGCTTGCTCTGGCGATCGTAAACGACACGGTCGGCCTCGATCGTGCGGCCTTGATAGAGAATCTGGACATCACCGACCGCCGAGACGGTGTTGTTGTCCTTGTCATAGACGAGCTCGCGCGCGTCCACGACCATGCGCTCCTGCGGCTTGGCCGCTGGAGCTTGGGCATAGGCAAGGCTCGTCCAGCCGAGGACCGGGGCGAGCGTCGTCGCCAGCGCGGTCGCTGCTGCAAGGCGCGTGATGCGTCTTACGCCGGAAGCCATGAACTCAATCCAAAATTAACCATAGCCACCGTATTCTCAGCCATCTTCCTGATGGAGGAGCGCAAGCGCGCCGAGCAGCGTGCCCACGATCGCGGGCAGCCAAGCGGCCACCGAGGCGTTGACGATCCCCGATGAGCCCAGCTCCTCAGATAACTGTGTCGCAACATAGAGCACGAACCCGGCCGCGACGCCACCTACCACCAACTTGGTCACACCACCAAACCGGAAAAATCTTAAGGAAACGGATGCCGCCACCAGGATCATTGCGATGAGCAGCAACGGCCGCGCCTTGAGAGCTTCGTAGCGCAGCTCATAGCGTGTCGTGTCGAGCCCTGCCTTCTGGGTCCGATCGAGCACGGCGGGCATCGACCAGAACCCGACCGAGTCGGGTGGAGTGAAACTTTGTCGCACCTGGTCGGGCTCCAGCGTCGTCGCGACCAGGTATGTCGAGTAGCTCTGTGGCTCTTCCGTGGCCGAGGTGACACGCGCCTCCGACAATTCCCAATAGCCGCGATACAGCACCGCCTGCTTCGCCTCGATGCGCTCGCTGAAACCGCCATCGGGCGAGAAGGTGAAGAAGGCTACCTGGGTGAGCCCGACGCCGTCCTGCAGCGCCGCCGCTGCCCGAATGATCGCCTGGCCATCGACGCTGCGCTGGCGAATCCAGATCTCCTTGCCGACGACCTGGCCGGTCCTGACGAAGAGAGAGGCTTCGAGCGCGGTGGCGCGCTGCTTCAACTCGGCGGCGATCGGATTGTAGATGCCGATCGAGACGAGCCCGACCATTCCGGCGACCAGGGCCGCAGGCTGCAGGAATTGCCAGGCGGAGATGCCAACCGAACGGGCGACGACCAGCTCGAGCTTCCGGCTCAGATTGAGCAGGGCGAACATGCCGCCGAACAGCACCGCGAACGGAAAGATCTGCTCGGCGACGGAGGGGGCGCGGTAGAGCGCGAGCTGGATGATGCTCGGCGTGGTCGCGGTCGGCGAGTCGCCGGCGCGCCGCATCAACTCGACGAAGTCGAGCGTCGCGATCAGGAAGAAGAAGGTGCCGAACACGCTGAGGATCGCGCGCAGGAAGCGCTGCGTCAGATAGCGGCCGAAGGTTGTGAAGAGCAGCATCAGGCCCGCCGAAATCGAGCTGTCAGCGCGACGAACGGCGCGATCAATGGCTCAGTCAGCCTGTCGATGAGGACCCGGGTGCGTGAGCCGAAGCCGATTGCGAGGGCCGAGAGCAGGATCGTTCCGAGCGGCAGGATGTAGAGCAGGGCAGCCGCGAGGGGCGAGCGCACGCTGGCGGTCCAGGCGGCATAGGCGCCGATCCGGATGGCGCCGACGAGGAAGATGGCGATCTGGATCGCGGCGGCGCGGCCCTGGCGGGTGGTGCGTGCCTCGCCGAGGATGGCGAACGCGACCAACATGAAGGCGATCGGATAGAGCGGCGCCGAGAGCCGGTTGTGCAGCTCGGCCCGGAAGCGTCCTTCCTGGATCTTGTAATAGGGCTCGTCCTTGTTCTGCGTTAGCAATGCCCAGGTCGTGCGCTCGCGCGGCTTGTAGATCACCTTGTCGCCATCCCCGCCGCCGGCGCCGTCGGATTCGCCCGTCAATGCGGACAGGTTGAGCGCATAGCGCTCGAACGAGATGATCGAGCTGGAGTTCTGGTTGCGGCTCTCGCGCTGGATCGTGCCCTTTTCCAGCATCAGGAAGCTGTTGCCGTCGGCCTCTGCCGACTGGCCGCGCTCGGCGATGTAGACGGCAGGCTGGTTTGGATCACGGCGGTCCTGCATGAAGATGCCGAGCAGGGCCTGTCCCTGCTTTTCGCGATAGTGGAAGGTGACGCCGGAATCGAGCGAGACGAACTGGCCTTCCTTGACCACGTTGGCGACGAAGTCGGCGCGGATCAGCGTGATCAGGTCGCGCAGCGAGCGGAAGCCGGCTGGCATCACCGAAAGCGCCATCCAGCCGACCAGAGCGGAGGTTATCAGCGTCAGCGCGATGAAGGGGCGTGTCAGTCGGCGTGGCGCGACGCCGGCCGCGTTCATCACGATCAGCTCGGAATCGCTGTTGAGCTTATTGAGTGTGTAGAGCGTCGCCATGAACAGCGCGACCGGCGCGATGCCAGCGATCAGCGCCGGCAGCGAAAGCAGGGTCACGGTGAAGAAGATCAGGACCGTCTGGCCCTTGCCGGTGATCAGGTCGACCTCGCGCAGCGCCTGCGTCACCCAGATCACGCTGGTCAGCCCGACGAGCAGAATCACCGCCGCGCCGGCGGCGATCTTCAGGATGTAGCGGTCGAGAAGTCCGAAACGCACGAAGGTGATGATCCCGGGGGCTGCTAGCCTTGAAGAAGGCGCTCCCCTTGGACGGCTCGCCTCGAACTCCCTATGGTATAGCTTCGATCATGGCGCAAACGGGAATCGTTTGTGGCCTTTGCGAGCCCCGATCCGGATCAGCTCTTCCCAGCTCTGTCCCGCAACCCGTGAGCCTTCGATGTCGCAGCGCCTGAAGCTTGAGGTCAAAGCCCTGAACGCCATTGCCGGGGAGGATCTCGTCATTCTCGTCTCGGACAGGCTGGCGCCGCCGAAGGCTGCCGAGGACTGGATCGGGTCCGGCGCCCATGCCCTGATCGCGCGTGCGGCCGCCGCCGACCGCTTCAAGGGCAAGGCGCTCTCCGGGCTCGCGCTGCTCGCGCCGGATGGAGACGGCTACGAGCGCCTGATCCTGGTCGGCGTCGGGCCGGAATCCGAGCGTGGCAAGCTCGATTTCGCCGCGCTCGGCGGCGCCATTGCCGGCCGGCTCGGCCATGGGCGCAGCGCGGACATCGTCGCGGCGATGCCCGAAGGCGAGCTCTCCGCCGACGAGATCGCCGAGATCGGGCTCGGCCTGCGGCTGAGGAGTTATGTCTTCGATCGCTACAAGACCAAGAGCCGCGACAAGGACCAGGCCGAGCCGAAGACCGTGACGCTGCGCGTGGCTGATCCAGCCGCGGTCAAGAAGGCGCTGAAAGCGCGCGAAGCCATTGCCGGCGGCGTCGAGTTCGCTCGCGATCTCGTGAACGAGCCGCCGAACGTGCTCTTCCCCGAAGAGTTCGCCGAACGCGCCGGCAAGCTCGAGAAGCTCGGTGTCGAGGTCGAGATTCTCGACGAGAAGGAATTGAAGAAGATCGGCATGCGAGCGCTGCTCGGCGTCGGCCAGGGCTCGCATCGCGAGAGCCGCGTCGTGGTGATGCGCTGGAACGGCGGGGCCAAGGGCGACAAGCCGGTCGCCTTCGTCGGCAAGGGCGTGACCTTCGACACCGGTGGCATCTCGATCAAGCCGGCGGGCGGCATGGAGGACATGAAGGGCGACATGGCCGGCGCCGCCTGCGTCACCGGGTTGATGCAGGCGCTGGCCGCCCGCAAGGCCAAGGTCAACGCCGTCGGCGTGATCGGCCTGGTCGAGAACATGCCGGACGGCAAGGCCCAGCGGCCGGGCGACATCGTCACCTCGCTCTCCGGCCAGACCATCGAGATCATCAACACCGATGCGGAAGGCCGGCTCGTCCTCGCCGACGTGCTCTGGTACACGCAGGAGCGCTTCAAGCCAGTCTTCATGGTCAATCTGGCGACGCTGACCGGTGCGATCCTGGTCGCGCTGGCGCAGGAGAATGCCGGGCTCTTCTCGAACAGCGATGAGCTATCGGAGCGGCTCACGGCGGCCGGCAAGGCGACCGGCGAGACCGTCTGGCGCATGCCGCTGTCGCCTGCTTACGACAAGATGATCGATTCCAAGTTCGCCGACATGAAGAACTCGGCTGGCCGTCATGGCGGTTCGATCACGGCGGCGCAGTTCCTACAGCGCCATGTCAACGACACGCCCTGGGCCCATCTCGACATCGCCGGCACCGGCATGGGCTCGCCGAACAGCGAGACCAACCGCTCATGGGGCTCGGGTTGGGGCGTGCGCCTGCTCGACCGGCTGGTGGCGGACCACTACGAAGACTAATTCGGTCTATCAGCAGAATCTCGCAAAGAACTGATCGAACTGGGTTATGGCCGAAGTCCTGTTCTACCATCTCCAGGCGCGACCGCTCGAGCAGGTGATTCCGACCTTGCTTGAGCGGTCGCTCGCCCGCGGCTGGAAGGCGGTGGTCGAACTGTCGAGCCGCGAGCGTCTCGCCGCGCTCGACGACCGGCTCTGGACCTATGTGGATGAATCCTTCCTGCCGCATGCGACGGCGGCCGAGCCGGATGCCGCTGCGAACCCGATCGTGCTCACCACCGCCTCCGACAACCCGAACGGTGCGCAGGTCCGTTTCTGCGTCGATGGCGTCCGTATTCCCGACGCATTGGACGCTTACGAGCGCGTCATCCTGATGTTCGACGGCGACGATCCCGATGCGCTCGCCTCGGCCCGTGAAGACTGGAAAAAGCTGCGGACGCTCGGTGTTGCCGCCACCTATTGGCAGCAGGACGAGACCGGCCGCTGGGAGAAGAAAGCGTGAAAGTTCCTGTTGCCCTGGCCTTGGCGGCTGCGCTCGCCGGCTGCTCCGTCGACATGGGCGGATTTTCCTTCGTGTCCAATGAGCGCGGCACCCGTACCAGCAGCGCCTCGGCCCGTGTCTCGACGCAAGAGGCGATGCTGACGCCGGAAGGCGAGTGCAGCGCCGATGTCTCGCTCGATCCCTCGACCCGGCCGCTCCCGAAGGAGATTGCCGTCGGCATTACCGAATGCGAGCTCGTCCGCCTCAAGGGCAAGCGACCGACAGACGTGCTGATCGGCGACAATGGCAAGGGGCAGCGCGAAGTGCAGGTGCTCTATTCCGAGCCGGGCAATCGCGAGATTTACATGTTCACTGACAACCGCCTGGGCCGGATCGTCAAGCCGGGCCAGCCCGAGCAGCAGGGCTGACGCCTGCCGATCGGCCGAGGATTCCGTCTCTGACGTGGCCAAGGAAACCGTTCGATCACTTGGCTCGTTTGTGAGTCGATCGGAACGGCCGAAGGCGCAGAGCGGAGTGTCGAGATGCAGGTTCAGTGGCAAAGACAGGCGGCACTCGGCGGCCTGGGACTTTTTGGCATTGCGCTTATGGCGGCATCGCCTGTCGCAGCGCAGGTGGTCGATTTCCGCTCCTCCGACCGCGAGATGAATCGTGCGATCGCCGAGGCACGCCGGACGCTGCCGGATTTCGTCGCGCTCTATCGCGCCGGCAAGGGCGAACGCCATGCCGTGAAGGTTGCGATCCCCTATGATCGCGGGCGCGAGCACGTCTGGATGAACCTGACCGCCATCGAAGGCGACGTCTTCGTCGGCCAGATCGCGAACGTTCCCGTCCATCTCGAGAAGCTGAGCCGGGGAGACAGCTATCGCGCCGCCAGCGCGATGGTCAGCGACTGGAACTACATGTCGGACGGCCAGATGCATGGCAGCTACACCACCCGCGTCGCGATCAAGAAGCTCACCCCGACACAGGTCAGGGAACTCGGCCTCAAGCTCGCGCCATTGCCCTGAGCCTCAGGCGCTCTCCAGCTCCTCGCTCAACATCAGCCATTCCTCTTCGGCTGCGGCCAGCGCCTCGGTCAATTCGCCGCGCTGGCGCGAGAGCTGCAGCGCCTTCTCCGGCTCGCGCGCGAAGGCGCCGTTGGCGAGCGCGCCGTCGACCTTCTCGATCAGCCCGGTCAGCTTGGCGATGCGTGCTTCGGCGAGGTTGAGCTTCTGCCGGAGTGGCCCCTGCGACTGGCGTTTGGCCGCCGCGCCCTTGCGCTCGTCGGCTTTACTTGCGCCATCAGCCTCCGCCTTGCTGCGTTGCGCCGGCTTGTCGCGGCCCAGCACGAAGTCGCGATAATCGTCCATGTCGCCGTCGAAGCTCTTCACCGTGCCGTCCCCGACCAGCCAGAGCCGGTCGGCGCAGGCCTCGATCAGGAAGCGATCGTGGCTGACCAGGATGACGGCGCCGGGATAGTCGTTGATCGCCTTGACCAGTGCGGTGCGGCTGTCGATGTCGAGATGGTTGGTCGGCTCGTCGAGGATGAGAAGATGCGGGCCGCCGAAGGTGGCGATGCCGAGCATCAGGCGCGCCTTCTCGCCGCCGGAGAGGTTCTTGACCGGCGTGTCGGCCTTGTTGGCGGGAAAGCCGACCTGCGCGGTGCGGGCCCGCACGCGTGCTTCCGGAGCATCCGGCATCAGCTCGCGGATATGGCCGACGGGAGTATCCTCCATCCGCAATTCGTCGAGCTGGTGCTGGGCGAAATAGGCGGTCTCCAGCTTGGAGGAGCGCCGCATCTCGCCCGAGAGCGGCGCGAGCCGCCCGCCGATCAGCTTGCAGAAGGTCGACTTGCCGTTGCCGTTCGAGCCGAGCAGGGCGATGCGATCATCCGGAGCCAGCGAGAGGTTGAGCCGCTGCAGCACCTTGCGCTCGCCATAGCCGGCGCTGGCGCTTTCCAGTATGATCATCGGCGGCGAGAGCGGCCGCTCAGGCGCCGGGAAATTGAACGGCTGGACGTCGCGATCCTCGATGATCGCGATCTCCTGCATTTTCTCCAGCCGCTTGACGCGCGACTGCGCCTGCCGCGCCTTGGTGGCCTTGGCCTTGAAGCGGTCGACGAAGGATTGCAGGTGCTTGCGCTCGGCATCCTGCTTCTCGCGCGCCTTGGCGAGATGGGCCTGCTTTTCGGCCCTGAGCTTCTCGAAAGCACTGTAGCCGCCGCGATAGATCGTCAGCTTGCCCTGGTCGAGATGCAGGATGTGGTCGACGCAGGTGTCGAGCAATTCGCGGTCGTGGCTGACCACCAGAACCGTGTGCGGATAGCGCTCGAGATAGTCGTAGAGCCAGAGCGTGCCTTCGAGGTCGAGATAGTTGGTCGGCTCGTCGAGCAGCAGCAGGTCAGGCTCGGAGAACAGCACCGCGGCGAGGGCGACGCGCATGCGCCAGCCGCCGGAAAAGTCGGAGCAGGGGCGCTGCTGCGCCTCCTCGTCGAAGCCGAGCCCGTACAGCACGGTCGCGGCCCGCGCCGGAGCGGAATGGGCGCCGATGTCGGCGAGCCTGGTCTCGATCTCGGCGATCCGCATCGGATCGGTCGCGCTCTGCGCTTCCCTCATCAGCGCCGCACGCTCGGTGTCGGCGGCGAGCACGACTTCGATCAGCGTTTCGGGTCCACCCGGAGCCTCCTGCGCCACCCCGCCGATGCGCATGCCCTTGGGCAGGGCGACATTACCGCCCTCGGGCGACAGATCGCCGGTGATGATGCGGAACAGCGTCGTCTTTCCGGTACCGTTGCGACCGACGAGGCCGACGCGCGAGCCTGTCGGCAGGAAAGCGCTGGCCTTGTCCAGCAGGAGGCGTTCGCCGAGGCGGTAGGTGATGTCGTTGAGGGTCAGCATGGCGAGCGGGGTTTAGCCTGCTTTGGACCCGCCTGGAAACGGTGGGGTGGCAGGAAATCTGCCGGCGGGTATGCGTGGGCCCGGCTGCCCTTGGGGCATGGCCATGGTTTCTCCATGTTTCCGCCACGGCATGGCCGGGCGGCCCCGGCATGCAAGGGCAGGGTAACGCACTGATTCGCAAAGAGCATCCATGGAATTAGGCCCGCTGGTCCGGCGTCCGCGCCGGGTATCTCTCGCAGCCGCGCTCGTCGCGCTGCTCGCTGTGGTCCTCGGCAGCGCCGCCGCGCTCGCTGCTTTCGCGCCGTTGCCCGGCGCGATCTGAGGTGGTTGCGGCGCGTTCCGCGCTTCAAGCAACGTTAACCGCGCTCGTGTTGGCTGTTTCGACCCAGTCGACGTCGGGCGGAGACCTGATTCGTGTTCAGCCTCAGGATCAGGCTTCCGGTCGCCATGCTGGCGTTGGCGCTGCTGGCTGCGCTGGCGGTGGGCTCGGCGGCTTATCTTGCCGTGTCGAGCTGGGCACAAGGCGCGGTGCGCGAGCGCATGCATGCCCTGGCCGAAAGCCATGTCCGCGCCATCGAACGGCGCTGGTCGCAGCTGCGCGCCGAACTCGCCGTCCAGGCCCGCAGCGCCTTCACCGTCTCGGCGCTCGACGAGATCGGCAAATGGTTGGAGCTCGGCCAGCACGATTACCGGAGCATTCTCGGCCATTACCAGGGCGATGGCTCGTTGCCTTTGGCCGACCGCATCGCCCGCACCGGCCGCGAGCACCAGCATGGCTACTCCTGGCGGCATGTGCCGATCCACGAGACGTATTCGGCGGCGCTGAAACAGTTCAATTACGCCGACATCTACCTGGTCTCGCGCAAGGGCAGGGTGGTCTACAGCGTCACCAAAGGTCCCGAGTTCGGCCGCCTGCTGAACGACGAGGATCTCGCCGGCACCGGGCTCGCCAGATCCGTAGAACTGGCGCGAGGCAAGGCCGCCGGCGAGCAGGTGGTACTCGACTTCGCTCCTTATGATCCGGCCGGCGGCGATCCGCGCGCTTTCCTGGCGGCGCCCTTCTACGATGCCGAGGCAGGCGGGGGCGAGCAGGTCGGGACGATCGTCATCGCCGTCGATACCCGTCTGATCGACGATGTGCTTGCGTTCAACCCGGTCGGTTCCAGCGCCGAGCGGATCTTTGTCATTGGCTCCGACGGGTTCATGCGCTCGAATCCTGCGGCTCGGCGCAACGAGGCCTCGCCGCGCGAGACGCTCGACCGTAATCGGCTGGCGGCGCAGCCGGAGAAAACGCTCATCCGCATGACCAGCCAGGACGGCCAGCCGCTCGTCGCGAGCGGCGAGGAGGTCGTGATCGGCGATTGGCGCTGGCTGCTCTGGCTGACCGCACCGGAGGAGAGCGCCTTCGCCGTGGTCGGCACGATCCGCAGCGCCGTCGTTTCCGCGGGCCTGCTGGTGCTGTTGCCGCTGTTCGGCATCGCGATCCTGCTCGGCTGGTCGGTGGCGCGCCCGATCGCGCGGCTCTCGGACAGGCTTGCGGGCGTCGCCGCGGGGCGGACCGAGGAGGAAATTCCCGGTGCCCGGCGTCGCGACGAGATCGGCGGCATCGCCAAGTCGATCGAACTGATCCGGGAAACTCTGCGTGGCGAAGCAAGGCGGCGGGAAGCCGAGCAGGACACGCGCCGAGCCGAGGCCGAGCAGCATCAACGCGCCCTGCTGAACGAACTGGCGGGCGAGCTGGAGGATTCGGTGCGGACCGTTTCGGCCTCGGTCTCGGTTTCCGCGGAAACCCTGGGTACGACGGCGCATCAACTGGCGGAGGGCGCGCAGGAGACCCAGGCCGGCGCCGCCGATACCGATAGTGCGACCGGCAATGCGATCCGCAGCGTGCAGTCGATCGAGCGCGCGGCGCAGGACCTGCTCGGCGCTGTCGATGCCCTCGCGATCGAAGTGCGCACTTCGGATGCGACCGCGGGCCAGGCGCGCGAGCATGCGGATTCGGTGAGCGGGATCGTCGACGGCCTCTCCAACGGCGCGGCGCGCGTCTCCGAGGTGGTCGGGCTGATCTCCGCGATCGCCGGCCAGACCAATCTGCTCGCGCTCAACGCCACTATCGAGGCGGCCCGCGCCGGCGAAGCGGGCAAGGGCTTTGCAGTCGTCGCCAGCGAGGTGAAGTCGCTGGCGACGCAGACCGCCAATGCAACGCAAGACATTGCGCGCCAGATCGAGGCGATGAACCAGGCCACCGCGGCAACCGTAGAGGGCATCGCCGGCATCCGCGCGCTGGTCCAGGAGCTTAACGAGGCGACGCGCCGCACCAGCCAGACCATGCAGCGCCAGCATGAGGCGGCTCACGCCATCGCCGCCGATGTCCTCGCTGCGACGCAGGAAATCGTCCTGATCGGCCAAGCCACCAGCCAGGTCGCACTCGCTTCGCGCAACACCGCCGGCGCCTCGGACGCAGTGCTGAAGGCGGCGGGCGAATTGACCGAGCTGGCCCAGGCGCTGAATGCGCGCGTCGATCACGTCATCGGCGAATTGCGCGTCGCATAGAGCCGGGCTCTAAACTTCGAAGCGAGAGCCGGATCGGACCCGGCTGAAACAGCCTGGTCCGATCCGGCTCTACGGCTTGTCGCCGGAGCCCGTGTTGGCTAACGCTCTGAGCATGAGCCATACCGCTTTCTATGCCGGGTCGTTCGACCCCGTCACCAACGGCCATCTCGACATGATCGAGGCCGCCTGCCGGCTGGTCGACAAGCTGGTCCTCGCCATCGGTGTCCATCCCGGCAAGACGCCGATCTTCACCGCCGAGGAGCGGGCCGAGCTGTTGCGCGCCGTTGCAGGTCCCGTAGCAGCCGAGTTCAAGACCGAGCTCGAGGTCACGACCTTCGCCGACCTGACCATCGACGCCGCGAAGCGTTCCGGCGCCACAATCCTGGTGCGCGGCCTGCGCGACGGCACCGATCTCGACCTCGAAATGCAGCTCGCCGGCATGAATCACACCATGGCGCCCGACCTGCAGACCGTGCTGCTGCCCTCGACGCCGCAGGCGCGGCACATCACCGCGACTCTGGTACGCCAGATCGCCTCGATGGGTGGCGACGTCTCCGCCTTTGTTCCGCCCATTGTCAGCGACAGGCTCAAGGCGAAGTTCGCCAAGCGCTGACGCGTTCGCAAACGCCATCGATGTGCATTTGCCTGACGGCGATCTGCATTAGCGTTTGCAATTTGCAAACGCCGATGGTGTCTCTGGACTAATCTGAATCGGTGCGCGGTCTCGGCGCATCGCCCTCCAACGAGTGTTCCATGCGCCTGTCCCGCTATTTCCTGCCGATCCTGCGCGATACGCCCAAGGAAGCGGAGATCGTCTCGCACCGGCTGATGCTGCGCGCCGGTATGATCCGCCAGCAATCCGCCGGCATCTATTCCTGGCTGCCGCTCGGTCTCAGGGTCCTCAACAAGATCAGCGCCGTCGTCCGCGAGGAGCAGAACCGCTCGGGCGCGATCGAGATCCTGATGCCGACCATCCAGTCGGCCGATCTCTGGCGCGAGAGCGGGCGCTACGACGCCTATGGCAAGGAGATGCTGCGGATCAAGGATCGCCACGACCGCGACATGCTCTACGGCCCGACCAATGAGGAGATGGTCACCGAGATCGTCCGCTCCTACGTCAAGTCTTACAAGGACCTGCCGCTCAACCTCTACCACATCCAGTGGAAGTTCCGGGACGAGGTCCGGCCGCGCTTCGGCGTGATGCGTGGCCGCGAGTTCCTGATGAAGGACGCCTATTCCTTCGATCTCGACAAGGAATCGGCGCGTCACGCTTACAACCGCATGTTCGCCGCCTATCTGCGCACCTTCACCCGGCTCGGTCTGAAGGCGATTCCGATGCGGGCCGACACGGGCCCGATCGGCGGAGACCTCAGCCATGAATTCATCGTGCTCGCCTCGACCGGCGAGAGCGAGGTCTTCTGCCACAGCGACTACCTGACCTTCGACACGCCGGCCGCGGACACCGATTTCGACAGCGTCTCCGGCCTGCAGGGCATCTTCGACAAGTGGACGAGCCTCTACGCCGCCACCGAGGAGATGCATGACAAAGCCGCCTTCGAGGCGATCCCGGAGGACAAGCGCGTCTCGGCGCGTGGCATCGAAGTCGGTCATATCTTCTATTTCGGCACCAAGTACTCCGAGCCGATGGGTGCGAGCGTCACCGGCCCGGACGGCCAGCAGGTTTTGCTGCATGGCGGTTCCTACGGTATCGGCCCGAGCCGTCTCGTCGCCGCGCTGATCGAGGCCGGTCATGACGAGGGAGGTATCGTCTGGCCCGAGGAGATCGCGCCCTTCGACATCGCCGTGCTCAACCTCAAGACCGGCGACGCCGCGACCGACGGCGCCTGCGAGCAGCTCTACAGGGGCCTCGCCGCCAAGGGCTACGACATGGTCTATGATGACCGCGACGAACGCCCGGGTGGCAAGTTCGCCACCGCCGATCTGATCGGTATCCCCTGGCAGATCATCGTCGGCCCGAAGGGGCTGGCCGAGGGCAAGGTCGAGCTCAAGCGCCGCGCGGGCGGCGAGCGCGAGCTGGTCTCGCTCGAGGCGGCGCTGGCGCGCTTCCCGGGCAAAGGCACGGAGACGAGGGCGTGAGCGGAGGAGGGCGGTCATGAGCGCCGTCGCCGAGGCTCCGGCCGCCGAGAGCGTGCCGACCGGCACGAAGGCCTTCGCCGGCTTCGAGTGGCTGCTCGCCGGCCGCTATCTGCGCACGCGCCGGCGCGAGGGCTTCGTCTCGGTCATCGCCGGGTTCTCTTTCCTCGGCATCCTGCTCGGCGTCGCCACGCTGATCATCGTGATGTCGGTGATGAACGGCTTCCGCAAGGAGCTGCTGGAGAAGATCGTCGGCGTCAACGGCCATATCTTCGCGACGCCGATCGACCGGCCGCTCGACGATTACGAGCAGGTCGCAGCGAGGCTGCGCCAGGTGCAGGGCATCAAGCTGGCGATCCCGCTGGTCGAAGGACAGGCGCTCGCCTCCTCGCAGGTCGGCAATGGCGGCGTGCTGGTGCGCGGCATCTCGGAAGAGGACATCAAGTCGATCCCCTTCATCGCGAATAATGTCCGGCAGGGCACGCTCGATGGCTTTGCCACCGCCAATGGCGTTGCGATCGGCCGCCGGCTCGCAGGCTCGCTCGGCCTCCAGGTCGGCGACACCATCACTATCGTCACCCCGCGCGGCGCTTCGACGCCCTTCGGCACAGCGCCGCGGATCAAGGCCTATCCGGTCACGGCGATCTTCGAGATCGGCATGTCGGAATTCGACGCCTCCTTCGTCTTCATGCCGCTTGGCGAGGCCCAGGCTTATTTCAATCGCGATGGCGACGTGAACGTCATCGAGATCTTCATCAACGACCCAGACCAGACGCAGGCCGTGCGCGACCGGATCGAGCAGGACGCGCCGCGACCGCTCGTGCTCTCCGACTGGCGCCAGCGCAACCGCACCTTCTTCAATGCGCTCGAGGTCGAGCGCAATGTGATGTTCATCATCCTGACCCTGATCGTGCTGGTCGCGACGCTGAACATCGTCTCCGGCCTGATCATGCTGGTGAAGGACAAGACCGAGGACATCGCGATCATGCGCACCATGGGCGCCTCTCGCGGCACGGTGCTGCGGGTGTTCCTGATCACGGGGGCAGCGATCGGCGTGTTCGGCACCATCGCCGGCTTCCTTCTCGGCGTCGTCTTCGCCAAGAACATCCAGACCATCAACAAGGGGCTGAGCAAGCTGCTCGGTGTAAATCCCTGGGATCCGACCGTGCGCTTTCTCAGCGACATTCCCTCGGTGATCGACTGGCGCGAAGTCGCCGCCGTGGTGGTGATGACGCTGATCCTTTCGCTGCTGGCGACGCTCTATCCGGCCTGGAAAGCGGCGCGGCTCGACCCCGTCAAAGCCCTGCGGATGGGTTGAGGAACGCAGGCTGATGGCAACCGAGACCCCGGCGCTCTTCCTCTCGCAGATCGAGCGCTACTATCCGCAGTCCGACGGCCCGCTCGAGGTGCTGCGCAAGGCCGATTTCGCGATCTGGCCGGGCGAACTCGTCGCGCTGGTCGCGCCGAGCGGCACCGGCAAGTCGACCCTGCTGCATGTCGCCGGCCTGCTCGAAAGCCCCGATGGCGGCGAGGTCTTCATCGGCGGCGTGCCGACATCGCAGCTCGACGACAAGGGCCTGACCCGGCTGCGGCGCACGGAGATCGGCTTCGTTTACCAGTTCCACCATCTCCTGCCGGAATTCACGGCGCTGGAGAATGTCGTGCTGCCGCAGCGCATTCGCGGGCTCGGCAAGGTCGAGGCGGAATCGCGCGCGACCGAGCTCCTGAGCTTCCTCGGTCTCGGCGAGCGGCTCGACCATCTGCCGGGTGAATTGTCGGGCGGTGAGCAGCAGCGCGTCGCCATCGGCCGTGCCGTCGCCAATGCGCCGCGCGTGCTGCTGGCCGACGAGCCGACGGGCAACCTCGACCCGCACACCTCGTTGCACGTCTTCAACACGCTGGTGGCGCTGGCGCGCGCCTCGGGACTGGCGGCGCTCATCGCGACCCACAACCTCGATCTCGCGGCCCGCATGGACCGCCAGGTCACGATCCGCGACGGGATGGTGGTGCCGCTGGCCTGAGCTTTTCGGCTCAGCGACCGCCGCGATCGTAGCACTCGGCGAAATAGAGCATGAAGGCGTCGACCAGCCCGTCTTCGTAAGGAGCGGTCTTCGCTTCCCAGCGCGCCACATAGGCGTCCCAGAGCTTGCCCTTGCGCGATGAGAGCAGGCCATCGAGGCCGCGCCCGGCGTCGAGGCCTTCGGCGACCGCCTGCGGATCGAGGTCCTCGACCAGCATGCGCAGCGCGTGCTGCATCGCCGAGTATGTCTTGATCTGGTGGATCTTGAGATCCTTGAAGCTCTCCTCGAACGCCTTCTGAGCGTTGAGATAGCCGCTGGTCGGCCGGCCGAAGATCAGCTTGAGCGCGTCCTCGATCGTCGGCGAGAACTTCAGCGGATTGTTGTCCTGCGCCTGGATCATCGTCTGGTTGGAGCTGCGCGCGATGCGCTTGCTCTCGGCGCGAGCTGCCAGCAGCGCCTTCAGCTCGATGGCGATCAGCCGCATCAGCGCGCCGGTCTGCTCGGCGAAGGCGCCAGGATCCTGCCAGGACAGTTCCTCGACCGGCAGGCCGGCGCCGCGCGCGAAGCGGGCGATGAACTCGCCGGGCGAGATCGACGGGCCGCTGGTCGGAAAGCCCATTGGCGGCGGAGGTGGTGGCGCGGAAGCCGCGGGCCGCGGCGGCGGCTCGTAGGGAGCGTCGAAGCTGGGGCGTGCCGGCGGCTCGGCCGGCGCTTCGTCCCACGGGGTGCCGGCGGATGCTGCCGAGGGCGGACGGCGCGGCGTCGGGATCGGCGCGATCGGCTCGGGTTCCGGTGTTGGCGGCGCCTGGTAGGGCGCCCAGGCCAGATCGTCCTGACGTGGCGCGGGCGCCGGCGTGGCCGGCGGCGGCGCGGGATAGGCCTGCGCCGGCTCCGACGGCGTCGGGATGTCGGCCGCCCAGTCGATGAAGGGCGCGTGCACCGGCTGGTATCTCTGCGGCGGGATCAGGTCGCGGCGGGCGATCGGCGGCGCTTCGTCGCCATTCGACTCCCACAGCGATTCGCCGGGCGGCGGCGGCATGGGGGCACGCTCCAGTGGGCCGGGCGCTCCGCGCTCCGCCTCGTCGATCGCGACTGCGATGATGTATTGGCCGATTTCGAGCCGGTCGCCGTGCTGCAGCCGATAGGGTGACTGCACCCGGTAGGCCCCGCCATTGACGAAGGTGCCGTTGGTCGAGATGTCGCGCAGCCAATAGGCGTTGTCGCTGAAGCGAATCTCGCAATGCCGGCCGGAGATGGCGCGGCTGGGATCGGGCAGGCACCAGTCGAGATGCTGGTCACGGCCAATGTCGAGCCCGCGCCCGCCGCTCAGCGTCACGCTGAGCGGGCCGCCATCGGGCAGCGAGGCCTGATTCTCGATCGTCAGCGTCAGCGCCATGTCGGGCCGCCCGCCTTGCCGCCATCGAGCACCGGCCGCCGCATCGGCGCCGGGGCCATGCTACGCTCTCGTCCTGCCGCTATCGTCATCGATCAGACGAATGCACGCTTCGACGCAGTTTCGCAATGCGGCATCGCGCTCGCGCTCGGGAACGCGCCCGAGCGCGACCTGTACGGCAGCCGCCGCGATCTTGGCGGTTAGGTCGGGCGGGCAGGGTATCGGGTGGCTCGCCAGCATGCTGCCGCCCGAATAGCCCGCCGCCCGGGCGATCCAGGTGCCGGGCTCCTCGCTGTCGCCGGCATCGGCCGCGGCAAGGGCGGCCCAGCGCAGGTCGTCGCTGGGGTCGCGCACCCAGGCCTCCGCGGCTTGCAGGCCGGGATCGGGTGCCGCGTTCGGCGAGCGCATTCGCTGTATCGTCTGTATCGCCCACCAGACCGCCTCGCGGCGCGGCAGGATGAAGGCGCAGAAACCGATCGCCTCCTTCGGCTGGGAGCCCTTGGCGAGGCGGGCCAGGAAGCTCAGGGTTGGTTCAGTCGACGGGGGCGTGCCGACGAACTCCCCGACAGCTGGAAAAGCGTCGAAAACCTCGCGGGCCGTGCTGAAGCGGAGCCGGGTCATGTCGTGCTCGGTCGATCCTGCTCAGTTGATCTTGACGAAGCCGCCGGTGATGGTGGTCGTGGCGCTGCCTTTGACCGCGGTCGTGACGCCGTCGACCGTGATATTGGTCGATTTGATGGTGATGCTCATCGGCGTCATCGTGATCTCGCTGCCGCCGCAGACAAATTTGATCTCCATCGCGGCCTCGACATAGAGCTTGCCCTGCTTGACGTGCAGCTTGTCGCTGCCGCTCAGGATCTGCGTCGTGCGGGCGAAGTCGGTCGGGCCGCCCTCGAATTTCTCGCCGACGTCGCGGGTCTCGCTGTTGAAGACCTCGGTCTTGTGGTCTCGCTCCGCCTGCATGGAGAAGACCTCCTTGCCGGCGAGATCTTCGAACTTGATCTCGTTGAACTTGCCCGATTTGCCGCCGCCATCGGTCGATTCCGACTTCAGGCCCGACTGGGTCTTGTTCGCCGGCAGGTCGTAGGGCGGCATGTGCTGGTCGTTGACCACCGCGCCTGTGATGATCGGCCGGTCCGGGTCGCCTCCGATATAGGAGACGACGACCTCCTGGCCGATGCGCGGGATGATCTGGCCGCCCCAGTTCTTGCCGGACCAGGGCTGTGCGACGCGCACGCGGCAGGACGTCGTATCCTTCTCGCGGTCCCAATGGAAGCGCAGCCAGACGCGGCCGTATTTGTCGACGTCGATGTCGCCTTCCTCGCCCTTGTTCTTCTCACCGACCACCTTGGCGGTGTCGGGGCCGATGTGGAGCGGCGAGGGCGTCACCAGCGGGGCGCGGAAGCGCTTGGTCGCCTTCTGCAGTTCGTAGGAGCCGTGATAGATCGCCTGGTCGGTGCGCTTCGACGAGCGATAGCTCTGGACCCCATAGCTATGCGTCGCCCGGACCACGAGGAATTCCGCGTCCTCCGAGCCGACCGGATGATCGGTCAGCGTCATCAGGGTGCCGGGGTTGAGGCTTGGCGCTTCGCCGACAGCGAGCCGCCGCTCGTCCTGCGCCTGTTCGGCCTGCACCTGGATGCGTGCGAGCTTCTCGCCCTTGCCGCGATCGAGGTAGGCGCCGGGATAATCGAAAGCCTCGTACGACTTGGTGCGGGGGAAGCCATCCTCGGCACGCGCCGTCAGGTCCGAGGTGGATTTCTCGAAATCGTAGTCTTTGATCTCGATCTTGCCGGTCCGCAGCCGCCGCTGCGCCGTCCATTGCGTCAGATGCTCGATATGGCGCCGCTGGGCTCCGTCCGTCGGCATGAACGGATAGGCGCTGCCGGCTCCGGCAAAGGTCGGCTCGGCCGCGGGCGTGACCGCGTCATGCGAGCTGCGGGCATCCGACAGGACCAGCTTGTGATCACCCTCGGTATGCTTGAAGTAGTAGTAGATGCCATACTTCTCCATCAGGCGCAGGACGAAGTCGAGGTCGCTCTCGCGGTACTGCACGCAATAGTCGATCTCCGGAGGTGCCTCGCTGACGCGGTCCTCGAAGCTCGCCTTGTCCTCTTTCCCGAAGATCGTCTTGATGATGTCGAGCGCGGTCTTGTTCTTGAAGATGCGGCAATCCGACCGTTGCGAGAGCAGCCAGAGCCAGGGGCGCAGCACGAAACGGTAATGGTCGATGTCCTTGTCTCGGCCGAGCCATTGCGCCTCGACCAGGACGCCGTTGAAGATCCGATCTTCACCGTTCTTCAGCGTCATCTTGATGTGGCACTTCTCGCCGATCAAGTCTTGAAGATTGTCGCCGCGAGATGTGCTGACAGCTTCGATCTGATACACGAATAATTCGCTGAGAGCTTCTCGTGCCTCAAACTTTAAAAGCGAAAAGACATCTTGCCCTGCCGGTGTCGTAAAGGAGGCAAGTCTTTTCGATTGTCCAAGGGCGGCGGCCATTAACCAAACCTCGTGGCTTGCGATAAGAGACGACTATTGACGCAGCAAACGCTGCGAGGCATACTTCGCGCCGTCAGTCTTCAACCGCCTCAGCGAACCTAAACGGGAGGAAGACCGTGCGCAAGCAGGCCCTTGTCATGGTTAGTGCCGCTCTTGCCGCAGGCTTCTGCGTCCTGTCGCCCTTTTCTGCGCAGGCCCAAGCCTACAAGGCGGACGATATCGTCAAGCACTTCGGAACCGCGAAGCCGAATCTCGGCGTCTCGCGCGGCCTGTGCGTCGGCACCGAGGCCGAATGCAACAAGGCGGGCCACGTCGTGAAGCCGCCGACCGCCTTCGATCTCGTGGTCAAGTTCAAATACAATTCCGACGTGCTCGAGCCCGAGGCGAAGGCGAATCTCGACGAGTTCGCCAAGGCGCTGAAGGACCCCCAGCTCTCGACCAGCAATTTCCTGGTCGAGGGGCATACCGATGCGAGCGGCACGGCCGATTACAATCTCAGCTTGTCGGACCGCCGGGCCAAGGCCGTGGTGCGCTATCTCAGCGATCGCGGGGTCGATACCGCCAAGCTGGTGGCGCGAGGCCTGGGCCAGAGCAAGCCGCTCGTCGCCGACAAGTTCTCCGCCGATAATCGCCGGGTCGAGACACGGCTGCAGGTGGAGTGACGGCCAGGCGGCCGCGCCCATATTCTCGATCGATCGTGAGGGGGCATGGCCGCGCTCAATTTCGCTGACCTGGCGAAGCCGGTTTCGGCTGACGATCCTTGCGGCCCCGATCCGGATGCCGATCCCGACGTCATGAATGTCATGGCGCGCCTCGAAGTGGCGCTGCCGACATCCTATTTCCGGCGCGACGACGAGGGGCGGCAGATCCCGTTCGATCGCAGCGCGATCGATTTTCCCGCGGCCTTCGGCGACCTCGGCAAGATCCTCAAGCAGAGCCGTGACCTGCGCGGTTTCGTGCTGGCGGGCAAGCTGTGCCTGCTCAACCGAGACATCGCCGGCTTCGCAGCCTGTCTCGGGCTGATCAACAACTATCTCGGCGACTATTGGGAAGAGGTCTATCCCAGGGCCGAGGACGGCGACTTCATCATGCGCGAGGTCGCGCTGCAGGGCCTCGACGAGAACGCCACCATCGCCCTGCCGCTGCAGCATGCGCCGATCTTCACCAGCAAGCGGCTGGGGCCGGTGATGTTCCGCAGCCAGCTCGTCGCCACTGGCGAGCTGCGTCCCGGCGAGGACGAGCAGCATCCGGATGCCGGCGGGATCATCGCCGCGCTGAAGGAGGCGGAGCTCTCCGACCTGTCGGCGATGCTTGGCCATGTCAGCGCGATCCGGGATGCGCTGACCCGGCTGCGTGCGATCTGGGCCGAGCGGCTCGGCGCCGACCAGGCGGTGACTTTCCAGCGCCTCCCGACGCTGGTCGGGCAGATCATCGCCTTTCTCGAAGCTGCGATCGAACGGCGTGCGCCGGGCGGGCAGGGCGCTGCCGCCGCTGTCGACGCACCTGTCGACGCGGGCGGGACGGTCATGGTCGCCCAGGTCGCTGTTCCAGCCGGAGCCTGCGCCTCCGTCGCGGAGGCAGAGGCCGCGCTTGCCGCTTGCCTGGGCTACTTCCGCCGGGTCGAGCCGTCGAGCCCGGCGGTGCTGCTGATCGGACAGGCGCAGCGCTTGATCGGCAAGTCGCTGATCGAGGTCATCCAGATCATGTTCCCGGAGCACGTCGACAAGGCGATGCTCGAGATCGGCGACGACACGAAATACCAGCTGCCGCTGGAGCGTCTCGGTGGCGACGGCTACGACAGCGGCAGCAGCGGCTATGATGACGACTCGTCGAGCAGCGACGACGACGGTTCGTCCTATGACGACAGCTCGTCCTACGGTGACGAGGCGAGCAGCGAGGACGGCGAGGCCGACGAATCCGGCGATGCCGAGGCAGAGGCCACGGACTCCGAGAGCGCCGACAGCTCGGCGCAGGAGGAGTGGCCCGAGACTGAGCCTGAGCCGAAAGCGCCTGCCGCAGCCGCGCGCGTGCCTGCGATCACCGTCGCGAACCGCGCGGAGGCGATTGCCCGGATGAAGTCGATCGCGGCCTTCTACCGCCATGCCGAACCGTCCAACCCGGTCCCTCTGCTGATGGACAAGGCCTGCGGGCTGGCGCAGCAAGATTTTCTCTCGCTGCTGAGCGATATCCTCCCTGAAGTCGGCATAAGGCAGAGCAGCGACGAATAGTGTCGCGACGACCCCCCTCTAATGGGTCGGCGCGCCTCATTCGTTCGGTGGATGCGGTGACGTCATCCATCTGCAAACCTGAGCTGGCTGGATCATGCGCAGCCGATGCGAGCAGTTCGACGAGAACTGTCAAGCCGTCGGCAAGTGTGTATGGTATAGCGAGCTGGATCGTAGGCGTGGCATCACGCTCTCCTTGCGTGATGCCTCTAGAGGAAGGGGCGCCGTCATGGCCGGAGATTCGGGTCAGAAATTCATTCGCCGCAACAGGCCGCCGCGGGTCCATATCACCTACGAGGACCCCTACAACGCCGACCAGAAGGTCGAGCTGCCCTTCGTGATGGGTGTCCTCGCCGACCTCTCGGGCAATGCCTCGGCGGTCGAGAAGCCCGACGTCGGTGAACGCAAGTTTCTCGACATCGACATGGACAATTTCGATCAGCGCATGGCCGCGATCGAACCGGGCGCGGCATTCGCCGTGCCGAACAAGCTCGGCGGCGAGGGGGGCGACAAGCTCTCGGTCTCGCTCAAGTTCAAGAAGTACGACGACTTCAATCCGGCTGCGATCGCCCGCCAGATTCCGGCGACGGCCAAGCTGCTGGAGGCGCGCGAACAGCTCGCCAACCTGCTCCGCTACATGGACGGCAAGGTCGCAGCCAGCGATCAGCTCAAGGCTCTGCTCGCCGATCCGAACCTGATGGCGGCGCTGAAGGACAAGCTCGGCGAAAAGCCGGCTGGTGACGACAAGCAGGACGGCAACGGGTAAGCGAGGCGGCCATGGCGGAAGCACAGATTCAACAACCCGGCGCAGCGGCTGCTGAAACCCGCGACGTCGATGATTTCTCCTCGCTACTGAAGCAGAGCTTCAAGCCCAAGACCGAACGGGCGGCGAGCGAGGTCGAGAACGCGGTCGCAACCCTGGTCAACCAGGCGCTCGCCGACTCGACGCTGATCAAGGGCGACGTGCTCGACACGATCGAGGAGATGATCGCCCGGCTCGATGCCAAGCTCAGCGAGCAGATGAACGAGGTGCTGCACGCGCCGGAGTTCCAGAAGCTCGAGAGTGCCTGGCGCGGCCTCAACTACCTCGTCTTCAACTCCGAGACCGACTCGCAGCTGAAGATCAAGGTGATGAACGTCGGCAAGACCGAGCTCTACCGCAACCTCAAGACCTATCCCGGCGCACGCTGGGACCAGAGCCCGCTCTTCAAGCAGGTCTATGAGCAGGAATTCGGCCAGCTCGGAGGGCAGCCCTTCGGCGCCCTGGTCGGCGACTATCATTTCAGCCATGTCCCGACGGATGTGCAGCTGATGCGCGATCTCTCCAAGATCGCGGCCGCCGCCCATGCGCCGTTCTTCACCGGCGCCGACCCGAACCTGATGGGCATGGACTCCTGGACGGAGCTCTCCAACCCGCGCGATCTCGGCAAGGTCTTCGATACGCCGGACTACGCGGCCTGGAAGGGCCTGCGCGACGCGGCCGACTCCCGTTATGTCGGCCTGTGCCTGCCGCGGGTGCTGGCGCGGGTTCCCTACGGAGCCAAGTCCGAACCGGTCGAGGAGTTCGCCTTCGAGGAGGACACCGACGGCCACAAGGGCGAGAAATACGCCTGGATGAACGCCGCCTACGCCATGGCGGTGAACATCAACCGCGCCTTCAAGGAATATGGCTGGTGCACCCGCATCCGCGGCGTCCAGTCCGGCGGCGAGGTGCTCAACCTGCCGACCCACACCTTCCCGACGGATGATGGTGGCGTCGACCTGAAGTGCCCGACCGAGATCGCGATCAGCGATCGTCGTGAGGCGGAGCTGGCCAAGTCCGGCCTGATCCCGCTGATCCATCGCAAGAACACCGACAAGGCGGCGTTCATCGGCGCGCAGTCGCTCTACAAGCCCAAGGCCTTCTTCGGGCCTGACGGCGTCGCGGCGACGGCCTCCGACAACCTGTCGTCGCGCCTGCCCTACATGTTCGCGGTGTCGCGTTTCGCGCACTATCTGAAGTGCATGGTGCGCGACAAGATCGGCTCCTACAAGGAGCGTGAACCCCTGCGTCGCTGGCTGCAGGAGTGGATCACCGAGTATGTCGACGGCGATCCGCTGAACTCCAGCGAGGAGACGAAGGCGCGCAAGCCCCTGTCCGACGCGCGCATCGACGTCTTCGAGGACGAGGAGAACCCGGGCTACTATTCGGCCAAGTTCTATCTCCGGCCCCATTTCCAGCTCGAGGGCATGGATATCGGTCTGAGCCTCGTCTCGCGCCTGCCGGCGCCCAAGACCTGAGACCCGGGCGCGCTCGAAGGCGCGCAGGCCACCCAGGATGACAGTTGGCCCTGCGCTGATTGCGCAGGGAGAGTGGCGACGCATGGGGGGAGCTCTCCAGGCGACGCGAGTTCTATGCCTAAATCACCCCAAACAGCCAACTTTTGGAGAGCATCATGGCTAGTGACTTCCTGCTTGAGATCGACGGTATCAAGGGCGAAAGCCAGGATTCCAAGCACAAGGACACCATCGAGATCGAGTCCTTCTCCTGGGGCGTCAGCAACTCCGGCACCCATGCCGCCGGTCACGGCGGCGGCGCCGGCAAGGCGAGCTTCCAGGACCTGCACTGCACCGCCAACGTCAGCAAGGCGTCGGCGACCCTCATGCTGAAATGCGCCAACGGCGAGCACATCAAGAAGGCCGTGCTCTTCGTCCGCAAGCAGGGCAAGCAGCAGCAGGAATTCTACACGGTCACGCTCGAGGACCTGCTGGTGTCGAGCTATCAGTCCGGCGACTCGACCGGCGGCAACCCGGTCCCGACCGACCAGTTCTCGCTGAACTTCGCCAAGATCAAGTTCGAGTACAAGCCGCAGAACACCGACGGCTCGCTCGGCTCGGCCATTACCGGCACTTACGATCTCAAGAAGAACAAGGAATAATACACCTCCAGCGTCGACCCCGTCTCGGCGGGGTCGGCCTGGAAACGGCCTCCGGTGCTACGATCCGGGTTCTGTTTCCGTCCCTTTCGGACTCCTCGCCATTGCGGCAGCAATCGCGAGGAGTCCATCGTTTGAGCGATCGCGCCGAGGATACCGCAGATGCTCGACCCCAAGGCGAAGAACCGGTTGCGCCCGCCGCTGATGTTCGCTTTCCGCGAAGCACATCGCGCCAAGGACGCCAAGGTCCATCTCGACCTGCGCGATGCGGGCGGCGAGCGCGTCGTCGCCGGACGTCGGGCTGCGCCGCGGACTGCGATCACCGAGAGCAAGCTGCGGCAGGAGATCGCGCTCGATCTGGAGACGCTGGTCAACACGATCAATTTCGGCTCCTCCACCGATCTGTCGCGCTTCGAGAACGTTCGCCGTTCCATCCTCAATCGCGGCTTCCCGGACATCCAGAACAAGTCGATCGACGAGCATCGGGTCGGTGCGATCAAGACCGAGCTGGCCCAGGTCCTGCTCGCTTACGAGCCAAGGCTGTTGAAGCAGTCGATCGTGGTCGAGCGTGACGAAGGGCTCGACAAGGCGGAGCTGAAGATCCGTTTCGTCGTGCGGGCCGACTTGAACTGCGAGCCGCTCAACATTCCTGTCCAATTCGTCGCCGACGTCGAGCTCGATACCGGCAAGATCGCGATCAAGAACCGATAGCGCCTCATGAACCAGGAATTCCTCGACTTCTATAATCGCGAACTCCGGCTCTTCACCGAGCATACGAAGGAGTTCGCCGAGGAATATCCTGGAATCGCCGAGCGGCTCGGCGGGCTGGTCGGCGAGCGCATGGACCCGATGGTCGGCGGCCTGCTCGAAGGCGCCGCCTTCCTCGCCGCGCGTGTCCAGCTCAAGCTCAAGCACGAGTTCCCCGAGTTCACCAACAACCTGCTCGAGCAGCTGATCCCGAACTACCTCGCGCCGACGCCGTCGGCGCTGCTCGCCGGCATCGCGCCGACCTATGGCGATCCGGCCTTGCGCGAGGGCGTCGAGGTGCCGCGCGGCTCCTATCTCGACGCGACCTATGTCGAGCGCGACCGCCGCGTCGCCTGCCGCTATCGGCTGGGCTCCCCCGTGACTCTCTGGCCATTCGACGTCGCCTCTGCCGAGTACATCGCCGCACCGGGCCGGCTGCAGGCGCTCGGGCTCCCAGCCGATGGGCGGGTGCTGTCGGGGCTGCGCCTTTCCTTGACCCATCGCATTGCCAGCGATCCGGCGGAGGAGCCGTCGCCGGAGCAGGCGAGCAAGCTCCCGACCAGCTGGTTTGCCGGCTGCAAGACCCGCGAGCTCACCGTGCATCTGCTCGGCACCGAGGCCGATGCGATCGCGCTCTACGAGCAGCTCTTCGGCGACTGTCTCGGCATCTATTTCCGCTATCTCGACGAATTCGGCGATCCGGTGGTGCTGTCGGGTTCGCAATGCACGCTGGAGCAGATCGGCTTCGGCGAGGACGAGGCCCTGCTGCCGGCCGACACCCGGATCTTCCGCGGCTTCGACCTGCTGCGCGAGCAGTTCTGGTTCCCGCGCAAATTCCTCGGCTTCAAGCTGGCCGGGCTCGAGAAGGTGATGTCCCGGCTCAAGGCCAAGACGGTCGACATCGTCTTCGTCTTCGACGAGGTCAATGCCCGCCTGCCGGCGGCGGTGCAGCGCGAGATGTTCGCGCTCTATGCCGCTCCGGCGGTCAACCTGTTCGAGAAGACCACCGACCGCATCCCGGTGCGCCGCAACGAGCACGAATACCATGTCGTGCCTGACCGCAGCCGCATGCTCGACTACGAGCCGCACTCGATCCTCGACGTCTACGCGCATTATACCGGCGGTCGCGACAAGCAGCCGGTCCATCCACTCTATTCCTCGCCCGAGGGCGCCTCGCCGACGCACGGCCTGCTCTATACGCAGCGGCGCTTGCCGCGCCGGCGCTCGGTCGCCGAACGGCGCGAGGGGCGGGCCTCGGACTATACCGGCACCGAGATGTTCATCTCGCTTTATGAGCCGGCGACGGTGTCCGATGCGGCGGCCGTGGCGGAGCTGAGCGTTCGCGCACTCTGCTCGAACCGTCATCTGACCGAGCATCTGCCGACAGGCACGGGTGGCGCCGATTTCCGCCTGATCGACAATGTCGTGCTCGACGTGAGCTGCCTCGCCGGGCCGACGCCGCCGCGCGAGCCGATCGTCTCGCAGCTCAGGCTGCGGTCCGAGACGGCGAGCACCGGCGTCGTCACCTGGCGGCTGATCAACCTGCTCAGCCTCAACCATCTCGGCCTGGTCCAGCGCGGCGCCGGCGAGAACGCCGAGGCGCTGCGCGAGATGCTCTCACTCTTCGCCGATCTCGCCGACAGCGCCACCGAGCGCCGCATCCGTGGGATCAAGAGCGTCGACAGCCGTCCGGTGATCCGGCGGTTCCCGCAGCGCGCGGGGACGGGAGCCGCCCGCGGGCTCGAGATCACCGTCCTGTTCGACGAGAAGGCGTTCGAAGGCAGCGGCGTCTTCCTGCTCGGCTCTATCCTCGACCGCTTCTTCGCCGAGTATGCCGCGATGAACCATTTCACCCAGACGGTGATCCGCACGGTCGAGCGCGGTGAGGTCATGCGCTTTCCGCCGCGCGCCGGCACGAGGCGCATCCTGTGAACGAGAGCGCGCCATCCTTGCCGCCGCCGGCCGCGCTGGACGATCTGCGCGTCGAGCCGCCCTTCGTCGAGGGGCTGCGGGCCGAACCCTGGCGGCACGATTTCTACGCGGTGCTCCGCCGAATCGAGCGCAGCTTCCCCGAGCGCGAGCGCATCGGTGATGGCGCTACGAGGCGTGACGAATACATTGCTCTCGGCGAGCAGCCTTATATGGATTTCCCGGCCTCGACCTTCGCCGAGGCCGATCGCGACTTGCAGGGGCGCTTGCGTCTCTTCGTCAAGTTCCTCGGGCTGCTCGGGCCGCAGGGCGCGCTGCCGCTGGCGACCACAGAGGAAAGCTATCACTGGCAGATCGTCCGCGACGACGCCTTCCCGCGCTTCCTCGACATCTTCAATAACCGCTTCCTGCAGCTCTTCTTCCGGGCCTGGGCCGATTCCCGGCCAGTGGCCCAGCACGACCGGCCCGACAAGGACCGCTTCATAGCCTATGTCGGCAGCATGGTCGGATTGGGCTCGGCGCCCTATCAGGGCCGCGACAGCGTCCCCGATCCTGAGAAGCTCGCCCATGCCGGGCTCGCCGGAGCGCAGGCCAAGTCGGCCTCGCGCCTGCGCAGCCTGCTCACCGGGCTATTCGACATCGAGGTCGAGGTCGAGCAGTTCGTCGGCATGCGGCTGGTCTTCGATCCTGAGGATCGCACCAAGCTCGGCCGCGGCCAATGCGCGCTCGGCAGCAACGTCCTGCTCGGCGCCAGCGTCTACAGCGTCGAGGACAAGTTCCGGGTCAAGCTCGTGGCCCGCGATCTCGATCAGTTCAACCGCTTCCTGCCGAATGGCGACCGCTGCGAGCCCTTGGCCGATGCGGTGTTCTTCTATCTCGGCGAGCAGTTCGAATGGGATGTCGAGCTCGCCCTGCCGGTCGGCAAGGTCCGGCCGATGCAGCTCGGCCGCTTCGGCGCGCTCGGCTGGTCGAGCTGGGTCTCGCCGAACTGGAACGTGCCGGACGGCAGCCTGCGCCGCGATGCCCGTTTCCACCCCGCCGAACGCATGCGGCTGAAGCGCAGCCAGAAACAACCGACGAAACGATAGGAGGCAGCCATGGCCGATATCAGTCTCGAAGCCGTCACCGGCAAACTCAACCGCGTCGGCTATGAGGCCTTCATCCAGGCGCTGCGCCAGGCGAAGGGCGCCGGCAACCGCAATGTCGAGCTGGCGCACTGGCTCGCCCAGATCCTGCAGCGGCGCTCGACCGATATCGGGCTGACTGCGCAGCATTACGGGCTCGACATGGCCCGGCTCGCGACCGACATCGGCGGCGTCATCGAGGGCTTCCGCAAGAACGAGACCGAGATGCCCGGCGTCGCCAATAACGTCGTCGACGTGCTCGACCGCGGCTGGCACTACGCCACCCTGTTCTTCGGCGAGACCCAGATCCGGACCGGCCATGTCCTGGTCGCGGCGTTGAAATCGCTCGAGCTCAAGCGCGCGTTGACCGGCATCTCCAAGGAGTTCGGCAAGATCCCGGTCGAGGAGCTCGCCGCCGGTCACGCCAAGATCTGGAAGGACTCCGAGGAAGAGAACCTGCGGCCGATGGACGGATCGGGCCTGCGCGCCGCCGGTACGCCGGGGGCCGAGCAGGCCGAAGGGGCTAAGGGCACGACGGCGCTCGATCGCTTCTCGCAGGATCTGACCGAGAAGGCGCGCTCCGGGACGATGGACCCGATCCTCGGCCGCGACGACGAGATCCGCCAGGTCATCGACGTGCTGATGCGCCGGCGCCAGAACAACCCGATCCTGACTGGCGAGGCCGGCGTCGGCAAGACGGCGATCGCCGAAGGCTTCGCCCAGCGCATCGTCGCCGGCGACGTGCCGCCGCCCCTGCGCGGGGTCAAGGTCTGCGCGCTCGATATCGGCCTGATGCAGGCCGGCGCCTCGATGAAGGGCGAATTCGAGCAGCGCCTGCGCTCAGTCATCGACGAGGTCCAGTCCTCACCGACGCCGGTGATCCTGTTCATCGACGAGGCGCATACGCTGATCGGCGCTGGCGGCCAGGCCGGCACCGGCGATGCCGCCAATTTGCTGAAGCCCGCTCTCGCTCGCGGCACGCTGCGTACCATCGCGGCGACGACCTGGTCGGAATACCGCCAGTATTTCGAGAAGGATCCGGCGCTGACCCGGCGCTTCCAGCCGGTCCAGGTCGACGAGCCGGACGTCCTGCGCTGCTGCACCATGCTGCGCGGCCTGATCGGGCCGATGGAGAAGCATCACAAGGTGCGCATCTCTGACGCTGCCATCGTCGCGGCCGTCCAGCTCTCCTCGCGCTACATCCCGGCGCGCCAGCTCCCCGACAAGGCGGTGAGCCTGCTCGACACTGCCTGCGCCCGCGTCGCGATCAGCCAGACCGCGACCCCGGCTGCGATCGAGGACGCCCGCGTCGCCATCGCGGCGCTTGAGAAGGAGAAGCTCGCCCTGATCGCCGACAAGGATCTCGGCGACGCCACCGATGAGCGCCTCGGCAAGATCGAGGAAGAGAGTGCCGAGCTCAAGGCGAAGCTCGAAGCGCTGGAGGCAGATTGGGCCTCGGAGCTCGCGCTGGTCGAGGAGATCACGCTGCTACGTGGCAAGCTCGGCGAGAAGCCGGCCACTGAAGCTGCGCCCGCCGATGGCGAAGCGCCGCCCGAGGCTGCTCCCGCCGAAGCCCCGGCCGATCCCGAGGCGACGCGCGCCAGCCTGAAGGAAAAGTTCACGACGCTCGGTGCGATCGATCCGGCCAACCGGATGATCTACGCCCATGTCGACGAGCAGTCGGTCGCCTCGGTCGTCTCCGACTGGACCGGGATCCCGGTCGGCCGCATGGTCAAGGACGAGATCGAGACCGTGCTCAACCTCGCCGCGACGCTGAACAAGCGCGTGGTCGGGCAGGGGCACGGCATCGGCATGATCGCCAAGCGCATCGAGACCAATCGCGCCAAGCTCGACAATCCGAACAAGCCGATCGGCGTCTTCATGCTCTGCGGCCCGTCGGGCGTCGGCAAGACCGAGACGGCGCTGGCGCTCGCCGAGTCGCTCTATGGCGGTGAGCAGAACGTCATCACCATCAATATGAGCGAGTTCCAGGAGGCGCACACCGTCTCGACGCTGAAGGGCGCGCCTCCCGGCTATGTCGGTTATGGCGAGGGCGGCCGGCTGACCGAGGCCGTCAGGCGCAAGCCCTATTCGGTGGTGCTGCTCGACGAGGTCGAGAAGGCCCATCCCGACGTGCACGAGCTGTTCTTCCAGGTCTTCGACAAGGGCCAGATGGAGGACGGCACCGGCCGGCGCATCGACTTCAAGAACACGCTGATCATCCTGACCTCGAATGTCGGCACCGACGAGATCATGCGCATGGCCGGCGACGAGACGAGCCGGCCGGATGCCGAGGAACTCGCGGTCGCGCTACGGCCGGCGCTGCTCAAGGTCTTCCCGCCGGCGCTGATCGGCCGTCTGGTGACCATCCCGTACTATCCGCTCTCCGGCGAGATGCTGGGCGGCATCGTGCGCCTGCAGCTCGGGCGCATCGGCAAGCGCCTGCGCGACAACCACAACGCCGCCTTCATCTATGACGACGCCGTGGTCGAGCACATCGTTGCCCAGTGCAACGACCCGGATTCGGGCGGGCGCATGATCGACAACATCATCACCAACTCGATGCTGCCGGCGCTCTCGCGCAGCATCCTCAACCTGCAGCTGGAGAAGAAGCCGCTGACCGAGGCGAAGGTCACGGTCGAGGACGGCGCCTTCCACTACGCCTGCAATTGAGGGCTGCCGTCGTCATTGCGAGCCCCCGGGTCTTGCTTTCGGCAAGCCCGAGGGCAGGCTCCGCGAAGCGATCCAGGAGGCGTAGAACTCTACGTCTCCCTGGATTGCTTCGTCGCTTCGCTTCTCTCAATGACGGGATGAGGCCAGCAGCGAGACAAGCATCGCCGCCGATCTCTGTTTGAGGTATACTTGCGCGGCGGGATCGAAGCGGAAACAGACACGTGCAACCGGTTCGCCTGAAGCGACGGCCCGACGAGGCCGCAAGTTCGACCTCTCTCCAGCCTGAGGGGGGAACGACGCTACGTCCGCGCAGCGGCGGTGGAAGATCCGGGTCGGGGCGCGGCGGGATGTTGCCGTGGACGCTTGCGGTACTCGCGATCATCGGCGCCGGGGTCACCGGCTACCTGCTCTATGAAGAAAAGAGTCGCGTTGCCGCCTTGCAGCAGGAGCAGGCGATCCTGCAGAGCAGCTATGACGAGAAGCTGAAAGCGCTGCAGCGCCGCCTCGTCAGCGCCATCGTCGCCTCCGGCAATTCGCCCGGTCTGCCGGCCCAGCCGGGCCAGCCTCCCGCTTCGGGCAAGGCGGGCGACCAGCTTGCCGATTTGATCACCCGCCAGATCGAGCTCGAAGCCCGTCAGGCCCTGCTCGGCGCGCTCACCGGCCAGGCGGTCGGCCCGATCCTGCCGCAGGGCGGGGCGCAGGCTCAAGGCGGCACCCAGTTCGCCGATGGCCAGAACGTGCTCGACCGCGTCAATCCGGCCGTGCTGGCGCAGCAGCGCCGGCAGGTCGCGGCGGCGGTCAAGGCAGCTGAGACGATGTCGCTCGACCAGCGCATCGCCATACTCGGCCAGTCGCTCGACCGGGTCCAGAACGGCCAGAACCAGCAGCTCCCGGCGCTGGGTCGCCAGCTCGTCGGGCGCGTGCAGGAGGTCAGGGCGGCGCTATCCGAGGTCGGGCTCGACCCGGCCAAGGTCAAGCTGCCGCCGGGCCGACCGGGCATGGGCGGCCCTCTCATCCCGATCACGGTGAAGCCCGGCACGTTCGAGCACGCGCTGATGCAGCTTGGCGAGGCGAGGGCGGTCTTCGGCCGCTGGCGCGATCTGGCGGCGATCATGCCGTTCCAGCGTCCGGTCGCAACCGACGACACCACCACCAGCAATTTCGGCCCACGCTCCGACCCGTTCACCGGCGGTACCGCGATGCATGCCGGCATGGATTTCCGCGGTGAGACCGGTACGCCGATCCGCGCGCCCGGCGCTGGAAAGGTGCTGCGCGCCGAGGTCGCCGGTGGCTACGGCAATCTGGTCGAGCTCGACCATGGCAACGGCATCACCACGCGCTATGGCCATCTCTCGGCTTTCGACGTCAAGGAAGGCCAGCTCGTCGCGGCCGGGCAGGTCATCGGCCGTGTCGGTTCGACCGGACGCTCGACTGGTCCGCATCTCCACTATGAGACGCGGCTCTCCGACGAGGCGCGCAACCCGCTGAAATTCATCCAGATCGGCGACAAGATGGCCGTCGGGCCAAGCGGCCTGCGCTAAGCCGCGGGCTACCCGACGACCTGCCAGGCGCTTCCCGTGTCGTAGAAGAAGCGCTCCTCGGCGATACGGTCGCCCTGCCAGCGCTGGAAGGCGAGCTCTTCGAGGCGGCGCGTCACGCCCGCCTTGTCGGTCGCGTCGAAGATCCAGCGAACGACGACATGGTCGCCATCGACAAGCACGGCGACGGGCGGGTGGGTGTGCATCTTTTCCAGCCGCGCCAGCGCGCGCGCCTCATGCGCCATCAGCGCCTCGCGCCCGCGACGCGGCTCGTTGGCGTTCTCCTGCATGGTCGCGTCGTAAGTATAGAAGTCGCGGATCGCGCCGACATGGTCGCCGCTGACGACGGCGGCGACGAAGGCATCAACTCTGGCGCGCTCAGGCATGGTCATCTCCATCTCGTCAGCCGAGATGGGAGAATAGCTACATCAGCAACCGCGCGTGTCAGCATCAGCTCCGGTGCTTGGGCGCGCCGGGCTTGGTCGGGCTTTGCGGTGCGATCGGGTCGCTCGCTGGAAAGGTGTCCTTCAGCGCCTTGTCGAGCTGCTTGTCGCCCTTGCTGCCGGCCTTCTTCTCATCTTCGCGCTGCTTGCGCTGCTCCTTGCGCAAGCTTTCGACGGCCTGGTTCGCGGAATTCGCCATGGCATTCCCCCATTTTGCGTCGCAGGGCCAGCCTGCAATGTCCGCTCAACGCAGGTGCCGAAGCGAAAGTTCCTATCATGACGGGGCCAGCGCGCTGGCGAATACGACGTGGAGTACGCGGCCCGGGAAGGATCTTCTCCTTCTTCTGCCAAATAAGAAAATTCACGCTACCTGATGTAAATTGATTGGTTGCCATTCAGGTTATATGTGGATTGTTCGATTTACAGAACATCCGAATGACCAGTGGTATGGCGGGTGGCGGCGAGCGAGAGCAGCGTTGAGCGGCTCGCGTTGGTTCCACGCGTGCAGAGCAAGCACATGTTCGAGTTGCAGGATCAGGCCGAAAACCTCAATGCTGCGTTCGGAAAGTCGGATGCAGCCGAGCGCCTCGCAGGGCTGGTGCGTCAAGTCGCAGGCCGTCTCGTCTTCACCACCAGCTTCGGCCTCGAAGACCAGGTCGTCACCCATCTGATCGCGACGCAAGATCTTCCGATCGAGATCGTCACGCTCGATACCGGCCGGCTCTTCGGCGAGGTCCACGCGCTCTGGGCCGAAACCGAGGCGCGATACGGCGTCACGATCATACCGTTCTATCCGCGGCACGACGCCGTCGAGGCCTTCGTGCTCGGCCATGGCATCAACGGCTTCTACAATTCGATCGAGGCCCGCAAGGCCTGCTGCAATGTCCGCAAGGTCGAGCCGCTCGGCCGGGCGCTCGCCGGCGCCGCCGCCTGGATCACCGGATTGCGCGCCGACCAGTCGGCTGCGCGCGGCGGCGTCGCGCTCGCCGAGGTCGATCGCGAGCGTGGCCTGATCAAGCTCAACCCGCTGCTCGACTGGTCGCGCGACGAGGCGCTGGCTTTCGCCCGCAAGCACGACATCCCGCTCAACCCGCTGCACGAGCAGGGCTTCCTCTCGATCGGCTGCCAGCCCTGCACCCGCGCGATCCAGCCGGGCGAGCCGGAGCGGGCCGGGCGCTGGTGGTGGGAAGAGGAGGCCGCCAAGGAGTGCGGCCTGCATGTCGGCCCCGATGGCCGATTGGTGCGGTCCAAGCCGACCGCGGAGGTTTTGGCGTGATCCAGCTCAGTCATCTGCAGAAGCTCGAAGCCGAGGCGATCTTCATCATCCGCGAGGTCGTTGCGACCTGCGAGAAGCCGGTGCTGCTCTATTCGATCGGCAAGGACTCGGCCGTCCTGCTGCACCTCGTCATGAAGGCCTTCTATCCCGGCAAGCCGCCATTCCCGCTGCTCCATGTCGACACGACCTGGAAGTTCCGGGACATGATCGCCTTCCGCGACCAGACCGCCAGCCGCCTCGGGCTCGACCTGATCGTGCACATCAACGAGGAAGGCGTGCGTGCCGGCGTCAACCCGTTCGCCTCCGGCTCGCGCCTGCACACCGACGTGATGAAGACGCAAGGGCTGAAGCAGGCGCTCGACAAATACGGCTTCGACGCGGCCTTCGGCGGCGCCCGTCGCGACGAGGAGAAAAGCCGGGCCAAGGAGCGCGTGTTCTCGCTGCGCTCGGCCCAGCATCGCTGGGACCCGAAGACCCAGCGGCCGGAGCCCTGGCGCCTGTTCAATACGCGTAAAGGCCCCGGCGAGAGTTTCCGCGTCTTCCCGCTGTCGAATTGGACCGAGAAGGACGTCTGGGACTACATCGCCCTCGAGAACATCCCGGTCGTGCCGCTCTATTTCGCCGCGCCGCGCCCGGTCGTGCGGCGCAACGGCGCCTGGATCATGCGCGACGACGAGCGCATGGACTTGCTGCCCGGCGAAAAGCTCGAAACCCGCATGGTCCGCTTCCGTACCCTCGGCTGCTATCCGCTGACCGGGGCGGTCGAGAGCGAGGCGGCGAACCTCACCGACATCATCGCTGAGATGCGGGCGTCCCGCTCTTCCGAGCGCGAGGGCCGCGTCATCGACCATGACGGCTCAGGCTCGATGGAGCAGAAGAAGCAGGAAGGCTATTTCTGATGGCGGCGCTCGCGAAGTTGAAGGGCCAGCCCGTTCCGGCTGGCCAGCCGCATCCCGCCAACGACCAGGGTCAGAACACCGAGGGCAGCGCCCGCGCCCTGTTGCGCTTCATTACCTGCGGCTCGGTCGACGACGGCAAGTCGACGCTGATCGGCCGTATCCTCTACGAAGCCGGCGCGGTCTTCGACGACCAGCTCACCGCGCTCGACTCAGATTCCCGCAAGTTCGGCACGCAAGGCGCGGCGCCGGATTTCGCCTTGCTGGTCGACGGGCTCTCGGCCGAGCGCGAGCAGGGCATCACCATCGATGTCGCTTACCGCTATTTCTCGACCGATCAGCGCAGCTTCATCGTCGCCGATACGCCCGGCCACGAGCAGTACACCCGCAACATGGCGACCGGCGCCTCGACCGCCGACCTTGCCATCATCCTGATCGATGCCCGTAAGGGCCTGCTGCCGCAGACGCGCCGGCATTCCTTCATCGTCTCGCTGGTCGGCGTCCGCCATGTCGTCGTCGCCGTCAACAAGATGGACCTGGTCGGCTATGACGAGGCAGTCTTCCGCCAGATCGAGCAGGACTATCGCAAGGCGGTCGCTGGGCTAGGCTTCGCTAGCATCGATTTCGTCCCGGTCTCGGCCCGCGACGGCGAGAACGTCACCAGCCTATCCAGGCTGATGCCCTGGTATCGCGGCCCGGCGCTGCTGCCGCTGCTCGAATCCGTCGTCGTCGTCGCCGAGGCGGAAGTGGAAGCCGGCTTCGCCCTGCCGGTGCAATGGGTCAACCGGCCCGATCTCGACTTCCGCGGCTTTGCCGGCACGGTCGCGCGCGGGCGGCTGCGCGTCGGTGATGCGGTTGCGGCACTGCCCTCCGGCCGCCGCAGCACGATCGCGCGCATCCTCGCACCGTCAGGCGACGTCTCGCAGGCGAGCGCCGGCCAGTCGGTGACGGTCACGCTTGCGGACGAGATCGACGTGTCGCGTGGCGACGTCATCGCCTCGGTCGTGCATGCCCCGGTGGTGAAGCAGGAATTGCAGGCGCGGCTGCTCTGGACTGGCGAGGCGGCGCTGCGCGAGGGCGGCGAGTTCATCCTCAAGCTCGCCACCGCGAGCGCCAACGCCACGATCGTCCGCCTGCACCACAGCGTCGATATCGAGAGCTATGCCGAGGCGCCGGCGGAGAGCCTGGCGATGAACGGCATCGGCCTGGCGACGCTGACGCTCGACCGGCAGCTCGCAGTACTCGACTACACAAGCAGTCGCGAGCTCGGCGGTTTCATCCTGATCGACAGGCTCAGCAACCAGACGGTCGCCTTCGGCTTCATTGAGACCCGTAAGGCCCAGGACAAGGCTCGTTCGATCACCGAAGCTGGTGCGGCCAGTCGTGCGGTTTTGCGCCTCGTCGGCTGGCGAGGCACGCAGGAGCGGCGCACCTGGTTCGAGGCGGCGAGCTGGCGCCTGGCGAGCGGCTTGTTCGTGTTCGCCGCCGTGGCGCTGCCGACCGGGCAATGGGGGCTCGCGGCTGCGTTGGGGCTCGGCGATGTCGCGTTGCGGCCGTTGCTAAAGGGCCTGCATGCGAGACTGTGGGCGAAGCGGACGCCGCCTGCGCTCTATGACGGGGCCGGGATCTAGGAGGCTTAAGAGCGCCGGACGGCCTTCTGCCGGCCCGGCGTTGCGCAAGCGGTGACTAAGCCGCCTGGGAATAGGTCGTGCCAGCGGAAGCACGTGCTCCGAGCTGGTAGGTCTGGCCATAGGCTTCCGACGCGCCAGTGATCTCCGCCGGCGGCGGAGGTGGCGGTGGCCGGTGCGAGGCCCGTTCTTCCATCTGCTTCTTGAAGTCCGCCATCTCCTCCTTGGAGATCTTGCCGTCCTTGTCCGCATCCATCGCGGCGAAGAGACGGCTGAGCAGGCCGTTCGAGCCGTCGCCATCGGGGGCGACCGCCTTCAGGAATTCTTCCTTGGCGACACTGCCGTCGGAATTGCTGTCGAGCTTGGCGAAATAGTTCTTGTCGTCGCCGTCCTTGGCGTCGGCCTTGGTCTGCGTCGAGGCGTTGGCCGTCTCCGATTGGAGCATCAGCAGGAGAGCCTGTATCTGCTGCTCGGCCTTCTCGAATTTCGTCTTGAAGGCGTCGGATTCTGCTTTGCTGACCGAACCGTCCTGGTCGGCGTCCATCGCCTTGAACAGCTTCTCGGTCTTCTTGCTGTCGGCGCCTTTTGGCGCGCCGGCTGCGAACTCCTCGAAGCTGAGCGCCCCGTCGGCATTGCCGTCGAGCTTGTCGAAGCTCGGTGGTTTTCCGGGCGGTGGCGGGCGAAAGCCCCCAACGCCGCCAATGCTTGTCATGCGATACTCCTGGTTACGCACCGCCCGGATATGGGCGGCGCGGTCGAGTATCGTGGATAATTATTGGTAAATTCCTAGCGGGCTGGAAACCACGCCGGGGCGACCGCTCAGCCTGCCAGCACCGCGGTCGCCTCGATCTCGACCATCGCCTCGGGCTCGACCAGGGCGGCGACGGCAACCACAGCCATGGCTGGGAAATGCCGCCCGAAATTGGCGCGATAGGCCGGGCCGAGCTCGGCGAGGCTGTTGCGATAGGCTTCGATGTCGGTGACGTACCAGGTCAGGCGCACGATATCCTCGACCTTGCCGCCACCGGCCTCGATCACCGCCTTGATGTTGGCGAGGGTCTGGCCGACCTGCGCGACGAAGCCCTTGGCGAAGACGCCCTGGGCGTCCCAGCCGACGAGACCGCCGGTCATCAGAAACTTGCCTTCGGCGACCATGCCGTTGGCATAGCCGCGCGGTTGCGGCCAGCCTTTGGGCAGGACGGCGCGGGCGCGCTGCGAAGTGGGGTCGGAGGGCGGCATGCCGCTGGTCATGGCGTTATCTTTCTCAAGCGATAGTCAGGAAGCCGTGGCTTCCTGCCGCGCGATCTCGCGCAGGGCGAAGCGCTGCAGCTTCCCGGTAGAGGTCTTCGGCAGGGTTGTCACAAAGGCGATGGCGCGCGGGTATTTGTAGGGTGCGATCGTCGCCTTGACGTGGTCCTGCAAGGCCTTGGCGAGGGCTGCATCGCCGGCGAAACCCTCGCGCAGTAGCACATAGGCCTTCACGATCTGGCCGCGCTCGGGGCAGGGCGCGCCGACGACACCGCATTCGGCCACCGCCTCATGCGTCAGCAGGCAGGCTTCGACCTCCGGTCCGGCGATGTTGTAGCCGGCCGAGATGATCATGTCGTCGGAGCGGGCCTGGTACCAGAAATAGCCGTCGCCATCGCGCAGATAGGTGTCGCCGGTGACGTTCCAGCCATCAAGGATGTATTTGGCCTGGCGTGGATCGGCGAGATAGCGGCAGCCGGTCGGGCCGCGCACGGCGAGGCGACCCGGCGTGCCGTCCGGCACCTCCTTGCCGTCCTCGTCGACGATCTTCGCCTCGTAGCCGGGCACCGGCAGGCCGGTCGAGCCCGGCCGGATCTTCTCATGCGGCGCGCCGATGAAGATGTGCAGCATCTCGGTCGCGCCAATGCCGTCCATCAACGACATGCCCGTCGCTTCGCGCCAGGCGTCGAAGGTCCCCTTCGGCAGAGCCTCGCCGGCGGAGACGCAAATGCGCAGCGAGGAAAGGTCGCGCTCGCCGAGCTTGCCGAGCATGGCGCGATAGGCGGTCGGCGCAGTGAAGCAGACGGTCGCTCTATAGCGCTCGATCGCCTCGGCGAGATCGGCCGGCGCGACCTTGGCCGGCAGCACGCAGGCGGCGCCGATCCGCAAGGGGAAGAGAACGATGCCGCCGAGCCCGAAGGTGAAGGCGAGCGGCGGCGAACCGATGAAGCGGTCGTCGGGGGCAGCCTTCAGCACGCGCGCGCCATAGGCATCGCAGATCGCCAACAGGTCGCGCTGGAAATGCATCGTGCCCTTGGGCTCGCCGGTGGTGCCGGAGGTGAAGGCGATCAGGCAAACATCGTCCTGAGCCGTGTCAGCCGGCACGAAACTCTCGTAGCCGGCTTTCTCCATCAGCGTTTCGAGCTCGCCGTCACCCCATGTGACGATGGTCGAGAGTTCCGGCGCAAGCTGTTGCGCTGCCTTGAGTTCGTCGACCAGCGTCGCGTCGCAGAGTGCCAGCCCGATCTTGGCCTTTCGGATCGGATAGGCGATCTCGCCGGCGCGCAGCATCGGCATCGTCGCGACCACGACACCGCCGGCCTTCAGCACCGCGAAATAGGTCGCGACCATCATCGGCGTGTTGGCGGCGCGCAACAGCACGCGGTTGCCGGGCACCATGCCGAGATCGCGGGTCAGCACATTGGCGATGCGGTTCACCTTGTCGGCGAGCGCCTGATAGCTCCAGGTCTCGCTCGGTCCGATCACCGCATCGCGCCCGCCACGCCCCTCGGTGACATGACGATCGACGAACTCGGTGACGACGTTGAGCCGTTCCGGATAGCTCAGCCCGGCGACGGCGAGGTCGAGGCGCGGCCAGCTCTCGCGCGGCGGCAGATTGTCCCGCGCGAATGTGTCCACATGTCCCGACCGCATGAGATCTGCGGTACCCATCTCGTTCCCCTGGTCTATTTTTCGAGCATGGTCCTGTCGCAAAGTCGGCTCCTCCCGTTTGCGGCCCATGCTCGCGCCTATTTCAGCAAGTCGCGCGCGATCACGACCTTCTGCACCTCGCTGGCGCCCTCATAGATCCTGAGCGCCCTGATCTCGCGATAGAGTTCCTCGACCTTGACGCCGCGAGTGACGCCGAGGCCGCCATGGATCTGCACGGCACGGTCGATCACCTTCTGGGCGTTCTCGGTCGCGACCAGCTTGGCCAGCGCCGCCTCGCGGGTGACGCGGGCCGCGCCGCGGTCCTTGGTCCAGGCGGCGCGGTAGACGAGGAGGGCGGCAGCATCGACCTCGGTCGCGCTGTCGGCGATCGCCGCTTGCGAGAGCTGGAGGTCGCCGAGCGTGCCGCCGAAGAGCTTGCGGCCCTTAGCGTGCGACACCGTCTCGTGCAGGGCGCGCCGGGCGAAGCCGAGTGCGGCGGCGCCGACCGTCGAGCGGAAGATGTCGAGCGTCGCCATCGCCACCTTGAAGCCATCGCCGGGACCGCCGATGCGGTTCGTCACGGGGATTCGGCAACCATCGAAGCGCAGGGTCGCCAGCGGATGCGGCGCGATCACGTCGATACGCTCGGCGATCGAGAGGCCGGGGGTGTCGGCGTCGACCAGATAGGCCGAAAGACCGCGCGCGCCCGGCGCCTCGCCGGAGCGGGCGAAGACGACATAGTGGTCGGCGATGCCGCCATTCGAGATCCAAGTCTTCTCGCCGTCGATCCGGACATGGGTGTTGCCGTCCGGCGTGGCGGTTGTCGCCAGCGCCGCGACGTCCGAGCCGGCCTCCTTCTCGGAGAGGGCGAAGGCGGCAATCTTCTCGCCACGCGCCACCGACGGCAGTATCCGCGCCTTCATCTCGGCCGAGCCGGCGACGCTGATCGAGCCGGTGCCGAGCCCCTGCATGGCGAAGGCGAAATCGGCGAGCCCGTCGCGGGCGGCCAGGATCTCGCGGGCGAGGCAGAGCGTGCGCACGTCAAGCGCGGCATGCAGGCCGCCATATTCGGCCGGGACCGCAGCCTTGAGGAAACCGGCTGCGCCCAGCGCCTTCACGCGGGCGCGGCAGGCCTCGTCGACATCGTCATGTGGCAGGCCGGGCAGGGTGGCGTCGGCCCAGGCGGAGAGCCGCCCGGCGAAGTCGCGGTGATGCGCCTCGAAGAAGGGCCAGTCGAGCGTGTCGCCGAGAATGCCGGTGCCGAGCGAAGCCATCTCAGTTGCCCTCGAACACCGGCTTCCGCTTTTCGGCGAAGGCGTGATAGGCGCGGGCAAAGTCCTCTGTCTGCATGCACAGTGCCTGCGCCACCGCTTCCGCCTCGATCGCGGACTCGACCGACATCGCCCATTCCATTTCGAGCATGCGTTTGGTCATGGCGTTGGCGAAGGTCGGCCCGTCGGCGAGTTCGGCCGCGAGCGCCTGCGCCTCGGCGAGCACGCCTTCGCGGGCGATCAGCCGGTTGAGGAAGCCCCAGCGCTCGGCCTCCTCGCCCTTCAGCACGCGGCCGGTGTAGAGCAGCTCGGCGGCGCGGCCCTGGCCGACGATGCGGGGCAGCATCGCGCAGGCGCCCATGTCGCAGCCGGCGAGGCCGACGCGGTTGAACAGAAAGGCGATCTTGGTCTCGGCCGTGCCGAGGCGCAGATCGGAGGCCATGGCGACGATCGCGCCGGCGCCAGCGCAGATACCGTCGATCGCGGCGATCACCGGCTGCGGGCAGGCGCGCATGGTCTTGACCAGCTCGCCGGTCATCCGGGTGAACTTGAGCAGGTCCCTGGTCTCCATCGCCACCAGTGGCCCGATGATCTCGAAGACGTCGCCGCCCGAGGAGAAGTTGCCGCCGGCGCCGGTGACCACGATCGCCTTGACGTCCTCGTCCTTTTGCGCCGCCAGGAAAAAGTCGGTCAGCTCGCGATAGCTCTCGAAGGTCAGCGGGTTCTTCTTCTCCGGCCGGTTCAGCGTCACGGTCGCGACCTTGCCGGCGACCGAGAGCTGGAAATGCTGCGGCTTGAAGCCGGACAGCGGCAGGGTGACGGAGTTGGCGCTGGTCATTGGTCGTCTCCCGCCGCGGTCGGCGTGCCGTTCTGGCGGTTGCTGATGGCCTGGTGCAACGAGGTCTTGACCCCGCCGAGCAGGCGGAAGAGCTGGCCGATCTCGGCAGGGCCGAGGCCGGCGAAGAGCTCGGCGATCCAGTCCTCATGCCGTTCGGCCATCGCCTTGAAGGCGCGCCGGCCCTGCGCGGTCAGCGTCAGCACCTGAACGCGCCGGTCCTGCGCGGCCGGGCGCTTGTCGACCAGGCCGTCGGCGAGCAGGCCGGCGACCACGGCGGTGACATTGCCGTTCGATACCATCAGGCGCTGCGAAACCTCGCCGACGGTCATGCCGGTCGTCGATTTCTCCAACTGCGCCATCAGGTCGAAGCGCGGCAGCGTCGTCTTGAATTCCTCGCGCAGGCGGGTGCGGATCTCGCTTTCGATCAGGGTCGAGCAGGTCAGCATCCGAAGCCAGAGCCGCAGCTCGTCCTTGTGGTCGCCGGGGCGCTCGCTGGCCTTGGTCTCGCGATCGAGCAGGGGGGCGGTGGACGGGATTTCCATGGTTCAGAACTCCCCGCCATTGATCAGGATGGATTGGCCGGTGATGCCGCGGCTTTGCGGGCCACAGAGATTGAGGACCGCCGCCGCGACCTCCTCCGGCGTGATCAGCCGGTGCTGCGGATTGTCCTTGGTGAGTTCCGCCAGCGCTTCCTCGCGGCTCTTGCCGGTCTTGGCGGCGATCGTGGTCAGGCTTCCGGCGACCATGTCGGTGTCGGTATAGCCAGGGCAGACCGCGTTGACGGTGACGCCGGAGCGCGCCGTCTCCAGAGCCAGCGAGCGCACCAGGCCGACCACTGCATGCTTGGCCGCGACATAGGCCGAGACGTAAGGATAGCCGCGATGCCCCGCCGTCGAGGCGATCGCGATCAGTCGCCCGGAGCGGCGTTCGGTCATGCCGGGCAAAGCAGGCCGGAAGCAGTTCACCGTGCCGATCAGGTTGATCTCGACCATGCGCCGGAACAGAGCCGCCTCGCTGCGCTGGAAGCTGGCGCTTTCGGCCGCGCCGGCATTGGCAACGACGATGTCGAAAGGCTGTCCCGCCGCGAGCCCGGCCATCACCTCGCGCACTGCCGCCTCGTCGGTCACGTCGACGGAATGGGCGGCGTCGGCCGCACCGGCGAGCACCGCCTGTTGCAGGATGTCGTCATTGCGGCCGATGATCGAGACGCGGGCGCCTGCCTGGCGCAGAGTGGAGGCGATAGCGCGGCCAATGCCGCGTCCGCCGCCACTCACCAGGGCATGCTGTCCCGCCAGAGCCGATGCCATGCCGTTCACTCCCTCTTGGCAGCCAATATATTTTAGGTCTGAAACATTTTGCAAGAGGCGAGGGGAGAGTTGCGCATCGGTACTGAATGGCGCGAAATATCAGAGATTTATGTGTGTTATCGTCGAGCTTGGCTCGTGTGGCCCGCGGCTCGACGCTAACTTTCGACCGGAGGCTTGAGCCAAAATTATTTTAGGTTTAAAATGATTTTCTCAGCCAAGGAGGACGTCATGCGCATTGCGGTGGTGGGCGGCGGGCCGGCAGGTCTCTATTACGCGCTGCTGATGAAGCGGGACTGGCCTGAGCTCGACATTACCGTCTTCGAGCGCAATCGCCCCGACGACACCTTCGGCTTCGGCGTCGTCTTCTCCGACCAGACGCTCGACCTGTTCAAGGCGGCCGACCTGCCGAGCTACGAGGCGATCGTCCGCAGCTTCGCCTATTGGGACGATATCGAGATCCATTTCAAAGGCACGGTCCGCCGTGTGCCCGGCAACGGCTTCTGCGGCTGCTCGCGCCGGACGCTGCTGACGCTGCTGCAGGAGCGGGCGCGCCAGGTCGGCGTCAAGCTGGTCTTCTCGCAGGAGATCGAGGACGTCGCGGCGCTGAAGCGCGACTACGACCTCGTCGTCGCCGCCGACGGCATCAATAGCCGCATCCGCGAGGGCGATCGCGAGCGCTTTGCGCCGCAGGTGGATCTCCGGCCGAACCGTTTTGTCTGGATGGGCTCGACCCGGCCCTTCGACGCCTTCACCTTCTTCTTCAAGCAGACCGAGCACGGCGTCTTCATCGCCCATTGCTACCAGTACGAGCCGGGGCAATCGACCTGGGTGCTCGAGACCGATCCAGAGACCTTCGCCCGCGCCGGGCTGGAGGGCCTGGACGAAGCCGGCACGGCCGCCTTCCTCGAGCAGGTCTTCGCCGAGGAATTGCAGGGCCACAGGCTGATCACCAACCGCTCGCTCTGGCGGCAGTTCCCGATGATCCGCTGCGGCCACTGGGTCGCCGACAATGTCGTCCTGCTCGGGGACGCCAAGGCGACGGCGCATTTCTCGATCGGCTCCGGCACCAAGCTCGCCATGGAGGATTCGATCGCGCTGCACCGCGCCTTTCACCGCGCCGGGCTCGACGTCAAGGCGGCGCTCGCTGCCTTCGAGACCGGGCGGCGCGAGGAGGTCGAAAAGACCCAGCATGCCGCCGACGTCTCGCTGGTCTGGTTCGAGCAGCTCAAGCGCTTCTGGGATTTCGAGCCGTTGCGCTTCGCCTTCGGCCTGATGACGCGCTCCAAGGCGATCACCTACGACAACCTCGCTCTGCGCGCGCCCGAGTTCGTCGCGGCGATCGACAGGCTGGTTGCCGACGATCTCGGCGCCGAGCAGGCGACGCGCCGTGACGGCACGCCGGTGCCGCCGGCTTTCCAGCCCTTCCACCTGCGCGAGATGAAGGTGGAGAACCGCTTCGTCGTCTCGCCCATGTGCCAGTATTCGGCGCAGGATGGTCTGCCGGGCGACTGGCACCTGATGCATTACGGCGCCCGCGCCATCGGCGGGGCAGGGCTCGTCTTCACCGAGATGACCTGCGTCTCGGCCGATGCCCGCATCACCCCCGGCTGCACCGGCCTTTACAATGACGAGCAGGAAGCCGCCTGGGCCCGCATCGTCGATTTCGTCCATGGCAACTCGGCGGCGAAGCTCTGCCTCCAGCTCGGCCATGCCGGCCGCAAGGGCGCCAGCAAGCTGATGTGGGACGGCATGGACCGCCCACTCGCCGAGGGCGCCTGGCCGATCGTCTCGGCCTCACCGCTACCGTACTACCCGGAGAGCCAGGTCCCGCGCGAAATGACCCGCGCCGACATGGGCCGGGTCAAGGCCGACTTCGTCGCGGCTGCGCAGCGCGGCCTGCGCGCCGGCTTCGACATGCTCGAACTGCACTGCGCCCATGGCTATCTGCTGGCGAGCTTCCTCTCGCCGCTGACCAACCAGCGCACGGACGAGTACGGTGGCTCGCTCGAAAACCGTCTGCGCTTCCCGCTCGAAGTCTTTGCCGCCCTTCGCAAAATCTGGCCGGCCAGCAAGCCGATGTCGGTGCGCATCTCGGCGACGGACTGGCAGGAAGGTGGCATCAGCGCCGAGGATTCGGTCGCGATCTCCGAAGCCTTCGCTGGAGCAGGCTGCGACCTCGTGGACGTCTCGACCGGGCAGACCACGCCGCGGGCGCGCCCGCTGTATGGCCGCATGTTCCAGACGCCGTTCGCCGACCGCATCCGCAACGAGGCCGGCGTCGCGACCATGTGCGTCGGCGCCATCACCACGGCCGACCAGGCCAACACCATCGTCGCCGCCGGCCGCGCCGATCTTGTTGCGCTCGGGCGCCCGCATCTGGCCGATCCGTCTTTCGTGCTTCGGGCGGCCGCCTGGTACGGCGCCGACGTCGCCCAGCCGGTGCAGTACCAGCCCGGCAAGGACCAGCTCATGCGCAACACGCCGCGCGAGCGCGACGAGCTGCAGGAGCTCAAGCTTAAGGCCAAGCCGAGTCGGCATGGTGGCGCGCCGGCGGCTCCGGTCGCACGGGCTGCGGAATAAGCGGGAACCCGATCTCGCAATCGCGGGTTGATCTCCGAACGCATTGATCAGCTTCGGAGATTCGCCATGACCGCCAGGACGACGCTGCTTGCTGTGCTGACGACGGCCGCGCTGACGACGGTCGCCACAGCGCAGACGCCACAGACCAACAAGACGCCCGACAATTCCGGCGTCGGCCCCAAGACGACGCATCCGAGCCAGGTCGACAAGGGCCAGAACATGATCCTGCCGTCTGCCGGACAGGCTGGGCAGTCGGCGGCCCCGACAATGGTCTATGACTGCAGGAACAAGCCGCAGGACTGCACGACGCCGCCGGGCCCCGGCGACAAGAGCAGCGTGCCGACGCAATCGACGCCGAAGGACTAAGCCGTAATATTGCAATTATGCAATTCATGATTGGCTGAATGCCAACTTCATGGCGTTGCTGCAAAGACTATATCGGTGGGCAACGGAAACGCCTCGGCAGATGAGGCGCATCATCAAAGGGGCCCACACCATGCAGCTCACCGGCATCCACCACGTCACAGCCATCACCGCTCAGGCGGCACAGAACCGGCGCTTCTATGTCGAGACGCTCGGCCTGCGCCTGGTCAAGAAGACGGTGAACCAGGACGATACCTCCGCCTACCACCTGTTCTACGCGGACGGCGCCGGCTCGCCCGGAACCGACCTGACCTTCTTCGACTGGCCGACCGCTCCGGCAAAGCGCGGTACGCATTCGATCACGCGGACCTCGCTCAGGGTCGCAAGTGAAGCGTCGCTCGACTTCTGGCGCGAGCGCCTCAATGCGGCTGGCGTCAAGGTCTCCGATACGCGCCTGCTCAATGGCCGCGCTGTGCTTGATTTCGAGGATCCGGAGGGCCAGCGCCTGACGCTCATCGTCGATGGCGGGACGATCCCCTTCGTCGCCTGGGAGAAGAGCCCGGTGCCGGCCGAACATCAGATCCGCGGGCTTGGGCCGGTGACGATCTCGGTTCCGCAGGTAGAGCGCACGGAACTCGTCCTGACCAAGCTGCTCGGACTGGAGCGGATCGCCGACTATCGCGACGCGGCTCATGCCAGCGGCGACATCCATGTCTTCCGGATCGGCGAGGGCGGTCCGGCAGCGGAGCTCAATGTCGCGGTCGAGCCCGGTCTTGCTCCGGCGCGCGAAGGCGCCGGCGGGGTCCACCACCTGGCGCTGCGTACGCCGAGCTTTGGCGAGTACGATGAATGGGCCGAGCGGCTGCGCGCCTCGGGCTACCCGAACAGCGGGCCGGTCGATCGCTTCTATTTCCGCTCGCTTTATCTGCGCGAGCCGAACGGAGTGCTGATCGAGATCGCCAGCGACGGGCCGGGCTTCGCCACCGACGAGCCCTTCGAGACGATGGGCGAGGGGCTGTCGCTGCCGCCCTTCCTGGAGTCGAAGCGGGCGGCCATTGAGGCCGGTCTCAAGCCCCTGGCCTGACGAGGTCCGGTCCACGAAAACGCGCTGCGGCCCGGTTGGCCGCAGCGCGGCTGACTCTGCGTAAATTTGTTTTGATTCATCGGGAATTAACCAAGCAAGGGCTGAATGAGCCTTGTGAGGTTGGGGCCTCCCGAGACTGACGAACAGGCCGTTGCGGTCTGCCTGCGCGATTGAGTGCGGCGGCAAGACAAGCAGGGCGCTGCGTCTCAGCGGGATGCCTTTGTGGTGTCCCGAGGCGTTGCGTATGCGTAGCTCGAACAAGTTCGCCGGCTATTCCTATAGCTTGAAACGCCGGCGCGGCAGCCCCTTCATGCGTCTTGGTGTCCTTGTGGTCGTCGCCGGTGGTGCGATGGCCGGGCTGTCAACCTGGTCGAGCCGGCAGGCCGAGCCGGTTGCCGGCATGGGGCATCTCGCTTCGAAACAGGCGCAGCACCGCTCGGCGCCCACGCCCGCGAACAGCGCGACGCCACTGCTCCGTCCAGGCTATGTCGCAGGTTACGTCGCACAGTCTCTCGCCGACAGTGCGCCGCTCTCCGGTCGGTTCCAGTCCGCTATACCGACACAGATTGCGACGATGCTCGATCCCGAGACCACCGGCTCGATCGCGCCGTCCGAGCCGGTCGGCGGCCCAAGCCTGGCGACGACCACGGTCGCCGTCCAGCCCGCCACGGCCGGGCCGCAACAGATCGCCTTGATCGCGCCGCGCCCCGTTCCACGGCCGTCCGATCTGAAGCTGCCGACGCCGCCCGAGCCGCGCCTCGCGGCCCGTGCGACCTCGCGCCAGGGCAAGGACGTCGTCGCCAAAGTCGAGCCCGCGACCGACAACCGCAACTTCTTCGAGAAGCTCTTCGGCGTGAATGCCAATGCACCGCAGAGCTCCGGCGAGCGCCTCGCCTATGCGGCGCCGCAGGACGACATCACCCAGCGCAGCGGCCGCGGCAGCGGCCTCACCGTCGCCCCGGCGCCGATGCCTGTGCCGATGTCGTCGGCGACACCGGCTGCCAGTGGCAAGACCGCAGTCTACGACATTAGCGCGCGTGTGGTTTATTTGCCCAATGGCGAGCGGCTGGAGGCCAATTCCGGCCTCGGCGAGATGATGAACGACCTCCGCTTCGTCCATGTCCGGATGAAGGGTCCGACGCCGCCGCATGTCTATAATCTGACCGAGCGCGAAGCCCTGTTCCATGGCGTGCGTGCGATCCGCATGCATCCGGTCGGCGGCAGCGGCAAGATCTTCGGCCGCGCCGGCTTGCTGGTGCACAACTACCTCCTCGGCCCGCGCGGCGACTCCAATGGCTGCGTCTCGGTCAAGGACTATGACCGCTTCCTGCAGGCCTTCCTGCGCGGCGAGATCAAGCAGCTCGTCGTGGTCGGGGGACGGAGCTGAACGCTCCGCCAGCCTTGCACCGCCCGAGCCTGGCTGGTCTGATGGCCGGATGACGAGACCGGCCAATCTTCCGACATATCTGCTGGCGCTTGCTGCGCTGGTACTCCCTCTGGCGGTGGCCATTCCGGCCGCTGCCGAAGTGCGTTTCGGCAACAATGTCCGCATCGGCGGGCACGATGCCTCGAACCAGCGCTTCGATCGCCGGAGCCGCGGTGTCTACCACATCTACGAAGGGCGGCCGCGCAATCCGGGCTGCAGCTGGCGCTCGGATGGCAGGGGCGGGCGTGTGAAGGTCTGCCACCTTCAGCGCATCAGACGGCACTGACAAACGAAAAGGGCCAGCGCGAAGCTGGCCCCAATCCATTCAGTAGCAGGCAGGCCCGCGGAATGACCGCCGGCCTGCCGACCTCCGTCTCAGAACTCCTCCCACCCGGCATCGCCGCCGCGGGCGTTCGCGACCTTGCGGGCAGGGGCCGGAGCGTAGGCCGGAGCGTGGCGCTCGCGGCGTGGGGCAGGGCGCTGCTGGGTAAAGGCCGCCTCTGCCAGCCCCCGGAGCCGCTCCGGCTCGGAGGCATTGGCGGGGGCGAGCGCAGCCGGCTGGTGCGAGATGGCGCTGGCGCTCTCGCTCGTCCGGAATCCGGCGACCAAGGCGTTGAGCTCGCCGATCTTGCTCGACAGCGCCCCGGCGGAGGCGGCGCTCTGCTCGGCGAGCGCGGCGTTCTGCTGGGTCATCTCGTCCATATGGGCGACGGTCTGGCTCATCTCCTCGATGCCGTTGGCTTGCTCGCCCGACGCAGCGGCCACCTCCGACACTGTCGCCTGGACACTCTGCGAGGCGGCGACGATTCGAGTCAGTGCGTCGCCAGCCTGACGGACCAGCTTCACGCCCGCTGCGACCTCGGTGTTCGAGGAGGAGATCAGGCCGGTGATGTCCTTGGCCGCCTCGCCCGAGCGCTGCGCGAGTGAGCGGACCTCCGAAGCGACGACGGCGAAGCCCTTGCCGGCGTCACCGGCGCGGGCCGCCTCCACCGCGGCATTGAGCGCCAAGAGGTTGGTCTGGAAGGCGATATCGTCGATCACGCGGGTGATGTCGGAGATCTTCTTCGAGGCCTGCTCGATCCGCTCCATTGCCGAGACGGCGTCGGTGACGATGTTGCCGCCGGCCTGCGCGACCTGCATCGCTTCGCCGGCCTGGCGCACCGCCTGCTGGGCGGCCTGGGCAGCCGCTTTCACCGAGGCGGCGAGCTCCTCCGTGGTCGCGGCGCTCTCTTCCAGCGACGAAGCCTGTTCTTCCGTGCGCTTGGAGAGATCGTCCGCGCCCATATTGATCTCGCGCGCTGACAGACCGACCTCGGCCGACATGGTCTGGATCGTGCCGACGGTCGCCGAGAGGCGCACCAGCGTCTCGTTGATCGCATCCTTCAGCTCGGCGAAGCGGCCGCGATAGGCAGTCGGCACCTGACGGGTCAGGTCACCGGCGGCCAGGGCCTGCAGCACAGAGACGAACTCTGTCGTGGCATTGTCGACCACCGCGTTGATCTCGTTGATCCCCGCCACCAGCTGCTGCATCTGCTCGTCGCCATGCTCGATCTCGAGTCGGGCCGAGAAATCGCCCGCTGCGGCCGCCGCGACGACTTCGCCGACATCGGACACCACCGAGGCCATCGCGTCAGCCGAGCGGATCCGCGCCGCCGAGGCCGCACGCTCCTGCTCCTGCAGCAGCGCGACCTGCTCGGTGCTCTGACGTAGCACGGAGACCGCCCGCGCCATCTCGCCGATCTCGTCGCGGCGCTTGGTATGGGGGACCTCGATCTGGGTCTCGCCGGCGGTCAGGCGGCTCATCGTCCCGCCGAGATCGACGAGGGGCCGGATGATCGAGCGCCGGGAGAAGATCAGCGCGCCGAAGATCGCGCCGCCGAGCACCACGACCAGCGCGACCGGCAGCCAGGTCCGCACCTGCTCCGAGAAGGCGCTGGAGGCCGCGTCGACCTCGTTGGCAAGGGTTTCGTTGAAGCTGCTCAGCGATGTGAGCTCTTCCTGCAAGTTCGCACGGTTCTTCTTGCTGGCGTCGCTATTGCCCCAGGCTTCTGCCGCGCGGGCCGAGATCTCGCGGACCATGCGCGTCGTCTCCAGCCTGATGGCGACGAACTCGGTGATCAGCGTGCTGATCTTCTCCATGCGCTCGCGCTCGGCCGAAGGGATGAGCCTGGCGAGATACTTGCGGCGCTCCTCGACCCTGGCGAGGCCCCCCTCGACCGTCGTCGCGGCGATCCCGGCGAAATGCGGGTTGCGGGCGGTGTAGACGAGGTAGGAATCGGCGACGACGAGATTGACCGCGGCATTGAGCCGTTCTGCAGCGAGAGCGATGTGGTTCTGCTGCGACGAGCGCTCGTTCATCGTGTCGATGCGGGTCATCGCCAGCAAGGCACAGCCGAGTGCAACCAAGGCGCCGGCCGCGACAATCGCGATCAGCCCCAGAATCTGGGTCCTGATGGATTTCATGATGTCCCCTCGCAGGCCGCTAGTTCAATTGCGGCACCGCAGGGTACTCGGAGGCGTTGAATCCGGAGTTAACCGTGATCGGCCCCGAGATACTTTTCAATCGGTTGAAGCGTCATTCCGGACAAGCGGCGAGAGCGGCCTGGCTCCGAAATGGCGGGACAGGGTCGGCTTACGCCATTCCTGTCTAGCCTTCGGCCTTCTTCGACTTGGCGCTCTTTGCCTTCGCGGGAGCCTTCTTGGAGGCTGCCGGCTTCTTGGCCGGGGCCTTCGTCTTGCTCTTGGCGCCGCCGCCGGCCGCCGCCTTGGCGTTGACCAGCTCGATCGCCTGCTCGGCTGTGATGCTCTCCTGCGCCATCGTCTTCGGCAGGGTGGCGTAGACCTTGCCCCAGGCGACATAGGGGCCGTAGCGGCCGGCCTTGACCTCCATCTTGCCGCCCTGCGGGTGCTCGCCGAGATCGCGGCCCGGCGTCGCCGCGGCGTTGCCGAAACGGCGGCCGCCCGCGCCGCTCTCCTTGGCGACGATCAGGTCGATAGCCCGGTTGGCGCCGATGTCGAGGATATTGTCGTCCTTGTCGATATTGGCGTAGGTCTTGCCGTGCTGGACGTAGGGGCCGTAGCGGCCGATGCCGGCGAGGATCGGCTCGCCGCTGGTCGGATGCTTCGCCACCTCGCGCGGCAGCGAGAGCAGGGCGAGCGCCTTCTCCAGCGTCAGCGACCCGACGGTCTCGCCCTTGGGCAGGCTCGACCGCTTCGGCTTCTCGCCGTCACCGAGCTGGATATAGGGGCCGAAACGGCCTTCGCGCGCAGTGACCTCGAGATCCGTGGCCGGATCCTTGCCGAGGGCGCGCACGCCATTGACGACCTGGCCGCCCTCGGCCGAAGCCTCGCCTTCGGCGGCGGATGCCGTGAGCGGGCGGGTGAAGCGGCATTCGGGATAGTTCGAGCAGCCGACGAAGGCACCGAACTTGCCGAGCTTGAGCGAGAGCGTTCCGGTGCCGCAGACCTGGCAGCGGCGCGGGTCGCCGCCATCGGCGCGCGGCGGGAAGACGTGCTCGCCCAGAATGCCGTTCAACGCCTCCAGCACGTCGCCGACGCGCAATTCCTTGGTCTCGCCGATCGACTTGGTGAACTCCTCCCAGAATTCGCGCAGCAGCGCCTTCCAGTCGACATCGCCGCTGGAAACCAGATCGAGCTTCTCCTCCAGGCTGGCGGTGAAATCGAACTCGACATAGCGCTTGAAGAAGGACTCAAGGAACGCCGTGACCAGCATGCCCTTGTCCTCGGGCACGAGGCGCTTCTTCTCGACACGGACATATTCGCGGTCGCGCAGCGTCGCCAGCGTAGCGGCATAGGTCGACGGCCGGCCGATACCCAGCTCCTCCATGCGCTTGACCAGGCTCGCTTCCGAGAAGCGCGGCGGCGGCTCGGTGAAGTGCTGGTCGGCGGCGATGGCGCGCTTTTCCAGCGGATCGCCTGCCTTCATCGCCGGCAGCTTCTTCGAATCCTCGTCTTCCTCGTCGTCGCGGCTTTCCTGATAGAGCGTCAGGAAGCCGTCGAAGAGCACGACCTGGCCGGTGGCGCGCAGTTCGAGAGCGCGAGCACCGACCTGCGCGGCGATGTCGACCGTGGTGCGCTCGATCGAGGCCGATTCCATCTGGCTGGCGATCGTGCGCTTCCAGATCAGCTCGTAGAGCTTGGCCTGCTCCGGTTCGAGATGGCGCGAGACCATGGCTGGCAGACGGCCGAGATCGGTCGGGCGGATCGCCTCGTGCGCTTCTTGCGCGTTCTTGGCCTTGACCGTGTATTTGCGCGGAGCACCCGGAACGTAATTGTCGCCGAATTCCTTGCCGATGACCCGCCGCGCCGCCGCGATCGCCGAGCCGTCCATGTCGACGCCGTCGGTACGCATATAGGTGATCAGGCCGACGGTCTCGCCGCCGATGTCGACGCCCTCATAGAGGCGCTGCGCGACCTGCATGGTGCGGGCCGGCGCCATGCCGAGCTTGCGCGAAGCTTCCTGCTGCAGCGTCGAGGTCTGGAAGGGGGGCTGGGGGTGGCGCTTGACCGGCTTGGCCTCGACCTCGGCGACCGAGAAGCGCGCGGTCTCCAGCGCGGCCTTGAAGGCCTGGGCCTCCTCGCCCGTGCCGATGTCGAGCCGGGTGATCTTCTTGCCGTCTGCGCCGGAGAGGCGCGCGTCGAAGGTCGCACCGCTGCCGGTCGCGAGCGTCGCAACCAGCGACCAGTATTCGCGGGCTCGGAAGGCCTCGATCTCGCGCTCGCGGTCGCAGACCAGCCGCAGTGCCACCGACTGCACGCGCCCGGCCGAGCGGGCGCCTGGCAATTTGCGCCAGAGCACGGGAGAGAGGGTGAAGCCGACGAGGTAATCGAGCGCGCGGCGGGCGAGATAGGCGTCGACCAGCGCCTGGTCGATCGGGCGCGGATTGGCCAGTGCCTTCTGCACCGCGTCCTTGGTCACCGCGTTGAAAGTGACGCGCTCGACCGGGATGCCCTTGATGGCGCGCTTCTGGTTCAGCGCCTCCAGCACGTGCCAGGAAATCGCCTCGCCCTCGCGGTCCGGGTCGGTGGCGAGGATGACCTTCTCGGCGTTCTTCGCCGCCCGCGCGATCTCGGCGACCTGCTTGGCGCCGCGCCCCTCGGTTTCCCACAGCATGGCGAAGTCGTTCTCGGGGTCGACCGAGCCGTCCTTCGCCGGGAGATCGCGAATATGCCCGAACGAGGCGATGACCTCGTAGTCGGAGCCCAGATACTTATTGATCGTCTTGGCCTTGGCCGGCGACTCGACGACGAGGAGCTTCATGACGCTTTCGATCTCGTAGGCAAGGGACGAGCGGCACTGGCGTGCCGGCCTCGCCGAACTTGGCGCGGGGCGCGTTGATAGCGGTTCGGGATTGCGCGCGAAAGTGGTTCACACGGCTCATCCTGTCAAACCCGATTCTGCTTTTCGGGGCAGGGCGGTCAGGCTAGGTCAGCAGCGATTGCTGTTTTTGATCTATGTCATGGAGCGCTGAGCATGTCGTCGCAGAACCGGACAGCCCGGCTGACCTCGCTCGATATTCGCGGCCGCAAGGGCGGCGAGCCGCTTGTTGCGCTGACGGCCTATACCGCTCCGATGGCAAGGATCGTCGACGAGGTCGCGGATATCGCGCTGGTCGGCGACTCGCTCGGCATGGTCGTCTACGGCCTCGACAGCACCGTCCCGGTGACGCTGGAGATGATGAGCCTGCACGGTCAGGCGGTGATGCGAGCCACAGCCCGGTCGCTCGTGGTGATCGATATGCCCTTCGGCAGCTATGAAGAGGGCCGGGAGCAGGCCTTCCGGAATGCCGCGCGGCTGCTGAAGGAGACCGGCGCGGGAGCAGTAAAGCTGGAGGGCGGTGTGCGCATGGCCGAGACGGTGCGTTTCCTGGTCGAACGCGGCGTGCCGGTGATGGGCCATGTCGGCCTGACGCCGCAGGCGGTCAACACACTCGGCGGCTACAAGGCGCAGGGGCGCAGCAAGGCGGAATGGCCGGCGATCATCGCCGATGCCACGGCGATCGCCGATGCCGGCGCCTTCTCCCTGGTCGTCGAAGCGGTCGCCGAGCCGCTGGCAGCGGAGATCACGAGGAAGATCGCGATCCCGACCGTCGGCATCGGCGCCTCCGCGACCTGCGACGGGCAGGTCCTCGTCCTCGACGACATGCTCGGCCTCACCGGCCGCGTGCCGAAATTCGTCAAGGCCTATGGCCACCTGGCCGGGCAGGCACGCGAAGCAGTACGCGCCTATGCCGCCGAGGTGCGCAGCCGCCAGTTCCCGGGCGAGGCGCATGTCTACGCCCTGAAGGCGGAGTGACACACAGGGAACGCACGCGCTGCCTTGCGCCGGCCACGACTCGCCCCTAAACAGCGGTCTTCAAATGACATCGACCGCTCCGCTCTATCCGCACCGGCATCTCCTCGGGATCGAGGGGCTGTCCCATTTGGATATCGACGCGCTGCTCGAGCGCGCCGAGACCTATGTCGCGCTCTCGCGCCAGATCGAGAAGAAGACGGCGACACTGCGCGGCCGCACCCAGATCAACCTGTTCTTCGAGCCCTCGACGCGTACGCAAGCCTCGTTCGAGCTCGCGGGCAAGCGCCTTGGCGCCGACGTCATGAACATGTCGGTCGGCTCCTCCTCGGTGAAGAAGGGCGAGACGCTGATCGACACCGCCGCGACGCTGAACGCGATGCGGCCCGACATCCTGGTCGTGCGTCATCACGCCGCCGGCGCGGTCAACCTGCTTGCCCGCAAGGTCGACTGCTCGGTAGTCAATGCCGGCGACGGCGCCCATGAGCACCCGACGCAAGCTTTGCTCGACGCGCTGACGATCCGCCGCAACAAGGGCCGTATCGCTGGCCTGACGGTCGCGATCTGCGGCGACATCCTGCATTCGCGCGTCGCCCGCTCCAACATCATCCTGCTGAGCGCGCTCGGCGCCAAGGTGCGCCTGATCGCGCCCTCGACCCTGCTGCCGACCGGTGTCGAGCGCATGGGCGTCGAGGTCTTCCGGGACATGAAGAAGGGGCTGGAGGGCGTCGACATCGTCATGATGCTGCGCCTGCAGCTCGAGCGCATGAACGGCGCCTTCGTGCCGTCCTCGAAGGAGTATTTCCGCTATTTCGGCCTCGATCGCGACAAGCTCTCCCTGGCGGCTCCCGATGCGCTCGTCATGCATCCTGGCCCGATGAACCGTGGCGTCGAGATCTCCTCCGAAGTGGCCGACGGCGCCCAATCGTTGATCCGCGAGCAGGTCGAGATGGGCGTCGCCGTGCGCATGGCGGTGCTCGATGCGCTCGCGCAGCATCTTCCAAATGGCTGAGCCCGATGGAGCTCTTCCTCGCCTGGCTGCTGCGACAGATGCACCGGGCTCGGATCGTCTTCGTCGGTCTCTACCTCCTGGTCATGGCCGGCTTCATCTATGCCGAGCCACGTTCCGCCTGGACCTGGCTGATCGTCCTGCTCGGCGCGCTTCTGTGCATCGGCATCTGGGGGCTGGTCGGGTTCTGGCATTATGTCTTCACGCAGCGCCGCGAGCGCATCAACGGGGTCGAGCGTAGCGATGGCTGACAGCAGCGAGCAGAATGGCGGCTGTGCGATCCTCGGTGCGCGACTGGTCGATCCGGCCTCCGGCCGCGAGGGCGTCGGCAGTGTCCTGATCCGCGACGGCATGATCGCCGATGTCCATTGGGGTGGCGATCGCCCGGAGCTTCCGGCTGATATCGCAGTCGAAGAGGCCCGCGGGTTCGTGCTGGCGCCCGGCCTAGTCGATTTGCGCGCCTTTCTCGGCGAGCCCGGCGCCGAATTCCGCGAGACGCTCGGAACCGGCTCGCAGGCCGCTGCCGCCGGCGGCGTCACCACCGTGATCTGCCGCCCCGACACCGATCCGCCGATCGACGATCCTTCCGTCATCGACTTCATCAAGCGCCGCGCCCGCGACAAGGCGATCGTCAACGTGCTGCCGGCGGCAGCGCTGACCAAGGGATTGCACGGCAAGGAGATCACCGAGTTCGGCCTGCTGCTTGAAGCCGGCGCGGTCGCCTTCAGCGACGGCGCCAACGGCGTGCGCAATCCGCAGCTCATGCGCCGCGCCATGATCTATGCCCGCGACTTCGACGCGCTGCTGATCAACCATGTCGAGGACCCGGATCTTCGCGGCACCGGCGTGATGAACGAGGGCGAGTTCGCCAGCCGCAAAGGCCTGCCTGGTATCCCGCACGAGGCCGAGACGGTGATGCTGGAGCGCGACCTGCGCCTCGCGCGCGCCTCCGGCGCCCGCTACCATGCCGCCATGGTCTCCTGCTCGGATTCGCTCACTCTGATCCGCCGCGCCAAGGAAGACGGGCTCAACGTCACCTGCGGCGTCTCGATCAACAATCTCTGCCTGAACGAGAACGATGTCGGCGAGTACCGCACCTTCTGCAAGGTCTCGCCGCCGCTCCGTCACGAGGACGAGCGGCTGGCGATGATCGAGGCGGTCGCCGAGGGGCTGATCGACGTCATCGTCTCCGACCACGACCCGCAGGATGTCGAGACCAAGCGCCAGCCCTTCGCCGAGGCTGCCAACGGCGCGCTCGGCATCGAGACGCTGCTGCCGGCAGCGCTCAGGCTCTATCACGGTGAGCAGATCGGCCTTGCCTCGCTGTTCGCCGCCCTGTCGAGCCGGCCGGCTGAACTGCTCGGCCTCGGTTGTGGTCGTTTGGAGGCTGGCGCGCCGGCCGATCTTGCCCTGATCGACATCGACGCCCCCTTCGTCGTCGACAAGCGCAGGCTCAAATCGCGCGCCAAGAACTCGCCCTTCGACGAGGCGCGGCTACAGGGGATCGTGCAGGCGACCCTGGTCGGCGGCCGGGTGGTCTATCGCGGCGAAGCCGCGTAAGCTCAACTAGGACGGGCAGGGGAGGTTGCATGGCTGAGGCGTTCGCTTGGGCATATCCGAGCCCGATGGGGCTCGCCGCGCTCGTCCTCGGCTATCTCTTCGGTTCGATCCCGTTCGGCATCATCCTGACTAGGCTGACCGGCGGTCCGGACCTGCGCACGATCGGCTCTGGCAATATCGGCGCGACCAATGTCCTGCGTACCGGCAACAAGAAGCTGGCGGCACTGACGCTGCTCGGCGACATGCTGAAGGGCACCGTCGCAGTGCTGCTCGCCGGCTGGCTATTCGGCGGCAAGAGCGCGGCTCTGGCCGCCGGCCTCGGCGCCTTCATCGGCCATCTCTTCCCGGTCTGGCTGCGCTTCAAGGGCGGCAAGGGCGTCGCCACCTTCCTCGGCATCCTGATCGGGCTGAAATGGTCGATCGCGCTGATCTTCGCCGCGATCTGGCTCAGTATCGCCTATCTCAGCAAGTACTCCTCGCTGTCAGCCCTGATCGCCAGCCTGCTGACGCCGCTGCTGCTCTGGTTCTGGATTCGCGACGCTCAGGCGGCCGGGTTGATGGCCATCCTCGCTTTGCTGCTCTGGTTCATGCATCGCGAGAACATCGCGAGGCTGCTCTCGGGCCGCGAAGGCAAGATCGGACAGAAGGGCTGAACGCCGATGGCCGGTTTCGCTCTCGATGACCGGCAACGCCTCGACTGGCTCCGTCTGATCCGCAGCGAGAGCATCGGCCCGCGCACCTTCCGCACCTTGGTCAATCGCTTCGGCGGCGCAGCCGGAGCGCTCGACGCCTTGCCGGAGCTCGGCCGGCAAGCCGGACGGACGCTCCGGCTCTGCACTCCCGCTGAGGCCGAGCGCGAGTTTGATACGCTGCGCCGGCGCGGTGCCCATCTGATCGCACTCGGCGAAGCCGCTTATCCCGTACCGCTGCAGGCGATCGATTCAGCCCCACCGCTGATCGCGATCGAGGGCGACCCGGCGGTGCTGAACCGCCCCTGCGTTGCTGTCGTCGGCTCGCGCAACGCTTCCGCTGCCGGATTGAAGTTCACCGCGACGCTGGCGCGCGAGCTGGGCGAGGCCGGCTTCGTTGTCGTCTCGGGCCTCGCCCGCGGCATCGACACGGCGGCGCATCAGGCGAGCCTGGAGAGCGGTACGATCGCCGTGCTGGCCGGCGGGCTCGACGAAGTCTATCCGCCGCAGAACATCCCCTTGCTGGAGCGGGTCTACGGGCACGGCGCGGCGCTGAGCGAGATGCCGCTCGGCTGGGCGCCGCGTGGACGCGATTTTCCGCGGCGCAATCGGCTGGTCTCCGGTCTCGCGCTCGGGACCGTGGTGGTCGAGGCGGCGCGCAAATCTGGCTCGCTGATCACCGCTCGTTTCGCCAACGAGCAGGGCCGCCAGGTGTTCGCCGTGCCGGGCTCGCCGCTCGATCCGCGGGCGGAGGGCGGCAACCATCTGATTCGCGAAGGCGCGATCCTCTGTGCCGAGACGGCGCATGTCGTCGATGTGCTGGCGCCGATGCTCCGGCAGGGCGATCTGTTCGGCTCGGCGCCCATTCTGGCGCGAGAGGAGGCAGAGCCCGAGCGCCGAAAGGAAGCGCTCTGGGACGAGCTCGATCTGCCGGACATCCTGCCGGCACCGAAACTCGAGCTCGAACGTGAGGCTCAACCGCAGGAAGGCTTCATCGAGGACGCGCCCCGCCGCCGCTTGCTCGCACTGATCGGGACGACGCCGATGGCGATAGACGACCTCGTTCGCGCCAGCGGCCGGCCCGTACGCGAGGTCAGTCAGGTCCTGCTCGAACTGGAGCTCGAAGGCATGGTGCAGCGCCACGCCGGCGGTGCGCTTTCACGATTGGCATGAACCTGGCAGCCCAGGAATCAGTTCGTTGCATCACCCCAACGGCCGCGCTCGCGCTCGGCTTCCGTGGCAGCGAGTTCCACTAGGGTCACGAGCAGGTCGAGATCGGCAGCGCGGGCTTGGTTGCCGAGCTCGGCCAGCATTGCCGCCGCCTTGGTGGCGACAGCGCGCTGCAGGTCGCGTTGACGCGCTCGCTTCGCGACGAGCAGTTGCAGTGCCAGGGCTTCGGATTCGCCATGGCCGAGCAGGTTGCGGGCTGCCGTAAAGTCACCGGAGATGTAAGCTGTGGTCGTTGGAGGCGCCGGCATGGGGCACTCCCATTCGGTTGCGTATTTTTATTTATGCAACCTATGATTTAATAATTTGCAAAAGATGACGGCTCAGGTCGAAATGTCGGGCTCGGAGGCTTCGCCGAGCTGCAGTTGGCAGGTTCGGCGGTTGATCGCGGCTTCCAGCCGCGTCATGTCGACGAAATAGGCGAGGCTGCTGAGCTGCGCTGCCCGGGCCATCGCCCCGAGCTCGATACTGATTTCCTCGATATAAGATGCAACCTCCAATTGCATGCGCGCCAGCGCGTCCATGCTGTGTGGGCCGGGCGAGGTCAGGGCGCTGCGGCCAGGGCGCGCAACGGGTGGCAAGCGATTGTCTTCTGGATAGATTTTATCCTCCTTGAGCCGCCGTGACACTGCTTTTTTCATCTCGTCTGCCCTCGCGATGGCATCAGCCCGGGGAAACGAACCGGTGTTTGACGAGGACTATTCTTGCTACTCGATTTCAAGGAATGCAATCACTGCGTGTATAAAATTTCTTGTGATGGAACGTTTTGCAGACCCCGCGCGTTTTTCAGCGGTCGCAATTCTGCCGCGATTGGTTCAGGCCCGGTTCAACCGGGGCGCGCTAGATCGGGCATCAAGGCGGACATCCGCCGACAGGAGAATGTCATGTCAGATTTCGGAAAGAGCCGCTTCCTCGTGACGCTCGCCGTCGCCGGCAGCATTCTGGCAGCAGGCCTGACGCCGGTCGTGGCGGGTGAGACCCGCCCGGTCGGCTTCGACAAGAGCCGCCTGGATGCGGCACAGGCCGATTATTCGCAGTATTATCGCCGTGGCTGGCGCGGCGGGAATCGCGGCGCGGCGATCGCGGCCGGTGTCGGCCTCGGCATCCTCGGTGCTGCGGCGATCGCGGCCAGCCGGCCGCGCTATGCCGAACCGGTCTACGGTTACGGCTATGGCTACGAGCCGAGCTACGTCTACGAGGAACCGGTCTATGTCGCGCCGCGTCGCTACTATGGCCCACGTCAGTACGGCTACTATCCCGACAATATCCGGGATCCGGCCGGCGGCAGCTATCGCTGAGGCCTGATCCGGGCAAACAGCCTTAATCAGTTCTGAACGCCTGGCGCCTAGGCTTCAAGGGTCGCTTCCGTCGCATGGCGGAGCGGCCCTTTTCGCGGCGCGCGGCACCAACGGCTCCGATCATGGAGTCATTGCCTTGTCGACCTTGGAGAATGACGATGAAATCCTCGCTCAAGACGCTGCTGTCCGGCTGCGGCGCGGTCGCCCTGGCGGTGTTCTGCTCCGGTACGGCAATGGCTCAGTACTACAATGACGGCTATGATCGCCGTTATGATCGTCGCTATGAGCGTCCTGGTTATGATCGTGGCTACGATCGCGGCTACGACCGGGGTCGGCGCGACGGCAGCTATCGTCGCGATGGCGACGGTTATGGACGTGATGATCGGCGTTATGGCCGGGATGGCGGAGGCTACCGGCGTGGGCCCGATCCCAGCAATCCGCTTGCCGGGATGAGCATCGAAGACCAGAAGCGGGCGATCAAGAATCAGCGCGATGCCCAGAAGAAGGCGATCAAGCGCGGCTATCTTCTTCAGTAGTCCAATCATCTCCCGGTTCGCCTGCGTCCGCTTCGAGGCGGGCGAGCCGGTCGAGAGCCCCTTGCAGGATATAGGCAGCCGCCATCTTGTCGACGACTGCGGCCCGCCGGGCGCGCGAGGCGTCGGCATCGAGCAAGGTGCGAGTGACGGCGAGTGTCGACATCCGCTCGTCCCAGAATACGATCGGCAGCGTCGTCAGCGGCGCGAGATTGCGCACGAAGGCCCGCGTCGACTGCACCCGCGGCCCCTCCGTCCCGTCCATGTTGAGCGGCAGGCCGATCACCAACCCCGCGATCGCATGAGTCTGCGCCACCTTCAGCAGCGCTTCAGCATCCTGCCTGAACTTTATCCGCTGGATCGTCTCCAGCGGCGACGCGATCCGGCGTTCGACATCGGAGAGTGCGAGCCCGATCGTCTTGGTGCCGAGATCGAGCCCGAGCAGGCGGGCGTGCGCGGGTAAGGCGATGAACTGGTCCAGGGCGACGAGATTGCTCATCCGTCGCCGGTAGCATGGGCCGCCCGTGGAGGCGAGCGGCCCGCCTAGAGCATCAGCGCTCTAGTTCAATTGGTGTTCTGCGGCGTCAGTCCGGCCGCCTTCAGCGCCGCACCCCATTTCGCGACCTCGGCGGCAAAGCGCTTGGCATGGGCATCGCGTGTCCATTCCGCCGTCGGGAAGGCGCTGGTGCCGACCGCCTTGAAGCGGTCGAGCACGGCCGGGTCCTTCAGTGCCGCCTGCAGCGCGCCATTGAGCTTGTCGAGCGCCGCGGCCGGCGTGCCCTTCGGGGCGTAGAGGCCGTGCCAGATCGTCATGTCGATCTCGGTGCCGGCCTCACGCGAGGTCGGAACGTTCGGCAGAACGCCGAGGCGCTCCGGCGAGGTCACGGCGTAGGCGCGGATCTTGTCGGACTGGATCTGCGGCACCGCCGTGGTCGACTGGTCGCAGAGCACGTCGACCTGGCCGCCGACGAGGTCGTTCATCGCTGGCCCCGTGCCGCGATAGGCGACCTGGGCAAGCTTCACGCCCAGTGCCTGCGAGATCAGCACGGCGCATAGATGCGCGTTCGAGCCGACGCCGGCATGGGCGACGGTGAGCTTCTCGGCCTGCTGCTTGGCGTAGGGGAAGAAGGCCTTGCCGTCGACCGGAGGCAAAGCGAGCTTGCCGGCGATCACCATCGGGCCAGTGTTGACGAGGCCGACCGGCGCGAAGGCGGTCTGTGTATCGTAGCCGAGATTGCTGTAGAGCGCCGGCGCGGCAGCAAGCGCAAGGTGATGGATCAGCAGCGTGTGCCCGTCCGGCTCGGCTGCGACCAGGCGCTTGGCGCCGGCCGTGCCGCCGGCACCGGCGATGTTCTCGACGATGACCTGCTGGCCGAGCGTGCGGCCCATATGCTCGCCGAGCAGGCGGGCGATCACGTCGCTGGGGCCGCCGGCGGCGAAGGGCACGATCAGGGTGATGGGTTTGCTCGGAAAACTCTGGGCCAAGGCAGGTGAGCCTAGTCCCAGTAGGGCGAGCCCTGTCAGGGCACCGCGGCGCGTCATGAGGAATCTGCGGAAATAGGCGATCATTCGTTTCCTCCGGTGTGGCGGCCGCTCTGCGTCGGCTTGGTCGAAATCTCGTGGTGTTCAGTCCTCGAGCTTGGGTCGCTCTGCTTCGAGCGAAACTTTTGAAAGCGATGATAGCGCATTGATCTTGCGTCGATTGCAACTGGTCGACGTTCGAACCTGCGTGAGAGGTGAGGGCGGCTAGCGCAGGTCTGACAGGTAGTGAACCTCCCGGGTCAGGCACAGGCTGAGCCTGTGCTCCACGGGCGTGCCGTCGAGCGACAGGGCGGTGCGGTCGATCTGCAGGGCGGGCTCCCCGGCCGGAACGCTGAGCGCCGCGGCATCCTCGGCGGAAAGCGCCACCGCCTTCAGCCGCTCCCGCGCATTGGCGATGGTGATGCCGTAATGCCCTGCATAGAGGCTGTAGAGATTGTTCGGGATCGGCCCGTTCTCCAGCCCCGGGAAAAACTGCTGCGGCAGGCTGAGCGTCTCGACGATCAGCGGCGCGCCGTCGAAGGAGCGGTGCCGCCGGATACGGATGACGGCGGCGTTCTCCGCGAGGTCCAGCGCCGCGCGCTCCGCCTCGCTGGCCGGCCCGGTCGTCACCGAGAGGACGATGCTGTCCGGAAAACGCGGTTCGCCCCGATCGGGCGCCAGCTTGAAGAACTGGAATAGGATGCGGCGCTCGTCATGTTCGGCGACGAAGGTGCCGCGGCCCTGGCGTCGCACGACCAAGTTTTCGGCGGCGAGCTCGTCGAGCGCCTTGCGCACCGTGCCCTGGCTGACGCCGATCTCGGCGGCGAGCTGGCCTTCGCTCGGCAGCGCCGCACCCGGCGCCCAGACGCCATCCATCAGCCTGCGCACGAAGATCGCCTTCACCTGCCGGTAAAGCGGCCGGAAGCCCAGCGTCTCCGGCGTATCGGGCTCGCGCGGCTGCCCTGCGATTTCGAGCTTGTGCACACTCATATGTCTTATATAAGACTTGGGCGCAGCCACGTCGAGCCCGATTTCGCAAATGGGTCGGCGTGCTGGTCACGAAATCGGTCAGGGGAGTTCGCCATGAGCAAGCCGCATCTGCTGGTGCATGAGAAGAAGGATACGGTCGGCGTCGTCGTCGTCGAAGGCCTCAAGGCCGGGACCGACATGCTCTGTGTCGTCACGCACGACAATTCCGACTTCCGCCTCGCCGCCAAGATGGACATCCCGATCGGCCACAAGGTCGCGCTCAAGGACATCAAGAAGGGCGATACGATCTGGAAATATGGCCAGGACATCGGCAAGGCCGTTGCCGACGTGAAGCAGGGCGAGCACCTCCACGTTCACAACGCCAAGACGAAGCGCTGGTGAGTACCGGCCTCCGTCCATTCCGATCCTAGGGCTCCCATCAGGTCGAGCCCCAACATCCAGGAAACGCCAATGTCCTCCATCGTCGCCAATTTCGACCTCGTCAAAGGCAAGCTCGCCAAGGTGAAGGGCCGCAAGATCGAGGCGCCCGAGTTCAAGACGCCCTTCGTCAAGCGCCCGACCGGCCGCAGCCTCGATTCCTTCCTGGGTTGGCGCCGCGAGAACGGCCGCGTCGGCGTGCGCAACCATGTGCTGCTGCTGCCGCTCGATGATCTCTCCAACGCCGCCTGCGAGGCTGTCGCCAACAACATCAAGGGCACGCTGGCGATTCCGCACGCCTATGGCCGCCTGCAGTTCGGCGAGGATCTCGAGGTCCATTTCCGCACCCTGATCGGCACCGGCTCGAACCCGAATGTTGCCGCCGTCATCGTCATCGGCATCGAGGATGGCTGGACCAAGCGCGTCGTCGACGGCATTGCCAAGACCGGCAAACCGGTGGTCGGCTTCGGCATCGAGGGCCATGGCGACATCGCAACCATCGCCAAGGCCTCCTATGTCGCCAAGGAGTTCGTGCAGTGGGCGACCGAGCTGCAGCGCGTGAAATGCGGCATCGAGGAGCTCTGGGTCTCGACCAAGTGCGGTGAGTCGGACACCACAACGGGCCTGTCCTCCTGCCCGACCGTCGGCAACATGTACGACAAGTGGATTCCGCGCGGCGTCTACGGCGTCTTCGGCGAGACTTCCGAGATCACCGGCGCCGAGCATCTCTGCAAGGCGCGTGCGGCGACGCCCGAGGTCGGCGAGCGTTGGTACAAGATGTGGAAGGCCTATCAGGACGACGTCATCGAGGCCCACAAGACCGACGACCTCTCCGATTCGCAACCGACCAAGGGCAACATCGCCGGCGGCCTGACCACGATCGAGGAGAAGGCGCTCGGCAACCTCGAGAAGATCGGCCGCGAGTGCAAGTTCATCGACATCCTCGAGCCGGCGCAGGCGCCTGAGAAGGGCCCGGGCCTCTACTACATGGACACCTCCTCGGCAGCGGCCGAGTGCGTGACCCTAATGGCAGCGGGCGGCTATGTCGTGCACACCTTCCCGACCGGGCAGGGCAACGTCATCGGCAACCCGATCGTCCCGGTCATCAAGATCACCGGCAATCCGAAGACGATGCGCACCATGCCCGAGCACATCGATGTCGACGTCTCCGGCATCCTGCGGCGTGACCTCACCATCCCGCAGGCTGGCGACGCGCTGATCGAGAACATCGTGCGCACCGCGAATGGCCGCCTCACGGCAGCCGAGGCGCTGGGCCATCGCGAGTTCTCGATGACCAAGCTATACCGCAGCGCCTGAGCAGCTGCGTCTTCGGGCGCGACGAGGCGAGAGAAGTGTCGGACAGCATCGTTTCATTGCATGCGCCGGGGCGGGACGTGTTGCCCGCCTATGTCCGTGCCTTGGAAGCCGGCTGGTCGCCCAACACGATGCGCAACGTCGCGCCCGAACAGCTCGCCGCGATCGCGGCTGATCCCGACGGCTTCATCGCCGGGCTCAACAACCGCGGCGGCAAGATCCGCCTGCACGATGGCAGCGAGGTCGCGCGCCTGCCGGACATGATCCGCTGGATCATCGCGGACGACCAGCCGGAGCGTCCCTTCGTCGGCAGCATCAACCTGCGCTGGCAGGAGGACGAGGCCGGCAGCCCGGTCACGGAGCTGCCATCGCATGTGCTCGGCCATGTCGGCTACACCATCCTGCCGGGCCATTCGGGCAACGGCTATGCCAGCGCCGCCCTGGCGGCCGTGCTGGCCGAGGCCCGCACCATCGGTCTGCCTTTCGTGAAGATCACCTGCGACGCCGATAATGCGGCCTCGCGGCGGATCATCGAGAAGAATGGCGGGCGTTTCATCGAGAATTTCGTCGCTCCGTTCTACGGACCCGAGGAGCGGCTGATGTACCGGATCGATTGGCAATCATGACCGAAGCAGCCGTCCCGCGCCTGGCGAAAGGCCTTGGCCCGCTCCTGCCGGGTATCGCGCTCTCGACGGTGGTGGCGATCGCCTCCGTGCTGGCCGAACCCGTCCTGAAGCAGCTCGCCGGCGGGCGCGTCGGCATACCCGCGGTGGTCATCGCGCTAGTGATCGGCATGATCATGCATCCGGTCGCGAACACGCAGCGCTTTGCGCCGGGCATGACCTTCTGCGTCAAGAAGCTGCTGCGCTGGGCGATCGCGCTGCTCGGCCTGCGCGTCGCGCTCGGCGACATCATCGCGCTCGGCCTCGGCACGGCTGTGCTCGTCGTCGTCTCCATGGTCGTGACCGTCATCACCGGCTTCGTGCTGGCGCGCCTGCTCGGCCGCGAGCCCGGCGTCGGGGCGCTTGGCGGCGTTGCCACGGCGGTCTGCGGCGCCTCTGCCGCGCTCGCCACCGCGACGGTGGTCCCCGATTATCGCAACAAGGCCGCCGACACCGCCTTCACGGTGATCGCGATGAACGTGCTCGCCACGATCGCGATGCTGGCCTATCCACTGCTTTGCACCTGGCTCGGCCTGTCGCAGCAGCAGACCGGCGTGATGCTGGGCGCGACCATCCACGACGTCGCGCAGGTCGTCGGTGCCGGCCAGGCGGTCTCGGACGAGGCTGCAAACGCGGCTGTCATCGTCAAGCTGTTCCGGGTCTTCCTGCTGCTGCCTTCGGTACTGATCGTCGGCTGGTGGCTGACTCGCCATGGCGAGACCCATGGCGATGCCAAGGTCCCGGTTCCGGTCTTCGCCTTCGTCTTCCTCGTCATGTGCGTGGTGAACAGCGTGCTGAGCACGCAGGCCGGGCTCGCCGGCATCTACCTGCCGATCCGCGACATCCTGCTCGAGATATCGCGCTGGGGCCTGCTGATCGCGATCGCGGCGCTCGGCCTCGGCACCTCGATCGCGGCGATGGCCCGCCTCGGCTGGCGCCATCTTGCCGTGGTCACCGGCACCAGCCTCGTCATCCTCGTCGTCGCCACGGGCGGGATCATCCTGCTCGGCTGAGCGAAACTCACAGCGGAAAGAGCCATGACCGACATCGTCATTACCGAATTCATGGACGAGGCGGCGGTGGCGGCGCTGAAGGCGCGCTACAGCGTGCATCACGACCCCGATCTCTTCGGCAAGCCCGACGAGCTCGCGCGTCTGGTCGCCGACATCCCGGCGCTGATCGTGCGCAACCAGACGCAGGTTCGCGGCGCGCTGCTGGCAGGGGCGAAGAACCTCAAGGTCATCGGCCGGCTCGGCGTCGGGCTCGACAATATCGACATGGACGCCTGTTCGGCCCGCGGCATTCAGGTCTTCCCTGCGACCGGCGCCAACAGCCTGTCCGTGGTCGAGTATGTGATCGGTACGGCGATGACGCTGCTGCGCGGCGCCTATTTCGCCAACGCGGCGATGATCGCCGGCGAATTCCCGAAGACCAAGCTGATCGGCCGCGAGATCGCCGGCAAGCGCATGGGCCTGGTCGGCTTCGGCGCGATCGCCCGCGATACGGCGCGGCATGCCAAGGCGCTCGGCATGACCGTCGCCGCCTATGACCCTTATGTTCCGGCTGACGCAGCTGTCTGGCAGGGTATCGAGAAGCTGGAGCTCGACGCGCTGCTCGCGACCTCCGACGTGATCTCGATCCATCTGCCGCTGACGCCCGAGACGCGTGGCGTAATCGGCGAGGCCGCTTTTGCCAAGATGAAGCCCGATGCGGTGCTGATCAACGCGGCACGTGGCGGCGTCATGGACGAGGCTGCGCTGGTCGCGGCACTCAAGGGCGGGCGCCTTGGCGGCGCCGCGCTCGATGTCTTCGAGCAGGAGCCGCTCAAGGCCGATGGCGCAAAACTCTTCGCCGGCACGCCCAACCTGATCCTGACGCCGCATATCGCCGGCAATACGGCGGAATCGAACGGCCGCGTCTCCGGCCTCGTCGCCGAGCGGGTGATGGCGGCGCTGGAGGGCAGGGCATGACGAAGCTCTCGCTGGAAGCGGCCGAGCAGAAGGTCGCGGATCTCTTCATCGAGGCCGGTGCCTCGCCCGCCAACGCGGCCTCGGTCGCGCTGGCGCTGGTCATGGCCGAAGCGGACGGGCTGAAAGGCCATGGCCTGTCGCGCGTGCCGACCTATCTCTCCATGCTGCGCTCCGGCAAGATCGACGGGCAGGCCGTGCCGATCGCGCGCCAGCCCAAGCCTGGCGTGCTGGCGATCGACGCAGCCCATGGCTTCGCCTACCCGGCGATCGATCTTGCCGTGATCGAACTGCCCGAGATCGCCCGCAAGCAGGGCATCGCCGCGGCGCCGATCCGCCGTTCCAATCATTGCGGCGCCGCCGGACTGCATGTCGAGCGGCTGGCGGAGCAGGGGCTCGTCGCGCTGCTCTTCGCAAATACGCCGGGCGCAATGGCCCCATGGGGTGGCGCCAAACCGGTCTTCGGCACCAATCCGATCGCCTTCGCCGCGCCGCTTCCCGGCCGCGAGCCGCTGGTGATCGACATGGCGCTGTCCAAGGTGGCGCGGGGCCCGATCGTCGCCGCCAAGCAGAAGGGCGAGCCGATTCCGGAAGGCTGGGCCCTCGACGCTCAGGGCAAGCCGACCACCGACCCGGCGGCCGCGATAGCCGGCACCATGGTGCCGCTCGGCGATGCCAAGGGCGCGACGCTCGCCATGATGGTCGAGATTCTCGCCGCGGCGCTGGTCGGTACCCATTTCGCCTTCCAGGCATCGTCCTTCCTCGACGACCAAGGCGGCCCGCCCGATACCGGCCAACTCATCCTCGCCATCGATCCGGCGAGCATGGGCGGCAATTGGTTCGCCGAGCGGATGAAGCTGCTGACGCATGCGATCGAGGAACAGCCAGGCACACGTTTGCCGGGCATGCGGCGCTATGCTCTGCGGGCCAAGGCGCGGGCGGAAGGGATCGAGGTCGCTCTCTGAGCCGTGGCGCTGCAGCTGGCGGCATGACGCATGGGAATGTTGCTGCGATTTTTAGCGGAGTTTGTCGCGAAAATTGAAGACCCCCGCGCTATTCCCTGCGACAGCGCACCCGATGATGCGGCTGCGCGGATTTCGCCTGGGGGGACTATGAAGACCATGCTCATCGCCGCATGCGCTGCGGCGTTGCTGGCCGGCTGTCAGACGACGCAGCAGGCAGCCGAGACCATGCGCAGCGAATGGGTCGGCCAGAGCGCCGATTCCTTCTTCGTCGCGAACGGCCCGCCTGTCTCGGGTTTTCCGCGTGATAGCGGCGGCCAAATCTACACCTGGCGCGGGGGCGAGGCGAGTTTCGTGCGGCCCGGCAGCTACCAGACCAGGCGCGTCCCAACCCAGACGCTCGACGGGCGCCGCAGCACCACGACGACGGTGACCTATCAACCGTCGCAGCGCGTCAACTATGTCTGCGAGGCGCAGATCGCCGCGGATGCGCAAGGGATCATCGAATCGATCCGCATCAGCCGCGACAGCGGCGGGATGTTCCTGTCGTTCTCGCGCTGCAGCGAGCTCTTCAATCGCGGCTAGACGAAGTCGAATCGATCAACATCAACAAGGCCTTTGTCGGTGATCTTCAAATGCGGGATCACCGGCAGGGTCAGGAAGGCGACCTGCAGGAACGGTTCGGCCAGCACAACGCCGAGCGCTTTCGCTGCGGCGCGCAGGCCTTCCAGCCCATGCCGCACCGTCTCGAAGGGCTGGTCGCTCATCAACCCCGCGACCGGTAGTGCCAGCTCGGCCGTGACCTTTCCGCCATCGGCCACGGCGAAGCCACCGCCGGTCTCGATCAGCCGGTTGGCGGCCGCCGCCATCGAGGCCGCGTCGACACCGACGACGCAGAGGTTATGGCTGTCATGGCCGACGGATGAGGCGATGGCGCCGTGCTTCATGCCGAAGCCATGGACGAAGCCGCTGGCAATGCCGCCATTGCGCCCATGGCGCTCGATCACGGTGACCTTGACCGCGTCCTGCTCAAGATCGGGCAGGGCAAGGCCGTCGCGCGTCGGCAGGCGCATCGAAAGCCGCTCGGTGATGATCCGGCCCGGCACGACGCCGATCACCGGCGTATCGCCCTCGCGGGCCGTCGCCGCGAAATCCTCCGGCGCGAGTTTGCGGCTGCGGACGCTGGCGAGGCCGACGGGAGGCACGGCCCTCCTGTCGGCGAACAGGGCATCCTCAACCAGCCTGCCGCCGGCGAAGACCTGCTTGACGCGGCAGGCGGCAAGATCGTCGAGCAGCACGATGTCGGCGCGCTTGCCCGGGCCGATGAAGCCGCGGTCGAACAGGCCGAAATTCCGCGCTGCCGACAGGCTCGCCGTGCGATAGGTCGCGAGGATGTCGGCACCATGCGCGATCGCGGTGCGGATCATGTAGTCGAGATGGCCTTCCTCGGCGATGTCCAGCGGGTTGCGGTCGTCGGTGCAGAAGGCGAGGAAGGGCGAGGCGTCGCGGCTGATCAGCGGGATCAGCGCATGCAGGTCCTTCGAGACCGAGCCCTCGCGGATCAGGATCGCCATGCCCTTGGCGAGCTTTTCACGCGCTTCCTCGGCGGTCGTGGTCTCATGGTCGGTGCGGATGCTGGCGGAGAGATAGCCGTTGAGGTCGAGCCCGCGCACCAGCGGCGCATGGCCGTCGATATGCCGGTGAGAAAAGGCCTCCAGCTTGGCGAGGCAGCCGGGGTCGCGATGCAGCACACCGGGAAAGTTCATGAACTCGGCGAGCCCGATCACCTTGGGGTGGTCCATGAACGAGGTGAGATCGCCGGCTTCCAGCGCCGCGCCGGCCGTCTCCAGATGCGTCGCCGGCACGCAGCTCGAGAGCTGCACGCGCAGATCCATGCGCATCGCCTGCGCACAGTCGAGGAAATAGTGGATGCCCTCGGCGCCCAGCACATTGGAGATCTCGTGCGGGTCGCAGATCGCGGTGGTGACCCCGTGCGGCAGCACGCAGCGTTCGAATTCGAGCGGCGTCACCAGCGAGGATTCGACATGCAGATGCGTGTCGATGAAGCCGGGCACCGCGATCAGCCCGGTCGCGTCAAAGCTCGCCTTGCCCTCGTAACGGCCATGAGTGCCGACGATCGTGTCGCCGCAGAGCGCGATATCGGTGTCGACCAAATCGCCCGAGACGAGGTCGAACAGCTTTGCGCCGCGGATGACGAGATCGGCCGGCTCGTCGCCGCGGCCCTGTGCGATCCGGCGGGCGAGGGTGGCTGCATCGGTCATGGGTAAGGCTCCGGGTTCAGGCCGGCTTGGCTACGCCATCTCGCCGGCCTAGACAGGCGCTGTCCAGTCGCCTTTCGCGGAGACCATCATGCAGCTCACCTGGTTCGGCCATTCGGCGTTTCGGCTCGATCTGCCCGGCACCTCGGTCCTGATCGATCCGTTCTTCACCGGCAACCCCGCCTTCGAAGGCGATGCCGTCGCTGCCGGCAAGGGCGTCAGCCATATCGTCGTCACCCACGGTCATGGCGATCATGTCGGCGACACGCTTGCCATCGCCGCGGCGAACGACGCCACCGTGATCACCAATTACGACCTCTGCATGCACCTCGCCTCAAAGGGGCTGAAGAAGTTCCAGCCGATGAACACCGGCGGCACCGTCGATCTCGGTGCCTTCTCGGTGACGCTGGTCCGGGCTGATCATTCGGCCGGCATGGGCGAGGCGGGTGTGGCCGTCCCGGTCGGCAACGCCAATGGCGCGATCATCAAGGCTCCCGGCGAGAAGACGCTCTGGCATATGGGCGACACCGACGTCTTCTCGGACATGGCCCTGCTCGCCGAGATCCACGGCGTCGAGGCCTGCATCTGCCCGATCGGCGACCGCTTCACCATGGGCGCGAAGACGGCGGCGCTGGCGATGACTCGCTTCGTCAAGCCGAAGCTCGCCATCCCCTGTCATTACGGCTCCTTCCCGATCATCGCCCAGGACGCGGCGGTCTTCGTGGACGGGCTGAAGGGCAGCGGCATCGAGGCGCTGGTGCCGGAGAAGGGCAAGGCGGTGACGATCTGAAGGGGCACGAAGGCCGGGCAGCAAGGCGCGGGGAACCCTCTCCTGGAAGGAGAGGGCAGGGTGAGGTGTGGGTCGTTTGACCAGTTCCGCGAGCGCTCACCGCGCGGTCGGATTCCGGCCAACGTTTCCGCTCCGAACACCTCACCCCTACCCCTCTCCTTCCAGGAGAGGGGATCCCGCGCTTGGCTCGAGGCGTGTTGCGGCCGGCTGCCCAGCGCCGTATAGCCGCTGGGTACAACGTACCTATCCGCTGGATTTCAGGAGCCCGCCCATGTCGGTCGACGCCGCCACCGTCAAACGCGTCGCGCATCTCTCGCGCATCGCCGTCGATGATGCGGATGTGCCGAAGCTGCAAGGCGAGCTCAACGCCATCCTCGGTTTCGTCGAGCAGCTCAACGAAGTCGACGTTTCGGGCGTCGAGCCGATGACCTCGGTCACGCCGATGGTGATGAAGAAGCGCCAGGACATCGTGACCGACGGCGAGATGGCCGACGAGATCGTCGCCAATGCGCCGGCCTCCGAGGACGACTACTTCATGGTGCCGAAGGTGATCGAGTGAGCGCCTGAAGCGCTCCTGCTCGCCCTCATCGCCCGTTCCTATACGTTTTACGGATTTTCCTCGTGACCGATCTCACCCGCCTGACCCTGACCGAGGCCCGCGAGGGGCTGAAGGCCAAGCAGTTCTCCGCCACCGAACTCGCCCAGGCCCATATCGCCGCCGTCGAGCAGGCACGGGCGCTCAACGCCTATGTGCTGGAGACGCCCGAGCATGCGCTGAAGCAGGCTGCCGCCTCCGACGAGAAGCTCGCCCGGGGCGAGGCCGGCCCGCTCGAAGGCCTGCCTGTTGGCATCAAAGACCTGTTCGCGACCAAGGACGTGCGTACCACCGCCTGCTCGCGCATCCTCGGCAACTTCGTGCCGCCCTATGAATCGACCGTCTCGTCGCAGCTCTGGCGCGACGGCGCCGTCATGCTCGGCAAGCTCAACAACGACGAGTTCGCCATGGGCTCGTCGAACGAGACTTCCGCCTTCGGGCCGGTGGTCAATCCCTGGCGCCGCCAGGGCTCCAATGTCAGGGCGGGGGCTGCTGGCGCGATCGAGGGCAATCACCTCGTTCCGGGCGGCTCCTCGGGCGGCTCGGCCGCGGCCGTCGCCGCGCATCTTTGCCTGGCCGCGACCGCGACCGATACCGGCGGCTCAATCCGCCAGCCCGCCGCCTTCACCGGCACGGTCGGCATCAAGCCGACCTATGGTCGCTGCTCGCGCTGGGGTGTCGTCGCCTTCGCCTCCTCGCTCGACCAGGCCGGGCCGATCGGCAAGACCGTGCGCGACTGCGCCGTGATGCTGCGCTCCATGGCCGGGCACGATCCGAGGGACACCACTTCGGTCGACATGGCCGTGCCGGATTACGAGGCGTCGGTCGGCCGCTCGGTCAAGGGCATGCGCATCGGCATCCCCGGGGAATACCGCCTCGAAGGTCTCAACCCCGAGATCGACGCGCTTTGGCAGCAGGGCATCGACTGGCTGAGGGCTGCGGGCGCGGAGATCGTCGAAATCTCGCTGCCGCACGCCAAATATGCGCTACCGGCCTACTACATCGTCGCGCCGGCCGAGGCTTCGTCCAACCTCGCCCGCTATGACGGCGTCCGCTACGGCCTGCGCGAGCAGGGGCGCGACATCATCGAGATGTACGAGAAGACCCGTGCCGCCGGCTTCGGCGCCGAGGTCAAGCGCCGCATCATGATCGGCACCTATGTGCTGTCCTCGGGCTATTATGACGCCTATTACCTGCGCGCCCAGAAGGTGCGCACGCTGATCAAGCGCGATTTCGAGCAGGTCTACGATCAGGGCATCGACGCGGTGCTGACGCCGGCGACGCCGTCCTCCGCCTTCGGCATCGGCGAGAAAGGCTCGTCCGACCCGGTCGAGATGTATCTCAACGACGTCTTCACAGTGACGGTGAACATGGCAGGCCTGCCGGGCATCGCCGTTCCGGCGGGGCTCGACAGCCAGGGCCTGCCACTCGGCTTGCAGCTGATCGGCCGCCCCTTCGACGAGGAGACGCTGTTCTCGCTCGGCCAGGTCATCGAAGAAGCGGCCGGCCGCTTCCCGGTCGGCGAACGCTGGTGGGCTTGAAGCCCGTCAGCGTGTGATCGGTCGCATTCCGAATCCTGATTTCCCGGACGCGACGCCGGGTGGCAGTCTCCGCGCCTGATCAGGCTGCCGGAGACCGCCATGCCGTCCTATCCGTTCGAAACCGTCGACGTCTTCACCAACACGCGCTTCGGCGGCAACCAGCTCGCCGTCTTCACCGATGCGCGCGGCCTCTCGGATGCCGAGATGCAGGCGCTGGCGGCGGAGATGAACTATAGCGAGACGACCTTCGTGCTGCCGCCGAGCGATCCGGCCAACACGGCGCGCGTCCGCATCTTCCACCGCACCGCCGAGATGCCCTTCGCCGGCCATCCCAATGTCGGTACGGCCTGCGTGCTCGCCGGCCATGGCCGCGACCGCAACGGCATCCTGCTGTTCGAGGAGCTAGCGGGGCTGGTCGAGGTTCGCGTCGCGCGCAATGCCGCAGGGCTGGTGACGGGCGCGACCATCGCCGCGCCGCAGGCGCTTTCGCTCGGTATCCTATTGCCGCCTGACGCGATCGCCGCCTGCGCCGGGCTCTCCACACAAGATGTGCTCACCGGTCGCCATCCGCCGCAGCAGGCCTCGGTCGGCGTCAAGTTCGTTCTGGCCGAGGTCACGCCGGAGGCACTGACGCGGGCGACGCCCGACATCGCCGCCTATCGCCGTCTGGCCGAGGCCAACCCGGTCCTGGAAGGGCGCCTGTCGATCTTCTTCTACGCCTGGGACGGCGACAGCGTGCGTGCCCGCATGTTCGCGCCGCTCGCAGGCACCTGGGAAGACCCCGCGACCGGCAGCGCCAGCGCGACGCTGGCGGCTCTCACCTTGTCGCTCTCCGACAAGGACAGCATCGCCTTCGAGATCGCCCAAGGCGTTGAGATGGGCCGGCCGAGCCTGCTGCAGGTCACGGCGCGGCGTGTCGATGGCGAGATCCGCGCCACCGTCGGCGGCGGCTGCGTGCCGGTGCTAAAGGGCGAAGCGATGGTCTAGGACATGCCCGTCATGCTCGGGCTTGACCCGAGCATCTCAGGCCGGAGGAGACTCTGAGTAGCGCCTTCTAGTCTAGAGATTCTCGGGTCTGCGCTTCGCTCCGCCCGAGAATGACGCGGTTGTCAGCTGAGCCCAACTCCGCGCGAAGCTTCCGCGTCAGTCCCGCCGCGACCAGCCGGTGGCTCTCGCGCAGATAATCGCGGAAGGCGTCGTCCGGCAGGCCCTCATCCGAGAAGCGCTGAATCCACTTCATCCCGCGCGAGGCGAGATAGGGCGCCGGGCGGCAGCCGGGCGCATCGCGCAGCATCTCATAGGCCAGCGGCGAGCATTTGAACGAGACGAACAGCGTGCCTTCGGCATCGTCGCGGCCGAGCGCGAACACCTTGCCGCCGACTTTCCAGACATCGGCGCCGCCCCATTGCACGACATGGCTGGTCGCGGGCAGGGCGGTGCAGAAGGCGTTGTATTCGGCGAGTGTCATGTCGTCCTGCCGTCGCGAGTCGCTTCTTCGGATCATCTGATATCCTAATAGCAGACAGCGGATGTCCGGAGCCGGCGATCCGATCCGCTAGCGTCGCCAGAATGGCTTGGCGATTTCCGCCTCGACCTGCTGCGTCGTCAGGCCGATATCCTTGAGCAGATGTGGATTCTCCTGCGCCATCTGCGCCAGCTTCCAGCGGACGCGAATTCGCTCGCGCCAGATCGCCAGAATGCCGTGCGGGCCAGCCATCCTGGTACAGTCAGTATATGACGCGAGGATGCGAGTATCTTTCATGACAACCTCCCCATTGCTCGGGGGCATACGGCCCTCGACGCGAAGGAGGTTTCGTTCTGCGGGATCAGAGCAGCGCCGTACTCAAGCGCGCCTGAAGAGTTCCAAAAACTTCCAAACGGACTAAGGATTCGCCCCATGCAGGGAGCGCGCTTTGCCTTTGGACCGTTCGTGCTCGATCCGGGCCTGGGAACGCTTCTGCGGGACGATGCGCCCGTGGCCGTCAGCCATCGCGGGCTGAAGCTCCTCGCAGCGCTTGTCGCACGGCCCGGCGATATCCTGAGCAAGTCCGCATTGCTCGACGCAGCCTGGCCGGGTCTGGCTGTCGAGGAAGGCAATCTCACCGTCCAGATCGCGCAATTGCGCAAGCTGCTCGGCGTGCCCGCCTACGGCGGCGAGTGGATCACAACGGTCCCGCGGATCGGCTACCGCTTCGCGGGAGCGGTCGAGCAACGCGATACTGCGAAGCGCAGATCCTTGCCGCTGCCTGCCAAGCCGTCGATCGCGGTTCTGCCCTTCGCCAATGTCAGCAACGATCCCGAGCAGGAAACCTTCGCCGACGGACTGACCGAGGACCTGATCACCGACCTCTCCAGGACCGCGGAGCTGTTCGTCATCGCCCGCAATTCGGCCTTCGCCTACAAGGGCAAGGCGGGGGACGTGCGCGCGATCGCCGAGGAGCTCGGCGTGCGCTATTTGCTGGAAGGGAGCGTCCGGCAAGCTGCCGGGCGCGTGCGCATCAATGCCCAGCTGGTCGACGCGTTGACCGGCGACCATCTCTGGGCGGAGCGCTTCGATCGCAAGCTGGACGACATCTTCGCCGTCCAGGACGAGGTCACCGCCAGGATCGTCGAGGCCTTGCTCGGCCGCCTGCGCATGCCGCCACCGCGGCAGCGGCCGAAGAGCCTCGAGGCCTATGAGCTCTGCGTGCGGGCGCGTCGGCTGATGGATGACACGCCGCAGGCGGCGCAGGAAGCGCATCTGCTGCTGACGCACGCGATCGCGCTCGATCCGGACTATGCCGAGGCCTATCGCTGGCTCGCCTTGAACCACTGGATGGGCTGGGTCCATTCCGGCGGGCCGAGCGAGGCTTTCCGTGGCACTGCCCTGGAGCTGGCGCGCAAGGCCGTCGTGCTGGACCCAAACGATGCCGGCTGCCGTTGGGCCTTGGCGTATCTGCTCGCCTATGAGCGCGACTTCGCCGAGGCGGATGCCGAGTTCGCCAAAGCGCTCGCGCTCGATCCCAACGAGGCCGACGCCTGGGCGGCGCTCTCCGACATCACGGTGCTGGCCGGGCGGGTCGAGGAAGGCCTCGAACACATCCGCAAGGCGTTCCGGCTGAACCCGCTTCCGGCGAGCTGGTATTATCTGCCGCTCGGCCAGGCACTCTACGCCGCCGGTGAGCATAAAGCCGCCGTCGAGGCGTTGCGCCGGGACGAGACCCATCGGACCAGCTCGCGCCGCTTCTTGGCAGCAAGCCTGGCGCAGCTTGGCCGGCTGGACGAGGCGCGTGCCGAAGCCGAACTCTTCCTGGTCGGCAATCCGGATTTCAGCGTCCGCCATTGGGCAGCGATGGAGCCCTTCCGAGATGCAGCGTTGCGCGAGCGCTTCGTCGATGGCTTCCGCAAGGCCGGCCTGCCGGAGTGATGTAGTCGTGCTGGAACCCAACTTGGCCGCGCGCCGTTGGTCTGGCACTCAAGAACGCGAGGCGATGATGAAACTCTCAGGCGGCTGCAATTGCGGGCAGGTCCGCTACGAACTCGACGGCGAGCCGATCCGCGTCGGCATCTGCCATTGCGAGACCTGCCGGAAAGGCTCCGGCTCGGCCTTCTCCTATTTCGGCATCTGGCCGCGAGCCAACGCGACCGTGTCGGGCGATCTCGGCTGCTGGCAGAGCCGTGCAGGTGGCGAGCGCTTCTGTCCGAGCTGTGGCTCGCCGCTGTTCTGCTGGGCGGAAGGGGCCGACGAGATCGAGATCAAGCTCGGCACATTGAACAGCCCTCCGAGCGCACTCGTGCCGGCCTATGAGCTCTGGACGATCCGCCGCGAGCCCTGGCTGGCGGACCAGAAGGCCGCCGAGCAGCACACCCGCGATCGCGAGAAACCAGTCATCTAACAGTCGTTAGAAATTCTCGGCGTCAATGCCATGGGCCTTGGCGGCCGCGACGATCTGCGACCAGGTCTCGTCATCGAGCGGAATGCCGTCGCGCTCGCGCTCGATCCGCGTCTTTCGCTCCTTGTCGCCCGGCGCCAGCACCGGCTGCGACGGGTCCTGCGGGGCGGCGGCGCGGACGAATTTGAGATAGCTCTCGATCCGCTGCTGGCGCAGGTTCGCATCCGGCTCGAGCCGGGCCGGGTCGATCAGCACGCCGAACAGCGAGTTGATGATCCAGCTCTTGTGCGGCTTCTCGTCGATGCGGGCGGCGCCCATCAGCCCGGCCGACAGCAGTTCGGCGATCAATGAGAGGCCGGCGCCCTTGTGATCACCGAAGGGCAGGAGCGCTCCGAGCGGCACGTCCGGCTGCGCGAAGACGTGCCGGGGCTCGACCGTCGGGCGTCCCTCACCGTCGATGACGTAGCCCTCGGGCACATTCACGCCCTTGTTGAGCGCGACGCGCGCCTTGCCATGCGCCATGCGGCTGGTGGCGAAGTCGAGGATCAGCGGCTCGCCGCCCGGCACGGGCAGGCCGATCGAGATCGGATTGGTGCCGAAGCGCGCCTCCTTGGCGGCGAAGGGCGCGACGATCGGCGGGCGGCCGGCGACATTGACCCAGAACACCGAGATCAGCCCGGCTGCCGCCGCGACCTCGGAATAATGGCCGATGCGGCCGATATGGTGGGAATCGAGCAGGTTGAGCACGGCGACGCCGCCGGTCTGCGCGATCATGATGGCGCGGTCGACGGCGTTGCGCGCGGTCGGCTGGCCGAGCGCGACATTGCCGTCGGCGATCAGGAAGGGACCGGCCTCACTGCGTATGCTGAGCTTGGACTGAGGCTTCAGATTGCCGTCGGCGAGCGAGTTGAAATAGAGCGGCAGCATGCCGATGCCATGACTGTCATGGCCGCTGAGATTGGCGAGCACCAGATGCTCGGCCGTTTCGTTCGCTTCGTCCTCGCTCCAGCCGGCGGCGGTGATCATGGCGCGGGCGAGGGCGCGGAGCGCGTCGGGCCGGTGCAGGCGATACGAGGTCATGGCTCTCTGTCGTATGCTGGAATGGTCAGCGCAGAGTGCACGGGCCTGCTCTGCATGCAATGGACGCAAGCAAATGGCGCCGTCCCGGCCGGCGCATCTCGACGTTGCGCTCACCAATCCTTATGTTGCTGTGAGCAATCCTGTTTTCACCGGACCTTGAATCCGGTCGAGGAGGGACGAGGATGTTTTCGATACCCGGCCTGAAAGTGGTCTCGCTGACCGATGCCGCTGCGGCGCGCATTCGCGAGATCATGGCACAATCGGCGCGCGACAATCCCGATTCGCCCGCGCTCGGTCTGCGCGTCGGCGTGAAGAAGGGCGGCTGCGCCGGCATGGAGTACACCTTCGAGATCGCACGCGCGGCCGGGAGGGGCGACGAGGTCGTGACCGAGAAGGACGCGACCGTGATCGTCGACGCCAAGGCGGTGCTGTTCCTGCTCGGCACCGAGCTCGACTTCAAGACGGATCGCTTCTCTTCGACCTTCGTCTTCAACAATCCGAACCAGGTCTCGGCCTGCGGCTGCGGCGAATCGGTCGAGATCAAGCCGCGCTCGGAAAGCGCGCTCGCTCAGTGATCGGACAGCGGAGGCCGCTCAGGCGACCTTCGCCGCGTCCAGGATCGCGTCCTCGGTGATGGTGCGGTTGCGGCCGTCGCGCTTGGCCTGCAGCAGTGCGTTGTCGGCGCGTTCGACGATCGAGCTTGCCGTGTCGCCGCGCCGATAGACGGAAACGCCGAGCGAGATGGTGATGCGCCCGAGGCTCTCATTCGTCGAGCGCTTCACCAGCTCGCGCGTAAGCAGCGCCTGGCGCACGGTCTCGGCGCCGAACTTGCCGGCGACGACGTCCGCCTCGGGCAGGATGATGGCGAACTCCTCGCCGCCGAAGCGGGTGATGATCGCCTTGTCCTTGAACTTGTCCTTCATCGTCTTGGCGACCAGGCGCAGCACCTGATCTCCGGTAAGATGACCGTGCATGTCATTGAAGTGCTTGAAGAAGTCGATATCCGCCATGACCAGCGCGAAAGGCTCGCGCCGTAGCGTCGCCTGATCGATCGCCTTCTGCAGCATCTCCTCGAAATGGCGGCGGTTGGCGAGGCCGGTGAGCGGGTCGGTCAGCGCTTCGGCGCGCGTCGACTCCAGCGCCTCACGCAGATTGCGGATCTCGTGTGCGCTTTCGCGCAGCTGGGTTTCGAGTTGCGTCTTGCGAGCGACTTCCTCGCGGGTCGACAACACCAGCGCCTCGACCCATTCGCGCAGCTTCTGCCGGTCGGCGGACGGGGGCACTTCTTCCGACATCGCGCAGAGCCGGCCGTGATACTGCTCACTCGAGCTCAGCGCCCGATCGACCAGCGCCATCATGCTGTCGATCTCCGTGAGCACTTGTAGGCTGGTGCGCTCCGCCTGGCGCGAGATCCGATCGGTACTGATGAATTTCTCGTAGAGCGTGTCGATATCGGCGGCGCCGACTTCACCGTTGCTGGCGGCGATCACCGCGCTCATCGCCATGCTCAGCGCCGGCATTTCGCCGCTGAGATGCGCGTACCAGACTTCGAAAGCGCGGGGGTAGCCAGGGGAATAGTGCTGTCGCATCGCTGCGACAACTTGTTCGGCGAGATCGTGCGTCTGCGGCGAGCCCGGTTGGCTGGTGGTCATGACGTCCTGTCCCCCGCAGGGCGCGAAATTCTTCCGCGCCCGCTACGCGCCTGACCCTAGGGCAGACGGAGTTAAAGCAAGGTTGCCAGGAAGCGCGCTTCAGCCGACGCGGACAGGGCGGAGCAGGAAGGCCGGGACGTGATCGCCGAGGCCCTTGACCTCAGGCCCGTCATCGAGGTCGTCGCGGCGATGCGAACGGCTCCGGTTGCCGCGCGGGGCGCCGTTGCCGGACGCCTCTTCGCGGCGTGGCGAGCGCGGTGCATCGTTGCTTCTGATGGCCTCGACCTCGGCCCTTTCGGGTCGGCTCTCGGTCCGCTCAGGCCGGCTCTCGCCCCGCGACGGCTTGCCGTCGCGACCGCGCCGTGAGCGTCCGTCGCGCCGTTCATCGCCCCGCCGGCCACGACGCTCCTCACGCGGCTCGGCAGCCGGAAGGCTCTCCAGTCCCGGACCGTCCCACTCGATGCTCTGGCCGGTCAGCTTCTCGATCGCGGCGACGAGCTTGTCGTCATGGCGGGTGACGATGGTGAAGGAAGCGCCTTCCCGGCCGGCGCGGCCGGTACGGCCGATGCGGTGGACATAGTCCTCGGCATGGGTCGGCACGTCGAAATTGAAGACATGGCTGACAGCGGGGATGTCGAGGCCACGCGCCGCGACATCGCTGGCGACGAGGATTGGGTTCTCGCCGGTGCGGAAGGAATCGAGCGCCGCCATACGGGCGTACTGATCCATGTCGCCATGCAGCGCAACGGCCGGGAAACCATGCTTCTGCAGTGACTTGTGCAGCGTTGCTACATCGCGTTTGCGGTTGCAGAACACGATCGCGTTCTGCAAGTCCTTGGCGTCCTTGATCAGCCGGCGCAGCGTCTCGCGCTTCTCGTAGTCCTGGCTGTGCGAGGCGATCAGGCGCTGCGTGATCGTAGCCGCGGCAGTCGCCGGGCGGGCGACCTCGACGCGAACCGGATTGTGCAGGAATTGCTCGCTGATCCGGGTGATCTCCGGCGGCATCGTCGCCGTGAAGAACAGGGTCTGCCGTGTGAACGGCACCAGCTTGCAGATCCGCTCGATGTCGGGGATGAAGCCCATGTCGAGCATGCGGTCGGCTTCGTCGATGACGAGCAGCTCGACGCCGGTGAGCAGGAGCTTGCCACGCTCGACATGGTCGAGCAGGCGGCCGGGCGTCGCGATCAGCACGTCGACGCCGCGGGTGATCTTGGCGTCCTGGTCGCCGAAGGAGACGCCGCCGATCAGCAGCGCGACCGAGAGCTTCTGGTTGACGCCGTAGCGGACGAAGTTCTCCTCGACCTGGGCGGCGAGCTCGCGTGTCGGCTCGAGGATCAGCGTACGCGGCATCCTGGCGCGGGCGCGGCCGGTTTCCAGGATCGTCAACATCGGCAGGGTGAAGGCAGCGGTCTTGCCGGTGCCGGTCTGGGCGATGCCGAGCACGTCCTTGCGGGCGAGCACGTGGGGGATGGCCTGGGCCTGGATGGGGGTGGGCGTCGTGTAGCCAGCGGCGGAGACCGCCGTAAGAACCTTATCGCTCAGGCCGAGTTCGGCAAAAGACATCGATGGTTGCGCTTCTCAAGGGTCGGGGACACGTGGCGGGATGACCGATCGACCGCAACGCTGGCGCGACTTTGCTGGGTTGCGCGCCTTCGGACGCCCGTGCAATGCAGAAAAAACAGGGCAAAGTCAACATTCTAGAGCCCGTTCCAATCTGCTCGCATCGCGAGCGGACAGTTAAAACGCTCTTTGAACTCAAAATCGGAGTCGGTTTCCCTGGCCGGGGGATTCAACCCGAGCGGTTCCGGCTCCAGTGAGGTTGCTGAAGAATGCTTGCGACGCAGACCAGGATTCCCGAGCCGCTCGTCCTGATTCCAGGGCTCAACTGCACGCCCGCCCTCTATGCTCCGCAATGGCCGGCCCTGGCGCCAGGGCGGCAGATTCTGGTTGCCGAAACAGCCACCGACGACACGATCCCCGCCATGGTCGAGCGTTTGCTCGCGGCCGCACCGGAGCGCTTCGCCCTGTGCGGGCTGTCGATGGGCGGTTATGTCGCCTTCGAAGTGATGCGGCGCGCGCCGGAACGTGTGACGCGGCTCGCTTTGCTCGACACCACCGCCAAGCCACCGACTCCTGAGACCAATGCGCCGCGCGACCAGATGATCGCACTGGCGGAGAAGGGCGTTTTCGACAATGTCGTGACCGTGCTCTGGCAGAAGCTGGTCGCGCCCGACCGGTTGGCCGACGAAGCGCTGCGGCTGCAGGTCAGGGCAATGGCGGAAGCGGTCGGGCCCGCCGGCTTCATCCGCCAGCAACGCGCGATCATTGGCCGCTCCGATGCGCGGCCGGTCCTCGCGACGATCGCCGTTCCGACACTGGTCGTGGTCGGTGCGGAAGATGCGATCACGCCGCCCGATGAGGCGCGCGAGATCGCTGCCGGCATCGGGACGCAGGCGCGCTATCTGGAGGTGCCGGGCTGCGGCCACCTGTCGACACTGGAGGCGCCGGATATCGTCACGCCGGCGCTGCTGGACTGGCTCGCTTGAGCCTCAGCGCGGAACCACGCAGGGGTCGAGCTTGATCTCGTTGGCTCGTTTGACAATCGAGCCGGTGACCAGCGGATCGACGACCTGCCCCTTGGCTGCGGCTTGAGCGACCTGACGCATCGTTTCCCGGTCGAGCTGCGCCGTCTGGCTCGAGACGAAATTGGCGGCGATGACGGAGAGGAAGGCGATTGCGGCGCCGGCCTTGGCGACATCGGCGATCATGGTGCCGCGCTTGTTGCGCAGGAAGGCGATGACGAGGCGCATCGCGGAACTCCGGAAAGCAAAGGGCGTCAGACGCCGACAAGCGAAAGCATGCGACGGCGGCTGTAAAAACTTGGTTAGCGAAGCGTCTCTGCTTCAGATCGCCATCGCTTGTTGCGGAGGAAGGCCTTACGTTGGGATACCCGCTAGTCGTCACCGTCAAAGGGGCGTCGCATGCTGAAGCTGGGTGCGCGTGGCGAGCCAGTCCGGCTGTTGCAGAACCAACTCAACCTGCTGCCGACGCGGCTCGTCAAGCTCGTCGCCGACGGCATTTTCGGCACGCGCACACATGGCCGCGTGCTGGAGTTCCAAGGCAACAACCAACTCGAGAAGGACGGCGTCGTCGGCCCGTTGACGATGCAGTTGCTCGAGAACCTGCTCAAGGATCTCAACAAGATCCTGCCGGTGCCGCCGCCGATGCCGGAGCCCAGAAAGCCCTCGGCGGTCCGGCTGATCACCGATCAGCTCTATCCGGGCTTTCCCTCCGCCAACAACCTGATCACCCAGGTCATCCCGTCGATCGCCGTGATCCAGACCGCGACCTACAGGCAGGGGGCAGGTGGCCCGCCGCTGGACTTCCAGATCATGCCGATGACGACGGGGCGGCTTGCGATCTTCGCTGCCCGCAACAAGGATGGGGTCGAGCGTGCGGTGATCCTGCTGCTGCCGGCGCAGGTCAAACCGGATCGCCTGCTTGTCTGCATCAGCCATGGCTTCGGTGGGCAGGGGCCGAAGACGCGGGCCCGGCTCGCGGCGCTGAACTGGACCAATCCGTTGTCGAAGCCGTTGATCGACTACGTGCTGCTCAATCACGTCGTCAATCGCTGGGGCGCCCAGACACTCGCGGCACAGAAGCGTAATCTCGGCTACATGCAGATCGTCCGCTCCGGCGCCGCCGGCGGCGAACTCGGGCCGTTCGCCAGGGATGCGGCCTTCCTGCGCCAGGTGCTGACCGAGATGAGCGACCTCACCAATGGCGCCTTCTCGTTCAACACTCTGGAGACGATGACCTTCTCCAGCGGGATCAGCGACCACAATCTGTTCGTCTCGCATGCGGAGAAGCAGTTCGACATCGCGGCGAGCTACGCCATCGACCCCGTGCCGCAGACCAGGCCGGCGGTTTCCAAGGGCAAGAAGCGGCTGTTCCGCAGCGGCGTGACCTCGCAGGGGCCGCCATTGCCCGGCTCCGATTTCCTGCCGGTGGGACGCTGGAGCAATGAATGGGCGAATTTTCGCCTGAAGACCGACGGCGAATACGACTACATGCACAACTGGACGATGCCGTTCTACTGCCTCTATCTCGGCATCCAGACCTCGTAGCGCTGCGCTGATGCTTCAGCTGCGTCCTTCGAGCCGCCCGCGGTGCTCGCGGAACAGCTTGCGCAGCGCCTCCAGCGTGGCCAGCACCGCCGCGCGCTGCCGGGTGCTCTCATGCGAGACCAGGAAGATCTCGTCGGCCGTCGCCTCGGGCGGCTCCTCCAGGCGGACCAGAGCCGCATCGGCATCGGCCAGGAAGCAGGGCGCCATGGAGACCGCGCCGGACGAACGGATGCTCTCATAGCGCGCGGCGGAATCGCCGACGCGGGCCGCGATCGGCCGGCCTGCCGCCCAGGCGAGGATGTGCTGCTCGATCCGCGACGAGACGTCCCGGCTGACCGAGATCACCGGTGCGGTCGCGGGATCGGCGTCGCGGCGAACGTAGAAGGCCTGCGCCAGCTTGCCGACCTTCTGGCCGAAATATCCGGGCTCCTGCGGCGGCCTGCGCATGCGGATCGCGATCTCGGCCTGGCCGCGGGCCAGATCGAGCCGTTCTCGGGTGCTGATGATGACGATCTCGACGCCGCCGGAGGCGGCAGAGAGCCGGGTGGCGTGCTGGGTCAGGAACAGGCTGATCGAGGTCGTCGCGGTGACGCGCACCGGCGCGTCGTCGCGAATGCGGGCAGCCTTCGCCCGGGTCTCGAAGCGCGCCACGGCTTCGGCCGCCGCGGCCGCATCTGCGGCGAGCGCAAGCCCGGTCTCCGTCGGGATCAGACGGTTGGCGCCGCGCTTGAACAAGGGCAGGCCGAGCCGCGCCTCGAAAGCCTTCAGCCGCCGCGCGACGGTGGTCTCGCTCAGTCCGAGTGCCGCGGCCGCCAGAGAAAGGCCGCCGCTCGCGGCAACGGCGTGGAAGATTTCGAGATCGGCCCAGAGCGAAACCTGGGCCGAGGCCTGGGCATCGCGTCGAGGTGAAGAGGCAGGAGGCTCGCCCATGCGCTCAACGGCCAGAGATAGGTCTGGGAAGTGTCGCGCTGCGCGAAGTCATGGTCGGTATCGTGCGGGTCGGTCGGCATGCGCGCAATGTGTGCGCATGCCGATCGCGAGGCAGCCCGGCGTGTTTGCGGGGGAGCCCGGCGCGCAAGCCGCCATGGCGGATTTCACAGGTCGATCAGCTCGCCGGCGAAGGCGGCCCGTTCCTGGATGAAGAGAAAGCGCGCCTCGGGCTTGTTGCCCATCAGCCGCTCGACCGTGTCGGATGTCTCTTCCTTGGCCTCGTGATCGACCATGACCTTGAGCAGGATCCGCTTCTTCGGATCCATGGTCGTCTCCTTGAGCTGGGCCGGCATCATCTCGCCCAGGCCCTTGAAGCGGCTGATTTCCGGCTTCTTGCCCTTGAACACGGTGTCGATGAGCTCGTCCTTGTGGGCGTCGTTGCGGGCGTAGACGCTCTTGCCGCCGTGCTGGAGGCGATAGAGCGGCGGCACGGCGAGATAGAGATGGCCCTTCTCGATCAGGCGCGGCATCTGGCGCCAGAAGAAGGTCACCAGCAGCGAGGCGATATGCGCGCCGTCGACATCGGCGTCGGTCATCACGATGACCTTCTCGTAGCGCAGGTCGTCCTCGCGGAACTGCGTGCCTATGCCACAGCCCAGAGCCAGGATCAGGTCGGCGAGCTGCTGGTTGGCGTTGAGCTTGTCGCGCGTCGCATTGGCGACGTTGAGGATCTTGCCGCGCAAGGGAAGGATCGCCTGCGTCGCGCGGTCGCGGGCCTGCTTGGCCGAGCCGCCGGCCGAGTCGCCCTCGACGATGAAGAGCTCGGAACCGGCCGCTCCGGCGGAGCTGCAATCGGCGAGCTTGCCGGGGAGGCGGAGCTTGCGCGTCGCGGTCTTGCGCGAAACCTCCTTTTCGAGCCGGCGGCGCTGGCGCTCCTCGGCCCGGTCGACCGACCAGTCGAGCAGCTTCAGCGCCTGCTGCGGCGAGGCGGCGAGCCAATGGTCGAAGGCGTCGCGCATCGCGTTCTCGACGATGCGAGCGGCCTCCAGCGTCGCCAGCTTGTCCTTGGTCTGGCCCTGGAACTCCGGCTCGCGAATGAAGACCGAGAGCATGGCGGCGCAGGTCGCCATCACGTCGTCGGCAGTGACTTGCGCCATGCGCTTGGACTGGCCGATACGCTCGGCATGGTCGCGCAGGCCGCGCAGCAAAGCGATGCGCAGGCCCTGTTCGTGCGTGCCGCCTTCCGGCGTCGGAATCGTGTTGCAGTAAGACGAGGAGAAGCCGTCCTCGCCGGTTGCGAGCCATGCGACCGCCCATTCGAGCGAGCCGTGGCCGCCGTCCTTGGTGATCTTGCCGGAGAAGATCGGCTCGGCGACGAGGTCCTTGCCCTCGATCTCGCGGGCGAGATAGTCGCGCAGACCTCCCGGGAACTTGAACACCGCCTCGGCCGCGACGTCGCCCTCGGGCTGTAAGCGCGAGGGCGCGCAGCGCCAGCGGATCTCGACGCCGCCGAAGAGGTAGGCTTTCGAGCGCGCCATGCGGAACAGCCGCGCCGGGACGAAATGCGCGCCCTCGCCGAAGATCTGCGCGTCGGGATGGAAGCGCACGCGGGTGCCGCGCCGGTTCGGGGCGCGCCCGACCGTCTCCAGCGGCCCTTGCGGAAGGCCGCGCGAGAAGGTCTGCCGATAGAGCATCTGGCCGCGCGCGACCTCGACCTCGACCAGGTCGGAGAGCGCGTTGACGACGGAGACGCCGACACCGTGCAGGCCGCCCGAGGTCTCGTAGACCTTGGAGTCGAACTTTCCGCCGGCATGCAGGATCGTCATGATCACTTCGAGCGCCGACTTGTCCGGGAACTTCGGATGCGGGTCGATCGGCATGCCGCGGCCATTGTCGGTGACGGCGAGCGAGCCGTCAGCGAAGAGCTCGACATCGATGAAGCTGGCATGGCCCGCCACCGCCTCGTCCATGGCGTTGTCGATCACCTCGGCGAAGAGGTGATGCAGCGCCCGCTCGTCAGTGCCGCCGATATACATGCCGGGCCGCCGCCGCACCGGCTCCAGCCCTTCGAGCACCTCGATGGCCGAAGCGTCATACCCGGCTTCGGACGGCGTGCCGCTGCGCGGGGCGGGGGCAGGGCGCGCAGCCGGCTTCGGCGCAGGGGCGGGCGCACGCGATTCCTCGCGCATCTCCTTGCCGCCGTCATCGCCGAAAAGATCGTCCGCCATCGTCACCGCGCTCGCTGATTCGCTTGATCCGCAGGATATCGTATCGGCATGCGGGCCGCTTGCCGGAGCCCCTATAGCCCGCCCGTCATCCGCAATAAACCGATCGGATTGCCGCCGGAAGTCCGGATGAGCGGGGCCGTCGCCGAACCGTCATCCGAAGATGGCACAGCCGGCCATGGAACCGCGGCCGCGGCTCGCCGGTTCAGGAGCCGTTAACGGCCGCGATCTCATCATCGTCATGCGAATCGGGACTGGTCCCGGGCACGCATTCGGCTAAGCTGGCATTTGGGGGGAAGTCACGTGGCGTCGCGTTCGGCAGTACCCAAGATCCGCATCGCCGGCCTCGAGCGGGCCGCGCGTTTCGCTGGCGAGTCCTTCGCCTATGAGGAGCTGTCCGGCTTCGAGACGCGGCATGACGCCGAGACCGCGCAATTGCGCCGGCTCTGGTGGGCCGCTGCCATCGTCGCGCTGATCGGCTTGGCGATCGTCGCGTTGCGCTGACGCCTCAAGCAGGCGCTTTCAAGCCATCGTAGAAGGCAAGATGGGCGAGGGCAGCCTCGTCCCATAGCTTGGCGAGGTCGACACCGATCGCATCGGCTTTGCGGGCCTGGGCCGCGAGTACGGCCTCGGCGAAGTGCTCGGGCGCGGCGTCGACCGGGCATAGCACCGTCGCAGGGTTGTCGATCTTCGCCTTCAGCGGCGGGGCTAGCGCGAACTCGTCCTGCCTCTCGGCTTCCGTCGAGACCAGCGGGATCGCGAGCTGGCTGACCGCCTGGAAGCTGCCGCGCCGCGTGCTGATCCCGTCGGTGAAGGGCAGCAGGAAGACGTCGGCGGCCGAGAGCGTCGCCATCAGCTCGCTTTCGTCATCGATCCGGCCGCGGAAATCGAGCCAGTCGGCGACGCCGAGTTCACGCGCCAGCGCGAGGAACGCTTCGCGATCCCCGGGCTTGTCCCAGAGGAAGTCGCCGCAGATCAGCAGGCGAGCCTTGACGCCGCGCCCGTGCAGCGCCTGCGTCGTGCGCAGCAGGACGTCGGGGCGCTTGCTGGCGTAGAGCACGCCGAAATAGCCGACGACGACGTCGGCCTTGGCTGCACCGTTGCCGCGCAGCTTCGCCCGCTCCGCCGCGACCCGTTCCGGATCGATCCGCGCCGGCATGATGTTGGGGCCGATCGGAATGATCGGGGCAGCCTGCTTCTTTGCCGCGCCAACCAGCGGCGTCGTCTGGAAGGCCTCGCGCTGCTGCGGCGAGACGAAGACGAAGCCGTCGCAGGCCAGAATGTCCGGCACCATCGAGAGATAGCGCAGCCGGTTGAGCGAGGCCCATTCATGCAGGGTGATCGCGATGCGGCCCTTGCGTGTCATCAGCCGCGCCGCCATCAGCGCCGAGCCCGGGACGACGCTGTTGCCCCAGCCCTCGATCGGCATCTGGAAATGCACGATGCGGTCGCGGCGCAGCTCCTGCGCGAGCGCGCCGATGAAGGCGGCTGGCTGCCCCGGCTCGATCGTCCGGATCGCGACAAGGCCCGGCCGCAGCGCATTGACAGCGTCAGCGAGCCGATAAGCATAATCCATCACCGCGCAGGTGACGGGCCTGGCCGAACCGAAGATGACGACGGATGGGGCGGAGGAAGGGGAGTGCATGCGCCTGCGGCCGTGCGGAGATTGAGGCGTCGTCTATCTCACAGCTTTCCTAAGCTTGCGTTGAGTCAGGCTGCCGGCTCCAGCGGACCGAAACTCGCGATCAGATTGCAGCGCCGGTCGGGAATGCTGCGGATCTCTTCCGCCCAGCAGGAATAGCCCAGCACCAGCCGCTTCAGTTCCTGAAGCGGGCGGCTGCCATCGTCACCGGTCTCGCGCAGGCATGACAGCGTATCATAGCCGGCGGCCCGCAGCTCGGCCCAGGCTTTCTCGCCGTCCGGCCTGTGGTTGCTCTCGAAGGTGAGCAGCGGGCGATGTTGCGCGAAGGTCCCGCACAGCCCGGCGAAGACATCGGCCTCGAAGCCTTCGACATCGCATTTCACGAAGCCGATCCGTTGCGCGCCGTTTGAGATCTCCGGCTCGTGTTGCGCCAGATATCGATCGCCATGGCGGACTGGCAGCACGATGTCGCCCTTGCCCGAGGCGAAGCTGCCGCTGCCGTCATTGCCCGCCTGGAGCAGCGAGAAGCGAAGCTCGGCGTCCTCCCGCCCCAGCCCGACCTCGTGCAGCCGGACATTGCTGGTCCCAGAGAGCAGGAGATTGGTCTTGAACAGCGAGGCGATCGGCGGATTGGGCTCGAAGGCGATCACTTCGGCGAATGATGCCGCCAGCGAGGCAGAATGGTTTCCAATATTGCCGCCGATGTCGAGAAAGGTCGTGTCCTGGAGATTGCGGGTACGAAACAGGTTCCTGAGCAACTCGATTTCGCGACGCTCGTAGATGCCGTTGCCGATGATCGAGATGCCGAGATAGTCGGTCGGTATGACGGCCAGTCGCGGCGCGGCGGGCAAGTGCTTTCTGCTGCCGGGAACGATGGCCTTGGCCAGAAGATCGTAGGCGCGGCGGATGGTGTAGGTCCCGCGCGTCTCGCTGATCCGCAGCATGGTCGCCTCGTTTCGTCGTGGCAGGATCGCCCGATCCAATAATGTCGATCCGCTACGGAACGCTTAATCCCTGGCTGCTCCTTCATGTCCCGGCAAGAAAAAGCATGGGCTGATCCGTTGGTCACGGCCCAATAAAAAACCGGGGCGTCGCCGCCCCGGTTCGCAAGGTGGACTGCGGATCGCCGCAGTCGGGAGGAAATCCCGTCCGAGCTTGAGGCTCAGTAGGAATAGTACATCGTGAATTCGACCGGGTGCGGCGTCATCTCGAAGCGCGCCACGTCCTGCATCTTGAGCTCGATATAGCTCTCGATGAAGTCGTCGGTGAAAACGCCGCCAGCCTTGAGGAAGGCGTTGTCCTTCTTGAGCGCATCAAGCGCCTCGCGCAGCGAGCCGCAGACGGTCGGGATCTTCTTCAGCTCGCGCGGCGGCAGGTCGTAGAGGTCCTTGTCCATCGCCGGGCCGGGGTCGATCTTGTTGAGGATGCCGTCGAGGCCGGCCATCGTCAGCGCTGCGAAGGCGAGATAGGGGTTCGCCATCGGATCGGGGAAGCGGACCTCGACGCGCTTGGCCTTCGGCGAGGTCGTCCACGGAATACGGCAGGAGGCCGAGCGGTTGCGCGCCGAGTAGGCGAGCAGCACTGGGGCCTCATAGCCCGGGACCAGGCGCTTGTAGGAGTTGGTCGACGGGTTGGTGAAGGCGTTCAGTGCCTTGGCGTGCTTGATCACGCCCCCGATGAACCACAGGCACTCCTGCGACAGGTCGGCGTACTTGTTGCCGGCGAAGAGCGGCTTGCCGCCCTTCCAGATCGACAGGTGGACGTGCATGCCCGAGCCGTTGTCGCCATAGACGGGCTTGGGCATGAAAGTCGCGGTCTTGCCGTAGCTCTGGGCCACGTTGTGGATGGCGTACTTATAGACCTGCATCTGGTCCGCCATATGCGTCAGCGTGTCGAACTTCATGCCGAGTTCGTGCTGGGCCGAGGCGACCTCATGGTGGTGCTTCTCGACCTTGACGCCCATCGCCGCCATGGCCGCGAGCATCTCGCCGCGCATGTCCTGCGCCGAATCCTGCGGCGGAACCGGGAAGTAGCCGCCCTTGATCGCGATGCGGTGGCCGAGATTGCCGCCTTCGTACTCGGTCTGGCCGTTGATCGGCAGCTCGACGCTGTCGAGCTTGAAGCCGGTGTTGTACGGGTCGGCCGAGAACTTGACGTCGTCGAAGACGAAGAATTCGGCTTCGGGGCCGACATAGACGGTGTCGCCGATGCCGGTCGACTTGAGGTAGGCTTCGGCCTTCTTGGCCATGCCGCGCGGGTCGCGGCTGTAGGGCTCGCCGGTCGCCGGCTCGAGCACGTCGCAGTTGATGACCATGGTCGAGGCCGAGAAGAACGGGTCGATGCAGGCCGTCGTCGGATCGGGCATCAGCAGCATGTCGGACTCGTTGATCGCCTTCCAGCCGGCGATCGAGGAGCCGTCGAACATCGTGCCCTCGGCGAAAATCTCTTCGTCGATCATCGAGACGTCGAAGGTGACGTGCTGCCACTTGCCGCGCGGATCGGTGAAGCGGAAGTCGACGTATTTGACGTCATTGTCCTTGATCGCCTTCAGGACCTCTTTGGCGTTCTTCATCTCACGACTTCCTTTGTCGACTGCTAGGGTCTCACAACAGACACGGCCTGCGGGGCTTCAGATCCGCCAGCACGCGCATTCCTTGGGTGTCGGGAAAATTCCTCAGATCGCATCCGCGCCGGACTCGCCGGTGCGGATGCGGATCGCCCCCTCCACGCTCGATACAAAAATCTTGCCATCGCCGATGCGGCCGGTCTGGGCCGCCTTCTTGATCGCCTCGATCGCGCGCTCGACCATGTCGTCGGCCAGCACGATCTCGATCTTCACCTTCGGCAGGAAGTCGACCACGTATTCGGCGCCGCGATAGAGCTCGGTATGGCCCTTCTGACGACCGAAACCCTTCGCCTCGAGCACCGTGATGCCCTGGAGGCCGACCTCCTGCAGCGCCTCCTTAACCTCGTCGAGCTTGAAGGGCTTGATGATCGCTTCGATCTTCTTCATGCGCCGACCGACCTCCTTGGCGTGAGCTTGCAACACTGTACGCGGCTTTCCTCCGTTCTGACCATGGCGGCCAGCCCGGATCAACCTCGGCGCGCCCAGCAAAACCTCGCCTGATCTGCTCATAGCATCGGCGCAGGCGGGCCGCCATGACGCCCCCTGGGGCAAACCGCCTGTTGAAGAGGCGAAAAACAGTCCAAAAATTATGCAAGTGCCTATATCAAGTGCAATCGTGGATGTGACGCTGTTTCCTTGCCAGCGCGTGGGCTGGCGGACAATGATCTTACCATGGTTGACGCGTCTCCCGCCGCCCTTGCCTTGCTCAGCGTTGCCGAGATGGCGGCAGCAGATGCGGCGACGGTCGCCGCCGGCACGCCGGGCATCGTCCTGATGGACAAGGCGGGCAGGGCGGTCGCCGATGCGGTGACGCGACGCATCCGGCCCGGCCAGCGCGTCCTCGTCCTCTGCGGCCCCGGCAACAATGGCGGCGACGGCTTCGTCGCGGCCCGTCTCCTGGCGGAGCGCGGCTGCCGCGTGACGCTGGCGCTCGTCGGTGAGCCGGCAGCCCTGAAGGGAGATGCCGCCCTGGCGGCGGAAAGCTGGACCGGCACGATCGAGGCAATCGAGGGCGTCGAGCCGGCCCGGCATGACATCGTGATCGACGCCTTGTTCGGCGCCGGCCTCACCCGGCCGCTCTCCGGCGAGCTCGCGACCCTGACCGAGCGCGTCAACGCGGCGGGCCGGACCGTGATCGCGGTCGACGTGCCGAGCGGCGTCCATGGCGATACCGGGCTCACTGACGGGCCCGCCATCCGTGCCGACGAAACCGTGACCTTCTTCCGGCTGAAGCCGGGACACCTTCTTTATCCCGGTCGTGCCCTTTGCAGCGTCGTCACGCTCGCCGATATCGGCATTCGCCCCGAGATCGTCTTCGCGCCGGGCAGGATCGAGCCGTTGGTTTTCCGCAATGCTCCGACTCTTTGGCGCGCCCGGCTGCCGGATCATGCCGCCGGCGTCCACAAATATTCCCGCGGCGCGGTCGCCGTCGCAGCAGGCGGGCTATCCGGCGTCGGGGCACCGCGACTGGGCGCTCGCGCGGCGCTGCGCATCGGGGCGGGCCTGGCGACAATCATCTGCCGGCCGGAGGCGCTGGCGGCCCATGCGGGGCGCGGCCCCGATGCGCTGATGCAAGCGGCGGCGGCCGACGCTCCGGCCTTCGAGGCGGCGCTGTCGGCGCGCAAGCTCGACGCGCTGCTGATCGGACCGGCGCTCGGTCTCGATGCGGAGGCGTGCTCCTGGGTGGAGGTTGCCTTGCGCGGTGAGGCGCCTTGCGTCTTTGACGCAGATGCACTGACTCATATCGGCGCACAGCCAAGCTTCGCGGATCTCCCGCGCCAACGCACCACCCCTTCCGTGCTGACGCCGCATGAGGGAGAGTTCAGACGCGTCTTCGGCGAGGCTCAAGGTTTCGAGCACGAGCGCGGCAAGCTCGCGCGGGTGCGGCAGGCGGCCCGGCTGACCGGGGCGGTCGTTGTCCTCAAAGGCCCGGACACGGTCGTCGCGGCCCCCGACGGGCGCGCCGCGATCAACGACACCGGCTCGCCCGCGCTGGCGACGGCCGGCTCGGGAGACGTCCTCGGCGGCATCGTCGCGGGCCTGCTGGCGCAGAAGATGCCGGCCTTCGAAGCGGCCTGTGCGGCGGTCTGGCTGCATGGGCGGGCCGGCGAGAAGCTCGGCATGGGGCTGATCGCCGACGATCTGCCCGAAGCGCTGCTGCAGCTGTGGGCGATCTTCGACGACTGATTGAGCAGCGAGAAAAAGGCCCGCCCCGCGAGGGGCGAGCCCATTGGCAGCCGATCAACGTTCGATCAGCGGGCTGCGTAGGTCACGGCCGGAGCGGAGGTCAGCTGCTCCTTGGTCATCGTGATCTTACCGTGATCCGGATACATCTCCGGGCCCTTCTTGGCCGCCGGCGGCGCGTTCATCGCGGTGCTGCCACCAGCGCTGCTGCCGCCCGCACCGGTTCCGCCCGACGGGGCAGGGGCCGGCGTGACCATCGGCTCCTCGCTCCACTGCACCTGCTCGAACGGGATCGCGACATCCTTCGTGCCGATGCCGAGGAAGCCGCCGACGCCGACGGTGACGATCTCAATCTTGCCGGTCTTGTCGAACACGACCTCGGTGACGTCGCCGACCTTCTTGTTGTCGGGGCCATAGATGTCGACGCCCATCAGCTTCGAAGCCCGCCACTTGCCCTGGCCAGCGAGGTTGTTCTCCGGAGCCTTCGCCGTTTCAGCGGCCGGTGCCGGAGCTGCCGGAGCGCTGGTCGACGGCGAGGTCGGCTGCGGGCTCGGCGGCTGGTTCGAGGGCGAAGAGGTCTGCGCAACAGCAGCGGCGGCAAGCATGACGCCGCCGATAGCCGTCAATGCAACGTGACGCTTGTACATCGGTATCCTCCTGTCGTTCCCCCCTGCCGAATGATCGAACAACGCAGGATCGGCGTTTTGGTTCGCGTTAGGGTAGCCAAATGCCCGGCGTTTGACGCAGAAGCGCAAAAACGCCGGTAACTTAGCGCTTCGGTAAGACCCCACCGCGTTTGCTGGCTGTGTATAGCTGCAGCCCGGAGCCCGACGGATGAGCAGGAACCTCGCAATTCTCGCCCTTGCCGCTTTCGGCTTGGGCGTGGCGACGCCCGCCACGGCCTTCTGGGAGCGCTCGCAATGGCGCGTCTGCTCGGAAGGAACGACGGCAGCCGAATACCAGCGCTGGCGCTGCTGGGAGCTCGACGGCTATGCCGGAGAAATCGCGCCCGGATATGACGCTTGGCCCGGTGGACAGATGCCGCCGCAGAAGCGCCCGCTGCTAAGGCGCGGCGGTTCCGTCAGCCGCCTAGGCTGACGCCCGCACGGAACAAGAACCGTCTCGGCCGGTTCGTCCCAGAAGTGCATTCCAGTGAAGGAGTTGCATCATGGCAAGCATAGTCACGCGCTCATACGAGAGCTACGCCGATGCCGAGACGGCCGTGACCCGCCTTGAGGCGGCCGGTCTTCCATCCGAGGACATCACCATCCTCAGCAACAGCCCGGACAAGGTTGAAGCCGACGCGGCAAGAGGCGCCGAAGTTGGCGGCGTCTTGGGCGGCAGCGCGGGTCTCATGGCCGGATTGGCCGCTCTGCCGCTTCCAGGCGTAGGCCCGGTGCTGGCGGCCGGCTGGATTTTCGGCACGCTTGCGGTCGGCGCGACGGCCGGTGCCGCCGCTGGCAGCTTGATCAGCGCCATGACCGGAGCGGGAATCGGTGATGACGAAGCGCACTTCCTCGCGGAAACCGTTCGTCGTGGCGGCACCGTCCTTTCGGTCCGGACGAGCGACGGCCATGTCGCGGCCATCGAGAAGATCATGGACGGCGCCAGCCCGATCGATGCTGCCCTGCGTCGCTCCGAATACGAGCGCGAGGGGTGGACAAGCTTCGACGAGCGGGCAGCGCCTTATCGCAAGCCCGCCTGGTCCGAAGTGTCCTGACCGGTCTCGCCTGCAGACGGCCTGCCAGGGGATGGCGAATGGGATTTGTCTTGATTGGTGAGCGGGGAGGGGATCGAACCCTCGACCACATGATTAAAAGTCACGTGCTCTACCACTGAGCTACCCGCCCTCACTGGGGCGCTGACATAGGCAGGTGGCGCGCATCGGTCAACATTGTTCCGACGGACGCATCGTGGCAGAAGCCGCGTCGATGGCGAACCAGCGCATGACAGACGTGGCTTCGAGCGGTGTCCAGCAGAGCTGGCGCGGCTGGATCAGGGCGTTCGCGACCGCCGCAGCGATGCTGACGGTGCTCCTGTTCGGGTTCATCATCGCGCTCGATCCCTATGGCACGCGCGTGCAGGCCGGGCAGCCGGCTCGGCCGCTGATGGATCTCAACCAGCGCTTCATGTACCCGCAGATCGTCAAGTCGGGCGCCTTCGATTCGGCGGTGTTCGGCACTTCGACGATGCGGCTGCTCGATCCGCAGATCCTATCGAAGGGCCTCTCTGCCCGCTTCGCCAATCTCGGCATGAATGCCGCGACGCCCTGGGAGCAGAGCCAGCTCGCCGGCCTGTTCGCGCACCGGATCGCGGCGCCGAAGCTGGTGATCTGGGGCATCGACCAGACCTGGTGCGAGGCGGATGCGACGAGCGAGGCACGCCGGTTGACCCCGCGGCCGTTCCCGCCCTGGCTCTACGACGACACTGCCTGGAACGATTGGGCCAAGCAGCTCAACTTCACCACGCTCGAGATCGCTCTGCGGCTCGCCGCCCATCGGCTCGGCCTGCAGCCCCAGCGGCTGCGCGGCGATGGCTACGAGGTCTTCACCCCGCCCGAAGCGACCTATGACCTGGCGCGGGCCCGCTTCCATCTCCATCGCGGCTCGGGCGGCCATGCGCCCGACCTCAGCCCGCAATCGCCGCCTGTGGCGGTACCGGCCGCAGAACAGGCGAGCTGGCGTTTCCCGGCGCTCGCCTGGCTCGATCAGGGGCTGGCCGCCTTTCCCGCCACGACGCGGCGCCTGATCGTGCTGCCGCCGGTCCACGCCGGCGCCATGCCCCGCGAAGGCAGTGCGGCCTGGCAGCGCTTCGCGGCCTGCAAGGCGGAGATTGCGGCGATCGCGGCGCGACAAAGAGCCGTGGTTGCCGACTATGCGCATCCCTCGGTACTCACCCGCGAGGATTCCAACTACTGGGATCCGGCGCATTACCGGCTGCCGATCGCACGCCGGATCGAAACCGATCTGATCGCCCTGGGGCGGGGCGAGGCGGCCCCGGCCGATCCGGCGCTGACCGTCATCGGCGGGCTTCGTTAACGGCGCATCAACCAAGCGACTCTACCGTGGCAGCATGGTCATCCGCCGCGGTCTCCGCTCCGTCCTCATCACGCTCGCGCTCTACCTCGTGTCGAGTGCCGTGGTCGGCTATTTCCTGTTCCATGCGCAGCATGGCGCACGCGGGCTCGAAACCCTGGGCGGCCTGCGCGAGAAGCACGGCGAGATGGAGGCGGAACTCGCCAGTCTGACCATCGAGCGGCAGGATTGGGAGAAGCGCCTGAACCTGATGCGCGACGAAGCCGTCGATCGCGATCTGCTTGAAGAGAGGGCGCGTGCGATGCTCGGCCGCGTTCATCGCAACGACGTCGTCGTCATGGGGCGCTGAGGCGGTCCCGGCGCGTTGGCGGCACGAGCCTGCCGGACGGGATATGCCTCCGTAGCACGGCGAGAAACGGCCCTCCCGCAAGGCGTGGGGTGGCCCGATCGATCTGGCCTCTAGCCGGCTTTCCCAGCCTCAATGGTCGCAAAAAGATCGATTAACTGATAATCGGTTAAATGGCATTATATCAAATATAACAGTATATTAGACTATGTTGCAGTGCGAGATACCCGTCTCGCCAAGGCTTTTGGCTTCCTCTACAACCAAAGCAGTAGAGCTTTGGGGAGGACCGTACATGGCCATTGCCGCACGGAAGACGAAAGCAGGAGCGCCGGCGAAGGCGGCCGGAAAGGCGCCGGCGAAGAGCGCTCCGAAAGGTGCGGCCAAGGCGATCCCGAACGTCCCGACCTTCAACAAGGAAGAGGAGCTTCACGCCTATCGCGAGATGCTGCTGATCCGCCGCTTCGAGGAGAAGGCGGGCCAGATGTACGGCATGGGGCTGATCGGCGGCTTCTGCCATCTCTATATCGGCCAGGAAGCCGTGGTCATCGGCATGCAGATGGCCTCGAAGGAAGGCGATCAGGTCATCACCGGCTATCGTGACCACGGTCACATGCTCGCCTGCGGAATGGAATCGCGCGGCGTGATGGCCGAGCTCACCGGCCGGCGTGGCGGTTATTCGCACGGCAAGGGCGGCTCGATGCACATGTTCAGCCGCGAGAAGAATTTCTACGGCGGCCACGGCATCGTCGGCGCTCAGGTCTCGCTCGGTGCCGGCCTCGGCTTCGCCAACTGGTATCGCCAGGACGGGCGAGTATCGATGGCCTATTTCGGCGACGGTGCCGCCAATCAGGGCCAGGTCTATGAGAGCTTCAACATGGCCGAGCTCTGGAAACTGCCGGTCGTGTTCGTGATCGAGAACAACCGCTACGCCATGGGCACCTCGGTCAACCGCGCCTCGGCCCAGACCGATTTCTCCAAGCGCGGCGTCTCCTTCGGCATCCCGGGCGAGCAGGTCGACGGCATGGACGTCCGCGCCGTGCGCGAGGCCGCCAACCGCGCCATCGAGCACGCTCGCTCCGGCAAGGGTCCCTACATCCTCGAAATGCAGACCTATCGCTATCGCGGCCATTCGATGTCCGACCCGGCGAAGTACCGCTCGAAGGACGAGGTCCAGCGCATGCGCGAGGAGCATGATCCGATCGAGCAGGTCCGCGCCCGTCTCACCCGCGAGCACAAGGTCGGCGAGGACGAGCTCAAGGCGATCGACGCCAAGGTCCGCGAGATCGTCAACGATGCGGCCGAGTTCGCGACGCATGATCCCGAGCCCGACGCTTCCGAGCTCTATACCGACATCCTGCTGGAGCCGGCGCAGGCGTAACGCGCCGCGCCTGACCTCCTTCCCAGACATCGAGGCCCTAGCGGCCGCTCCAGAACTCCGGGTGCGTTCATGCCGATCGACATTCTGATGCCCGCCCTGTCGCCCACCATGGAACAGGGCAAGCTCGCCAAATGGCTGAAAGCCGAGGGCGACAAGATCAAGGCCGGCGACATCATCGCCGAGATCGAGACCGACAAGGCGACCATGGAGGTCGAGGCGGTCGATGAAGGCGTGCTCGCCAAGATTCTGATCGCCGACGGCACCGACAACGTCGCGGTCAATACGCCGATCGCGGTGATCGCCGCCGATGGCGAGGACGTGTCCGCCGCGGCCAGCGGCGCTGCCAAGGCAGCTCCTGCGCAGCAGGCGGCGGAGGCTCCCGCACCGGCCGAAGCGCCCGCCAGCCCCGCTCCTGCCGCGGCGCCGAGTGTCCCGGCCCAGGCGAAGTCCTACGACGCCTCCTCCGAATTCCCGGCCGGCGCCGAGATTGTCTCGATGACGGTGCGCGAGGCGCTGCGCGACGCCATGGCCGAGGAGATGCGGCGTGATGCCGACGTCTTCGTCATGGGCGAGGAGGTTGCCGAGTACCAGGGCGCCTACAAGGTCACGCAGGGGCTGCTGCAGGAGTTCGGCGCCCGACGCGTCATCGACACGCCGATCACCGAGCACGGCTTCGCCGGCATCGGCGTCGGCGCCGCGCTGACCGGCCTCAAGCCGATCGTCGAGTTCATGACCTTCAACTTCGCCATGCAGGCGATCGACCACATCATCAATTCGGCCGCCAAGACGCTCTATATGTCCGGCGGCCAGATGGGCTGCCCGATCGTCTTCCGCGGCCCCAACGGCGCCGCCGCCCGCGTCGGCGCCCAGCACAGCCACGACTACGCCGCCTGGTACTCGAACGTGCCGGGCCTCAAGGTCGTGATGCCCTACACCGCCTCGGACGCGAAGGGCCTGCTCAAGAGCGCGATCCGCGATCCCAACCCGGTGATCTTCCTCGAGAACGAGATCCTTTACGGCCGTTCATTCGACGTGCCGAAGGGCGATGATTTCACGATCCCGATCGGCAAGGCCAAGGTCGTGCGCCCCGGCAGCGACGTCACCATCGTCTCCTTCGGCATCGGCATGACCTATGCGCTCGGCGCCGCCGAGGCGCTGGCCAAGGAGGGCATCGACGCCGAGGTCATCGACCTGCGCACCATCCGGCCGATGGATATCGAGACCGTCATCGCCTCGGTGCAGAAGACCAATCGCTGCGTCGCGGTCGAGGAAGGCTTCCCGCAGTCCGGCGTCACCGCCGAGATCGGCATGAAGATCATGGAAGCGGCCTTCGACTATCTCGATGCGCCCGTGGCGCGCGTCACCGGCAAGGATGTGCCGATGCCCTACGCCGCCAACCTCGAGAAGCTGGCGCTGCCGAACATCGGCGAGGTCGTCGCGGCGGCCAAGGCCGTCTGCTACCGCTGAGAGAGGGCTGACCGATGCCGACCAACATCCTGATGCCCGCGCTCTCTCCGACGATGGAGAAGGGCAATCTCGCCAAGTGGCTGAAGAAGGAAGGCGACACGATCAAGTCCGGCGACATCATCGCCGAGATCGAGACCGACAAGGCGACCATGGAGGTCGAGGCGGTCGACGAGGGCATTCTCGCCAAGATCGTCGTGCCTGAGGGTACCGCCGACGTCGCCGTCAACGAGGTGATCGGCGTGATCGCCGGCGAGGGTGAGGACGCCAAGAGCGTCTCTGCCCCGAGCGCTGCGCCAGCCAAGAGCGAACCCGCGCCGAAGGCGGCCGAGCCGGCCCCTGCGGCCGCAGCGGTTCCCGCCGCTACTCCGGCTCCGGCCGCGCAGGCCGCCGCGCCCACAGCCGGCAATCGCCCGTTCGCTTCGCCTCTGGCACGCCGCCTCGCCAAGGAGGCCGGCATCGATCTCGGCAAGGTCCAGGGCTCCGGTCCGCATGGCCGCATCGTCGAGAAGGACATCGAGGCCGCCAAGCAGGGCGGGGCTGCCAAGGCCGCTCCGGCTCCTGTTGCTGCCGCTCCTGCCGCGCCCAAGCCCGCCGCCGCGCCGCTCGCGACCGGACCGTCCGACGAGCAGACCAAGAAGCTGTTCGCGCCGGGCTCTTATGAGGAGATCCCGCATGACGGCATGCGCAAGACGATCGCGCGCCGCCTGACCGAAGCCAAGCAGACCATCCCGCATTTCTACGTCACGCTGGATTGCGAGCTGGACGCGCTGCTGAAGCTGCGCGCCGAGCTCAATGCCGCGGCGCCGGAGAAGGACGGCAAGCCGGCCTACAAGCTCTCGGTCAACGACATGGTGATCAAGGCGCTCGCTCTGGCGCTCAAGGCGGTGCCGGACGCCAACGTCTCCTGGACCGATGCCGCCATGCTCAAGCACAAGCATGCCGATGTCGGCGTCGCCGTCTCGATCCCGGGCGGGCTGATCACGCCGATCATCCGCGACGCCTGCCACAAGACGCTGAGTCAAATCTCCAACGAGATGAAGGACATGGCGGCGCGGGCGAAGGCGCGCAAGCTGAAGCCTGAAGAGTATCAGGGCGGCACGACCGCAGTCAGCAATCTCGGCATGTTCGGCGTCAAGGACTTCGCCGCGGTGGTGAACCCGCCGCATGCGACGATCCTGGCGGTCGGCGCCGGCGAGCAGCGAGTCATCGTCAAGGGTGGCCAGCCGGCCGTCGCGACGGTGATGTCCGTGACGCTCTCGACCGATCACCGCGCCGTCGACGGCGCGCTCGGCGCCGAGCTGCTCCAGGCCTTCAAGGGCTATATCGAGAAGCCGATGGCGATGCTGGTGTGAGGCGGCGATGACCCGCCAGGCCCGCATCCTCGCCTTCGGCGATTCCCTGACCTGGGGCCGCATCGCCAACCGGCCGGAACGGCATGGCGACGACGTACGCTGGCCGCGCGTGCTGGAAAAGGCGCTCGGCGGCTACGCCACGGTGATCGAGGAGGGGCTCAACGGGCGGCGGATCGCGCTCGACGATCCGCTGCGGCCCTATCGCTCCGGCATCTCGCTGCTGCCACTGTTCATCGAGTGCCATGCGCCGCTCGATCTCGTCATCCTGATGCTTGGCACCAACGACTGCCAGCGCCAGCACTCGCTGGCGCCCTATGACGTCGCCCGCTCGATGAGGATGCTGGCACAGGTGGCGCAGCGCCCGCCGGTCGAGCCCGGCATGCCGGTGCCGGAGGTGCTGATCGTTTCGCCGCCAGTAGTGCGCATGCCTGACGATCCTGAGCACGAGGCCAATTTCTTCATGGAAGGCGCACCCGAGAAGACGGCGCTACTGGCGACCTATTATCGCCGCATCGCCGACGAGATCGGCGTCAGCTTTTTCGACGCGGCGGCGGTCGCGAGCGTGACCGGCGAGGACGGCATCCATCTCGACGCCGAGAACACCCGTGCTATCGGACTGGCTCTGGCACCGGTGGTCGATGGCCTGCTCGGCCTGCCACTGCCGGCACGTGGGCCGGCGCTGCGGATCGCCGGCCCGTAGACGAGATTCGACCGGGGCCTTGCCCCGCAACAGCAACACCGCCCGCGGTGGGTGGAACGAGCCGAGGCATTTCCCATGGCTGACTACGACATCATCATCATCGGCTCCGGCCCCGGCGGCTACATCGCGGCGATCCGCGCGGCGCAGCTCGGCTTCAAGACGGCGATCGTCGAGCGCGAGCACCTCGCCGGCATCTGCTCGAACTGGGGCTGCATCCCGACTAAGGCGCTGCTGCGCTCGGCCGAGATCCTGCACTACGGCCAGCACGCCAAGGATTACGGCCTGATGCTGGAAGGCTCGTTCAAGGCCGATCTGGAAGCGGTGGTGAAGCGCTCGCGCGGCATCGCGGTCAGGATGAACAACGGCGTCCAGTTCCTGATGAAGAAGAACAAGGTCGACGTGATCTGGGGCGAGGCCAAGCTCACCAAGGCCAACACGATCGTGGTCGCGCCGACCAAGAAGCCGGCGATGCAGCCGCAGGGGCCGATCCCGAAGGGCGCCAAGGGCGAGGGCACGTACACCGCCGACCACATCATCGTCGCGACTGGCGCCCGTCCGCGCGTCCTGCCGGGGCTGGAGCCGGACGGCAAGCTGATCTGGACCTATTTCGAGGCGCTGGTGCCGCCGACCATGCCGAAATCGCTGGTTGTGATGGGCTCGGGCGCGATCGGCATCGAGTTCGCCTCGTTCTACCGCACGCTCGGCGCCGAGGTGACGGTGGTCGAGGTGATGCCGCAGGTCGTGCCGGTCGAAGATGCCGAGATCGGTGCCTTCGCCCGCAAGGCTTTCGAGAAGCAGGGCATGAAGATCCTGACCTCGACCAAGGTCACCAAGGTCGAGAAGGGAGCCAACTCCGTCACCGCCCATGTCGAGGACGACAAGGGCAACAAGCAGACGATCACCGCCGAGCGGATGATCTCGGCGGTCGGCGTCGTCGCCAATGTCGAGAATCTCGGCCTTGAGGCGCTCGGCGTGAAGCTCGACCGTGGCGTTATCGCGATCGATGGGCTCTGCCGTACCAATGTGAAGGGCATCTATGCGATCGGCGACGTTGCCGGCCCGCCGATGCTGGCGCACAAGGCCGAGCACGAGGCGGTGATCTGCGTCGAGGCGATCAAGGGCCTGCATCCGCACCCGATGGACAAGGCGATGATCCCGGGCTGCACCTATTGCCACCCGCAGATAGCCAGCGTCGGCCTGACCGAGGCCAAGGCCAAGGAAGCCGGCCACCAGCTCAAGGTCGGCCGCTTCAACTTCGTCGCCAACGGCAAGGCCGTGGCGCTCGGCGAAGACTCGGGCATGGTCAAGACGATCTTCGACGCCAAGACTGGCAAGCTGCTCGGCGCCCATATGGTCGGCGCGGAAGTCACCGAGCTGATCCAGGGCTTCGTGGTCGCGATGAACCTCGAGACCACCGAGGAAGAGCTGATGCACACCATCTTCCCGCATCCGACCCTGTCAGAGACGATGAAGGAGGCCGTGCTCGACGCCTATGGCAAGGTGCTGAACGCCTGAACGAGGCCTGCCCGTTCATCCACGCTTCAGCTCAAGGTTGCGATGACCTGGCGGCATAGCAAGGAGATCGTTCATGGACCTTCGTGCCATTCTCGTCGCCATAGCCATCGGTGCCGTCGCCGGCTGGCTCGCCAGCATCGTCATGGGTGGCGGCGGGCTGATCCGCTACATCATCACCGGCCTGATCGGCGCCTTCGTCGGCAGCTTCCTGCTGCAGTTCCTTGGCATCAGCCTCGGCATCGGCAATCCGCTGATCTCGCAGATCGTCACGGCGACGATCGGCGCGATCGTCGTGGTCTTCCTGGCCCGGCTGATCGCCTGATCGCACGGCACTGGCATTCGCTGATGGTGCAGGCCATATCCGGCCGATGAGCCGCACCCGCAAAACTGCCAAGCCTGACAAGGTCGTGCCCGACGACAAGGTCGAGATCCTGCCGCCGAGCAGGAAGCTGACGCTTGATTGGGCCCGACTGTTGCCGCCGGTCGCCTTCGGCACGGCCGCGGGCTTCATCGCCAGCCTGGTGGTCGGAGGCGGCGGCTTCCTGCGTCACGCTGTGGTCGGGCTGCTCGGCATGCTGGTCGGGCAGGGTATCGTCCGAGTCACCGGCTGGCGCGCGAGTACCGGCTATCGCTTCCTCGACTCGATGGCGATGGCGGTGATCGGCGCGATCCTGGTGGTGCTGCTCGCGCGCTTCATCGCGTGACGGAACCAGCGGACATTCAGCGCGTTGTCGTCGGCGGCCGGATAGCCGGTCTTTGAGGGCAGGGGGACTACTATGAACGACCAGATCTACGCCGCGCTCGGCACGCCGGGCTACGGCTTCTTCATGACGTTGCTGATCGGCATCATCGCCGGCTGGATCGCCGAACGGGTCACCTCGTCCGATCACGGGCTCTTCACCAACATGATCGTCGGCGTCGCCGGCTCCTTCGTCGGCAGCCGCATCGCGGAACTGCTGGAGATCCCGATCTTCGGATTCTGGCGCACACTCGTCGCGGCGATAGCCGGCGCCTGTCTGCTGATCGTCGTCTGGCGCGCGGTGCGCAACTGACCCGGGTACGGTACAGCGGGTTGCCGGGACGCCACTTCGGCATTAGCTAGACGGAAGTGGCCGTGCCCTGCTGTGCGGCGCCAGTAACGGACCCGTCCATGGCCGTCGTGCTCGACCTCCTCAACCGCGATCCGCGCCCCAACTCCGGCAACCCGAAATCCGAGGTTAAGCCGGAGCTGCGCCATCCGGAGAAGCAGAAACGGCCGGAGAACCCGATCCTGCGCAAGCCCGACTGGATCCGGGTCAAGGCGCCGGGCTCGCCGAAATGGGCCGAGACCCAGAAGATCGTCAAGGCCGAGAAGCTCGTCACGGTCTGCGAAGAGGCAGGTTGCCCCAATATCGGCGAGTGCTGGGAAAAGAAGCACGCCACCTTCATGATCATGGGCGACACCTGCACGCGCGCCTGTGCCTTCTGCAACGTCAAGACCGGTGTGCCCGAGGCGCTCGACCATGACGAGCCGCGCAAGGTCGCCGACGCCGTCGCCAAGCTGGGCCTCGAGCATGTCGTGATCACCTCGGTCGACCGCGACGATCTCAAGGATGGCGGCGCCGAGCATTTCGCCCGCGTCATCCGCGCTATCCGCGAGGCCTCGCCCGGTACGACGATCGAGATCCTGACACCAGATTTCCTGCGCAAGCCCGGAGCGCTCGAAGTCGTCGTCGCCGCCAAGCCCGACGTCTTCAACCACAATCTCGAAACGGTTCCCGGCAAGTACCTGAAGGTGCGCCCAGGCGCCCGCTATTTCCATTCGCTGCGGCTGCTGCAGCAGGTGAAGGAGCTCGACCCGACCATCTTCACCAAGTCCGGCATCATGGTCGGCCTCGGCGAGGAGCGGAACGAAGTCCTGCAGCTGATGGACGATCTGCGCTCGGCCGAGGTCGACTTCATCACCATCGGCCAGTATCTGGCGCCGTCGCGCAAGCATCACGAGGTCATCCGCTTCGTCACGCCGGACGAGTTCAAGAGCTTCGAGACCATCGCCTATGTGAAGGGCTTCCTGATGGTCTCCTCGACGCCGCTGACGCGCTCCTCGCACCATGCCGGCGAGGATTTCGCCAAGCTGCGTGCGGCGCGCGCGGCCAAGCTCGGTAACTGATCGGCCATATCCATGCCGATGTTCAACAGCACCCGCCGGGTGAAGCATTCACCCGGAGAGATGTTCGCGCTCGTGGCGGATGTCGAGAAGTACCCGCAGTTCCTGCCGCTTTGCGAAGGGCTGACCGTCCGCCGGCGCACGCCGCGCGAGGGGGGCGGGGAGGTGCTGCTCGCCGACATGACGGTGGGCTACAAGGCGATCCGGGAGACTTTCACCAGCCGCGTCACGCTCGATCCCAGCAATCTCAAGATCCTGGTCGAATATGTCGACGGGCCGTTCCGCTATCTGGAGAACCGCTGGAGCTTCAAGCCTCTCGACACGGGCAGCGAGGTCGGCTTCTTCATTTCCTACGAATTCGCCAGCCGGATGCTGGGCCTCTTGATGGGCGCGATGTTCGACAAGGCCTTCCGCAAGTTCGCCGAAGCTTTCGAGAAGCGCGCGGACCTGATCTACGGGAAAAGCAGCCCCGCCGCGCTCACCTGAACTTAATCTCTTTCAGGCAGGCTCCCCCGATCGCCCGGGGGATGACATGGACGCTGAATTGACGCAGGAGCGCGGCCAAATCGCCGCGCCGAGCTTGACCGCAGTCCTCCCGGTCTTCGCCGGAACCATTTTCCTCTCCGCCTTTCTCCTCTTCGGCATCCAGCCGATGTTCGCCAAGATGGTGCTGCCGAAGCTCGGCGGCTCGCCCGGCGTCTGGTCGACGGCGATGGTCTTCTTCCAGGCCGTGCTGCTGGCCGGTTACGCCTATGCGCATTGGTTGGTCAGGCGCTTCAGCGTGCGGCACGCTGCCTTGATCCACATCACCCTGATGGTCGTCGTCGTTGCGACCTCGCTGCCGATCGGCATCGTCGCGGGCTTCGAGCGCCCGCCGCAACAGGGCGAATTCGCTTGGCTCCTGCTGCTCTTCACCGCGTCGGTCGGCTTGCCGTTCTTCGCGGTCGCCGCCAATGGCCCGCTGCTCCAGGCCTGGTTCGCGCGGACCGGGCATGCCCATGCCCGCGATCCCTACTTCCTCTACGCCGCCTCCAATATCGGCAGCTTCCTCGCTCTGCTCGCTTATCCGTTCGCGGTCGAGCCGACCCTGCGGCTGGCGACGCAGGCCTCGGCCTGGGCATGGGGCTTCGGCCTGCTGCTTGCCGGCATCACGGCCTGCGCAGGGCTCTGCGTCGGACAGTCGGCGGAGGCAAGCGAGAACGCCTTGCCCGCGGCCCAACCCGTCCCGACCGGCCGCAAGCTGCATTGGCTGTTCCTCGCCTTCGTACCATCCGGCCTGCTGGTCGCGGTGACGGCCCATATCTCGACCGACGTTGCCGCCGGCCCGCTGCTCTGGGTCGCTCCGCTCGCGCTCTTCCTGCTGAGCTTCGTCATCGTCTTCCAGCGCAAGCCCCTGCTTCGCCATAGCTGGATGCTGAATACGCAACTGCTGCTGATCGTCTGCTATATGGCCATGATGGTGCTCGAGCTGCGCCTGGGCTGGGGCTGGGAGCTCGTCCTTCATCTCGCCATTCTCTTCATCACGGCGATGGTCGCGCATGGCGAGCTCGCGCGGCTGCGGCCATCGGCAGCCGAGCTGACGGGCTTCTATCTCTGGATGTCGCTCGGCGGTGTGCTCGGCGGCGTGTTCGCGGCCCTGCTGGCGCCGTTGCTGTTCAACTCCGTCGCCGAATATCCGCTGCTCGTCGTGGCGGGCATGCTCTGCCGTCCCGGCTTCACGTCGATCCGGATGCGGCGCTGGCAGGGCATTGCACTTGCCGGCTGCGCCGTTCTCGTAAGCTGCATCCTGATCACCCGCGAGTGGGCGCGAACGGACATGGTGCGCTCGTTCTTCGGCATCCACCGCATCACCGAAACCAAGGATGCCCGTTTCCGGATGCTCAGCCATGGCAGCACGATCCATGGTGCGCAGCGCCTGCGCCAGGACGATGGCACGCCGGTATCGGGGCGTCCGGAACCGCTGACCTACTATTTCACTGGCGGCGGCATCGCCGACGGGGTCGACTCGATCCGGCAGGCGCGAGGAGGCCGGATCGCGGCGGTGGCAGCGATCGGCGTCGGCACGGGCTCGCTTGCCTGCCAGGCGCGTACCGGCGAGGATTGGCGCTTCTACGAGATCGATCCGGCCGTGATCCGGATCGCGACCGATCCGGCCCGCTTCACCTTCTTCAGCGAATGTGCGCCAGCGACGACCTTCGTGATCGGCGATGCCCGTCTGACGCTCGGAGATGCCCAGGACGGGTCGCTCGACATGATTGTCGTCGACGCATTTTCCTCCGACGCCATCCCCGTGCATCTGCTCACCGACGAGGCCCTGGCGCTCTATATGCGCAAGCTCAAGCCGAATGGCGCTGTGCTGCTGCACATCTCGAACCGGAACATGGAGCTTGCATCCGTGGTCAGGGCGACGGCGGCCGGGCAGGGGCTGACGACCTGGCTGAACGTTCCGGTTCGTTCCGAAGCCAACCGGCAGGCCATGAAAACGGCTCCGGACGTCGCGCTCGTCCTGCGGCCCGGCGTCGATCCCGGCCCGATCGTGACCGGCAGCTGGCGCGAGCAGGTCGGACAGGGAACGACCCGCCCGTGGAGCGACGACTATGCCGATGTCGTCAGCGCGATCTGGCGGCAGCTTTCGGCGAAATAGGCGCGGCGCCGCCTATTCGATCGTCAGTGAGGCCTCGCGTAGCAGGTCGAGCGCCTCCAGCACGCTGAGGCGCCGGATTTCGTCGCGTCCCTGACCGCCGAAGCGCTTCTCGCGATGCAGTGTCCGAGCGCCACTGGCGCAGGCGAAATGCACCAGCCCCACCGGCTTGGCTTCGCTGCCGCCATCGGGGCCGGCGATACCGGTGATCGAGACGGCGAGCCGCGACGACAGGCGCTCGCGGCCGCCCACCGCCATGGCGCGCGCGACCGGCTCGCTGACCGCGCCGTGTTGGCGGATCAGCTCGGCCGGAACGCCGGCGAGAGCCGTCTTCGCCTCGTTGGAATAGGTGACGAGGCCGCCGAGCACCATGCTGGACGAACCGGAGATCGCCGTCAGAGCGCCTGCAACGAGCCCGCCCGTGCAGGATTCGACCGTCGCGACGGTGATGCCGCGCTCGCGGGAGATGTTCAGCAGTTCGGCGGCAAGCGAACGGATGTCGAGATCGAACATGGCCTCACTCCGGTTCGGGCAGGCGGATGGTGGCGGTGGCGAGCGCAGCCAGGCCCTCGCCGCGCCCGGTGAAGCCGAGGCGCTCCGAGGTCGTCGCCTTGACCCCGACATGGTCGAGACGCAGGCCGGCGATCTCGGCGATGCGAGCCCGGATCGCCTCGCGATGCGGGCCGACCTTTGGCCCCTCGCAGACGATGGTCAGGTCGAGATGATCGATCCTGCCGCCGCGCTGCCGGACACGTTCCGCCGCGAAGGCGAGGAAGCGGTCGGAGGAAGCGCCGCGCCATTGCGGGTCGCTCGGGGGAAAATGGCTGCCGATGTCACCATCGGCCAAGGCGCCCAGCACGGCGTCGGTGAGCGCGTGCAGGGCGACGTCTCCATCGGAGTGAGCGGTGACACCGCGGCTGTGCGGGATCCGGATACCGCCGAGCCAGACATGATCGCCTTCGGCGAAAGCGTGGACGTCGTAGCCCGTGCCGGTGCGAGTCACGAGCGGGCGGGCGAGGCGCTGCTCGGCCAATTCGAAATCGCCGGGATAGGTCAGCTTCAGGTTCATCGGGTCTCCGGCGAAGGTCGCGACGCGGTGGCCGGCCCATTCCATGATGGCGGAATCGTCGGTGAAGCCGCCGGCTGCGGCGGCATGGGCCTTCCTGTGCGCGGCAAGGAGCGGCTGGAAGGCGAAGGCCTGGGGCGTCTGCACGAAGGCGAGCTGTTCGCGCGGCAGGGTTTCCTCGATCACGCCGGCGGCATCGACGCGCTTGACGGTATCGGTCACGACGAGCGCCGGGATCGCGGCGACATGCTTACCGCTCGCCGAAAGCGCCCGCTCGATCAGGGCCGGCGAGACGAAGGGGCGGGCAGCGTCGTGCACGAGCACGCTGCCGGCGAATCCGGTCGCCGCGAGTGCCTCCAGCCCCATGCGAACCGAAACCTGCCTAGTCTCGCCGCCGTCGATCGGTGTGGTCAACCGGCTGCGCGTCGTTTCCGGCAGATGAGCGATCGCATCGTCGTAGCGAACGCCGTCGCCGGCGCCGATCACCACCAGCACCGTGCCGATGCGATCGTCGGCAAGGAAGGGCGCGAGCGTACGGCACAGCACAGGCACGCCATCGAGCTGCCGGTACTGCTTCGGAGCTTCCGCGCCGGCACGCAGGCCGCGCCCGGCGGCAACGATCAGGGCTGCGACGGCCGGTGTCATCGATCCTCTGGGCTCCGCTACTCAGGGCCTCGCTGATAGGACGGCAACGGCCCGCCGCCAAGCCGTCGACGTTCCGAAGCAGGAGGCGCCACCACGAACCCTGCGCCATATGTCGATATTGCAATGCAATATGGCGTGAAATTCTCTTGCGCGGCGCAGCATTTGTCCAATAAATCAGCACAATGGAAATTGCCTCAAATTCAGGCGAGCATCAGGCCGCGATCGGTGGACTGCTCCCGGTATCGCGCGCTTTCCTCGCGCCGATGTCGGGGGTGACCGATCTCGCCATGCGCCGGATCGCCGCGCGCTTCGGCGCCGGGCTCGTCGTCTCCGAGATGGTCGCCTCGGACGAACTCGTCCGCGGCAGCGAGGAAGCACGGCTGCGGGCCGAGGGCGCCGGCGTCACGCCGCATGTCGTCCAGCTCGCCGGCTGCGAGGCGCGCTGGCTGGCGGAAGCTGCGCAGGTGGCAGAGGCGTCGGGCGCCGACGTCGTCGATATCAATATGGGTTGTCCGGCGAAAAAGGTCGTCGGCGGCTGGGCTGGTTCGGCGCTGATGCGCGATCTCGACCACGCTATCGGCCTGGTCGAAGCGGTCGTCGCGGCGGTGAAGGTGCCGGTCACGGTCAAGATGCGGCTCGGCTGGGACGATGCCAGCCGCAACGCGCCGGAGCTCGCCCGCCGCGCCGTGATGGCTGGCGCGGCTGCGATCACCGTCCACGGCCGCACGCGCCAGCAATTCTACAAGGGCCAGGCCGATTGGGCGGCGATCCGCCCGGTGCGCGCCGCAGGGCTATTCCCGCTGGTCGCCAATGGCGACATCGCGACGCTGGAGCAGGCGCAGGCCTGCCTGGAGCAATCGGGCGCCGACTACGTCATGGTCGGGCGGGCGGCGACGGGCCGCCCCTGGCTGCCCGGTGCGATCGGCGCCGCGCTCGCTGGCCGCGAGCCGGGGACGATCTCGCTCAGTACCAAGCACGACATCGCCCGCGAGCATTACGAGAGCCTCCTGTCCCTGATGGGGCGTGAGACCGGCGTCCGCCACGCTCGCAAGCATCTGGCCGCCTATGCCGACGAAGCGCTCGCCAGCGGGCTGGAACCGGACGAGACCGCTCGCCGCGAGCTCCTCACCACCACCGAGCCTGCCCGCGCCATCACGGCGCTCGGGCAACTGTTCTCGACCGACCGTCTCGGCGCGGCCGCCTGACCACGAAAGTCCCGCATATGACGATGGCGATGTTCAACGAGGATGCGGAGGAGCGGCACGGAGCCTTGTACGATCTTCTCGAAATCCAGGCGCTGAATGTCCTGCCGATGCCGGTGCTGGTGATCGGGGAGGGGCACGGCATCCTCTACGCCAATACCGCCGCGGAGGACTTCTTCCAGGCCAGCGCGCTCGTCCTGAAGCGCCAGCGCCTCGACGATCTCGTCGCCTTCGGCTCGCCGGTCCTGACGCTGGTCGAGGAGGTGCAGCGACGCGGCGCCAGCGTCAGCGAATACCGGCTCGAGCTCGCCTCGCCCCGGCTCGGCCTCGACCGGGTGGTCGACGTCTTTGCCTCGCTCTTGCCCAGCCAGCCCGACGCCGTGGTGCTTTTGCTGCAGGAACGGACAATTGCCGAAAAAATGGACAGGCAATTGACGCATAGAGGGGCAGCCCGCTCGATTACTGCGCTCGGCGCGATGCTGGCTCACGAGATCAAGAATCCGCTCTCGGGCATCCGTGGCGCGGCGCAACTGCTCGAAGCCTCGGTCGAGGACGATGACCGCCTGCTGACGCAATTGATCTGCGACGAGGCCGACCGGATCGTGAAGCTGGTCGAGCGCGTCGAACTGTTTGGCGATGACCGGCCGGCCGAGCGCGGGCCGGTCAATGTCCATGACGTGCTCGACCATGTGAAGCGACTGGCCCAGTCGGGCTTCGCCCGCCACATCCGTTTCAGCGAGATCTATGATCCCTCGCTGCCGCCGGTGGCAGGCAATCGCGACCAACTGGTTCAAGTCCTGCTGAATCTGGTGAAAAATGCGGCAGAGGCGATCGGCCAGGACGCCATCGACGGCGAGATCACGCTCACCACGGCCTATCGCCCCGGCATCCGCATGCAGGCGCCCGGCTCCGGCGCGCGCCTTGCCCTGCCGCTCGAGATCGGTATCCGCGACAACGGGCCCGGCGTACCGCCCGACCTGCATCAGCACCTGTTCGATCCCTTCGTCACCACCAAGGCACAGGGAAGTGGCCTTGGACTTGCACTCGTCGCCAAGGTGATCGGCGATCACGGCGGAATCGTCGAATGCGAGTCCGCGCCGCGACGCACGACATTCCGCATTCGATTGCCCCTGCACGAGGCGAAGCCGCCTCAACTGGGGTGAAAGACGAGTAGGACACGGAAAAGCGCATGCCGACGGGTAACATTCTCATTGCTGACGACGATGCGGCGATCCGCACCGTCCTCAACCAGGCCCTCGCCCGCGCTGGTTACGAGGTTCGCACGACAGGTCAGGCGGCGACGCTCTGGACCTGGGCTGCGCAGGGACTCGGCGATCTCATCATCACCGACGTGGTGATGCCGGACGGCAATGCCTTCGACCTGCTGCCGCGGATCAAGCGGGTCCGGCCGGAACTGCCGATCATCGTCATGAGTGCGCAGAACACCTTCATGACCGCGATCAAGGCCTCCGAACGCGGCGCCTATGAATACCTGCCCAAGCCCTTCGACCTGAAGGAGCTCGTCGCCATTGTCGGGCGAGCCCTGTCGCGGCCGCGTGGCGACGCGCCGCGCAACCAGCCCGCCGAGCCCGAGGATATCCCACTGGTCGGCCGCTCGCCGGCGATGCAGGACGTCTATCGCGCGCTTGCGCGTCTGATGCCGATCGACCTGACCGTGATGATCAACGGCGAGTCCGGGACCGGCAAGGAGCTGGTCGCCCGTGCCCTCCACGATTACGGCAAGCGCCGCACCGGGCCTTTCGTCGCGATCAACATGGCGGCTATCCCCAAGGACCTGATCGAATCGGAGCTGTTCGGACATGAGAAGGGCGCCTTCACCGGCGCGCTGACCCGCTCCTCCGGACGCTTCGAGCAGGCCGAGGGCGGCACGCTCTTCCTCGACGAGATCGGCGACATGCCGATGGAGGCGCAGACGCGGCTTCTGCGCGTTCTGCAGCAGGGCGAGTACACCACGGTCGGTGGGCGCACGCCGATCAAGACCAATGTCCGCATCATCGCCGCGACCAACAAGGATCTGCGCATCTCGATCGCGCACGGCCTGTTCCGCGAGGACCTGTTCTTCCGCCTCAATGTCGTGCCGATCCGGTTGCCGCCTTTGCGCGAGCGGGTCGAGGACATTCCCGATCTCGTCCGTCATTTCTTCGCGCTGGTCGAGAAGGAGGGCCTGCCGCGCAAGCAGATCGATTCGGAGGCGATGGACGTGCTGCGGCGCTATCGCTGGCCCGGCAATGTGCGCGAGCTCGAGAATCTGGTGCGGCGACTGGCCGCGCTCTATCCCCAGGATACGATCACGGCGCCGATCATCGAAGCCGAACTGCAGCCGGCGAGCGGAGCTCCCATGCAAGCCGGTGGTGGCAGTGCGCCGGAGCGGACGGAAACCCTTTCGGGCTCGGTCGAGCGCCATCTCACCCAGTATTTCGGCGGTTTCGGCGACCAGATTCCGCCGCCCGGCCTCTACCACCGCATTCTCCGCGAGATCGAGCCGCCCTTGATCGCCGCGGCCCTGGCAGCGACGCGCGGCAACCAGATTCGCGCCGCCGAGTTGCTGGGACTTAATCGCAACACCCTGCGCAAGAAGATCCGCGAGCTCGACATGCAGGTGGTGCGCTCGCCGCGCTGACGGCGAGGCGGTGTGGCTGCCTTGCATCTGTCATATTTTGACAACACCGTTGCGGCGGCGCATCAGTGCGTCGTGTGACGCCTGTTCGAAGGGCGTCGCGGGCAACGGAGCTTCGGCATCGCCTTGACGGCCTCGACCGGTGACATGCGCATGACGCCCCGGACCGACGACCCGCCCCGCCGGGTCTCGGGCTGGCTCGGCGCGCTCGTCGTCGGTTTCGCCCTGGTCTCGGCGCTGACGACCTTCCTCGTGCTTTCAGGCGCGACGCCGGTCGCGCCTGTCCATGAGGTCGTGGTCGGCGTCTTCGTCATCAACGGCCTGCTGATTCTGCTGCTCCTGACCATTGTGGCCTTTGAAGCGGCGGTGCTGATCCGCGCCCGGCGCAAGGGTGTGGCCGCCGCCGGCCTGCATGTGCGGATCGTCAGCCTGTTCAGCATCGTCGCCGCCCTGCCGGCGGTGCTCGTCGCGATCATTGCGACGGCGACGCTGGAACGTGGCCTGGAGCCCTGGTTCTCGGATCGCATGCGCGACGTGATCTTCAAATCCGTCGAGGTGGCCGACGCCTACACCACCGGGCAATGCCGCTCGCTCGGCCGCGAGATCCGGTTGCTCGCGGACGATCTCGGGCGTGCGAAGACGGCCTATGACGCCGACCGGCGTTGGTTCGAGAACTTCCTGACGGCACGCGCCACGGCGCTCGGCCTGCCGGTGGCCTGGATCATGAAGCCGCCGGACAACGTCCTCGTCCGGGCCAATATCGACGTCCTGCGGGACGCCCATAAGCCGAATGCCGATGCCTTCGACGATGCACAGAGCTCACCCGAGCCGATTTGCGTGCTGCCGTCGACCGGCCGGGTCTTCGGCGCGCTGATGAAGCTGCCGAGCTATGACGGCGCTTTCCTCTATGTCGCTCGCGAGGTCGATCCGCTCGCAGTCGAATTCCCGGCTGTCGCCCGTGGCGCCGCGGTCGAATATCTCGGCATCGATGCGCGCCGGAAGGGTGTGCAGATCGCCTTCGCCTCCATGTACGCGCTGATCTCGGTGATCCTGTTGCTCTCGGCGATCTGGCTCGGCCTCAACTTCGCCAACGGCCTCGTCGCGCCGATCCGGCGGATGATCCACGCCACCGACCAGGTCTCCAGCGGCAATTTCTATGTCCAGGTGCCGATCAGACGGGCGGAAGGCGATCTCGCCCATCTCGGCGAGACCTTCAACAAGATGACTGCGGAACTGCGCCGCCAGCGCGACGGCCTCGTCACTGCGAGCGAGGTGATCGACAGGCGCCGGCGTTTCACCGAGACGGTGCTGTCCGGCGTCTCCTCCGGCGTGCTCGGCATCGACGAGGACGGCCACATCACGCTCAGTAACCGTTCGGCCGAGGCCCTGCTCGGCGCCGGCGGGCGTCTGCTCGGCGAGCCCGTCGCTCGCGTCGTGCCGGAGATCGCCGGCTTCGTCTCCGAGGCGCTCACCAGCCGCCAGCGCCTGAGCTCTAGCCAGGCCGCGATCACCCGCGGCGGGCGCGAACGCATGCTCAACATCCGGGCGACGCGCGAAGGCGAGGGGGCCGGCGCCGGCCTGGTGGTGACGCTCGACGACATCACCGATCTCGTCTCGGCGCAGCGCACCGCCGCCTGGGCCGACGTCGCCCGGCGCATCGCCCACGAGATCAAGAACCCGCTGACCCCAATCCAGCTCTCGGCCGAGCGCATCCGCCGCAAGTTCGGCCGTGTCATCCTCGAAGACAAGGAGATCTTCGACCAGTGCACCGCCACGATCGTGCGGCAGGTCGAGGACATCCGCCGCATGGTCGACGAGTTCTCCTCCTTCGCCCGCATGCCCAAACCCTCGCCGGCGCGGGACGACATCGTCGAGACAGCGCGGCAGATCATTTTCCTGATGCGGGTAGGCAATCCCGAGATCGACATCTCCGACAATCTGCCGGAGACGCCGGTCCTGGCGCATTTCGATCGGCGCCTGATCTCGCAGGCCCTGACCAACGTCATCAAGAACGCGACCGAGGCGATCCAGGCCGTGCCGGCGGAGGAACGCGGCAAGGGGCGCATCGAGATCGGCTTCGAGCGGACGCAGGACGGCCGGATCGTCATCGACATCCTCGACAACGGCAAGGGCCTGCCGGCCGACCAGCGCCAGAAGCTGCTCGAGCCCTACATGACTACACGCGACGGCGGTACAGGGCTCGGCCTCGCCATCGTCGGCAAAATCCTCGAGGACCATGGCGGCGGCATCGAATTGCTCGACCGCCCGGACGGTGCTCGCGGTGCGCGGATCAGGCTCTGGTTCATCGAGACCGGGCCGCCGCCAGCCGGCGAAGACCGATCAGAAACAGGCAATAGCACGGCGGATTCCGCCGCACGACAAGTGAACGGGACGAAGGCATGAGTGCTGACATTCTCGTCGTCGACGACGAGGTCGATATTCGCGAACTGGTGGCCGGCCTCCTGGAGGACGAGGGCTACCGGACGCGCAAGGCGGGCTCCGCCGACGAGGCGCTGGCCGCGATCGCGGCGCGGCGGCCGAACCTCGTCTTCCTCGACATCTGGCTGCAGGGCAGCCGGCTCGACGGGTTGCAGGTGCTGGAGCTGATCAAGGAGAGCCACCCCGACCTCGCGGTCGTGATGATCTCCGGCCACGGCAACATCGAGACCGCGGTCTCGGCGATCAAGAGCGGCGCCTACGACTTCATCGAGAAGCCGTTCAAGGCCGACCGACTCGTACTCGTGGCCGAGCGCGCCTTGGAGGCCTCGCGGCTGCGGCGCGAAGTGCGCGAGCTCAAGACCCGCTCGGTCCAGGCCAGCCGGATCGTCGGCCGTTCGACTGCGGTCAACCAGCTGCGCCAGACGCTTGAGCGCGTCGCGCCGACCAATGCCCGCGTGCTGATCACCGGCGAGCCGGGTTGCGGCAAGGAACTGACCGCGCGCACCCTGCATGACGCCTCGACCCGCTCGGCCGGCCCCTTCGTCGTGATCAATGCGGCGACGATCACGCCCGAGACCATGGAAGAGGAGCTGTTCGGCATCGAGGGTGGCGACGGCCGCTCACGCCGCGTCGGCGCGCTCGAGGAAGCCCATGGCGGCACGCTCTACATCGACGAGATCGGCGACATGCCGCGCGAGACCCAGAACCGCATCCTGCGGGTTCTGGTCGATCAGAACTTCCAGCGCGTCGGTGGGGCGACCCGCGTCCATGTCGACGTCCGGATCATCTCCTCCAGCAGCCGCGATCTCGCCAAGCTCATCGCCGACGGGCAGCTGCGCGAGGATCTCTATCACCGGCTCGGCGTGGTGCCGATCCGCGTGCCGGCCCTGTCCGAGCGGCGCGAGGACGTGCCGGAGCTGATCGAGTTCTTCATGGACCAGATCTCGGTCGCGACCGGCCTGCCGAAGCGCCGGATGGGCGGCGATGCCATGGCGATCCTGCAGTCGCATGAATGGCCAGGCAACGTCCGGGAGCTCCGCAACAATGTCGAACGGCTGATGATCCTGACCAAGGGCGATCCGACCGCCGAGATTACGGTCGACATGCTGCCGGCCGAGGTCGGTGCCATGGTGCCGACGACGCCCTCCGGCTCGGGCGGCGAGAAGCTGATGAGCCTGCCACTGCGCGATGCGCGCGAGATCTTCGAGCGTGAATATCTGATGGCGCAGATCGCCCGATTTTCCGGAAACATTTCGCGCACGGCGGAGTTCATCGGCATGGAGCGTTCAGCCCTGCACCGTAAGCTCAAATCGCTAGGAGTAGGCTGAGCGACCCCGGCCGTGTTGCACTGCATGCAAGGCGGCCGGCCGAAATTGGTGTTGCGCAACCCTTGCGCGTCGTTGCCCGGTCACGATCTAATGGAGTGTCGGTGTTCCGAATGCCCGGCGATTGGCGCCGAAGCCTAACGGAACGATCTGGATCGCAAGTGCAAGCCGAGTTGCGATCCCAACAACAGGGGTTACCCATGGCCGCGGAGCGGGCTCAAAATCTCCAGGACACCTTTCTCAACCACGTCCGCAAGCAGAAGATCCCTCTCACCATCTTTCTCGTGAACGGCGTCAAATTGCAGGGCGTCGTCACCTGGTTCGACAATTTCTGCGTGCTGCTGCGCCGAGACGGGCATTCGCAGCTCGTCTACAAGCATGCGATCTCGACGATCATGCCGGGCCACCCGGTGCAGCTGTTCGAGCCCGAGGATACGGACAAGGCCTGACCGTGGGCGGGAAGGCCGGCAACTCGTCGACGACGGGTGGCGGAGCGTCGATCGGGATCTCGATCGACGCGGCCGAGCATGCCCTCGCGGCTGATACCCGCGCCTTCGTGGTCGGCCCCTATCTGGCGCGTCATGCCGCCAGCCGGGCCACCACGGCCGACGAGAACCAACGCAACCACGCGGCGCGGCTGGACGAGGCTTTCGGCCTCGCCAGCGCTATCGATCTCCAGATTGTCGAAGCGATCCCCGTGGTGCTGACGGCGCTGCGGCCCGCGACCTATCTCGGCAAAGGCAAGGTCGAGGAGCTCTCCGAACGCGTCAAGATCGAAGAGATCGGTCTCGTCGTGATGGATTGCGCCCTGTCGCCGGTGCAGCAGCGCAATCTGGAGAAGGCGTTCGGCTGCAAGGTCATCGACCGCACCGGCCTGATCCTCGAGATATTCGGCCGTCGCGCCCGTACGCGCGAGGGCGCGCTGCAGGTCGAACTCGCCCATCTCAACTACCAGAAGAGCCGGCTCGTGCGCTCCTGGACCCATCTGGAACGCCAGCGCGGCGGATTCGGCTTCCTCGGCGGCCCGGGCGAAACCCAGATCGAGGCCGACCGGCGCATCATCCAGGAGCGGATGACCAAGATCGAGCGCGAGCTCGACAGCGTGAAACGCACGCGCTCGCTGCATCGTGCGAGCCGCAAACGCGTGCCTTATCCGGTCGTCGCGCTAGTCGGCTACACCAATGCCGGCAAGTCGACCCTGTTCAACCGGCTGACCTCGGCCGAGGTTTTGGCGCAGGACATGCTCTTCGCCACGCTCGACCCGACGGCGCGGGCGCTGAAGCTCCCTCACGGCGCCAGGATCATGCTGTCGGACACGGTCGGCTTCATCTCCGAGCTGCCGACGCAGCTCGTCGCCGCCTTCCGCGCCACCCTCGAGGACGCGATCGAGGCCGACGTCCTGCTGCATATCCGCGACGTCTCGCATGAAGACACACAAGCCCAGGCCGCTGACGTCCGTGGCATCCTGCGCGATCTCGGCATCGATCCGGAAGACGGCGACCGCGTCATCGAGGTCTGGAACAAGGCCGACCTGCTCTCCGAAGAAGAGCGTGAGCGCCAGGCAGCGCTGACCGCGCTGAAGCCTGGCGCCTCGCGGCCGGTGCTGGTCTCTGCGCTGACCGGCGAAGGCATGGAGCGGCTGACCGATGCGATCGAGCAGCGCATCGCGCGGGCGCGGCCGGTCTATCGGCTCACCTTGGAGCCAGGCGACGGCAAGTCGCTGGCCTGGCTGCACGCCAATGGCGAGATCCTCGAGCGCGAGGATGCGGACGACGGCACGCTGAGTCTGTTGGTGCGGCTGCCGCCGGAGCGGGAAGGGGCCTTCGGCGCGCGCTTCCCACAGGCCGAACGCGTCAGCAGCAATCCCTGATGACGGATTTGGTTACGCTCGCGATGAGCGCAGCCTGAACCGCTGGTGTTTCAAGTCGGCCAGCACGGAACGGGCTGCGTTGTGACCAGGCGCGCCGGTGACGCCGCCGCCGGGGTGGGCACCGGAGCCGCAGAGATAGAGGCCCGGCACCGGCATGCGATAATCGGCATGGCCGAGCACCGGCCGGGCGCTGAAGAGCTGGTCGAGCGTCAGTCGGCCATGGAAGATATCGCCGCCGACCAGCCCGAAACGCTCCTCCAGATCGCTCGGCGCCAGCGCCAGCTGGCCGATGACGGAGGCGCGGAAGCCCGGAGCGTAGCGGTCGACCGTCTCGATCATCAGATCGGCGACCGTGTCGCGGTGCTTGTCCCAGCTCTCGCCGTCCGGCAGCTGCGGCGCGACATGCTGGCAGAACAGGCTCACGACATGCCGGCCGGGTGGGGCGAGGCTGTCGTCGAGCGTCGATGGGATCAGCATCTCGACGATCGGCTCGCTCGACCAGCCCGACAGCCGCGCCTGCGCATGGGCGCGGTCCATATAGGCGAGCGACGGCGCGATGATGATGCCGGCGGTGAGATGGTCGCCCGGTTCCGGCAGGCTTGTGAAGCGCGGCAGCTCCGACAGCGCCAGATTCATCCGGAAGGTCCCGGAGCCCGAGGCATAGCGGCGGATGCGCTCGCCGAAATCGGCCGGGACGACCGCCGGGTCGACGAACCGCTCGAACAGCAGGCGCGGGTGCAGGTTCGACACCACGGCGCGCGCCCGCACCACGTCGCCCCGTTCCGTCACGGCGCCGACGGCCCGACCCTTCTCGGTCAAGACCTCAGCGACAGGCGTCTCCAGCCTGATCTCGACGCCTTGCTCGGCGCAGGCCCGCGCCATCGCCTGCGTGATCGCGCCCATGCCGCCCAGCGCATGACCCCAGGCGCCGCGCTTGCCGTTGACCTCACCGAAGACGTGATGGAGCAGCACATAGGCCGAACCCGACGTATAGGGGCTGGCATAGTTGCCGACGACGCTGTCGAAGCCGAACAGCGCCTTGACCGGATCGCTCTCGAACCAGCCGTCGAGCCAGTCACCGGCCGATTTGGTGAAGAGGTCGACGAGATCGCGCCGGCCGGGCTGGTCGAGTCCGGCGACGCGCCGCCCTAGCGCAGCCACTTCCAGCACCTGCGGCAGCGCGGCCAGCCAGCCGCCATCACCGAGATTGGGCGGCGCCTGCAGCACGAGATCGCGCAGCATGGCGGCGACCCGTTCGAGCCGCTCACCATAGGCTGGCAGCCGCTCGGCATCGCGCGCGGAGAACTTCGCCACCTCCGCTTCGGTCCGGCCTTCGCCGGCCGCGAGATAGCGCCCGTCCGGCAAGGGCAGGAAGTTGGCGAGGCGTCGCTCGACGATGCGCAGCCCATGCCGTGCCAACTCCATCTGCGCGATGATGCGCGGGTTGAGCAGGCTGACCGTGTAGCTCGCCGTGGAATTGCGGAAGCCGGGATGGAATTCCTCGGTGACGGCCGCGCCGCCAACCACGGCGCGCCGCTCCAGCACGATGACCCTCAGCCCGGCCTTGGCGAGATAGAAGGCGCAGACAAGTCCGTTATGGCCGCCACCGAGAATGACGATGTCGGCATGGCTGGTGCTCACGAAACCACTCCTTCGTCAGCACGCAGCTTGTCGATTGGAAGGCCGACGGATCAGTTCAGCTCGGCCTTGTCGAGCCGGTACTTGCCCTTGCGGTCGCGCCGAAAATATTCGCGCGCCTGCGGATGACGGATCGGCCGGTTCGACTCGTCGATCACGAGATTTTGTTCCGAGACATAGGCGACGTACTCGGTCTCCTCGTTCTCGGCGAAGAGGTGATAGAAGGGCTGGTCCTTCGACGGGCGCAGGTGCTCCGGGATCGCCAGCCACCATTCGTCCGAATTCGAGAACACCGGATCGACGTCGAAGATCACGCCGCGGAACGGGTAGACGCGATGGCGCACTACATCGCCGATCCGAAATTTCGCCGTGCGTGATTCCATGATCCTCGTTCAGCCCAAACCCGGCTCGCCACAGCCGATGTCGCCGCACCCCAGCGCTTGACGTAGGATTACGTCGCAAATGCGTCAACATCCGTGGATGTCGCGGGTACTAACTCTTCAAAGCCCATAGCGAGCCGCAAGTTCCGGATCCCGCGCCGCCACCTGCCGCGCCAGGTCGACGATGACCTTTGCCTGCTTCCAGGTCGCGTCGTCCTGCATCTTGCCGTCGATCATCACCGCGCCCGAGCCGTCCGGCATCGCTTCCAGGATGCGGCTGGCGAAGGCGACCTCATCCGGGTCCGGACTGAAGACGCGCTTGGCGATTGCGATCTGCGAGGGATGCAGCGTCCAGGCGCCGGCGCAGCCGAGCAGGAAGGCGTTGCGGAACTGCGCCTCGCAGGCGGCGGCGTCCGAGAAGTCGCCGAACGGGCCATAGAACGGCTTGAGGCCGGCCGAGGCGCAGGCATCGACCATCTTCGCGAGGGTGTAATGCCAAAGATCCTGCTGCGCGATCGCGCGCGGGCCGCCATCGGGGGTAGGATCGGCGATGACCTTGTATTCGGGATGGCCGCCGCCGACGCGCGTCGTCTTCATCGCGCGCGAGGCAGCAAGGTCGGCCGGTCCCAGGCTCATGCCGTGCATGCGGGGGGAGGCGGTGGCAATCGCGTCGACATTCTTGACGCCTTCGGCCGTCTCCAGGATGGCGTGGATCAGGACCGGCTTGGGCAGGGCATGCCGCGCCTCGTACTGCGCCAGCAGCTGGTCGACATAGTGGATGTCCCAGGGCCCCTCGACCTTGGGCACCATCACGACGTCGAGCTTGCCGCCGATCTCGGCCATGATCGTGCTGATATCGTCGAGGAACCAGGGCGAGTTCAGCGCATTGACGCGGGTCCACAGGCCGGTCGCGCCGAAATTGGTCGCTTTCGCCAGCTCTATGAAGCCGTCGCGGGCGGCCTGCTTGGCTTCGGCCGAGATGGCGTCTTCGAGATTGCCGAGCACGATGTCGACTTGGCCGGCCAGCTCAGGCACCTTGGCGCGCACCTTCTCCAGATGCGGCGGCACGAAATGGATCATCCGCTCCAGCCGCAGCGGCAACTCGCGATAGGGCTCGGGCGCGCCGATCGCCAGCGGGCGGAAGAACTGGCGCGGCGTCTTCGTCGTCATGCTCGGCTCCATGCTGCAATGCAGCGAATGTGCCGGAAGGCCAGTTCCCCGTCCATCGGTCTTTTGGCGGCTTTTGGGTGCATTATCCTAGGATGAAAAACCCAGGATGATCATCCTACGCTCCAGTCAATTGCGTGCGAACGGAGTTTGCAGCACCACGCGCGGCGGGTTGGCGATCGGGTCGCGCGGATTGAGCTGTCCGCGCAGGCCGAGTGCATCGCTGGCGTAATTGTCGTCATGCAGGCTGGCCTCGCGCACCCGCATCTGCCGACGCAGGGCACGAGCCTGCGCCTCCATGTGCGAGATGCCGACCTTCTCGTCGATCTTGCGGCGGTCGCTGGCGGTCAGCTCAGGCGAGCCACGGAAATCACGGAAGTCGGCAGCGGTGTAGGGCCATTTGCCGCCGTTGAAGGTCCGCACCCTCCCGTCGAGCACGATGCTGTCGCCCGGCCGCAAGGTGAAGTCGCGCAGCAGCGAGACACGACGGTCCTTCGCGGTCGCGATGGCGGGCCGGCAGGCCGGATCGGCGCCGCGCTCATAGGCATAGGCCATCGGCAGCTGGCGATAGGTCTTGCCGTCGTTCGCCACGGCGTCGTCGATGGTCGCAGCACCGGCCGCGACCTTGAAGACCTTGACCGGCACGCCCGGATTGGCGGCCTGGCAGAGCGCCTCATGCGCCTTGAGGTCGGACTGGCCGCGCAGATGGCCGATCGGCGCCTGGAAGCCGTCGCAGAGGCGCACGCAGATGGTGCGCGTCACATCGGCCGCGCCGGACACGGTGTCATAGCGCATCGCCGGCAGCTTCGGCTTGTGCTGCGCCTGCTTCGGCGCGGCCTGGACCGGCCGGAAAGGATTGAGTTCGACCGGCGGCGGCGCGAGGCGCCCGTCTGGACGCGTCTGCTGGAAGAAGGGCAGGGACCAGGTCTGGCGAGCCGGGGCATAGGCCGAGACCGGCACGGACGCGAAGGTGGCCCTGGACGCGATGCGCTCGGCCCGGTTGGCGGCTTCCTGGCGGTGGAAGGCACGGATGCCGGCATCGTCCTCGGCCTGGACCAGCGAGACGGTCAGGATCGTGCCGCCCGCGCCGAGCGCGAGCCCTAGGCCGGCCATGGCCATGAGGCGCAGACCGCCATTGCGGCCACGCGAAACGGGATTCACCTTCGTCGAGGAGCTGGAACCGGTCGGCGGGACAGGATCGGAACGCAGGCAATCGACATTACGGACACGAAGCACCGCGATTTCTCCATCGCTCGCTGGTTCATTGTCCGCCGCAGGATTGGCTTAGTTTACTTTTTGTTAAGACTCAACGGGCGGCGGGGCGCTGTCACCGCAAAGCCGGCGTCATCGTTAACACCGAAAAGGCGCGTGTCGTCCCGGGCGACCGAAGGGGGACCCGGGACCCATTCCGGAACCTCTTTCGGAGAGGCTCAGAAATGGATCTCGGATCGGCGCGGCTTCGCCGCTTGTCCAGGATGACCAAGAATGAAGCTAAAGGCCCTATCAATCCGCCTGGCGATGGACCGCCTGCGGGATCGCCACCGGGATCGCGCCCGGCACCGACGCCGCTTCCTCCCGTTCGCCGCGACCGCGGCCGGAGATGAAGCTGTCGACCTTGTCGAGATAGAAATAGACGACCGGCGTGATGTAGAGCGTCAGCAATTGCGAGACGACGAGGCCGCCGACCACGGCGATGCCGAGCGGCTGGCGCAGTTCCGCGCCGGCGCCGGCCCCGAGCGCGATCGGCAGCACGCCGAAGATCGCGGCGAAGCTCGTCATCATGATCGGCCGGAAGCGCACCAGCGCCGCATCGCGGATCGCGGTCAGCGCGTCATCGCCCATCTTGCGACGCTCGATCGCGAAGTCGACCATCATGATCGCGTTCTTCTTGACGATGCCGACCAGCATCAGGATGCCGATGATCGCGATCACCGATAGGTCCATGTGGAAATACTGCAAGGCGAGCAGGGCGCCCAGGCCCGCCGAAGGCAGGCCGGACAGGATCGTGATCGGGTGGATGAAGCTCTCGTAGAGGATGCCGAGGATGATGTAGATCACCAGGATCGCCGCGAAGATCAGCAACCCCTGGCCTTTCAGTGCGTCCTGGAAGAGCTGGGCCGAGCCGGCGAAGCTGGTGACGATCGAGGCGGGCAGGTTGATGTCGCGTTCGGCGCTCCGGATTGCGTTGACGGCATCGCCAAGCGAGACGCCGGGCGCGGTGTTGAACGAGATCGTCACCGCCGGCTGCTGCGAGATCCGGTTGACGGCGAGCGGCCCGACGCTCGGCTTGATCGTCGCCACCGTCTCGAGCGGCACGTTCTGACCGTTGGCGGCCTTGAGCATCAGCCGCGACAGCACCGCCGGATCCTGCTGGTAGGCGCGCTCGGCCTCCATGATCACCTGGTAGTCGGTGGCTGGCGTGAAGATCGTCGCGATCTGGCGCGAGCCGAAGGCGTTACCGAGCGCCTGGCGGATCTGGTCGCTGGAGATGCCGAGGCTGGCGGCGCGCTCGCGGTCGATGTCGATCGAGAGCTGCGGATTGCGCAGCTGCAGGTCGATATTGGCGTCGCGCAATTGCGGCAGCTGCGACAGGCGCTGCTGCATTAGCGGCGCATAGTTGAAGAGGGCGCCGAGATCGGGCCCCTGCAGCGAATAGAGATACTGCGCCCGCGAGGAGCGGCCGGCGTTGAGGTTGATGTTCTGGACCTGCTGGAACACCGCGGTGATGCCCGGCACCTCGGAGACGGCCCGGCGCAGCCGCGCGATCACGACCTCGGCCTTGTCGCGCTGCTCCTTCGGCTTCAGAGCGATGAACATGAAGCCGTTATTGGTGGCGTTGAAGCCGCCGATATTCGAGGTCAGGTAGTCGATAGCAGGATCGGCCTTGACGATCTCGGCGACCCGGCTCTGGCGCGCCGCCATCGCCTCGAAGGAGGTGTCGGGCGGGCCTTCCGTGGCGCCGCGCAGCAGGCCGGTATCCTCGGTCGGGAAGAAGCCCTTGGGCACGTCGATATAGAGTTGGACCGAGACATAGACCGTGCCGAGCGTCACCAGCAGCATCAGGAAGCGCGCCTTCAGGACGAGGTCGAGCGTCCAGCGATAAGCGCCGAGCATGCCCTGGAAGCCGGCTTCGAACACGCGTTCGACGAGGTTCGGCCGCTTGTGATGGTCGTGCGCCTTGAGGAAGCGGGCGCAGAGCATCGGCGTCAGCGTCAGCGAAACGAAGCCGGAGACGATGATCGCCGCTGCGATCGTACCGGCGAACTCGGCGAAGACCTTGCCGACGACGCCGCCCATGAAGAAGACCGGGATGAAGACGGCGACCAAGGAGATGGTGATCGAGAGGATGGTGAAGCCGATCTCGCGCGAACCGTCGAGCGCCGCCTGGAACGGCTTCTTGCCCATCTCGATATGCCGGATGATGTTCTCCAGCATGACGATGGCGTCGTCGACGACGAAGCCGACCGCGAGCGTCAGCGCCAGCAGCGAGATGTTGTCGAGCGAATAGCCCAGCGCATACATGATCGCGAAAGTGCCGACCAAGGAGATCGGCAGCGCCAGCGTCGGGATCACCGTCGCGGCGAAACTCTTCAGGAACAGGAAGATCACCATGATCACGAGGGCGATCGCGATCATCAGCGAGACCTCGACATCCTCGACCGCCTCGCGGATCGGGATCGAACGGTCGTTGAGGACGACGAGATCGATCGCTGCCGGCAATTGCGCGCGATAGGCGTCGAGCTTGCCCTTGATGGCATCGACGACCTGGACGGTGTTGGCGTCCGACTGGCGATAGACCGCCAGCATGATCGAGCGCTGGCCGTTGTACCAGCTGCCGGTCTGATCGTTCTCGACGGAATCGTAGATCTGCGCGACGTCGTTGAGCCGGATCGGGATGCCGTTCTTCTGCGAGATGATCAGGTTGCCGTATTCGCCCGCACGCTCCATCTGGCCGGTGGCGCCGAGCGTCAGGCGCTGGTTGGCGCCGTTCAGTGTGCCGACCGGGGAGTTGGAGTTGGCGGCGGCGATGGCAGTGCGGACTTCAGCGAGGGAGAGGCCGCGGGCCGAGACCGCGTCCGGGTTCACCCGCACACGCACCGCATATTTCTGCGCGCCGAAGATGTTGACCTGGGCGACGCCGGGCAATTGCGAGATCTGCTGCTGCAGGATGTTCTCGCCGAACTCGTGGACCTCGTAGAGCGGCTTGGTCGCCGAGGTCAGCACCATGAACAGCACCGGCTGGTCAGCCGGATTGACCTTCCTGAAGCTCGGCGGGGCAGGGAGCTCCGGCGGCAGGCGCCGCACGGTGGCACTCAGCGCCGCCTGCACGTCGAGCGCGGCGCCGTCGATGTTGCGGTTGAGGTCGAACTGCAGGGTGATCGAGGTCGAGCCCTGCTGCGAGACCGACGACATCGAGGTGATGCCGGAGATCGAGGCGAATTCGCGCTCCAGCGGCGCCGCGACCGAGGACGCCATGGTCTCGGGGCTCGCACCCGGCAGGCGGGCGCTGACATTGATCGTCGGAAAATCGACCCGGGGCAGCGCCGCTACCGGCAGCTGCTTGAAGGCGAACAGCCCGAAGATCAGGAACGTCGCCATCAGGAGGGTCGTCATGACCGGGCGACGGATGCAGAGCTCGGGCAGGTTCATCAGCCGGCGCTCCCCCGCTGGGAGGTGAGATTGGGCGCCGGTGGGCTCTGGCCGCCACGGCCGCGCTCGATCGTGCGCGCGCCCTCGGTCAGCAGCAATTGCCCGTCGATCACCACCGTCTCGTCGCCGTTGAGGCCCGAGGCGATGACAGCGCGGTCGTCGACATTGCGCGCAACCACGATCGGCCGGGCGCGGGCGAGATTGTTGTCGATCACGAAAACATAGGAGCCGTTCTGGCCGGTCTGCACCGCCTCGCGCGGCACAGTGACGGCGTCGGCCTCGGTCCGCAGCGTCAGTCGGACCTGGCCGAGCGCACCCGGCCAGAGCGTCTCCTCGGCGTTGTCGAAACTGGCGCGAAGCTGGATCGTGCCGGTCGTCGCATCGACGGCGTTGTCGATCACCGCGATCGTGCCCTCGATGCTCTTGCCGACGCCCTGCTGGGTCGCCTGGACGACCGCGGTCTTGGCGTTCATCGCCTCGCGGATCTCGGGGAGATAGCGCTGCGCCACGGCGAAGCTGACATAGATGGGATCGATCTGGTTGATCGTCGCCAGCATCGCCGAGCTGTCGCCGCTCTTGGCGATGTTGCCCTCCTTCAGCGCGGCGACGCCGACGCGGCCCGAAACCGGAGCGGTGATCGTGTAGTAGCTGAGCTGGACCCGCAGGCTGTCGACAGCAGCTTCGCCGCCACGGATCGCGGCGCGCAGCGTGCTCACCGCCGTGCGGGCGGTGTCGAGGCGCGCGTCGGTGGCGATCTCGCGCCGGGAGAGCTCCTCGGCTCGGCGCAGATCGGACTCGGCCGCGATCAGCGAAGCCTTGTCGCGCGCGACATTGGCTTCGGCCTGACGCAATTGCGCCTCGAGCTGGCGCGAATCCAGCCGGAACAGCACGTCGCCCTTGTTGACCATGGCGCCGTCGCGGAACTCGACCGCCATGATCTGGCTGTCGACGCGCGAGCGGATGTTGACGGTGGAGATCGCCTGCACCGTGCCGATAGCGTCGATCCGGACCGGCATCGCCCGGCGCTCGACCTTGGCGGTGACGATGGTCACCGGCGGCCGGTTGGCCTGGCCGGAGCGGTTACCGCCGGCTGCCGGCGCGGCAGCGGTCGCTGCCGGCTTGGCCGGCCCCGGGATGACCTTGCCGTAAGGGACCTGATCGAGCGGCCAGGGAACCGGACGCCCGGTGTAATGAAGAAACGCGCCCGCGGCGAGAACGCCCGCGGCCGAGAACAGAGCCACACGCCCGAAAGTCAGCACTGCCATAGAAAGCCTTGCGCCACGGGGAGCGCCACGTCGACCCTGTCGAACGGTTGCTCCCCAAACCGTCCTCACCGCAAGAATTTAGCATGAAGACGGCCGGGTTTCGACGCAAGTGTCCAATACGGTTTATTGAGCGCTGTCGCGACGATGTGACAGGACGACAATTCAGCGGAACGAAATCGCCGTCACACGTCTTGCGTGCGTAAGCAACGCCCGCTCAGACGATGGCAATCACGATGCCGATCCACATGAAGAACAGGCATGCGATGCCGGCTGCAAAGACGAGCGCCCGATGCTTGAGGCTGTTGGAGCCGGTGTGGATCAATGTATGGGCAACACGCGTCGCGACAAAAGCCCAGGCCAGCGCCGCCATGACATAGCCGGTAGCGCCGACATGGATCGCGATCAGGGTCAGCGCGAAGAACAGGACCGGCGTCTCGAACTGATTACTGAAATTGGCCGCCGCGAGACGGGCCGAATCCGGATAGCGCTCAGTCGAGACTGCGATGTCGGCAAGCCTGACTTCGCGGTTGGCGAACGCCTGCTTGCGGCGCCGGAACATGATGACGAGGACGACGAAGCTCCAGAGAATCTGGGCCAGCGCCGGATAGATCAGCTTGAGCGTCATGTCGGCCTCTTCGCGGAGCGGCGGACCGACAACTGGGCCGCCGCTCCGGAAGTATCCGATGCCCGATCGAAAAAGGACAGATCGCGATGAGGCGATCCGCGATCAGGAACGGGTCGGGTAGTTCGGGCTCTCGCGCACGATGGTCACGTCGTGGACGTGGCTCTCGCGCAGGCCGGCGCTGGTGATGCGGATGAAGCGCGCCTTGTTGCGGTAGTCCTCGAGGTTGCGGCCGCCGACATAGCCCATCGCGGCACGCAAGCCGCCGGCGAGCTGGTGCAGCACGCTGGAGACCGGCCCCTTATAGGCGACCTGGCCCTCGATGCCCTCAGGCACGAGCTTCAGCGCATCCTTGATGTCCTGCTGGAAATAGCGGTCGGCCGAGCCGCGCGCCATCGCGCCGACCGAGCCCATGCCGCGATAGGCCTTGTAGGACCGCCCCTGGTACAGGAACGTCTCGCCCGGCGTCTCGTCCGTGCCGGCGAGCAGCGAGCCGACCATGGCGCAGGCGGCGCCGGCGGCGAGCGCCTTGGCGAGGTCACCCGAATACTTGATGCCGCCATCGGCGATGACCGGAATGCCGGCCTTCTGCGCCGCCGAGGCGGCATCCATCACCGCGGTGAGCTGCGGCACGCCGACGCCGGCGACGATGCGGGTGGTGCAGATCGAGCCCGGGCCGATGCCGACCTTGATCGCGTCGGCGCCGGCGTCGATCAGCGCCTGCGCGCCGCCGGCGGTCGCGACATTGCCGGCGATGACCTGGACGGCGTTGGAGAGCTTCTTCACCCGCGTCACCGCCTCGAGCACCTTGGCGGAATGGCCATGGGCGGTGTCGACCACGATGATGTCGACGCCAGCGTCGATCAGCATCTCGGAGCGCTCGAAGCCCAGATCGCCCGTCGTGGTCGCAGCCGCGACCAGGAGCCGGCCCTGACCGTCCTTGGCGGCGTTGGGGTGGGTGACCTGCTTTTCCATATCCTTGACGGTGATCAGGCCGATGCAGCGGAAATGATCGTCGACGACGAGGAGTTTCTCGATGCGGAACTGGTGCAGCAGGCGGCGGGCTTCGTCAGGGCTGACGCCCTCGCGCACCGTGATCAGCCGGTCCTTGGTCATCAGCTCGGCGACGGGCTGATCGGGATTGGCGGCGAAGCGCACGTCGCGATTGGTCAGAATGCCGACGAGCCGGCCATTATGGCCCTGCGGACCGCGCTCGACCACCGGGATGCCGGAAATGCCGTTGTTCTTCATCAGCGCCAGCGCGTCGGCCAGCGTCTCGTCGGGATGGATGGTGATCGGGTTGGCGATCATCCCGGATTCGAACTTCTTGACCAGGCGGACCTGAGCCGCCTGCTGATCGGGATCGAGATTGCGGTGCACAACGCCGAGGCCGCCGGCCTGCGCCATCGCGATCGCCATCCTTGCCTCGGTCACCGTATCCATCGCCGAGGCGATGATCGGCAGGTTGAGCGAGATCGTCTTGGTGAGCTTGGTCGAAATATCGACATCGCTGGGCATCACCTCGGACGGGCCCGGCTCGAGCAGCACGTCGTCGAAGGTGAAACCGTCGCGAATGAGGCCGTCAGTGATCGTCGCCATCGTCAACTCCGAGGGCCGGCCGGACCGGCGCTGAAAGAGGGCCGGGCAGATGCGCCCTGAGCCGAGTTGACGAGGCCCGTTATCATGCGTGTGACGCGCCCGCTAGGGGCAGTGCGATAAAATCTGTCGAAGCGGTCGCGGCACAAGGCCGCGACCGCCTCGTTCAGCAAAACTATGGACGTCTACTGCTTCCGGACGGGGCGCGCCTGGCTGGCCTGCGCCGCAGGGGGAGCAGCGTTCGGCATCACGAAGAAACAGCCATTGCCCATCATCATGCTGCCCTGGGCATTGGCCATCTGCTGGCAATCCTTTTGGCGGCCACAGTTGGTGGTCCGCAGAATATCACCCGAGCCCGGTGTGACGACGCGCATCGCACAGCCTTCCTCCCAGCTCATCGACTGGGCGAGGGCGGGCGCCTGACCGGCACTGAAGAAGGCAGCTCCGGCGAGCAATGCGGCGGCAGCACCATGGCGCAACGCGGTCAGGGTGAGCGAGCGGACTGTGTGGTGGGTGGAGTTGATCATAGGACACCTCTTGCCCGCGGACCGGCCGCGTCGGCTTGTGCGAAATCATCGCCCCTTCCGCCATCAGATAGGCACGATCTTGCCGGAATGACCTGCAATCGGTGCATGGCAGAGCCGCAGTCACGTCCTTGTGATGAGCTGCGCGCAACTCGGAAGCCGGCTATTCCCCTGCCACGTCGCCGTTTTTGCCATGCAGCGAACGCAACCCTCGTCGCCGAGGTCCAATCTGCTCTCGCCAGTCTGAAATGCGCGCATTAAAGCGCTGCGGGCGGCCAAATCCGAAAGTCCAATTCCTTGCAGCGCGCCAAGCTCCTGCCCCTGATAGTCGCTTGCGCGTTGTTCATGGAGAACACCGACTCGACGGTGATTGCGACCTCGCTGCCGGTGATCGCCCAGTCGCTCGGCGAGGATCCGATCGCGCTCAAGCTGGCGCTGACCTCCTATCTCGTCAGCCTTGCCGTGTTCATCCCGATCTCCGGCTGGATGGCCGACAGGTTCGGGGCCCGCACCATCTTCAGGACGGCGCTCGGCATCTTCATGCTCGGCTCGGTGCTCTGCGCCTTCTCGAACTCGCTCGGGGCCTTCGTCGGGGCACGCTTCATCCAGGGCATGGGCGGGGCGATGATGGTGCCGGTCGGGCGCCTCGTCATCCTGCGCAGCGTCGAGAAATCGGAGCTGGTCAGCGCGCTGGCCTATCTGACGGTGCCGGCGCTAGTCGGCCCGGTCGTCGGGCCTGTGGTTGGCGGCTTCATCACCACCTATTTCGATTGGCGCTGGATCTTCTTCATCAACCTGCCGATCGGCCTGCTCGGCATCGCGCTCGCGACGATGTTCTTCGAGGATATCCGCGAGGAGGACGTCGCTCCGCTCGACATCAGGGGCTTCCTGCTCTCCTCGACCGGCTTCGCCGCGCTGATGCTCGGCCTCGCCACCGGTGGGCGCCATCTCGTGCCTGTCGCTGTGTCCTATGGCTGCGTCGCCTTCGGGATCGCGGCATTGGTCCTCTACTGGTTCCATGCCCGCCGGCTGGCCTATCCGGTGCTCAATCTCTCGCTGCTACGCATCCCGACCTATCGAATCGGCGTTCTCGGCGGCTCGATCTTTCGCGTCGGCATCGGCGCGATCCCCTTCCTGCTGCCTTTGATGCTGCAACTCGGTTTCGGATTGGATGCGCTGCAATCGGGCCTGATCACCTTCGCATCGGCCGCAGGCGCGCTCGTGATGAAGACGCTGGCGAAGACGATCCTCGCCCGCTTCGGCTTCCGCGGCGTGCTGACGTTCAACGCGCTGATCGGCTCGGCTTTCCTGGCAGCTTCAGGCCTGTTCACACCGACGACGCCGCACTGGATCATGCTCGGCGTGCTTTTCATCGGCGGCTGCTTCCGCTCGCTGCAGTTCACCGGCATCAACGCGTTGAGCTATGCCGACGTCTCCAATCGTGACATGTCAAGCGCGACCAGCTTTTCCAGCGTCGCCCAGCAGCTATCCCTCAGCCTCGGTATCACCGTCGGCGCCTTCGCGCTCGAGGCCGCCAATCTCTACAATGGCGGCAAGATGTTGGGCGCCGGGGATTTCTGGCCGGCCTTCGTCCTGGTCGGCCTGATCTCGGCCTCGTCGGCGCTGTGGATGATCAGGCTGAAGCCCGATGCCGGCGCGGAAGTCTCCGGCCATGCGCCGATGAGCGCCCGCAAGGTCACGGCGCAGGCGATCGAGGACCAGAAGCCACTCGAGTGATGCCCTGCAGATTGACGAAGCCGCGCGACTGCGCCAGCGGTAGCGCATGAATTCCGGCCAGAATCGCCTGTTCCTCGGCGTCGGGCACTCCGCCCTCGGACGCCCCTGGCGCGACCGGCTCGACGTCGCCGGCCTGGCGCAAGCCGAGGCGCTGGCGCAGGTCGAGGGCGTGCCCGACACGCTGGCGCGCATCCTGGCTGGCCGCGGTGTCATCTCCAGCGAGGCCCTGCGCCATCTCGAGCCGAAGCTGCGCGATCTGCTGCCGGACCCGTCCGTGCTGCGTGACATGGACCGCGCGGCGCAGCGGCTCGCGCAGGCGGCGATATCCGGCGAGAAGGTCGCGATCTTCGGCGACTACGACGTCGACGGCGCCTGCTCGGCGGCGCTGCTCGCCGGCTTCCTCGCCGAGGCGGGCGCGCGGCCGCGCATCCATATTCCCGATCGCCTGATCGAGGGCTACGGCCCGAATGCCGAGGCGATCGCCATGCTGGCGGGCGAGGGCGCGACGCTGCTCGTCACCGTCGACTGCGGCACGACCAGCCATGAGCCGCTGCAGCAGGCCGCAAGGCTTGGCCTCGACACGGTAGTGCTCGACCACCACCAGGCGCCGGAGCTGCTTCCGGAGGTCCAGGCGCTGGTCAATCCGAATCGGCAGGACGACCTCGCCGGCCTCGGCCATCTCTGCGCCGCCGGCGTCGTCTTCCTGACGCTGGTGGCGACGAATCGCGAACTGCGCCGGCGCGGCGCCTGGCAAGCGAGGGGCGGGGAGCCCGACCTGCTCGCGGCGCTCGATCTCGTCGGACTCGCGACCATCGCCGACGTCGTGCCGCTGATCGGCCTCAACCGCGCCTTCGTGCGCCAGGGCATCGCGATCATGCGCCAGCGTCACCGGCCCGGTCTCGCAGCGCTGCTCGACATCGCCGGGCTCGACGGCCCTGTGCAGCCCTGGCATCTCGGCTTCCTGCTCGGGCCGCGCATCAATGCCGGCGGACGAATCGGCGATGCGGCGCTCGGCGCCCGGCTGCTGCTGACCTCAGACGAGGTCGAGGCACGCAGCATCGCGGCCGAGCTCAACCGGCTCAATCAGGAGCGGCAGGAGATCGAGCGCGCCGCGGTCGAGGAGGCGGTGGCCGAGGTCGAGCATCGTTTCGAGGATGCCGCCTCGTATCCCGTGCTGGTCGTCGGCTCGGCGGATTGGCACCCAGGCATCGTTGGATTGATCGCCGGCCGCTTGAAGGAGCGCTTCCGCCGCCCGACCTTCGCCCTGGCGCGCAATAGCGATGGCGGCGCGACCGGCTCGGGCCGCTCGATCGCTGGCGTCGATCTCGGCTCGGCGGTGCGGCTGGCGGTCGAAGCTGGCCTTGCAGTCAAGGGCGGCGGACATGCCATGGCGGCGGGCGTGACATTGGCACCAGGGCAGGAGGGCGCCTTTGCGAGCTTTGTCAGCGAGCGGCTGGCCAGCGGCGTCGCCAGCTCACGCGAGGCCGAGGCACTGCTGATCGATGCCGCGATCAGCGCCGGCGGCGCCAATCCGCGCCTGCTCGCCGAGATCGACCAGGCCGGCCCGTTCGGCGCCGGCTGTCCCGAGCCGGTCTTCGTGCTGCCGGCGCACCGGCTCACCGAGGTGATCGAGGTCGGCGCCGGCGGGCATCTGCGCATCAAGCTGCGCTCTGGCGACGGCGCCACGATCGGGGGAATCGCCTTCCGCGCCGCGCGCGAGCCGCTCGGCCAGGCCCTGCTGGCGGCACGCGGCGAAAGCGTCCATCTCGCCGGCACATTGACCCTGAATCGCTGGGGTGGCAGCGAGCGAGCCGAGCTGCGCGTCGTCGATCTGGCGCGGCCGCTGTGAGCGAATGCGAAAAACCCCGACAGCGGGCTTGCCCAAGCTTCGCCGGGACACTATAGCTCGCCCCGCCTCGCAAGAGCGCGTCGCGCTCAGGCCTGCGGTCTTCGTCTATCGGTTAGGACACCAGCCTTTCACGCTGGGAAGACGGGTTCGATTCCCGTAGACCGCGCCACTTTTTCCCGCGCACAGCTCCGCTCCATCCTACACTGAAGCAGGCGCACCGGTCGTTTTGACCGGTGCGGGAATGCTCGATCCGTTGCGGCGCCGCAGCTCAGCGCAGTGGCGGGGCGTAGAGGACGCCGCCCATGCTCCAGAGCTGGTTGAGGCCGCGCGGGATGGCGAGACTTGTGCCAGTGCCGAGATTGCGCTCGTAGAGCTCGGCATAGTTCCCGCCCGCCTTGACGGCGCGGATCGCCCAGTCGGGGTCGAGGCCGAGCGCCTTGCCGAAGCCCCCTTCGGCCCCCGTGAAGCGGCGCGCATCCGGCTTCTGCGATTTCAGGGCTTCGTCGACATTCGTGCTGGCGATGCCGAGCTCCTCGGCGTTGACCAGCGCGAAGTTGATCCATTTCACCACGTTGAACCAGGCGAAATCGTCGCCGCGCACCACCGGGCCGAGGGGCTCCTTCGAGATCACGTCGGGCAGCACCACCGCCTCGGCGGGCTTGGCCAGCTTGAGACGCTCGCCGTGAAGGGCCGACTGGTCGCGGGTCAGTACGTCGCATTGCCCGGACTGGAAGCCAGCGAGGGCCTCGGCCGCGCTGGGGAAGGCCTTTTCCTCATAGGCCATCGAGTTCGCCTTGAAGAAGTCGGCCAGGTTGGCTTGCGTCGTGGTGCCGGCCTCGACGCAGATCTTCGCCTTGTCGAGAGCGAGTGCCCCGTCGACGTTGAGCGCGCGCTTGGCCAGGAAGCCCTGGCCGTCATGATAGGTGATGCCTGCGAAGGCGAGGCCGAGCTGGGCCTCGCGTTCGAGTGTCCAGGTCGAATTGCGCGCCAAAAGGTCGACCTTGCCGCCCTTCAGCGCTTCGAAGCGCTCGCTGGCCGAGAGCGGCGTGAAGGCGACCTTGCCCTTGTCGCCGAGCACCGCGGCCGCCACGGCCCGGCAGAAATCGACGTCGAATCCGCGCCAGCTGCCCTGGGCATCCTTCTCGGAAAATCCCGTCACGCCCTCGCTGACGCCGCATTGCAGCGTGCCGCGCTGCTTGACCGTATCGAGCGTTCCGGCCGCCACCGGCAACGTGAGCAGGCTCGCCAGCGCCGAGGCGGAGACGAGACGAAAATTGCGCGAACGAACCGACGGGGCCTTCGACATGGCGCTCTGCTCCTTACGACGATCGGCGAAGACGGCGAGGCCGGTCACAGCGTCGCCTTGTGGCGGATGATGACCTTGGTCCCGGCCGGCACACGGTCGTAGAGATCGACGATGTCGCCATTGGCGAGCCGGAAGCAGCCCGAGGAGATTGCCTGCCCGATCGTCTCCGGCTGGTTGGTGCCGTGGATGCGGAAGACGGTCGAGCCCAGATAGAGCGCGCGCGCGCCCATCGGGTTGCCGGGACCGCCGGCCATGAAGCGCGGCAGGTAGGGCTGGCGCTGCAGCATCTCCGGCGGCGGGCGCCAGTCCGGCCACTCGGCCTTGCGGCTGACCTGGACCTGGCCCGACCAGGTGAAGCCTTCGCGGCCGACGCCGATGCCGTAGCGCAGCGCTCGGCCATTGCCCTGGACCACGTAGAGGAATCGCTCGGCCGAATGGATCACCACCGTGCCGGGCGCCTCGTTGGAGCGGAACAGCACCATCTGGCGGGCATAGGGGCCCTCGGTGATGCTGACCTCCTCGGTCGAGACGCGGCCCGGCTCGTCGCCGATGTCCATCGTCTCCTGCAGGCCCGCAGGCGGACGCGGCTGGGCGGCGCCGGGCAAGGTGAGCAGGGGGGCCGTGAGACCGCAGGCGAGAAGGCTGCGCAGGATGAAGCGAGTGGTGCTCATGGGCGTCGCCTCCGGTCAGCCGCAGCGGGAATAGATGAAGGTGCCGTAGCGCCGCTGCGCATCCGGATCGACGAAGCGCATCACCAGCATCGACCTGCTGTGCGAGAGGATCTCGCGGTCCTGCGGATCGCCGGCCGGCGCCTCGAAGCCGACATAGGTCTTGCCGCCTCCCGCCTTCAGCCTGAGCTCATAGGGCTTGGGATCGTCGGCGACATGCATCATCACCCCGTCCCCGGGGCCCTGCGTGATCGTGTAGGGCTGCTTGCATCCCGCCCGCGCTTCAGCCTCGGTGCGCTTGCGGTCCTTGTCGGTGTGGAACGAGGCGATGCCCCAGCGCCCGACCAGGACGTCGCGCGTGATCCCGGCCGGAGCCGGAGCGCTCGCGGCACTGCTCGATGAGGACGACAGGCCCTCGCCGCCACCGCCGCAACCGGCGAGCAGCAGTGGCAACCCAACGGCTACGGCGACGATCCGGAGGGGATTCTCCCTCGCGAACCCGAACCATTGCTGTCTCATCATCCCTCCTCGCCAAGTCGCCAGCTTGTTCGCGGCATCCCAGGGTATCGGGCGATGAGCGCCCCCCGGGCTCAGCCTTAAGACAGCCGGAAGCGCGCTCTCAATCAACCCCTTTCCTCGATCAGGGGATCACGACTCGTTCCGACGGTGCCGCCAGGAGCAGTCGAGTTCAGCCTCGGCTGGCCTGCCTCCGCCGCCACTCCTTATAGAGATCCGGCCCCGATTCCGGGCGAACCGGCTCGTGGCGGATCGCCATCGACTGTTCGGCGAAGGGTTTTGCCAGATCGGCATAGATCGTTGCGGTCGACAGGCCATAGGGAGCGCCATCGTCGTTCGAATAGGCGTAGTAGACCTCGCCCACCCCGGCGAGCCGCATCGCGGCCATGCACATCGGGCAGGGATGCCCGCTGGCATAGACCGCGCAACCGGCGAGATTGGGCGAGCCCAGCACCTGGCTGGCCGCCCGGATGGCGACCAGCTCGGCATGCGCCGTCGGGTCGTTGGTGCTCAGGATCTCGTTGACGCCGCGGGCGATGACTTCACCATCCCTGACGATGACGGCGCCGAAGGGGCGCCCGCCATTCTCCAGATTGGCGTGCGCGAGCGCGATGGCCTCGCAGAGGAAGCGGCGGGTGTCGCTCATGATCGTCTCCTTGGGAGAAGCATGACGGAACTGCTCCTCTGCGGAGCTCATTATTGCCTCAGATACATGTCCCAGCAGGGCGACAGCGCGACGAGCTGACGCCCCTCCAGTGCCTGCGCGAACTGCTTCCAGATCGCCGCCCGCTTCACCTCGACCGGGCATTTCGGCCGCATGATGGCGTCGATGTCGCGCAGGGCCTCCAGCATTTCGCGCGTGACCTTGGGATTGGTGCGTTCGGTGTCGATCCCGAGCGCGACATGGGGTGGCGCGGCGCGACCCAGCAGGTGATTGAAGGGGCTGACGAAATCGAGTGCGAAGAAGCCGTTCAGCTGCCTGCGGTTCGAGGTTTCCCAGCGCTCGATCGCGTCGATCCCCTGCTGGACCTCGAGCAGCCAGGTCGCCTGGTGGTCGATTTCCGAGAACAGGGTCGCGGACGGCAGGATTCCGCGCCGGACGAGGTCCTCATAGGCATCGTTGTATTTCGGGTAGTGGTCGACCTGTGCGATTGCACGCTGCGCCAGCTCCGGCTTGAGGCTGACGCGGCCGAGCGGCCCCACATCCGGCACGTCCAGCGCCTGATAGCGCGGCGCCGCAATCACGGCCCGTGCGCCTCGTTCGAGAAAGATCACGGCGCTCGGCAGCGACACTGCCATCACGAGCATCAGCACCCACATGCGCAGCGGGTCGCCGGTGCGGCGGCGATAGTCCTTGAGGATCAGGATCAGCACCGGCCAGAGCCCGATGAATTCGAGCGAGCCGCTGTTCTGCGTCTCGCCCAGGACGAGGGCGAAGAGGCTCGCGCTCAGCCAGCCCAGCGGCGACGCCAGCAGGCTCAGCACCGACAGCTTATCGCGCCGCGCGGCGAGGACGAGGATGCCGATCAGCATCAGGCAGGGTGCGATCACGTTGAACTTGATCGAGCCCAACGTCAGGAAGCGCCGCAAGAGCGACGACGAGTTGAGCATCGCCAGGTCGAGGATGTCTTCGAGATAGGCGAAGACGAGGCCGGTCGTGAACTCGATCACGCACAGGCAGGCGATCACGGAGCCGGCAGCGATCGCCGCGTCGCGAAAACGCATGCGCCCGGCGAGGACCGCATAGCCGACGAGGACCGCGCCCGATACCGGCCCCGTCACCTTGACTAGGAAAAGCGCGGTCATCAGCACTGCGACGAGCGTCGTCAGCAAGACCCGGCTCTGCACGAAGAGCAGTGCCGCCAACAGCAGGTAGAGCAGCAGGGCGACGTGGCGGTTGTAGTAGCCGAACCCGTCGAAGCCCGGCGACGGATAGAGGCTGTGCAGGTTGATCGGCAGCGAGGTCAGGAACAGCAGCGGAATCAGGATCGCCAGGGCCAGCCGGCGCGAACGCGCGTCGACATCCCAGGCGATCAGCGCTGCGATCGGCAGCAGGACCGGCACGATCGCCCAGTTGGCGAGCAGGGCGGGCTGCGCCTGCGGGAACATCGCCTTGATTCCCGCGGTGAGATAGAAGCCGAGCGGGCCGATCGACGTGAAGAAGTCGATATTGGGAATTTGCCCGAGCCGGATGCGCTGGGCGGCGTCGAGATAGATGTCGGTGTCCCAGTAGTTCGGCCCCAGCGGCAGCCTTATCGGAAGCGCGAGCCCCAGGATCACGGCGACCAGGAACGACACGATCCAGAACGTCGGGGACGCGACGAAATATCGCCAGTGCGCTCCGGATGCCGGATTGCCTGCCGCCGCCTGAGTACTGGTCATCTTCGCCTGTTCCATGAGCCGCCACGGAACATGGCAGAAATGTGTTACCCGATTGCTTCCGCGCCCGGCAGTCCGCAATTACCGGTTGTGCCCGGGACGTTCGGTCAATCGGCTGCTTGGAGCGGTATCCGGTGATCAGGCTCAAGGCGCAGCTGGCCGGGTTCTCAGGCGCCGACGCCCATCCTATAACGCGTCGCCGTCGTCATCGTCGGTCGCTTGAGAATGCCGCATGGCCGACATCGCCAGCCTGTTCAACCTGGTCGCTCCCTTCTTCGGGCTGATCCTGCTCGGCTTCCTGATCGGCCGCTACAAGCGCCTGCCGGGCGAGGGTCTCGCCTGGATGCAGTTCTTCCTGATCTATGTCGCGCTGCCCTGCCTGTTCTATCGGCTGATCGCCGACAAGCCGCTGAGCGAACTGACGAACTGGCGCTTCGTCGCGGTGACGACGCTCGCGACCTTCTGCGCCTTCGTGCTCTCCTTCGCGCTCGGCTGGCGCCACACCCATGGCGACATGCCGCAAGCGGTGATGCAGGGCGTCGCCGGCTCCTATTCCAACATCGGCTATATGGGCCCGCCGCTGATCCTGGCGGCGCTCGGCCCCGCCGCCAGCGCGCCGGTCGTGTTGATCTTTGTCTTCGACAATCTCCTGCTGTTCTCGCTGATCCCGTTCTTGATGGCGCTGGCCGGCGTGGAGAAGCGCAGCTTTGCCGCGACGGCGGGGGAGGTGGTCCGGCGGGTGGTCACCCATCCCTTCAACGTCGCCACTGTCGCCGGCGTGCTCGCGGCCTTCCTCAAGCTCGAACTGCCGACCGCGATCGACAAGATGACGCTATGGCTCTCGCAGGCGGCCGCTCCCTGCGCGCTCTTCCTGCTCGGCGTCACGGTGGCGTTGCAGCCGATACGGCGCATGCCCGGCGAGTTGCCCTGGCTCGTCGCGATCAAGCTGCTGCTGCACCCGCTGCTGGTCTGGCTGCTGCTGTCGGGCCTCGGCAACTTCTCGGCGCCCTGGGTCTACGCCGCCGTGATCATGGCGGCGCTGCCACCGGCGCTGAACATCTTCGTCATCTCGACGCAGTACCGCGTCGGCATCGAGCGTGCCTCCGCCTGCATCCTCGTCGGCACCATCGTCTCGACGGTGACGCTGACGGGCTTCCTGTGGCTGGTGAAGACGGGCAGGATGCCGGCAGACCTCTTCCACTGACGGCCCGCAAGGGCCTGCCTTCCGGGCCCATCGATGCAGCCGCTCTCCGATCTCCTCGTCCTCGACTTCTCAACCCTGCTGCCCGGCCCGCTGGCGAGCCTCTTCCTCGCCGAGGCCGGCGCGCGCGTGATCCGGATCGAGCGGCCGGACGGCGAGGACATGCGCCGCTTTCCGCCTCGCTTCGGCGAGACCTCCGCCCCGTTCGCCGCGCTCAACCGCGGCAAGCAGAGCCTCGCCATCGACCTCAAGGCGCCGGACGCGCTGGAACGGCTGACGCCGCTGATCCAGCAGGCCGACATCGTCATCGAGCAGTTCCGGCCCGGCGTGATGGCCCGCCTCGGCTTCGGCTATGGCGCACTGAAGGCGCTCAACCCCAGGCTGATCTACTGCTCGATCAGCGGCTACGGTCAGGAGGGCCCGCGTGCCCCCGAGGCAGGCCACGACATAAACTACCAGGCGATCGGCGGTTTGCTTGGCCAGTCGCTTGCACCCGGCAGGCCGGCACCGCTGCCGCCGACCCTGGTCGCCGACATCGCCGGCGGCGCCATGCCAGCGGTGATCAATATTCTGCTCGCCTTGCGCGAACGCGACCGTTCCGGCCAGGGCTGCCATCTCGACATCGCCATGACCGACGCGATGCTCGCCTTCGCCTGGTATGCACTGGCGCAGGGGCAGGCGTCGGGCCGCTATCCGGCGGGCGGGGAGGGGCTGCTCACCGGCGCCAGCCCGCGCTACGGCCTCTATGCGACCGCGGATGGCTGGTTCCTGGCCGTCGGCGCGATCGAGGAGAAATTCTGGACGAGCTTCTGCGAGGGCATCGGCCTCGATGCCGGATTGCGCGATGATCGGCGTGATCCCGCCGCGACGCAGGAAGCCATCACTGCGATCATCGCATCGCGGCCGGCGGACCATTGGCGCGCCACGATCGAGCCTCTCGACTGCTGCTGCACAGTGGTCCGCACGCTTGGCGAAGCGCTGGCCGATCCGCACCTGACCGCCCGCGGCCTGTTCGACCGGCAGGTCGAGGAGCCCGGTGGAAGGCGCATGGTCTCGACACCGCTGCCGCTCGCGCCGGTCTTCCGCAGCGCCGCGCCGGCGCTGCGGCCAAGCCCACCAGTCGGCGACTACGAGATCTGAGGTTCAGCCCGCTGCAGTACCGCCAGCCAGCCCCTGCCGCATCACCAGCCGGCGTAAGGGGGCAATCCGCGACAGTGCCAGCAATCCAGCGCCGCGCATCAGGTCAGCCGGCAAGAGGTCGGTCAGCAAGGTCCGGTTGAGCGCATCGACCGCGCCGGTGCGCAGGCGCACATCCGCCTGGCGCGAGCGGTCATAAGCCGAGAGTGCCCCCTCTTCGCCAGGATCGCCTGCACCGGCGACCGCATCGCGCAGCGCCGCGACGTCGCGCAGGCCGAGATTGAGCCCCTGCGCCCCGATCGGCGGGAAGACATGCGCAGCTTCGCCGATCAGCACCATGCGCGCCGCGGCGAAACGATCGACCGAAAGCCCGCCCATCGGCACGCGGCCGCGCGGGCCAGCGAGCGTCATCGCGCCGAGAATCGAATGGGTCTGGCGCTCGACCGCGCGGGCGAAGGCGATATCGTCCATACCGGCGATACGTTCGGCCTCGCCAGGCTCGACCAACCAGACCAGCGAAGAGCGCCGGCCGGACATCGGCACCAGCGTGCACGGGCCGGAACGGGTGTGGAACTCTGTCGAGGCGTCCTGATGCTCGCGGCGATGGCTCAGGATTGCCGTCAGCGCCACCTGTGGGTAGTTCCAGTCGCGCGCCGTGATGCCGGCGGCCTCCCTGACGCGAGACCTGCGGCCATCGGCGCCGACGGCGAGGCGTGCATCGACTGGTGCGAAACCTTCACCCACCAGCCTGACATTCTCGGTGTTCGCCGTGATCCCGGTCACGGCCTGCGGGATCATGCGGATACGCGGATCGGCCGCTGCCTTGGCCGCCATCGCCTCGACCAGCGCGGCATTCTCGATATTCCAGCCGAAGGCCGGCAGGCCAAGCTCGGCCGCCTTGAACTCGACCGGCGGCTGCCGGAACAGGCTGCCGGTATCGTCGACCAGCCGCATCACCGCGAGTGGCGCCGCGAGCGCGTCCAGCGCCTCCGTCAGGCCCAGCATCTCGAGCAATCGCCAGGAGCCGTCGAGCAGGGCGACGGTGCGGCCATCGCGCGGCGCGCTCGCCTGCCCGAATAGTACGATCTGCCGCCCGGCCGCGGCGAGAGATAGCGCTGCCGCGAGCCCGACCGCGCCGGCCCCAACGATGGCTATGTCGCAATGCTGCTGGTCCGTCATGACCTTTCGGTAGCCGATGCCGGCGCTGCTGGCGAGCGCGCCCTTGCCGCAGCTATCCCCAGACCACGCCCTTCCCGGGCTTCTGGGCGATCTCCCGGAACGAGACAATCCGCTCGTCGATGCCCTCATGGCCGAGCACCGCACGCACCTGCCGCCCGGCGCCGCGAATCTCTACGGTGGAGCCATGGTGCAGCGCCTTGTCGATCACCGCCTTCAGCGAAACCGCCGCACTCGAATCGGCGAAGGGCACGCCGGAGAGATCGAGCACGATCCGCTCGGGGAAGGGGCCTACGCGATCGAGCACCGTCGCGACATGGCTGCTGGCGCCGAAGAAGAGCGGGCCGGTGATCTTGTAGTGGAAGGCTTCGCCGTCGCGCTTGCCGTTGCCGTTTGTCAGCGGCTCGTCATGGCCTGCTTCGTCATAGTCGACGAGGCTTGTGTCCATGCCGGCCTCGACTGTGACGATGTTCGCCATGCGGTGCATGAAGATCAGCGACCCCAGCACGACGCCGACGCCGATCCCGACCATCAGATCCTCGAAGATCACCAGCAGGAAGGTGGCGAGCAACACGAGCGAGTCGGCGCGCGAATGCCTGAGGATCGCCGCGAAGGCAGCCTTCTCAGCCATGTTCCAGGAGACCACGGCGAGCACCCCGGCCAGAGCCGCCAACGGGATGTAGGAGGCGAGCGGCGCCGCGACCAGCATGAACAGCAGCACAAAGGCCGCGTGCAGCATGCCGGCGATCGGCGTGACGCCGCCGGCACGGATATTGGTCGCGGTGCGGGCGATCGTGCCGGTGACGCAGATGCCCCCGAACAGGGGCGAGCCGATATTGGCGACGCCCTGCGCCACCAGCTCCATGTTCGAGCGATGCCGGCGTCCGCTCATCCCGTCGGCGACCACCGCCGAGAGCAGCGACTCGATGCCGCCGAGCACGGCGATCGACAGCGCCGCCGGCAGCACCTCGACCAGCTTGTCGAGGCTGAAGGCCGGCAGATGCGGGGCCGGCAGGACGCGCGGAATGCCGCCAAAGCGGCCGCCGATGGTCTCGACCGGCAGGTTGAACAGGAAGGTCGCGGCGGCGGCGAGCGCGACAGCGATCAGGAGACCCGGCCAGCTCGGCCGCCAGCGCCTGATGGCCAGGATCGTCGCGACAGTCAGGGCCGAGAGCCCGAGCGCCGCCGGGTTGAGCGTGCCGAGCGCGGCCCCGAGCGCTTGCAGCTTCGGGATCAGTGCAGCCGGCTCCTTGCCGGGCAGCGTCAGGCCGAGCAAATCGCGAATCTGGCTGGCGAAGATGATGATCGCGATGCCGGTGGTAAAGCCGACCAGCACCGGATGCGGGATATACTTGATATAGGTGCCGAGCCTCAGCGCCCCGACCACGATGAGCATGACGCCGGCCAGCGTGGTAGCGAGCAGCAGCCCGTCGAAGCCGTGCTGGTCGATCGTCGCGGCGACGAGGACGATGAAGGCGCCGGCCGGCCCGCCGATCTGGTGGCGGCTGCCGCTCAGCGCCGAGACCAGGAAGCCGCCGATGATCGCCGTGAACAATCCGGCAGCCGGCGTCGCGCCACTGGCGATGGCGATCGCCATGGACAGCGGCAGTGCGACGATCGCGACCGTCAGTCCCGAAAGCGCATCGGCTCGCAGCCGGGCGAAGCCATAGCCCTCGCGCAAAGCGGAGATCAGTTTGGGGGTGAAGGCCTCACGCAGGATGGGACGGCCGCCGAGATGAGCACCTTGGCTGTTCATGTCAGAGACCGATCATGCAGTTATGCCCGACCGACTCGGCGTTTGCGCGGGTCTGCCGTGCAGTGCAGCCGTTGCGCGGGAGGAAGGCAAGTCCCTATCGTTGCGGCCATCGACATCAGGAGATCGCCATGGCGAAAGCAATCCGCGTACACAAGACCGGTGGGCCCGAAGTTCTGCAGCTCGAAGAGGTCAGCCTGCCGGCGCCGGGAGCGGGCGAGATCCTGATCCGCAACCGCGCCATCGGCCTCAACTTCATCGACACCTATTTCCGCACCGGCCTCTACCCGGCGCCGCTGCCGTTCACGCTCGGCAACGAATCGGCGGGCGACGTGCTCGCGGTCGGCCCCGGCGTCACGGAGTTCAAGCCGGGCGACCGGATCGCCGTCGTCGCCGCCCATGGCGCCTATGCCGAGGAGCGCATCGTTCCTGCGTCGGCGGTCGTCGCCTTGCCCGACAACGTGTCCTACGAAGCCGGCGCCAGCATGATGCTGAAGGGGCTGACGGCGGAATACCTGCTTCACCGCACCTATCCGGTGAAGCCGGGCGACACGATCCTGGTCCATGCCGCGGCCGGTGGCACCGGCTCGATCCTCTGCCAATGGGGCAAGGCGCTGGGTGCGACCGTGATCGGTACCGTCGGCAGCAAGGAGAAGGCCGAACTCGCCAAGGCGAACAAGGCCGACCATGTCATCCTCTATCGCGACGAGGACGTTCCGGCGCGGGTCAAGGAGATCACCGGCGGCAAGCTCTGTAATGTCGTCTATGACGGCGTCGGCAAGGACACCTTCATGGGTTCGCTCGACTCGCTAAGGCCGTTCGGCCTGCTGGCGAGCTTCGGCAACGCCTCGGGTGCGGTCGAGGCCTTCAATCTCGGCATTCTCGCCGCGAAGGGCTCCCTTTACGTCACCCGCCCGACGATGAACACGCACACGGCCAACCGCGACACCCTGGTCGCGATGGCGAAGAACCTGTTCGAGGCGGTCGGCTCCGGCAAGGTCGCCGTCGCCATCAATGCGCGTTTCGCTTTGAAGGATGCGGCCGATGCTCATCGCGCGCTGGAAGGGCGCGGAACGACCGGCTCAACAGTGATCGTGCCGTAGAACGAGCGATCCGGCGACACTGCATGCGGCCGCCCGAAGGGCGGCCGCTTCCGTAACGGAACGAAAAAATCGAAAGTTTCGAAACCTGAAAGCGAAAGGCTGCCTGGAGCCGGCAAAGCGGGACCAACAACAAGATCTTTGGTCCCTACGTCATGTCCCCGCTTCTTCGCCGCGTCGGCTTCACCCTCTCCTTCATCATCGTCGCGATGGCGCTCAACGCACAGCTCGCCGCCCGGCCGACGCTCCAGCTCGTCACACAGGTCAGCGATGCGCAGATCGTCTTCGAGAAGTCCTCGCGGCCGCGTATCGGCCGTGTCGCCGAGCCGCGCCGCATGCCGCGCCCGATGGCCGCGGTCCATGCCTGAGAGACAGGCTCCGCTCAGACCGCCATGCCGTGCAGGTCATAGGCGTCGGCACGCTCGATCTTCACGGTGACGATATCGCCCGGCCGCAGCGGCCGGCGGCTCGAGACATAGACATTGCCGTCGATCTCCGGCGCATCCCATTTCGAGCGGCCCTTGGCGACGGTCGGACCGGCCTCGTCGATGATCACCTGGATACGCTTGCCGACGCGCCCCTTGACGATACGGGCCGAAACCTCGGCCTGCGTCTTCATGAAGCGATGCCAGCGCGCTTCCTTCTCGTCCTCGTCGACCAGCGGCAAGCCGAGGTCATTGGCGGTCGCGCCCTTGACCGGCTCGTATTTGAAGCAGCCGACGCGCTCCAGCTTCGCTTCCTTCAACCAGTCGAGCAGGAAGTCGACATCGCCCTCGGTCTCGCCAGGGAAGCCGACGATGAAGGTCGAGCGGATGGCGAGGTCCGGGCAGGTCTCGCGCCATTTCCGGATCCGCTCCAGCGTCTTCTCGTGATGGGCCGGCCGGCGCATCGCCTTCAGCACGGAAGGCGAGGCGTGCTGGAACGGGATGTCGAGATAGGGGAGCACGTTGCCCTCCGCCATCAGCGGGATGACCTCGTCGACATGCGGGTAGGGATAGACATAGTGCATCCGAACCCAGACGCCCATCTGGCCGAGCTCGCGCGCCAGCTCGAAGAAGCGGGTGCGGACCTCGCGATCCTTCCACATCGACGGGGCGTATTTGATGTCGAGCCCGTAGGCGCTGGTGTCCTGCGAGATCACCAGCAGCTCCTTGACGCCGGCCTTGACCAGTTTCTCGGCCTCGCGGAGCACGTCGCCGATCGGCCGCGAGACCAGATCGCCGCGCAGCTTGGGGATGATGCAGAAGCTGCAACGGTTGTTGCAACCCTCTGAAATCTTGAGATAGGCGTAGTGCCGCGGCGTCAGCTTGATGCCCTGGTCCGGCACCAGATCGATGAAGGGATCGTGCTTGGGCGGCACCGCCTGGTGCACGGCCGAGACCACGCTCTCATAGGCCTGCGGCCCGGTGATCGCGAGCAGGTTCGGGAAGGCGTCGCGGATCTGCTCGGGCTCGGCGCCCATGCAGCCGGTGACGATGACCTTGCCGTTCTCGGCCATGGCCGAGCCGATCGCCTCGAGCGATTCCTGCTTCGCGCTGTCGAGGAAGCCGCAGGTGTTGACGATGACGACGTCGGCGCCCGCATGGCTCTTGCTGAGCTCATAGCCCTCGGAGCGCAGCGAGGTGATGATGCGTTCGGAATCGACGAGCGCCTTCGGGCACCCGAGAGACACAAACGAGATTTTCGGCGCGACGGCGTTCATCGGCGGCGGAACTCTGAAAACGGAGCAAGGGAAGGGCGCGGCAAGGCCGGCGCGTTGGCGCTTCCTTTGATCCTTTTTGGACGAATTTGCAAATGCAGGTTGGGCTGGTCGGCGGTGAACGCCTGGATCGCCAGCCCTCTACGTCATTGCGAGGAGCGCAGCGACGAAGCAATCCAGGAGCGCCAGAGCTCTACGTCTCCCTGGATTGCGTCGCTTCGCTCGTAGTGACGTCGAGCGCGGTTGGATTCAGCCTCAGGCCGTCGCGACCGGCCGCTCCGGCACCTGCGTCCAGTCGGTCATCGAGCCGTCGTAAAGCGAGACCTCGTCGCGGCCGAGCAACTCCGACATCACGAACCAGTTGAGCGAGGCGGTGTGGCCGGTGTTGCAATAGGAGATCGCCGGTCCCTGCGGCACCGGGCCGAACAAAGCGGCGAGATCGCCGGCCGGCTTGAAGCGTCCTGTCGCAGGGTCGAAGGCCGCCGCATAGTCGCGCGAGACGGCGCCCGGGATATGGCCAGCGCGCGTCGCCTCCGCCGCCTTCTCCTTGCCCTCGAAATAGCTGGCCGAACGGGCGTCGACGAGCGTTGCGAGCTTGCTCCGCGACGCGACGAGGGTGGCGTCGGCGGTGCTGCGCAGCTTCTGCTGCATCACGACCGGGTAGGGCGCTGCCGACGCCGGCTTGGAGGCCCCGGTTTCGATCGGATATCCCGGCGAAATCTGCCAGCCCTTGAAGCCGCCATCGAGGATCGCCTGCTGGCCATGGCCGATCAGCTTCAGCGTCCAGTAGACGCGGGTCGCGGCGGCGAGGTCGCTGGCGGTGAGCCCGGCCGGCACGATCACGACCTTGCTCGGCGGCGTTACGCCGAGCCGGCCTGCTAGCTCCGCGAGATGGTCGAGCGGCGGCAGCATGCCCGGTGCATTGCCGACCTTGGCGCGCCAGCCATCGGCGGCGTAGTCGCTATGGACGGCGCCGGGGATATGGCCGGCCTCGAAGGCCTGGCGCCCGCCCTCGGCGGCAGCGCGAATGTCGATGATGACGAGACCGGGCGTGCCCAGCGCACCATGCAGGACTTCGGGGGACACCAGCCCCGAGGTCGGGATATCCGTCATTCCGCGGCCTCCTGTTGCAGTTCGTCGACGACCACGAGCGAGGTGCTCATCTCGGCGGTCGCTCCCAGCATGATCGAAGCGGAGCAGTATTTTTCCTTCGACAATGTGACGGCGCGCTCGGCCTTGGCCTGCGACAGGCCGCGGCCGCTGACGCGATAGGCGATGTGGATCTTGGTGAAGACCTTGGGGTCCTCGGTGGCGCGCTCGGCCTCGACCTCGACCTCGCAGCCGGTCACCGCCTCGCGGCCCTTCTTCAGGATCTGCACGACGTCGAAGCCGGTGCAGCCGGCGAGCCCGATCAGCAGCATCTCCATCGGCCGGATGCCGATATTGCGGCCGCCATATTCAGGCGCGCCGTCCATGATCACGGAGTGGCCGCTACCGGCCTCGCCCATGAAGGCCATGCCTTCAACCCATTTCGCCCGCGCCTTCATAGCCGCCTCCTGTCGTCAGACCGTATCGGGCGACAGGCATAACCCGCGCTGCGTGTGGAAGGCGAGGGTGGCCTTAGGCCGCAGCAAACAGGTTGCCATGCGTGATGCGCAGCCGGATGCGTTCGCCGATCGCCGGAGCGACCTGGCTGGCGAGATCGACATCGAGCCGTTTCGGCAAGCCGTCGACAGCGACTTCGGCGCGCCGCAGCGGCCCGTTGCGCCTGAGATGCTCGACCACGCCCGGTAAGGCGAGCGGCGCATCGTCGACGATGCGCAGGTGCTGCGGCCGGACATAGAGCGAGGCCGGGCCGCCTTGGTTCTGGCGCAGGCCCCCGAGCACCGGCCGATCCTGGAAGAAGGCCTGGCTGCCGACCACCTTGACCGGCAGATGGTTGGCGTCGCCGAGGAACTGGCAGACGAAGGGCGTTGCCGGGTGATCGTAGACATCGTCGGGCGAGCCGACCTGTTCGAGCCGGCCGTCATGCAGGATCGCGACCCGATCGGCGAGCTCCAGCGCCTCTTCCTGATCGTGCGTGACGAAGACGGTGGTGTGGCCGGTGCGCTGGTGCAGCTGGCGCAGCCAGGCCCGCAGATCCTTGCGGACCTTGGCGTCGAGCGCGCCGAAGGGCTCGTCGAGCAGCAGAACGCGCGGCTCGATCGCCAGCGCCCTGGCGAGCGCGATGCGTTGGCGCTGGCCGCCGGAGAGCTGGCTCGGATAGCGTTTCTCCAGCCCCGGCAACTGGATGAGCTCCAGCAATTCGGAGACGCGCTTCCTGATCTCGGTCGGGTTCGGCCGCTCGGCCCGCGGCCGTGACTTCAGGCCGAAGGCGATGTTCTCGGCGACGCTCATCGTCTTGAACAGCGCATAGTGCTGGAAGACGAAGCCGATCCGGCGCTCGCGCAGCGAGAGTTCGCGCGTGTCGGTCTCGCCGAAGAGCACGCGGCCGCGCTCGGCCTGCTCGAGACCGGCGATGACGCGCAGCAGCGTCGTCTTGCCCGAGCCGGAGGGGCCGAGCAGGGCGACGAGCTCGCCCGGCTGGATGTCGAGCGAGACCCCGCGCAGGGCGGGGAAGTTCTGGAAGCGCTTCTCGACGCTTTCGATGGTGACGGCGACCGACATCGGAGTTCCCCGCTATCTCAGTGGCGGCGGCTGGCGGCGATCGCGTCGGCGAAGCGCCATTCCAGGACGGTTTTCAGGACGAGCGTGACGAGGGCGAGGCCCGCCAGCAGCGAGGCGACGGCGAAGGCGGCGGCGCCCATATACTCGTTGTAGAGAATCTCGACATGCAGCGGCATGGTGTTGGTCAGGCCGCGGATCTTGCCGGAAACGACGGCGACCGCACCGAACTCGCCCATGGCGCGGGCATTGCAGAGCAGCACCCCATAGAACAGGCTCCACTTCACGTTCGGCAGGGTGACCGTGAAGAAGGTGGTCCAAGCGGAGGCACCGAGCGTCAGCGCCGCCTCCTCGTCGGCCGAGCCGAGCGACTGCATGTGCGGGATCAGTTCGCGCGCGACGAAGGGGAACGTGACGAAGATCGTCGCCAGCAGGATGCCCGGCACTGCGAAGACGATCTTGAGGTCGTTCGCCGCGAGCCACGGGCCGAAATAGCCCTGGGCGCCGAAGAGCAGCACGAAGACCAGGCCCGAGATCACCGGCGAGACCGAGAAGGGCAGGTCGATGAAGCTGATCAGCAGGCTCTTGCCACGGAACTCGAACTTGGCGATCGCCCAGGCGGCGGCGAGGCCGATGATCACGTTGAACGGCACCGCGATCGCCGCGACGAGCAGGGTCAGGCGGATCGCCGCCAAGGCATCGGGTTCGAGGATCGCCTCGCGATAGGCCTGCCAGCCGCGTGCACCGGCCTCGACGAAGACCGAGATCAGCGGCAGGAACAGGAACAGGCAGAGGAAGCCGAGCGAGATGCCGACCAGCAGGAACTGGACGAGCCGGGATTCGCCCTTGACCCGCCGGGCGGCGCGGGCCGGAGCGAGATCCTCGATCTGATAGGGCAGGCTCGCGTCAGACATCGCCGAACCTCCGGCGCGCGCTCGCCTGGATCAAGTTGACCAGCAGGATCAGCGAGAACGAGAGCAGCAGCATGATCGTCGCGACCACGGCCGCGCCGGCATAGTCGAACTGCTCCAGCCGGATCACGATCAGGAGCGGTGCGATCTCGGAGACCATCGGCACATTGCCGGCGATGAAGATCACCGAGCCGTATTCGCCGACGGCCCGCGCGAAGGCAAGCACGAAGCCGGTCAGCAGCGCTGGCAGTACCGGCGGCAGCAGCACGGTGAAGACGGTGCGCCAGCGGCTGGCGCCGAGCAGCGCGGCCGCCTCCTCGATATCGGCCGGCAACTCCTCCAGCACCGGCTGGATCGTGCGCACGACGAAGGGCAGGCCGATGAAGATCAGCGCCACCATCACGCCGAGCGGCGTATAGGCGACCTTGATGTCGTAGGGCGCGAGCAGCCCGCCGACCCAGCCGTTCGGTGCGTAGATCGCGGCGAGTGCGATGCCGGCGACCGCGGTCGGCAGGGCGAAGGGCAGGTCGACCGCCGCGTCGATCAGGCGCCGACCGGGGAAATCATAACGCACGAGCACCCAGGCGAGGATCAATCCGAAGACCGCGTTGACCGCCGCGGCGAACAGCGCGCCGAGGAAGGAGAGCTTCAGCGCGGCGAGCGTGCGCGGCGAGGTCGCCACCGCCCAGATATCGGCGGGGCCGGCGCTCGCCGCCTTGATGAACAGCCCCGCGAGCGGGATCAGCACGATCAGCGACAGCGCAGTCACGGTGATGCCCAGCGCCAGGCCGAAGCCGGGCAGGATGCTGGGCTCGCGCCAGCGGAATACCGTCGCTGTCATGGCTCAGCGCGCCGGCTTGTAGAGCTGATCGAAGGTGCCGCCGTCACCGAAATGAGCGGGCTGCGCCTTGGCCCAGCCGCCAAAGCTCTCATCGATGGTGACGAGCTCGACCTTCGGGAAGCGGGCAACGTCCTTCGGATCGGCTGCTTCGGGATTGCGCGGCCGGTAATAGTGCTTGGCGATGATCGCCTGCCCCTTCGGCGTGTAGAGGAAATCGAGATAGGCTTGCGCCTCGGCGCGGGTGCCCTTGGCGTCGACATTGCCGTCGACGATGGCGACCGGCGGCTCGGCCAGGATCGAGAGCGAGGGCACGACGATGTCGAACTTGTCCTCGCCGAACTCCTTCAGCGCCAGGAATGCCTCGTTCTCCCAGGACAGGAAGACGTCGCCGATGCCGCGCTGTGTGAAGGTCGTGGTCGCGCCGCGCGCGCCGGTGTCGAGCACCGGGACATTGGCCAGCAGCTTGCCGATATAGTCGCGGACCTTGGCCTCGTCCTTGTTGAAGGCCTTCTCGGCATAGGCCCAGGCGGCGAGATAGTTCCAGCGCGCGCCGCCGGAGGTCTTCGGGTTCGGCGTGATGATCTGCACGCCCGGCTTGACCAGGTCGCCCCAGTCCTTGATCGCCTTGGGATTGCCCTTGCGAACCAGGAAAACGATGGTCGAGGTGTAGGGCGAGGAGTTCTGCGGCAGGCGCTTCTGCCAGTCGAGCGGCAGCTTCTTCGAGCGCTGCGCCACCGCGTCGATGTCGCCGGCGAGCGCCAGGGTCAGCACATCGGCGTTCAGGCCGTCGATCACGGTGCGGGCCTGCGCGCCCGAACCGCCATGCGACTGCCGGATCGTGGTGATCTTCTTGGCGTTCTTGCCGTTCCAGTCGGCGATGAAGGCCGCATTGATCTCGCGGTAGAGCTCGCGCGTCGGATCATAGGAGACGTTGAGCAGCTCGGTCTGGGCGCGGGCGCCGCTGATCACGCCGAAGCACAGGGCGAAGGCTCCGAGCGTCAGGCCGGCTTGCAGCAGGCGGTGAAGTCTCTGTCGCGTCATCTCAGTGCTCCGTGTCGGACAGTTCGGAAAACCGTCGGAACGGCTCAAAACTGTTCTTAAAAACAAACAGAACGTACTGAATTGGCGGTCATCGCTCAACTAGCGGGGGCAGTAGAGCCCTTCCAAACTTTTCGCGCCAGAGAGAAAACGCATCTCCGGCGGTTTGGTTCGTTTCAGCCGTGCGCCAAATTTCCGCTCGCTGCAGCCGGCAGCGCAGCGCCCATGGCATGGCCGATCAGGACGAGGACCGGTCCCTTGCTCGGCAGCTCGCCGAGACGTTCGGGCAGCTGCGCGATCGTGCTGGCGATCCGCGTTTCCGCCGGGGTGGTGGCACCGAGCACGGCGATCGCCGGCGTTTCAGGATCGAGCCCGGCGGCGAGCGCCTTCTCGCGGAACAGCGGCAGCGTGGCGCGGGCCATATAGAGCGCCGTGGTCGCGGCCGGGTCGGCGAGCGCCTTCCAGTCGAGGTCCTGCGGCAGCTTGCCGTCGCGGGCATGGCCGGTGACGAATTGCAGGCGGCGGGCATGGTCGCGATGGGTCAGCGACAGGCCGAGCGACGCGGCCGCGCCCTGCGCCGCCGAGATACCGGGCACGATCGTGACGGGGATTCCGGCGCGCTGGCAGGCCTCGATCTCTTCGCCGGCGCGGCCGAAGATGCCGGGATCGCCGCCCTTCAGCCGAACCACATGCTTGCCTTGGCCGGCGAGCGAGACCAGCATCGCGTTGATGTCGTCCTGCTTCACGGCCGGACCATAGCCCTGCTTGCCGACCAGCATGCGCCTGGCCTCGCGCCGGGCGAGTTCGAGCACGCCGGCCGAAACAAGATCGTCGTAAAGAATGATGTCGGCGCTCTGCAGCGCCCGGATCGCCTTCAGCGTCAGCAGCTCCGGATCGCCAGGGCCGGCGCCGACCAGCGTGACCCGGCCGTTCGGCGTGCCGCCACGCTCGATCTCGTCCAGCACCGCAGAGAGATCGCTCCGATCGTTCTCGTCGGGGCGGCGCTGCGGCTCGGCTAGCGCACGGCTGGTGAAGCGCTCCCAGAAATCGCGGCGCAGCGGGAAGGCGAGCTCGCGTGCCTTGACCATCGGGCGCCAGTCATGCGCCGCCTGCGCCCAAGACTTGAGACCGGCGGGCAGCAGCGCCTCGATCTTGGCGCGGATCGCCTGGCCGAAGACAGGCGCGGCGCCATCGGTCGAGATCGCGACGACGAGCGGCGAGCGGTTGACCAGCGAGCCAAAGGCGAAATCGCAGAATTCGGGCTTGTCGATGATGTTGACCGGCACGCCGTTCTGCCGGGCCGCGGCAGCGAAAGCTTTGGCCTCGTCGAGCGAATCGATGTCGGCAATGGCGAGCGCCGCGCCGTCGAGATCATCAGCCTGCCAGGCGCGCGGCAGCACGGTGATGGAGCCGGCTGGCGGATCGGAGGCGAGGCTCGCGAAAACCTCCGGCTGGTCGCCGGCGAGGATCAGCAGGTTTGAGCCCGCCGCGGCCAGCAATTCCGCCTTCCAGAGCGCACCCTCGCTCGCACCCGCGAGCACGACCTTGCGTCCCTCCAGCTTGTGGAAGAGTGGCAGGGTCGCGAGCCGGTCGATGCGGCGCGGGGCGGTTGTCTCCGGGCGTCTTGCGCTCATCTTTGCGTCGCTGCGGCCTTCACATCGGGTTGCGCCCGGCTATCGCCCGCAGGTGGCATGAACAACCACAGGCCGGCAAGCACCAGGATGATAAGCCGGAAGCAAAGATCGAACCAGCGCTCGCGCGGGCCGGGCGCGGAATGGCTCAGGGCGTCGTTCAGCATGGCCTCCTCCCATTCATCGTCGCTATGGCGATCGGCCGGCCGCCGCAGGCTGGTCTGGGCCGAACCGTGCATCGTCTCAGCCCGCCGCAGCATGTTTCAGCCGGGCCGAGCGGCGCCGGTCGAGGATGTTGCCGCTGTCGCCATAGCCGCGCTGATAGCCATGGCTGATCTGGCCAAGGGCCTGGACCCATTGCTCGACCGGCTGGCGCGCCGCGCTGGCCTCCGGCAACTCGACCTCGTCGAAGCCGCAGGCGAGGGCATAGGCGAACTGGTCGACGATCAGCGGCCCGCTGGCGCGCAAGGTGCCGGTGAAGCCGTGATTGCGGATCAGCCGTGCCAGGCTGAAGCCGCGTCCGTCGCCGAAGGACGGGAAGCTGATCGCGATCAGCGAGAGCTGGCGCATCAGGAGCTTCAGTTCGGGAATGCGGACAGTGTTGGGGATGACGACGCCGATGCGCTGGTCGCGCGTCTTCTGCGCCAGCGCCTCCGGCAGCGTCGCCCAGTCGACGAGCGCATGCGAGAGGTTGCCGATCGCCGCGCCTTCGCTGCGCGTCCAAATCTCGGCCTTGGCGCCGTGACGATCAAGCAACGGCATGGCTGACCTCTCGGTTGGTGTCTTGGAAAGCCGCCTTGAACGGCGCGAGGCCGATGCGGCGGACATTGTCGATGAAGCTCTCGCCCGTCAGGCGCTGGGCCAGATAGACCGAGACGATGCGCTCGATCGCGTCCGGCACGTCCTCGGCGGCGAGGCCGGGGCCGAGAATCTCGCCGATCGCAGCGTTCTCGGTCGCGTCGCCGCCGAGCGTGATCTGGTAGGATTCGATCCCGCGCTTCTCGAGGCCGAGAATGCCGATATGGCCGACATGGTGGTGGCCGCAGGCATTGATGCAGCCGGAGATCTTGATGTTGAGCACACCGATCTCCTTCTGCCTGACGGGATCGGCGAAGCGCTGCGCCAGCGCCTGCGCGATCGGGATCGAGCGGGCTGTCGCCAGCGCGCAATAATCGAGGCCGGGACAGGCGATGATGTCGGTGATCAGCCCGGCATTGGCCGTCGCGAGCTCAGCCTCGCCGAGGCGCTGCCAGACCGCGAACAGGTCGGACAGCTTAACATGCGGCAGGACGAGGTTTTGCGCATGGGTGACGCGGATCTCCGACAGCGAGAATTCGTCGGCGAGATCGGCGACGACACGCATCTGCTCGCTGGTGGCATCGCCCGGAGGCGCGCCGATCGGCTTCAGGGAGATCGTCAGCGCCGCATAGCCCGGCTGGCGATGCGGCGTGAGATTGGTCTCGACCCAGCGGGCGAAGTCGGGATTGCCGGCCTTGGCTGCCTCGAAGGCGCCGCTCGTCGCCGGCAGCGTCTCGTAGGTCGGCGGCGCGAAATAGGCGGCGATGCGCGCGACCTCGGCCGGGTCGGCATTGACCGAGGGGCCGTCGAGCCGGGCGAACTCCTCCTCGACGCGGCGGGAGAATTCCTCCGTCCCGATCTCGTGGACGAGGATCTTGACCCGGGCCTTGTACTTGTTGTCGCGCCGGCCTTCGAGATTGTAGACTCGCATGATCGCCTCGAGATAGGCGAGCAGGTCGGCCTTGGGCAGGAACTCGCGCACGACCTTGCCGATCATCGGGGTGCGACCGAGACCGCCGCCGACGATGACCTCGTAGCCGATCTCGTGGGTGTCGGGATGGCGCAGGATGCGCAGGCCGATATCGTGCGCCTTGATCACGGCGCGGTCGTGCTCGGCGCCGGTCACCGCGATCTTGAACTTGCGCGGCAGGTAGTCGAACTCGGGATGCAGGCTCGACCATTGCCGGATCAGCTCGGCGGTCGGGCGCGGATCCTCGACCTCGTCCTGCGCGACGCCGGCGAAATGATCGGCGGTGACATTGCGGATGCAATTGCCCGAGGTCTGGATCGCATGCATCTCGACATCGGCGAGCAGGTCGAGAATATCAGGGATATCGCGCAGCTTCGGCCAGTTGAACTGGAGATTGGTGCGCGTGGTGAAATGGCCGTAGCCGCGATCATAGCGCTCGCCGATCAGCGCGAGCTGGCGCATCTGCTTCGACGACAGCGTGCCATAGGGCACCGCGATCCGCAGCATATACGCGTGCAGCTGCAGATAGACGCCGTTCTTCAGGCGCAGCGGCTTGAACTCGTCCTCGGTCAGCGAGCCGCTGAGCCGGCGGCCAACCTGGTCGCGGAACTGCGCGACGCGCTCGCGGACAAAGCGTTCGTCGAATTCGTCGTAACGATACATGCGTCAGGCTCTCAGAAATGCTTGGGCCAGCGGCAATTCGGCCTGCTTGCCGAGGTCGCGCCGGATGCTGGGGCCGGTCGTCTTCATCCGCTCACGGTAATGGCGCGGCACCGGCACGCCGTCTTCGATCGCGACATCGACCAGATAGGCGTCGACGACATGCTGATTGCCGAGCTCGGCGGCAGCGAAGGCGTCGAGCCGGTCGGCGGTGGCATCGTCGTCGCCGACCAGCGCCGCGCTGGGATCGCGCGACCAATGCAGGCCGTTCGCATCGCCGGCCGCGAAGACGACATCGCCGTCGAGCAGGTCGTTGGCCAGCAGGATCACCGGCAGGGCAGGGCGCTTGGCGGCAGCCATGAATGATGCTCGCTACGTTCGCTATTACGAACGTTTTACATAAGGCACGGACCCTCAAGCATCAATTCACGTCAGGTAGTGTGATTTTTCTTATTCCCGTTCCAAAAGAGGAAATCTCTCTTCGGGGCAATTCGACCGCCCAAATCGGGGGAAGCATTTTCTCCGGCGGCAGCGTTAGCGCGGGCCGCAGGACTGGTTGAGCTTGCGTAAGGCGGGGCCGATTCCCTTGAGCGGGATCACGTCGTAGCCCTTCTTGATCCCTTCCTGGCGGATGCGCAGCGAGCGACCGGTTGGAAAGGCCGCGAACATCTCGCCGTCCGCGCCCAGGACCCGATAGGCATCTCCAAACGGTCCCGGTGTCTCCTGAAGCCGGAGCGAAAAATCGCGGCCATCGATGGCGAGGATGATCGGCCCTTCCGAAAGAATGCCGGGAATGTCGAGATAGAGGCCGAGCTGCTTGTCCGCCTCGCAGCGGATGAAGGCGCAGGACCAGGCGTCATCGGTCATCGTCGGGGAGCAGCCTTGGATCGCGCGCTTGCTCTCGCCGTTGAAGATGCTCGGCTTCCAGTCGGCGGCGGCTTCGCCCGTCGCGGAAAGACCAAGCAGCATGACCAGGATCAGAACCCGCATCGTCTCCTCGCCTGAAATCGCAGCCTGAACGGTAGGGGCCTGATCCTGCAGCGGCAAGACGACAGCGGAATGGCTGAGCCTCAGACGAGCCCGCCCAGCCGATAGCCCACGCCCGGCTCGGTCTCGATCAGCTTCGGCTCGGCCGGATCATCCTCCAGCTTCTGCCGGAGCTGGCCGACGAAGACGCGCAGGTATTGCACATCGTGCTCATGCGCCGGCCCCCAGACGGCGGTGAGTATCTGCTTGTGGGTCAGCACCCTGCCATTGCCCTGCGCCAGGCAGGCGAAGAGGTCGTATTCCTTGGGGGAGAGCTTCACCGCCGCGCCGCCCTTGCTGATCCGGCGATTGACGAGGTCGATCTCGACATCGCCGACCTGCAGGGCCGGTTCCGAGCCCTGGCGCTCCAGCCGATGGCGCAGCGCGACGCGGAGGCGCGCCAGCAATTCGCCGACGCCGAAGGGCTTTTCGACATAATCGTCGGCGCCGGCATCGAGCGCGTCGATCTTCTCGGTCTCGCGGTCGCGGGCGGAGAGGATGATCACCGGCCCGTCATAGAAGGCCCGCGCCTTGGCCAGCGCCTCCTTGCCGTCCATGTCGGGCAAGCCGAGATCGAGCACGACGGCGTCCGGCGGCTTTCGGGCGATCTCGCGCAGGCCGGTAGTGGCGTCGTCGGCGCGGATCGGCTCGTAGCCGGCAGCGTCGAGCGCCGGGCCGAGAAAGCGATGGATCTGCGGCTCGTCGTCGATGACGAGGATGCGCGGGCGAAAGGCGGTCATGGCTCGGAACTCTTGCTCTCTCCGCCCGCAGCGTCCTTGCGCAGGCTGATCAGGATGCGGGTGCCGCCCTTGCTGCCGTCCGGGCGGTCATGGATCGGGCTGGCGGCGGCGATGCGCCCGCCCATGGCTTCGACGAAGCCCTTGGCGATGGCGAGGCCGAGGCCGGCGCCCTTGCCGCGCTCGCCGCCTCGGTCGATCGATTCCTCCAACCGCCGGAACTTCTCGAAGACGCGCTCCAGCTCAGCGGTCGGGATGCCGCGGCCTTCGTCCTCGATCGAGATCACGACATTGCCGCGGTCCTCATAGGCGGCGGCCTCGATCAGCGCGCCGTCCTCGCTATAGGCGATGGCATTTTCGAGGATGTTGACCAGGACCTGCTCCAGCAGGCCGGCATCGGCCCGGACCAAGGAGAGTTCCGCCGGAAAGTCACGATGGACCCGGCGCTGGCCGAGTCGGCGTGAGATGCGCGAAAGCGCCGACGCGATCACGTCGCGGACATCGATCCAGTCGCGCCGCGCCACCAGCGCCCCGCCTTCGAGCCTGGTCATGTCGAGCAGGTCGCCGACATAGCGGTTCAGCCGCTCGGCCTCCTCGCGGATCGAGAGCAGGAGGTCGTCACGCACGGCGGGCTTCATGCCCTCGCCATAGTCGATCAGCGTCGTCACCGAGCCGAGCACGGTGGCGAGCGGGGTCCGCAGATCATGGCTGACCGAGTTGAGCAGAGCCGAGCGCAGGCGGTCGCTGCGACGCAGCGCCTCGGCATCGACCGCTGCGGCGGCGAGTTCGGCCCGCTCGATCGCGATGGCTCCCTGGTCGAGCAGCGCCATGGCAAAGCGCGCGTTCTCGGCGGTCGCCAGCGCCTTCGGCTCGAATCCGACCACGCCGGAACGGGCGCGAACGCCCTGCAATGGCCGGAAGGTCCAGGGGACATTCGGCAAGGTGCCGGTGCCGGCGCCGGCCGGCTCGCCGCGGTTCCAGGTCCAGCGCGCCGCCGTCATGTCGGCGGTCGAGAGCACTTCGAGTTCGGGCGCGCCGGCGGCGGGAGCGATCTCACCATCGACCGGCAGCAGCACCACGACCTTGCCGGAGGTCGCGGCCGAGACCTGCTCGGCCAGGATCGAGGCGACGTCCTCGCGCCGCGCCGCGGCGGAGAGACGACGGCTGGCAGCGAGGAGGGCAGTAATCGCCGAGGCGCGCCGTGCCGTCGCCCTGGCCTGGTCGCGAATACGCCCGGTCAGGCCGCCCGTCGTCAGCGCCACGGCGAAGAAGACCATGAAGGTCAGGACATCGCCGGGATGGCCGATCCAGAAGGAGAGGCGCGGCTCCAGAAAGAAGAAGTTGTAGGCGAAGGCGGCGAGCGCCGCCGCGGTCACCGCCGGCCAGAGCCCGAAGGCGAGGCCAGCGCCGAGCACGCTGACCAGGAACAGCATGGCGAGGTTGACGTTCTCGACCCGCTTGTCGATCAGCTCGGCGAGGCCGATCACGACCCCGACCATGGCGACCGCGCCGAGATGGGCGAGCCAGTTCAATCGGCCCCGTGACGTGCCTTGGATTGCAGGGCGTGCAGGCCCTGTCGTCACCTCGGTGATGATGTGCAGCGCCGCGCCGTTCTGCGCCTTCAGCAGTTCAGGAGCGAGGGAAGGGCGGAACCAGGCACGCCAGCCCTTCCGATGCGACTTGCCCACGACGATCTGGGTGACGTTGTTGCGGCGGGCATAGTCGAGCACCGCGCCGACGAGGTCGTCGCCATTCAGCACGACGCTGGCGCCGCCGAGCTGTTCTGCGAGCTTCAGCGCTTCCGCCAGATGGGCGCCACGGCCGGCATCCGGCTGCGCCCCGCTCGGCCGCTCGACATGGGCGACGATCCAGGGCGCATCCATCATCATGTCGGAGAGGCGTCGCCCGGCCCGGACCAGCGAGCCGGCCATGGCATCGGGCCCGATCAGCACCAGGATGCGCTCCCCCGCCGCCCAGGGCCCCTCGACGCCGGCGCGCTTCATCGCCTGGCTGAGCTGGTCGTCGACCGTTTGCGCCGCGCGCCGCAGCGCCAGTTCGCGCAGCGCCGTCAGGTTCTCCGGCTTGAAGAAGTTGCCGGCGGCCAGCCGCGCCGTCTCGGGGACATAGACCTTGCCTTCCTCCATGCGCTGACGCAGCTCGGTCGGCGTGATGTCGATCAGCTCGATCTCGTCGGCGCGGCTGAGCGCGCTGTCGGGCACCGTCTCGCGCTGGCGCACGCCGGTGATCTTCCAGACCACGTCGACCAGGCTTTCCAGATGCTGGACGTTCAGCGTGGTCCAGACGTCGATGCCAGCCTGCAGCAGCTCCTCGACGTCCTGCCAGCGCTTGGGGTGGCGGCTGCCGGGTGCGTTGGAATGGGCGTATTCGTCGACCAGCAACAGCCGTGGCTTCAGGGCGAGGGCCGCGTCGAGATCGAACTCCATCATCAGCCGGCCGCGATGCTCGAGCGGTCGGCGCGCCATCACCTCGAGCCCGTCGAGCAGTTCTTCCGTCTCGCGCCGACCATGCGTCTCGACGACGCCGACCAGCACCTCGCCATGCTCTGCCTGGGCGCGCCGGCCTTGCGTCAGCATCTCGTAGGTCTTGCCGACGCCTGGCGCCATGCCGAGAAAGATCTTCAGCCGGCCGCGCTTGCCGCGGCCGGCTGAAGCCAGCAGGGCGTCGGGGTCGGGCCGCCCTGCCTCGCGGAACTGGGATTCGTCTGTTGCCATCGAACCTAACGTTGGGCGCGCGGCCAGCGCGCGTCGAGTGCCAAATTCACGGCTAGCACGTTGACGCGCGGCTCGCCGAGCAGGCCGAAGGTCGAGCCCTCGGTATTGGCGGCGATCACCGCCTGGACCTCGGCCGCCGGGACCTTGCGGGCGGCGGCGATCCGCGGAGCCTGCCGCGCCGCATTGGCCGGCGAGACGTGCGGGTCGAGGCCTGAACCCGAGGTGGTGACGGCGTCGACCGGGATCGGCGCGTTGCTCTCGGCGCGCAAGGCCTCGGCATCGGTCTTGATGCGGGCGGCGAGGTCCTCGTTCAGCGGGCCGAGATTGGAGCCCGACGAGCCAGATGCGTCATAGCCGTCCTTGCCGGCCGCCGAAGGGCGAGGGCGCAGATAGGCTTCGTCCTTGAAGTTCTGTCCGATCCAGCGCGAACCGACGACCTCGCCGGTGGCGTTGCGGATCAGCGAGCCACCGGCCTGGGCCGGGAACAGCGCCTGCGCCAGCCCGGTGACTCCCAGCGGATAGGCGAGGCCGAGCAGGGCGGTGAAGAGGACCATCGAGACGATGGCGGGGCGAAGATTGGCGATCATGATACGGCTCTCCTGTCAGGCCGTCAGACGAGCTTGAGGGCGGCGAGGGCGAGATCGATCAGCTTGATGCCGATGAAGGGCGCGATGATCCCGCCGATGCCGTAGAGGGTGAGGTTGCGCGAGAGCAGCTTGGCCGCGCCGATCGCCCGGTAGCGCACGCCGCGCAAGGCGAGCGGGATCAGCGCGACGATCACCAGCGCGTTGAAGATCACCGCCGAGAGGATCGCGCTCTGCGGGCTCGCAAGGCCCATGATGTTGAGCGCGCCGAGCGCCGGCAGCGAGACGACGAAGAGCGCCGGAATGATGGCGAAATACTTCGCGACGTCGTTGGCGATCGAGAAGGTGGTGAGCGCGCCGCGGGTGATCAGCAACTGCTTGCCGACCTCGACGATCTCCAGGACTTTTGTCGGGTCGCTGTCGAGATCGACCATGTTGCCGGCCTCGCGCGCGGCCTGCGCGCCGGTCTGCATGGCGACGCCGACATCGGCCTGGGCGAGGGCAGGGGCGTCGTTGGCGCCATCGCCGCACATGGCAACGAGGCGGCCCTTGGCCTGCTCGGTGCGGATGATCCGCAGCTTGTCCTCGGGGGTCGCCTCGGCGAGGAAATCGTCGACGCCGGCTTCCGAGGCGATCGCCGCCGCGGTGACGGGGTTGTCGCCGGTGATCATCACCGTCCGTACGCCCATGCGGCGCAGATCGGCGAAGCGCTCCTTCACGCCAGGCTTCACGACATCCTTCAGGTGAATGACGCCGACCAGAGCGCCGTTCTCGCTGACGGCGAGCGGCGTGCCGCCCGAGCGGGCGATGCCGTCGACCGCCTGGCGCAATTCCGCCGGCACCTGACTTTCGCTAAGATCGAGCGTCTTGATGACGGCGTCGACGGCGCCCTTGCGCCAGGATTTGCCGTCATGGTCGAGGCCCGACTGGCGGGTGGTGGCGCTGAACGGGATCGTGGTCGCCCCCGCCGGAATCTCGGCGGTGACACCCTGATTGCGGGCGAGCTCGACGATCGAGCGGCCTTCCGGCGTCTCGTCGGCGAGCGAGGCCATCAGCGCGGCCCGCAGCGCCGCATCCGGACGCACGCCCGGAACCGGGATCACCTCGACTGCCATGCGGTTGCCGAAGGTGATGGTGCCGGTCTTGTCGAGCAGCAGCGTATCGACGTCGCCGGCGGCCTCGACCGCCCGGCCCGAGGTCGCGAGCACATTGACCTTCAGCAGCCGGTCCATGCCGGCGATGCCGACGGCGCTGAGCAGGCCGCCGATCGTCGTCGGGATCAGCGTGACGAAGAGCGCACCCAGCACCATCGGGTCGAGCGAGACGCCGGAGAAGGCGCCGAGCCCGGTCAGGGTGACGACCGCGATCAGGAAGACCAGGGTGAGGCCGGCGAGCAGCACGGCGAGCGCCAGCTCATTCGGAGTCTTGCGCCGGTCAGCACCCTCGACCATCGCGATCATGCGATCGAGGAAGGACGAGCCCGGACGCGAGGTCACGCGGACCTTGATCCAGTCGGAGACGACGGTGGTGCCGCCGGTGACGGCCGAGCGGTCGCCACCGCTCTCGCGGATCACCGGGGCGGATTCACCGGTGATCGCAGCTTCGTTGACCGAGGCGACGCCCTCGATGATCTCGCCATCGGCCGGGATGACGTCGCCGGCCTCGACCAGGACGACATCGCCCGGCGCGAGCTCGTGAGCCGGCGTCGGGATCATCGCATTGCGCTCGGCATCGATGATCAGCTTGGCCTTGGTGGTGACGCGGGTGGCGCGCAGCGAATCCGCTGCCGCCTTGCCGCGCCCCTCGGCGATCGCCTCGGCGAAATTGGCGAAGACCACGGTGAGCCAGAGCCAGATCGCGATCTGGATCGGGAAGGCGGCGGCCTGACCGTTGGCGATGGCGACGATCGCCGAGACGGTGGCGAGCGCGGCGACGACCTCCGTGGCGAGGATGACCGGGTTGCCGGCTAGCTCGCGCGGGTCGAGCTTGTTGAAAGCGCTCTTCAGGGCCGTCAGGACGACGGCCTGGTTGAAGGCGCTGGACTTGGCGAGTGAGACACTCATCGAAAGAGTTCCTTTGTCGGCTCAGCGAACAGCCGCAAGCACCTGGAAGTGCTCGACGATCGGCCCGAGCGCGAGCGCGGGGAAGAATTGCAGGCCGCCCAGGATCAGGACGATGCCGATGAGCAGGCCGACGAAAAGCAGGCTATCGCTTGGCAGGGTGCCGGCGGTCGGCGCGAGCTTCGGTTTGGCAGCGATGGCGCCTGCAATCGCGAGGACCGGGATCGCATAGGCAAAGCGGCCGAGCAGCATGGCGATGCCGAGCGTGGTGTTCCACCAGGGCGCATTGGCTGTCAGGCCGGCGAAAGCCGAGCCGTTGTTACCCGCCGCCGAGGAATAGGCATAGAGGATCTCGGACAGGCCACGCGGCCCCTTGTTCAGCAAGCCCTCCAGCGCGACCGGCAGCACCGCGGCGACGGCAGAGAAGCCGAGGATGGCGAGCGGCAGGATCAGCACCGCCAGCATGGCGAACTTGATCTCGCGGCTCTCGACCTTCTTGCCGAGATATTCCGGCGTGCGCCCGACCATAAGACCAGCGACGAAGACCGCGAGCAGCGCCATCACCACCATGCCGTAGAGGCCTGAGCCGACGCCGCCGGGCAGGATTTCTCCGAGCTGGATCAGGAACATGGCGACGCCACCGCCAAGCGGCATGAACGAGCCGTGCATGGAATTGACCGAGCCGTTCGAGGCGCCTGTGGTCTGCGCGGCCCAGACGGAGGAGGCAGCGGCACCGAAGCGTACTTCCTTGCCCTCCATATTGGCAGGCGCATCGGTGATGCCGGCGGCGACCATCGCGGGCTGCGGCGTCAACGTCTCGGAGGAATAGATCGCGGCGGCGCCGAGGCCGACCAGGATCACCATCGCGGCGAGCAGGGCGCGCGCCTCCTTGCGGGCTCCCGCGACGCGGCCGAAGGCGATGACCGTGCCGAAGGCGAGGGCGTTCAGCGAGACGACTTCGATCAGATTGGTCAGCGGCGTCGGGTTCTCGAGCGGATGAGCCGAGTTAACGTTGAACAAGCCGCCGCCATTGGTGCCCCATTGCTTGATCGCCTCCTGGCTGGCGACCGGGAAGAGGGCGATGATCTGATCAGCGCCTTCCAGCGTCTTGGCGGTGACGTTGGCGAGCAGGCTCTGCGGCACGCCGGCCGCGACGAGCGCGAGCGCGGTGACGATCGACACCGGCAGCAGCACGTAGAGGACGGAGCGGGTCAGGTCGACCCAGAAGTTGCCGAGCGTCTCGCCGCGATCGGCAGCGAAAGCGCGCGCCACCGCGGCCGCGACGGCAAGGCCGGCGCCGGCCGAGACGAAGTTCTGCACGGTCAGGCCCGCCATCTGGCTGAGGCTGCTCAGCGTCGTCTCGCCGCCATAGGACTGCCAGTTCGTGTTGGTGACGAAGCTGACCGCCGTATTGAAGGCGAGATGCGGCGAGACGCCGTCGAAGCCCTGCGGGTTCAACGGCAGCACATTCTGCAAACGCAGCAGGCCGTAGAGCAGCACCAATCCCGCGGCGCTGAAGGCGAGGAAGGCGCCGGCATAGCCGAGCCAGTTCTGCCCCTTGTTCCGGTCGATGCCGAGCGCGGCGTAAAAGCCGGCCTCGACCGGTTTCAGCACCAGATCGAGCGGCGTTGTCTCGCGCGCCCAGACGCGCGCCATATAGATGCCGAGCGGCCAGCCCATGGCTACCGTCAGCGCGATCGTGAAGACGATCTCAGCCCAGCCCCGCCAATCCATGCGAGGTCTCCTTTTTGTCGTTGTGTCAGAAGCGGTCGGGGCGCAGCAGCGCGGCGACCATGTAGATCGCGAGCCCGAGGGCCGCGGCGGCATAGAGCAAGGTCAGGCCCATGGCGTCAGACCTTGCGCAGCAGCGCTGCGTACCAGCCGAAGAGCGCGAAGGCCCCGGCTCCGAGCGCGAGAAAGACGATATCGGCCATGATGGATCTCCAGCCTAGGTTAGGCCGGAGATGTGGTGCCGCACCTGCTAAGGGGTCGAGCCGGAAGGGCAGGCGGGGGCATAAACGATGCATAAAGATGCAAAGCAGCCCAAGGCGCCGACATTCGAACTGCGATCAGCGTCCGCTACTCGAAGCCATAGACAGCCTCGGCGAGTGTCGACAGACATGGAAGGGATTGCGGGAAGGGCGTCAGCTCGCCGCTTCCAGGCCAACTATAGCGAGGAAGCCCGATACCGCGAGGCTCGCCCAGAATATCTCGTTGACGACGCCTTGGAGGGGCACTGCCCCCATGGTCACGCCGGACAGGCCGCCGGCCAGGAACAGCGCCGACGCCGCAACAAGGCTGTTCATGATGTCCTCCCGCATTTTGGCTTCGAACGCGGCGGGAGCGATTCCGTTCCCCCGATTCGACCCGACATCAAATCACTTGTTTTGATCGGACCATCGCACATCCATAGTTGCGGTGATGTGACAAGCGCGAAGAGGAGAAACCGGCATGACGCATCGCTTGAATGGCGCCTGTCATTGCGGCGCGATCGGGCTCGAATTGACGCTGCCGCGGCCGCCCGAGGAGGAGGTGGTCGGCGCCTGCCAGTGCTCCTTCTGCCGCAAGCACAATGCCCGGACGGTCTCCGATCCCAAGGCACTGGCACGCCTCATGGTGCATGAGTCGGCCGAACTCCAGCGCTACCGTTTCGGGCTCTCGGCCTCGCAGGTCGTGCTCTGCCGCCGCTGCGGCGTCTATCTCGCCATGCTGATGGTCGAGGAGGGCAAGGCCTGGACCACGATCAATATCGACGCGCTCGACGAACGCGCCCGTTTCACCAGGCCGGCTGAGGCGCGGGATTTCAGCGGTGAGGCGCTGGAAGGCAGACTGGAACGCAGGAAGGCGCGCTGGACGCCGACCGAGCTGGTCGGCTGGCCAGAGGAGGGCGGCTAGATCAGGTCACCGGTGCAGCCAGCTGCGTCAGCCGCTCCCGCACTGCATCGGAGAACGGCCGCGCCTTGCGCGTCGCCTCGTCCATCTGGACGATCACCGAAATCCCGCTGGCGACGCAGCGTTCGCCCTGGAAGATCGCCTGTTCGAGTCGGACCGAGCTGCGGCCGATCGAAGCGATGCGCGTGCCGATCTCGACCTCGCCGGGCCAGAGCAGCTCGGCCCGGAAATCCAGCTCCAGCCGGGCGAGGACGAAGGCCGTCCCCGGCTCGGCCAGCTGAACGGTTTGGCCATAGATCAGCTCGACGCGCCCGGTTTCCAGGAAGGTCGAGAACACCGCATTGTTGACGTGGCCCTGGCGATCGGTGTCGCCATAGCGGAGCTTGTCCTTGGCCCGCAGCGGAAAATCGATGATGGCGAGATCGTCCGACATGGCAGGCCCCATTCTATGACGGAGCCTTCAAACGCGATCGGCGGGCGCGAGGCAAGCGTCTGCGGCGATCGAACGGGCGAGGGCGCTCAAGCCAGCACGTCGCCGTAATCGGGATGGCGGCGTGTCGCAGCGACGGCGACCGCATCGTCGTGACCCATACCGAAGTACCGCCGGCCTTCAACGGGCGCGGCCTCGGCTCGCAGCTGGCCGAAGGCATCTTCGAGATTGCGCGCGCCAGCGGGCGGCGTGTCGTGCCGCGCTGCTCCTTCGTCGCCGCCTGGGCACGTGGCGAAGGCCTGTCCGCCAGGGAAGTCGAGCTCGAAGCGCCCACTCTCGGGCCGCTCGACGACCATGGCCCGGCCGGCTCCCATATGCTGCGTCATCGCTCGTCTCCACAGGCGCCGGGTGGCAGGGATGGCGCTGCTTCGAGCCCAATATGGAAGCACAGCAGCCGCTCGTCTGCGGCTGCAATCATGCCGATCGGGAATGGCAGGGCTGCGGCGAACAGCCCTGCGGTATTGTGATCAGGACAGCCACTCCTGCTCGCGCCGGCGGGCACGCTCGCCCTTGAGCTCGTCCTCGGCACCGTGATCGACGATCTCCTCGCTGCGGTTGCGGAAAGTCCAGATCGCCTTCGCCGCTTCCCAATGCTCGTGGTCGCGGCCTTCCGGCTGTCCTTCCTCCATCCAGAGCGCATAGGCGATCTTGCGGATCTCGCGCTCGGCCTTGCCAGTATGACTCATCTTGTCCTCCTGGTTCCGTTGCGGTCGACGAGGAAACGACGAAACGCCAGCCGGCGTTCCGCGCCTCCCGATCAATCTGTCACGGCAATGTGGCGCTCGCATGAGCCCATCGGAGGCAGGCGGCGGCTCCTTTCGGGGAAGAGCGATCCTACTCCGCCGCAGCGGGGGCGGGGGCTGTCATCTGCTCGAAGCAATCGAGCGTCCGCGCCGAATAGACCAGCGCTGCGCCGGCGTTCATCGCGATCGCGACCCCGAGCGCCTCGGCGATCTCCTCGCGGCTGACGCCCACCTTGATGGCCGCATCGACATGGGAGGTGATGCAGCCGTCGCAGCGCGTGGTGGCTGGACTGGACTACTTATCGCGCCGAGCTGAAGGGCCGCGTCGGCGATTTCGGCAAGGCCGCGCCGGAAGCGCTTCGCGGCTATGCCGCGCTTGCCGGCGGGGCTGCGAAGACCACGCATCTCGACGCCCGCACGCGCGAGCTGATCTCGCTCGCCGTCGCCGTATCGGGATGCCCTCCGTCCTAAAGTCGGCCTGATGATCGGCCGACGCCAGTTGTCGGGCAGAGGTCGTGCTCACGCCAGCCCGATCGGAGGCGATGGTCGCCGCAGGCTTGAAGAATGCGCGCATCGCCCCAAATCCCGGTCAAAGGGCACCATCGGCTCAACGGAGCTCACCATGGACCATGAGAAGTTGAAGCAATTCCGCAGGCGATCGATCGAGAAGGCGCTACGCGCCGGGCTCCCGGCTTATTTCCTCGACGAATGCGACGATGACGGCGTGATCCGGGTCAAGCCCAACGGCGCGGCCGAACGGATCGTCGTTCAGCAGGGCCAGGTGCAGGTCCAACCGTTCGAATGCCGGGCCTGCTGATCGGCGAAGGCCCCGCCGGCAAAGGCGGGGCCTTTCTCTTGGCAAACGCAAGGGCAAGAGGCGCGCTGATGGGCGGCATATTCCGTTGTTCGGAAGCCGTGCAGTGAACCGTCGAACGGCCGGAGGGAGCATGACATGGAGATCAATTTGATTCGCATAAGACATATTATGGAACTTAAATAGATGCTCGGAAGCGCCTCGAGCAGAACGCACTGTCAAAACACCGACTGAGGTTTCACCCCTCGATCGTCAGCTGCATCCCATCGAAGGCCGGTTCAATGTTGTCCGGCAAGCGCTTGGCCAGGCTGGCATAATCGAGATCGACATGGAGGTTGGTCAGGATCGCGCGGCGCGGTTTCAGCTGCGCGATCGCCTCCAGCGACTGCTCCAGATTGAAGTGGCTGGGATGCGGCGATTCACGCAGGCAGTCGAGGACGAGCATGTCGAGCCCGCTCATCGCCGGCAGTGACTCCGGCGGGATCGCACTGACATCCGGGGCATAGCCGAGCGAGCCGAAGCGGAAACCGAGCGCGTCATAGTTCGGGCCGTGCTCGAGCCGGAACGGTAGCGTCTCGATCGGTCCGCCAGCGCCGTTGATCGTGAGCGGTTCGCCGGCCGCGAGCGATACGAGATCGAGGATCGGCGGATAGAGGCTGCCGGGCGGCGTCTCGAACAGATAACCGAAGCGCTGGCGCAGCGTCGCGCCGGTCACGGCATCGGCATGGACCGGGATGCGCTTGCGCATGTGCAGGACGAGCGCGCGCAGGTCGTCGATGCCGTGGGTGTGGTCGGCATGGTCATGGCTGAACAGTGTCGCATCGAGCCGGTCGATCTCGGCCGAAAGCAACTGCTCGCGCAAATCCGGCGTGGTGTCGATCAGCACGCTCGTCGTGCCGCCCGGGCCTTGGCGCTCGACCAGGATCGAGCAGCGCCGGCGCCGGTTCTTCGGTTCGGCCGGATCGCAGGCACCCCAGCCGGAGCCCGGCCGCGGCACGCCGCCAGATGAGCCGCAGCCGAGAATGGTGACGGTCAGGCTCATGCGGCGACGCAGGCCTCAGGCCACCCGCGCCACGGGCGCGGCGTGGTCCATCTTCCAGTAGCAGCGCCTGGCGTTCTCCGTCGTGATCCTGGCGATCTCGTCGAAGGACACACCCTTGACCTCGGCCAGAACCTTCGCAGTCTCAACGACATAGGACGGTTCGTTGCGCTTGCCGCGATATGGCGTGGGAGCGAGGTAGGGCGCGTCGGTCTCGACCAGCAGATGCTCCGGCGGGATGTCACGGGCGATATCCCGGAGCGCCTGCGACGTCTTGAAGGTCAGGATGCCGGAGAAGGAGACGTAGAGCCCGAGCTCGACGCCGGTGCGGGCTAGCATCTCGCCGGCGGTGAAGCAGTGCAGGATGGCGGGGAAAGCGCCCTTCCCCATTTCCTCGCGCAGGATCGCCGCCATGTCCTCGTCCGCCTCGCGCGAGTGGATCACCAGCGGCAACTGGGTCTCGCGGGCGGCAGCGATATGGGTGCGCAGGCCCTGCTCCTGCGCCTCGCGCGGGCTCTTGTCGTAGTGATAGTCGAGCCCGGCTTCACCGATGGCGACGCATCGCGGATGGCGCGACAATTCGACCAGCTGCTCCGCGGTGACGTCGAGCTCCTCATGAGCGCCGTGCGGATGTGTCCCGACCGAGCACCAGACCGACGGGAAGCGCTCGGCCAGCGCCGCATAGGCGTCAAAACGCGCGACGCGGGTCGAGATCGTCACCATCCGGCCGACGCCGGCCGCTTCGGCGCGGCCGACATAAGACGCGATATCCTCGGCGAAATCCGAGAAATCGAGATGGCAATGCGTATCGATCAGCATCAGGCGGTCTCGCTGCCTTCCGGCTCCACATAGCGCGGGAAGACCGCGCTCGGCGCCGGCAGGGCGGTGCCCGAGGTCAGGCGGCCGACCTCGCCGAGCGCGGCGAAGTTGCGCGCTTCGGCCGGAACCGCCAGCAAATCGAGCAGCTTGGCCATGGCCTGCGGCATCACCGGTTGGGTGAGGATCGCGACCTGCCGGATCGTCTCGATCGTGACGTAGAGCACGGTATCGCGCCGGGCCGGGTCGCTCTTGGAGAGCTTCCACGGCTCGTTGTTGGCGAAATAGCGATTGGCCTCCGCAACCACGGCCCAGATGTCCGCCAACACGACGTGCAGGGCGAAATCCTGCATGGCGGCGCGCGTCTTCGCCAGAAGCCCATCGGCCTGCGCCAGCATGGCGCGATCGCCTTCCGTCAGCGTGCCAGCCGGCGGCACCTTGCCCTCGCAGTTCTTGGCGATCATCGACAGCGAGCGCTGCGCCAGATTGCCGAGATCATTGGCGAGGTCGGCGTTGATGCGGCCGACGATCGCCTCGTGGCTATAGTTGCCGTCCTGGCCGAAGGAGACCTCGCGCAGGAAGAAATAGCGCAGCTGGTCGACGCCGTAGATATCGGCGAGCGCGAACGGGTCGACGACATTGCCGACCGATTTCGACATCTTGGCGCCCTTGTTCAGCAGGAAGCCGTGGCCGAAGACGCGCTTCGGCAGCGGCAAGCCCGCCGACATCAGGAAGGCCGGCCAGTAGACCGTGTGGAAGCGCACGATGTCCTTGCCGATGATGTGGACATCGGCTGGCCAGTAGTGCCAGCACGGGTTGCTTTCGTCCGGGAAGCCGCAGCCGGTGACGTAGTTGTTGAGCGCGTCGACCCAGACATACATTACATGCTTCGGATCGCCCGGAACCGGCAGGCCCCAGTCGAAGGTGGTGCGGCTGATCGAGAGATCCTCCAGGCCACCCTGGACGAAGGAGACGATCTCGTTGCGGCGCGTCTCCGGCGAGACGAAGTCCGGCACGTCTCGATAGAGCGCGAGCAGCTTGTCCTGATAGGCCTTGAGGCGGAAGAAATAGCTCTCCTCCTCGACCCATTCGACCGGCGTGCCCTGCCCGCCCAGGCGCGTGCCGTCAGGCTGGAGGGTGGTCTCCTCCTCGCCATAGAAGGCCTCGTCCCGGACCGAATACCAGCCGGAGTACTTGGCGAGATAGATGTCGCCATTGGCCTCCATCCGGCGCCAGAGCTCCTGCGTCGAGGGCAGGTGGTCGGCGTCGGTGGTGCGGATGAAGCGGTCGAAGGAGCAGCCGAGCCGCTGCTCCATCTCCTCAAAGCGCATGGCGATGCCGTCGACGAAGTCCTTCGGCGAGAGCCCGTTCTGCGCGGCGGTGCGCTGCACCTTCTGGCCATGCTCGTCGGTGCCGGTCATGGCGAAGACGTCGTAGCCGTCGAGGCGCTTGAAGCGGGCGATCGCGTCCGCCGACACCATCTCATAGGCGTGGCCGATATGCGGCGGGCCGTTGGTGTAGTGGATCGCGGTCGTCAGATAGAACTTCGGGGCCGAGGCCATGGTCTGTCCGGGTTCGTGTCGTTGTCAGGCCGCGCGCGAACGGGAAACCGCCTCCGACAGATCGTGAAACAGCGACATGACGAGGGGGCGGCGATCGAGATTATAGGTTTCGACCTCGTTCGCGGCGCGTGCAAGTCTCTCCCATACCTCCGCGAGGGGCGCAAGCCGGGCGGGCCCGGCGGCGGCATGCGCATGGAGATGGGCGCCGAGCCAGCCCTGCACCGTCTCGATCATGACGGCGAAATCGGCTTCGCCCGCCCTGCCCGCGACATCCTCGCCGAGCGCCAGCAGTGCGGTGAGATCGACGGAGGGCAAGGCGTCGAGCCGCGCCCGCACCGCCTCGACCAGCGCCAGCGTCTCCGGATCGACATAGGTCAGCGCCCGCTTGACCGAGCCTTCTGACAAGGCTGCGGCACGCCCGAGCGCCGAGGTGTCATAAGGCAGGCGCATGCGCTCCAGCGCGATCGCGCCGGCCTGCGCGACATCGCTTTCGCCGAGTGGCTCGAAGGAGAGCAGCCGGCAGCGCGACCGGATCGTCGGCAGCACGCGGCCGGGCGCATGCGCGACGATCAGGAAGAGGCAGCGCGGCGGCGGCTCCTCCAGCAGCTTCAGCAGGGCGTTGGCGCCCGGCCGGTCGAGATCCTCGGTGGAATCGACGATGGCGACGCGCCAGCCGCCCTCGCCTGCGCTGGAGCCGAAGCGGTCGATGATCCGGCGCACCAGATCGACCGGGATATTGCTGGTGAAGCTCTTGCCGTCCGGCTTGGCGATGCGCCGCAGGAGGTGGAGGTCGGGATGCGACTGCGCCGCGATCTTGCGGGTGGCGCCGTCCGTCTCCGGCATGGCGAGGTCTCGGGCGGCTTCCGCCCGGCGCAGCGGATCGCCCTCAGCGAGCATGAAACGGGCGGCGCGATAGGCGAAGCTCGCCTTGCCGACGCCCTCCGGGCCACCGAGCAGCCAGGCATGGTGCATGCGGCCGGAGCGCAGCGCCGTCAGGAGGGCGTCCTCCTGGCGCTGATGGCCGATCAGCGCCAGCGTCTCGCGCGGATGCGGGGCGTTCGGCAGGCGGTCGGGTTCGTTGCTCGATTCGATCATGCCGGCGCAATCTGCGGCAAGGGCAGCCGGCTGGAAAGCGCTTCCCAGGCGGTATCGGCCAGCGTCTCCGGCGGGAGGCTGGCGTCGAGCACGACGCAACGCTGCGGCTCGTTGGCGGCGATATCGAGAAAGCCCTGGCGCAGGCGACGGTGGAAGCTGATCGTTTCGCTCTCGAAACGGTCTGTCGCCTCGCCCGGCTGGCGACGGCGTGCTGCGCGGGCAAGGCCGGTCTCGGGCGCGAGGTCGAGGATGAAGGTCAGCTCCGGCATCAGGCCGGCGATCGCGACGGCTTCAAGGGCCGCGAGCTTGTCCATGGCGATCTCGCCGAGCGTGCCCTGGTAGACGCGGGTCGAATCGATGAAGCGGTCGCAGATCACCCAGGCGCCACGCTTGAGCGCCGGCCTGATCCGGCTGTCGACATGGTCGATGCGGGCGGCCTGGAACATCAGCGCCTCGGCGAAGGCGCCATAGGGCTTGATCCGCCCAGTGAGCAGGGCCTCGCGGATGCGCTCGGCCTTGGGCGAGCCGCCGGGCTCGCGCGTCAGATCGACGGTGAGGCCATGCGCCTCCAGCCGGGCCGCGAGCGCCTTGGCGAGGGTCGACTTGCCGGCCCCCTCCCCGCCTTCGAGCGTGATGAAATGCCCCGGTGCGGGCCGCGCCTTCGCTCTGGCCACGCTCAGCTCCGCTTCAGGGCCTTGCGGACCCAGCCGGTCGCGGCCTCCATCAGCGCATCGAGCGCCCGCTGCTGCAAGCTGCCGACCGCGACGCTCTCCGCCGCATAGAGCGGGATATCGAGCGTCTTGATCTCGCCGCGCATCACCAACAGGCGGCCGATCTCCGCGCCCTCCGCCACCGGCGCCTGCAACGGACCGCGATAGACGATGCGGGCGGCGAGGCGCTCGCTGCTGCCGCGCGGCACCAGCAGGTTGACCGCTCCCTTAGCCTTCAGCGCGACCCGCCCCTTCTCGCCGCCGAAGACGCTGGCCTCGCCGACGCTCTCGCCTTCGGCGAAGACCTGCTTCTGCTCGAAGGAACGAAAGCCCCATTCGAGCAGCTTGCGGGCTTCGCTGGCGCGGTCGCGGGCATTCTTCAGGCCGTTGACCACGACGATCAGCCGCTGGCCCTTCTGCAAGGCCGAGCCGACGAGGCCATAGCCGGTCTCGTCGATATTGCCGGTCTTGAGGCCGTCGGCGCCGATGTCCATGGCGAGCAGCGGGTTGCGGTTGCTCTGCTTGATCTTGTTCCAGGTGAAGTCGCGCTGGCCGAAGATCTTGTAGAGCTCCGGATAGGTCTTGATGATGTGGTCGGCGAGCAGAGCGAGCTCGCGCGCCGTCACCTTCTGCTGCGGGTCGGCCATGCCGGTGGCGTTGCGGAACTGCGACTTGGTCAGCCCGAGCGCGTGGACGCGCTCGGTCATGATCCTGGCGAAGCTGGCCTCGTCGCCGGCCACCGCCTCGGCCAGCGCGATCGCGGCGTCATTGCCGGACTGCACGATCAGGCCTTGCAGGAGGTCGCCGAGCTTCACGCGGCTGTGGACGATGGCGAACATGGTCGAGCCGCCGGAGACGCCGCCGCCCTTGCGCCAGGCGTTCTCGGAGATCGAGATCTCGGTCTCCAGCGTCATCTTGCCGGCAGCGATCTCCTGGAAGGCGACCAGCGCAGTACCGAGCTTGGCCATGCTCGCCGGCACCATCAGCTCATCGGCGGCCTTCTCGTAGAGCACGGCGCCGCTGGCAGAATCGAGCAGGACCGCATAGGGCGCGGCCGATTGGAACGCCTGCGCGCGGACAAGGCCCGGCGCCAGCACCAGCAGGGCCACGCAGACGGCAAGAACCTTGCTCCAAACCGGACAGTAGGCGCGCGCCATCCCTGATCGACCTTGCGTCATATCGAGATCAGATGATGCGCCGGTCCGGGCGGTCAAGCCCGGATTGGAATCAATTCCGGGCCAGCGGCTGCTGCGTCTGCAGCTTCAGCCCGGCGGAGAGCGGCTGGCTCTTGGCGAGGCGGATACCCGAGGTCTTCTCGGGAGCGGTGACCAGGCTGGCCGTGCGCGGCACCGGCTTGGGGGCGGTCACGAGATTCGGACGCAAGACCGGAACCAGCTTGCCAGCATTGGCGGTGGCGCCGAGATCGAAGGGCCGGGACGGCGGCAGGCGGATACCACGGACCGGCACGCCCTCCGCGGACGAGGTCGACGCGACAGTGGCGACGATCGGGCTCTGCGCGGCGATGGTGCGCGGCTGCTCGGGGGCATAGGCCTGCACGACGGGCTGGGCCGCGATCGGAGCCGGAGCGGGCTCCGCCCGGGCGGGCGCCGGCGGAGGTGCCGGCCTTGCAGCTTCGTCGTCAAGATCCGGTCCGGCTGAGCGGCCGAGATCGACCCGCTGCGAAGCGCTCGCGATCATCGTGCGGCTGCTCTGGCCCGGGATCGAAGCGGCAGAGCCGTCGGTGCGCAGCGAGGCGAGCAGCATGTTGTCGTCGGAGCCGGCCAGCGAGGCCTGGCCGAGATACTCGATCTTGACGCGCGCCGTGCCCAGGTGCCGGAAGGCCAGTGCATCGGCGGTCTTCTGCGAAACGTCCATGACGCGGCCGCCATGGAACGGACCGCGATCGTTGACGCGCACAATGATCGAGCGGCTGTTGGTCATGTTCGTGACGCGGGCATAGGCCGGCAGCGGCATGGTCGGATGCGCGGCGCTGATGCTCATGCGGTCATAGACTTCGCCATTGGCGGTGCGACGGCCGTGGAAGGCCTCGCCATACCAGGAGGCGGTGCCGACTGCTGTATAGCCAACCGGCTTTTCGTAAGGAGTGTAGCGCTTGCCGGCGACCGTATAGCTGCGCCCGATCAGCTCGCGGCCGCCGCCCTTTGGCACCGGCTGCCCCTCCTCGACGACGCGAGCGCTGGCGGGGCCGTATTTGGAAGACGGAAAAGCGCCGATCTCTTTCGACTTGCCGCGGCGGGCGACCTGGTCATTGGCGCAGTTCGCCAGGAACAGGCCGGCGAGCACGACGCAGCCAAGACGGGTCGCCGTGGCCAAGGAAGCAGAAGCGCGAGGGGCGTCGCCGGAGTCGGTCAGGGGGATGGCCACCGCCGGTGCGCTCGTGCCTCGCATCATGCCGCATTCCTGTTCGTCGCGCCGAAAACGCTACGCCGCCCAAGCCACCATCAGTGGCAAGGTCGCAGTTTTCGACCAATTCCATTAAGGGATCGTTAAGCGGCGGAAGCGCGTACGCGCCACCGTCAACGGAAGCCCAGCCCAGCCCAGCCTTTGGGCGGGCACAAAGGTGTCGAAAATGCGGCAACTGTCAATCGGCGACCACCCCGGCGCCATTTTTCGGTGGAGCGTGACAAGCCTGCAACGCTTGAATCCGCTTGCCGGCCCAGCCTTGCAACGAGACCGCAACGCCATCATAAACCTCTGATATTACGCGTATTTTCTGGGGACCGATAACTGATTATCGCAACCTCGCCGCATGCGGCTTGCAAAAATCGGCAGGGACCGGCAATGACGGTGCGCCGGAAGGGTGGCCGAGTGGTTTAAGGCAGCGGTCTTGAAAACCGCCGTGGGTGCAAGCCCACCGTGGGTTCGAATCCCACCCCTTCCGCCAAAAGCTCGTGAAATGCTTGCGATATACGCAGTGGCTGACGAGGCGCGTCCCTCGCAGGCAAATATCGTCAGCGATCCGATCCGCAGCGTTCCGTTGCCCCCGAGAAGCGCCTCCCCTCGCCTTGAGGCAGCTCTTTTTGAGGCAGCTCTTTGGCCCGGCCCGTGTCGCACCTGGGGCGGGGGCAGCCGCCGCAATGCAGAGCGATCAGGACGCGGCCCGGCCAGGCAACTGCTTACAGACCCATCGAGACGAGAAGATCAGAAGCTCGGCTCCATTCCTGCCTCCGATGCCGGGCGCCCGAGCAGGACGGCACCAGGAAAGGACCAACCTTCGCACCCACGGTTCGCACGTCAAAGATCAGCCGCAGCGCCTGAAGCAGACCATCCTCAGACAACATCGATCCAGCCGGGAGTCGCGGTTAAGAATGTTGCGAAACTTGGGAGCACATGCGATGGCGATGCCGCTGGTTTGATGGAAGATCGCGGCACGATGCGATCAAGCGACATGACCGAAGGAATGAAGGGTTGAGCGAGTTGTCATTGATAGGACGAGTGGTGCGCAAACTCGCCGGCCGGCCGAGCGATGATCATCGGCATCACAAGCAGTCGGCCCTGGCAGATCTTCTCGTCTCCTCGACTCCGGAACGCTTCGGTGTCGACCTTGCCGATGCGCTCGAGCATCGCCCGGAAATGACACTGGACGTGGTCAACCAGCGGGTCATTGCCTATCAATTCCTTGCGCACCTCGGAAACATCATCCGCCGTTTCCGGATCGACACGATCATCGATGCGGGAGCCCACTCGGGCCAGTACGCCTCGACTGTTTACGGCTATGCCGGCTTCAAGGGCCAGATTCATTCCTTTGAGCCAGTAAAGCGTTATTTTGACGTTTTGAACTCCCATCTGCACTACTATCCTGGATGGAGCGCCTATAATCTGGCGCTTGGCGACGAGCCGGGGCCGGCTCAGATTTTCGTCGGCGGCGGCCACGGCGGAACTTCCTCGCTCCTGGCGCAGACCGAGCATCTGACGACTTTCGCCTCTGCCAATACTCTCGGCGAACCGGAAGATATCGAGGTCCGGCGCGTTGACGATATGTTCGGAGAGGCTCTCAGCGATCCGGAACGCCGAGTGATGCTCAAGCTGGACGTTCAGGGCTTCGAAGAGCGTGTTCTGCGTTCGGCAGGACGTTTCGTCGAGTCCTTCAAGCTCGTTCAGGTCGAAGTCTCGAGCGTCGACCTCTACGCGGGACAAGGCAGCGTCGGAGCCATCGTGTCCTACCTGGAAAATTTAGGGTACACGCTGGTCTTCACGGTCAATAGCTTCAGCCCGCAACCGTCGATCTTTATCGACTACGACTTTATCTTCTGCAGACGCTCCGAGATCGTGAGTTGATCGGCCGCATTTCGTTCGGACGCCTGCACCGGAAGCAGTTCCCGGGATATGCAGGCACCGCACGGTAGCCTTCGCCGGCATCAGCGTGGCGCCTGCGGTCAAGGCGCTCGGCCGGTTTCGCCAAATAGCAGGGTGAAACGAGCCCTGGCATAGACGGATTTGGAGTTAGCCATGACAAGACGCGCGTTGATAACGGGCATCACCGGCCAGGATGGCGCCTACCTGGCTGAGCTGCTGCTGTCGAAGGGATATGAGGTTCACGGCATCAAGCGGCGGTCGTCATCGTTCAACACCCAACGCATCGACCATCTCTATGCCGATCCGCACGAGATCCAGGATCCCCGCTTTGTCCTTCACTACGGGGACATGACTGACTCGACGAACCTGATCCGGCTCTTGCAGCAGACGCAGCCGAGCGAAATTTACAATCTCGCAGCGCAAAGCCACGTTGCCGTGTCATTCGAAAGCCCGGAATACACAGCCAACGCCGACGCGATCGGGCCTCTGCGACTGCTGGAAGCCATCCGCATCCTCGGGATGGAGAAGCGGACACGCTTCTACCAAGCCTCGACGTCCGAGCTGTACGGTCTCGTGCAGGAGACGCCGCAGCGAGAGACTACGCCGTTCTATCCGCGCAGCCCCTATGCCGTCGCCAAGCTGTATGGCTACTGGATCACGGTCAACTACCGTGAAGCCTATGGCATGCACGCCTCGAACGGCATCTTGTTCAACCACGAAAGCCCGATCCGCGGCGAGACGTTCGTCACCCGCAAGATCACCCGTGCCGTGGCGCGCATCTCGGTCGGGCTGGAAAGCTGCCTCTATCTCGGCAACCTCGACGCTCGGCGCGATTGGGGCCACGCCCGCGACTATGTCGAGGGCATGTGGCGCATCCTGCAGCGGGACGAGCCTGGCGATTATGTTCTGGCAACCGGCGAGACCAGATCGGTGCGCGAGTTCGTCGAACTCGCCTTTTCCCATGTCGATCGCAACATCACCTGGCGCGGCGAGGGAGTGAACGAGACCGGTATCGACTCCGCGACCGGCAATGTCCTGGTCAGGATCGAGCCGCGGTACTTCCGCCCGACGGAAGTCGATCTGCTGCTCGGCGATGCGTCCAAGGCCAAGGCTGAACTTGGCTGGTCGCCCACGACGCCGTTCCATCAACTGGTCAGCGAAATGATGGAGAGCGACCTCGCCGCTGCCCGGAAAGACGCCGCCGATGTCGCCTGAGATCTTTTCCCTCGCCTCCAAACGGGTCTGGGTCGCAGGCCACCGCGGAATGGTCGGCTCCGCGCTGCTTCGCCGCCTCGAACGCGAGCAGTGCCAGGTCATCACGGCCGGGCGGGGCGAACTCGATCTCAGGGACCAGGCATCGGTCCGAACATGGATGACGCGCGAGCGTCCGGAGGTGATTTTCCTGGCCGCAGCGAAAGTCGGCGGTATCGTCGCCAACGATACGCTGCGCGCGGAGTTCCTCTACGACAACCTGATCATCGCAGCCAACATCATTCACACCGCCCATACGCTCGGCGTCGAGAAATTGATGTTCCTGGGGTCGACCTGCATCTACCCTAGGCTCGCGCCTCAGCCATTGAGCGAAGATTCCCTTCTTACCGGCCCTCTGGAGCAGACGAACGAGCCCTATGCGATCGCCAAGATTGCGGGGATCAAGCTCTGCGAGACCTACCGGGCGCAGTATGGGGCGGACTTCATCTCCGTCATGCCCACCAATCTCTATGGTCCGGGCGACAACTACGACCCCGAGCACAGCCACGTCGTTGCGGCGTTGTTGCGGCGTTTCCACGAAGCGAAGCTGGCGGAGGCTCCGGAGGTCGTCGTGTGGGGAACCGGCACCCCACGGCGCGAATTTCTCTATGTCGACGAGATGGCCGACGCCTGCGTTTTCGCGATGACGCGCTATTCAGGAGCGGAGATCCTGAACATCGGTACTGGCGAGGATATCGCGATCAAGGATTTCGCGACGTTGGTGGCCGAGGTGGTGGGTTACCGCGGTCAGATCCGCTACGATGCAAGCCGCCCTGACGGAACGCCGCGCAAGCTGGTCGACGTATCGAAGATGGAGAAACTCGGGTGGCGGGCTTCGGTGCCGCTCGTCGAGGGCCTCAAGCTGGCCTACGACAGCTTCCTGGACGCCCGGAAGTCGTCCTGACATGGGCGAACTTGGACGACGCCAAGACACTGCCCGCTCACCCTCTTTTCGGCGGGGCTCTTCGAGGGGACTAGGCTGGATCGCTTCAGATCGGTCAGCCCCCTGCCCCGCATAAGCTCGAGCGTGACGCCCTTTGCGGCTTTGTGAAGAACTCAATCGCGGGGCTCTCTAAAACGACGCTCGCCCAAGTAGGCATGCAGGCAACAAGACCAGAAGGTCGTCGTCCTTTCCGCAGCAAGGCTGCCTAAGAAGCAATATTCTTGCCTGACGCTCAGAAATCCAAACTTGGAGATGCTTACAAATGGTACGCGCGTTTTGGATGCCGAACCACAATTTCGGCGACAATCTCAATCATTATATTCTTTCGCGTATCGCCAAGGACGGCGTCGTCTTCACCGACATCTTGGATGCCGAGACAAAGGTCGTTTCGATCGGTACGATCCTGGGCTGGTGCAATGAAACGACGATCGCGTGGGGCCCGGGCCTCGGCAACGTCGGCGATGCCGTGAACCCCTTGGCGACGATTCGGGCGGTGCGAGGCCCCCGCTCGCGCAAGCGCGCGCTGGAATGCGGATGCAAGTGCCCGGATGTGTTTGGTGATCCCGCGCTTCTTATGCCGCGCATCTATCGGCCCGTCACGGAAGTCCGGCACAAGGTCGGCCTGATTCCACACTATGTCGACCAGAAGGTCGTCTATCAGCGCTATCGCAATACCGACGCCTCGATCCGGGTCATTGATATCCTCGACACGCCCGAGCGCGTCGTCGATGCGATCGCAAGCTGCGAGATGATCCTTTCCAGTTCGCTGCATGGCGTTATCGCTGCACATGCCTATGGAATTCCTGCCGCCTGGGTCGAGTTCGGCGACAAGATCGGCGGAGACGGAACGAAATATCACGATTATTTTGAATCTGTCGGATGCACCGTCGCCGATCGCATCAACTGTCGGGACATGCCGGCCGCCGGTACGATGCTGTCGCGAGCAAAGTCTCATCTGGAGCTGAAAGTTCATATCGATACTGATCCGCTGCTGGCCTCCGCTCCTTTTGAGCTCGCACCGAACTTCGGCAGCGGAGGTGCCATAAGGGCTTGAAAGGCAACCTGAGCCTCCGCCCTTCTTCCGAGTTGCGGCAATCCGTGGTCCGGGCGCATGACAGGAAGTGGTTCTCGGATCGATCCGACGATCCCAGGACAATCCAGCAGCATCGAGCTTTCGGCCGCTCGCCGAAGGCTCTTTGTCATTTCGAGCTCAGCAGAAGTGGAAACCCGTTGGAAAAACACGCGGCTTCCGAAAGAGCGCTTCCGTCAACCTTCGCGAGGCGGAAATGCTCGAACTTCAGGCCCCATGGGCATCAGGCGCCCCACTCCGCTCGGGATCGCCGGACGGGAATGAACTCCACCATTTTTTCAGATGCAATGTGAGCCGTGGTCGGTACCACAGCGATCTAAGCATCCAAATGCCCCCGGCAATTCGGCGTCCGGACTTGAAGCGCGCCGCCGCTCGCTCGAGCGCGAGGTAAGCAGCCAGATTGCGACGCGCGCTCGCCGGCATGTTCGGGCGCGGGTCATCGAGCCCGAATTTGAGCGCGATCAGGTTCGCGGCCTCGTCGACATTCGCGACCGTGGCGTTGGCGCCGACATTGATCCGGGCTCCCAGATGCGGCGCGACCTTCAATGCTCCCCCGGCCCTGGCTAGGCGGATGAACCAGTCGAGGTCCTCCAGGCGCCGCAAGCTGGTATCCAGAGGGCCGATCTGCGCGAACGCCCTTCGGGAAATCAACGCGGTCGACCCCGGGCAATGCCAGCAGCCAGCGCAGAAATCCGCAAGGGCGGCGCTTTCGATGGGGAGCATATCGTCGCTACCCCGTTCTCGAGAATAGCGAAAGGCGCTGGCGATCACCGTGAGGGGGGCCTCGCCATCGGCGATCGCGAGCTGCGACGCGAGCTTGCCCTGCATGAACTCGTCGTCGGAATCGAGGAAGGCGATCCATTCCCCACGGGCAGCCGCAACACCCGTGTTGCGAGCCGCCGCCGCCCCGGCGTTGATGTCATGGCGAACCAGATTGACACGCGGATCGGCTGCTAGATCGTCCGGAAGGGCGAAGATGGGATCGGACGCATCGTCGACGAGCACCACCTCCAGCGAAACGCCGGCCTGCGCCAAGGCCGACCGCAACGCCTTGGTTGCCGTTAAGGGACGATTGTAAACTGGAATGACTACGGAAACGACCGGCAGCGACATCGACTCAGCCCAACTCACATTCGGCAGCGCGAGACGCGCCTCCGGCAAGATACGTCTTGGCAAGCCCTGATGAGAGCCTTGACCCAGCCTGGTACACACTAAGGACGAGCTACTAAATGCCCTCTCTCCCCGGTGCCAGATCCTACATTCGATCTTCCGACATCAGCCTTGGTCTCAAGCCTTGTGATGCTGAGGCGGTGTGCTACAAGCGCCCCGCCACGTAACTCTGTGCTTGCCTTCTGCGTCGGCACGACCGTCTCCCAACCAGCTCCCGCAAAATGAAGGAGCTGGTTTTTTGCGGTAATCAATTGACGTATCGAGTGAAGCTACGGCCCAGCAGGCCGGCGCTGCTGACTGGGATTTCGGAGAAGGACAATGGAGACCAAGGCTCTGCTGAAGGACGAGGCGGTATCGCCTACCCTCGTATCGGTCTTGATCCCCGTCTACAATGTCGAAAAGTACCTTGAGGAGACCGTTCGGAGCATCCTGAATCAAAGTCACCGCGATCTCGAGATCCTGCTGCTCGACGATGGCTCGACGGATGGTTCGATGGCTGTCGCGTCCAAGCTGGCGGCCACCGATTCGCGGATCGTGATCCTGCCTTCAGCCGGTCATAACCGGGGCGTCGTCGCAACGCGCAACGATCTCCTTCGCGCTGCGCGTGGTGCTTATATCGCCTGGAATGACAGCGATGACATCAGCACGCCGGATCGGATCGCGCGTCAGCTCGATTTTCTGAAGAAGAACCCTCAGTTCGGCGCCGTAGGCACGGGTATCGTCTTCGCTGACGAGAACCTCGTACCCCAGAGCTCCACTAGCTATCCGGCAGACCCAGAGAGGCAGCGTACCGACCCCTATTTGTGCTGCGCGACGATCATGGCGACACGCGCTGCGGCGCAAGATGCCGGCCTGTTTCGCCGCGTTTTCCGGTTCGGCGGCGAGGATGGCGACTGGATATTGAAGATGTCGGACAAGCACGACGTCACCAACATCCCCAACGCGCTCTACACCTATCGTCGCCATCCGCAATCGCTCACGCACAATCTGCAGAACTGGTCGTTGACCGTGCGGATTGGTGTGTTTGCGCGCTATGCAGCGCGATTGCGTCGTTCGGGGCATGCCGATCCCGTCGATGCATTGGATGATACCCGGTTACCCGAGCAGCTCAATGCCTGGGCATTCCTCGACAACACATCGCTGTCCCACGAGGAGATTCTGACGGCTCTGTCCCGGCGATTGGATGGCGAAGCGCCAGCCCTGTCCATTCTCCATGGGTTCGTCGCGGAAGATGCGGAGGCGCGGGCAATCGTCTCCGGCTACGACCGCCAAACCTTCCATTCCTTCGAGGTGTTGCTCGCCGTAAGGCAGAAGGATCTGCCTCGGATCGAGGCGATCGTGAAACGAGCCCAGGCCGACATTCGGCTTGTCCCCATCGCAGAGGGAGCGCCTTGGCCTGCGCTGATCGAGGCCGCCCGTGGCCGCTATCTGTTCATGCTGAGCGCCGACAACAAGCCGCCTCCGCCCTGGGCCGTGCACGAATTCGTATCTCGCTGCCTTCAGGCTCGCGACAACAATGCGGAACTGCCGCGCGATTGTAAAAGGATCGAGGTCACTGGCGAAGTCCTGCGAGCCGGCAAGCGTCATCGGCTTGCCATGAAGGCGGATGAGGCAAAAGCCTTGCTGCTTCAGCCTGACGGCAGGCATCTTGGGCTGATCATCGAGGCGGCGGCGGAGTCCGGTCTGGCCAATGTTTGGCACCGGACCAAGGTGGTCTATCGCAATCACGGCGCCATAGCCGTTTTGGAGGCCACTGCCCGGAACCTCAAGCTGATGGCCAAGCGATTGGCCGCCCGGGTCATTTATAAGTGGCTTGCACCGCGAATTCTCAAGTCCGACCGGGGGCAGGCATTCCTCAACCTGCCACCGATGAGGCGGCTGAAGGATAAGCTCCGCACAAAAGTCCTGCAGCACTCCCCCGATTCCTCGCTGGTCGAGATCGAGGCCGCTCCGCCGCCGCCGGTCGTGCCGAAGACCTTTCCGATGGACTATGCCAAGGCCGCGGCGGAGGCCAGGATCAAGGTCGGAGTCTATGAATGCTGGGGCGATTTCGTCGACTCCCTGCATTTTATGACCCCGGACGGCACTCCGTTGGTGGACGGCGTCATGTTCGCTCCCATGGAGGAAGTCGAGAATCCTGACTTTGTGCTCGTTCTGAACACGCCGGCGCAGGAGCAGGTCACCGCGACGATCGCGCCCGAGCGCCTGTGGTTCGCCATAGGGGAGCCCCCGACTGCGATACATCGCCCCTTGCACCGCGGCCAGGGGACGCATTCGACGATCGTGACATGCGATCTGTCCTTGCCGGACGGGGACGCGCGCGAGCGGCGGTACATTCATGCCCCGGTGATGACCCGAACTTGGCATGTCAAGCGGCAGTACCGCGAACTGGAGGCAATGGAGCCGCTGGACAAGCAGAAGAAGCTGTCCTGGGTCACCAGCAACCTGCGCATTCTCGAGGGCCACCGCTATCGCATGCAGTTTCTCGACAAGCTTCGCGAGCGGGTCGATTTCGACCTTTTCGGGCGGGGGTTCGACCCGATCGACGACAAGTGGGATGCGATCGCGCCCTATCGGTACTCGATCGCCTTCGAGAACGTCGCAGCACCGCTCTACTTCACTGAAAAGCTCATGGACTGCTTCGTTTGCCAGACGATGCCGTTCTATTTCGGCGATCCCGAGATCGAAAAACGGTTCCCACCGAAATCGATGATCCGGATCGATCCGGAAGATCCCAAGGTCTTTGACATGATCCGCGACATTTCGGCTTCCGAGCTATGGAAGGAGCGTCAGGGCGACATCGCAGAGGCTCGTGAGCTCGTCCTGAAGAAATACAACATGTACCGGGTCCTCGCTGATCGCATACGCGAAGCTGCCCTGGTACCGCCGAGGGAGGCCACGGCCCTCCAGATCAAGCGCCAAACCGTCCTCTGAGCAATTGTGTCTTTGCCTTATGCAGACCAGCTTCCTCCCTTTAGCTGTAGCAATCGGCCACTTGTGCCGACGTGTGTCGGCTTCGGGCCTGGAAGCGCTACGTAACACAGCATCCTTCCGAACATCACTCGTGCGCGCACGACCCGATGGATGTCAAAAAGGAGAATCCTTTTGATTCTGTCCGCCGAAAAAAAGTATTCGCTCATCCTTGACCGCGTCTGGCTGCCGCACAGTCTGCATTTTCTGCGGCGCGACATCGCGCGACAGTATGACCGAACCGCATTCGGCTTTGTCTGGCTGTTCATTTCGCAGACCATCACTATTGGCGGCATCGCCTTCGTGTTTTCTACGGTCTTCCGAACCGATCTGAAAGACTTCTTCCCTCATCTCGCGATCAGCATCCTGTCATGGAATATGATGAGCGGCGCGATTGCAGAGGGTCCGCGTGTCTACCACGCAGCGGGACCGATTTTGAATGCGTTTCCTGTCCCTTATGCCACGTTCGCTTTTCGCATGGTCCTGCGCTATCTCGTAGCGTTCTGCTTTGGATTGCCAATTTATTTCGCTGTCGCAATCTGGTTCAAGGTTCCATTTTTTCCTAGTATTTTACTTTCATTTATAAATATCCCAATTCTACTTTTGCTCCTCTACCCTCTTTCAAATGTACTCGGCATCGCTGGCGCACGCTTCCGCGACGTAGCCCCAACCGTAGGGTCCTTGATCTATCTTCTGTTTTTGGTTTCACCGATCCTTTACAAACCCAACGCAATTACAGAAAAGGCTCAGTTCCTGCTGTTCCTTAATCCATTTTATTACCTCTTGGAGCTTGTTCGCCTTCCTTTCCTCGGAGGAGTTCCTCCGCTGCATGTCTATGTCGTGGTGCTCGCCATGACCGCGCTGGCCTGGATCTGCTCCTCGCTTGCCAACAAGCGCTATGGGAAATATCTCGTGTTCTGGGTCTAAGCGCCTCAAACCAAACATCTCCTTTGCCGGCCCCCAAGACCGGCGACCGCCTCAGTTGGAGTAAGGCGTGTGATCATTTTTGAGAACGTCACGATCGATATTCCGGTCATTCTTCAGGACGGAGCCTCGTCATTCAAGAATACCTTGGCGCGGAATGTCGGAGGCGTAATCAGCGGTAAAGGACTTGCTCGCAAACGCGTGATTCGGGCCCTGGACAACGTCTCTTTCTCGCTCCCACCCGGCGGGCGTCTGGGACTGGTCGGCCACAACGGGGCGGGCAAGACGACGTTGTTGAAGACGGTCGCGGGGCTTTACCCCATCTCCGCCGGCCGCGTGCAGGTCGATGGCAGCATCCGCACCTTCTTCAATCTCTCTGCCGGCCTCGAGCCATCCTTGTCGGGATTGAGCAATATCCGGAACGTGGCGCTTTATTACACGCAGGACAGCAAGGAGATCGACGATCTGGTACCGAGCATCGTGGAATTCTCCGAGCTCGGGGAATTCATCGACTTGCCGGTCTCGGCCTATTCGGCCGGTATGCTGGCTCGGCTGATCGTCGGGATCGCTCTCAACTTCAAAGGCGATATTCTCGTCATGGATGAGATGCTTGGTGCAGGCGACGCTCGTTTCATGAAAAAGGTCATGGGCCGCGTGGAACGGATGATGGAAGAGGCACGTACGCTGGTGTTCGCTTCGCACGCGACCGAGATCGTCCGGCAGTTCTGCACAACCGCATTGTGGCTGGACAAGGGAAGCATCCGGATGGAAGGAGATGTGATCGCGGTCACGGACGCATTCCACGCTACGCTCGACGCCAGCTGAATGCGGAAGGGCTACTGGCGGATGCCAGAATGATCACGATCATCGTCGTAACGCGGAACCGCGCAGCACTCCTGGAAGAGTGCCTCGCGAGCTTGTCCCAGCAGCAAGCGCCGGGTGATTGGCGGGTGCTTGTCGTCGACAACGGCTCCAGCGACGATACCAACCTCGTCACCACCCGCTACAGCGCGTCGAATCCTCGGTTCTCTGCCATTTCGGAGGCCGAGCCGGGCGCGAGCCGGGCCCGCAATCGCGGCGCGACTGAAGCGAACACGCCTTACCTGTTGTATGTCGATGACGAGTGCACGTTTCCGGATGGATACGTTGCACTCGCCCAGGAAATCGCCGCAGGGCAGCAACCGGCCTGTTTCGGTGGCCCTGTCTTGTCTCGGCATCACGCCCATCCACCTGTGCCAGCCTGGTTCAAGCCGGATTACGGCGCTTTTTCCCTGCCCCACAACAACCGCCCGGGACTACCGCCGCGCTTGAGCGCCGGAAACCTGGGCGTGTCCCGAGAGGCGCTTTTCGAGGTTGGCGGCTTCCCGGAAAGCTACGGGCCGGTTGGCTCATTGATGCGCTATGGCGAAGAGAATGCCGTGATCGCGGGAATGTGGGATCGCTTCGGGGCGGAGCGCGTGGTCTACGAACCAAAATTAATCAATCGCCATCTCGTACGACCCGAAAAGTTCAGTTGGCGCTTCATTTTGAAGGATCACTTCCTTCGCGGCCTGGCGCGCGGACGGCTAAAGGCGGCGGGACTTGGCGAGGATAGCCGTATTCATGACGGCTCCGCCAGCGCGAGCGCCCCAGCTTCTCGAAATGGTTTTGCCTTGGCGCGCCTCCTCGTCGACGGGCTGCTCGATGTGACGTTCTTGCGGCTTGTGACGGAATCGAAGCGTTTTCCCAATTGGCAGAATGTTGTGTACGAGCGGTGGATGCGCTATGTCGCCGCCGTCGGGGTCGGGGTCGGTTACCTCAAGGGCAAGTTTGAAGGCCAGCCCGCCGGCTAGCGGCTTTTGAGATCCAACCGGCGTGACCCCGCGACCACGAATTTTGTCTCCTTGCTGACAGACCACACGGTTTGAGCTTTGGAGATGTTGTAAAGAACTCCATGCGCTCGAATGGCCGGAGCGCGCGAAAAGAAGGTTGCTCGGATGTCTACGCCAAATTACGAGTCAAAGCTTTACGGGCTGCGCTACTTGTTCTCGTATCTTGAGCAGGCTCGTGCCGCCAATTTTCGGGATGAACGCGTATTTGACGAAATGGAATTTCTTCTCGAGCTGGCCAATTTCAAAGGCCCCAGGACTAGCCAGCTGGGTCAGGACGTCTTTGCGCTCGCCATGAACGGCTATAAGCGGGACGGGTATTTCGTCGAAGTTGGCGCGCACCATGGCGAGCAGCTTTCAAACACCTGGATGCTCGAGAACGGCTACGGCTGGGATGGGCTCCTGATCGAACCGAACCCTGCCCATCAACACAATCTGAGCATGCGCTCGGCGCGACTTGTCGGTTACGCCGCATGGAAGCGCTCTGGCGAGAAGCTCAACTTCCACGCGACCGCCGATAGCGCCCTGTCGTCGCTGGCCCATGTGAAGCCGTCCGATGCACATGACCGCACGAACTTCAAAGCCCTGGTGGTCGAGACGATGACGCTCGACGACATTCTCACCAGCCGGAAAGCGCCGAAGGTCATCGATTTCATGTCGATCGACGTCGAGGGCGCCGAGCTCGACGTGCTGGATGGCCTCAGCTTCGACAAATGGCAGATCAACGCGATCTGCCTGGAGCACAACCACGACAAGCCGCGGCTTGAAGCCATCGATCGTCGCTTGGCGGCAGCCGGCCTGCAGCGGGTTTTCGAGATCGTCTCCGACTTCGACGCCTACTATGCGCAGCCTGCCGCCTATGAAGCGTGGCGCAATTCCGTCGCGAAGCGTGGGTAGTCGCGGGGTCGGCTCCAAAAGCAGGACATGCGATTGAGACCGGCCATTCGGTGCCCGAGATAGTGCGGGCCCGCCACGGATCGGCCGCTGGCGCAAGCCACTCCTCGCCGGCCGCGGGGAGCGGCCATCGCTCCGAACGAGCATGCGCAAAGGCATCGCGTCGCTTGGGGCGATGAGCTTGTGCAAGCGCGCTGAAGATGACCTGGTCGGCACAGGGGCCGGCCTCGCATCCAAAACGGCATGCTGCCGAGCCCTCTTCCCAAAGACTGGCGTGTCTCGACCTGTTGCTACGCGCTCCGATTGAATGCGCCCTTGCGCGTGTCTCGCCTCTGCAGGTCTCGCCTCTACAGGTCTCATGGCGCCCGGCCGCAAGGTCCGAGCAACCGGGCGCTGTCTGCTGGCAAAGGGGCCTGCCTCGCTCGGAGCCACCCGGGGTGAGCGTGCTCGCTTGCCATTTCGGAATGTCGATGCCCTAATCCAAGGATCGCTCGGCGATCGCCGCCGAAGCCTGTCGACCGGCCGCCAAGAGCCGGCATGTTTCTCAAGGGAGGTCACCTTATGTCGAAAACCGGATGGTTCGGCGCCTTGGCGCTCGCCGCGCTGGCGCAAATCGTCCCGGCTACGCCGGCCTACGCCCAAGCCTGGCCGCAGCGGCCGGTCAGCTTCATCGTGCCGTTTCCGGCCGGCGGCGGCACCGACGCCTTCGCTCGTCCCCTCGCCGCCCAGCTCGAGCAGCAGCTCGGTCAGCGCATCCTGATCGACAATCGCGGCGGCGCCGGCGGCACGGTCGGTGCCTCGGCCGCGTCCAAGGCCGCGCCGGACGGCTACACCTTCTTCATCGGCGCAGCGCACCACGCCATCGCGCCGGCGCTCTATCCCAAGCTCGACTACAACATCCAGACCGACTTCATTCCGATCGGGGTGATCGCCCAGCCGCCGCAGGTCGTCGTCGTCCATCCTGGCAAGGTCCAAGCCAAGACGCTGGCCGAGTTGATCGACTTCGCCAAGAAGAATCCCGACAAGCTGAACTATGGCTCGGCCGGCAACGGCACCACGCACCATCTCGCCGGCGAGCTGTTCAAGCTCACCACCAAGATCAACCTGACCCATGTTCCCTATCGCGGCGCGGGCCCATTGATGCAGGACCTCGTCGCCGGCCAGGTCGATCTCGCCTTCGACGGCCTCGGTTCCTCGGCGGCACAGATCTCCAGCGGGACGCTGCGGGCGCTCGCCGTCGCTGCGCCCAAGCGCGCCAGCGCCTTTCCCGACGTGCCGACGACGGCGGAAGCCGGTGTGCCGGGCTACGAGGTCTCGACCTGGTACGCGATGTGGGCGCCGAAGAACACGCCGCCCGAGATCGTCGCCAAGATGACGACCGAGGTGCAGAAGGCGCTGGCTTCGCCCATGGTGACCGAGGCCTGGAAGAAGAATGGCTCGGAAATCCCGAACCTCTACGGCCCCGCTTTCGGCGATTTCGTCAAGACCGAGGTGGCCCGCTGGGGCAAGGTCGTGGCCGAGGCCAACGTCAAGCCGGACTGAGCCTGCAGGCACTCACCCGCCCTCGCCCGCGTCGTCGATCACAGCGCGGGCGATCGCGAGGCTGAAACCGGCCCGCGCCAGCGCAGCGACATGCTTCTGGCGCTGTTCTGCGCGGTCGCCACGGCTCCACGGACCGAGGCGCTTGCGACGGGCGGCGATACGCGCCGCCTCCAGTTCGACAGCCTCATCCAAGACGGCTGTCTCAGCGACAAGCTCGCGTCCGACACCCTTGGCAGCGAGCCCGGCCGCGACGGCGCGCGTCGAGCGCCCCTTGCGGCGCAGGCTCTGCGCCTTCGCCTCGGCGAAGCGGCGATCGTCGACGAGGCCGGAGGCCACAAACGACGCGACGATCTCCTCCACCATCCCCCGGAAGGTTTGCGGCTCCTGCCCGTGATGGCGGCAGCTGCGTTCGACCTTGCGCAGCAGGACGCGCTTCAATTGCGCCGCCGGCACCGAATAGCGCTCGAGATAATGCAGGGCGGCGCGGCGCAGATAGGCCGCATCGATCCGCCTCGGCGCCGGCCGATCTCGCGGCCCCCGCTCCTCGTCCGGTTTCAATGCCAAGCTAATCGAACCTCGGCTTGCCGCGGCTCGACTTGACCGAGGAGCGCTTCTCTTTCGAGGCCAGGCGCCGTTCCTTCGAGGCCTTGGTCGGTTTGGTCGGCCGCCGGACCTTCGGGCGCACTTCGGCCTGCCGGATCAAGTCGATCAATCGCGCCAGAGCCTCCTCGCGATTGCGGCTCTGGCTGCGATGCTCCTGCGCGGTGATGACGATGACGCCGTCCTGCGTCAGCCGGCTGCCGGCGAGCTTCATCAGGCGGATCGCCACCTCGTTGGGAAGAGAGGCCGAGCGGCGGGCATCGAAGCGGAGCTCGACCGCGGTCGAGACCTTGTTGACGTTCTGCCCGCCTGGGCCGGAGGCGCGCACGAAGCTTTCCTCGATCTCGCTGTCGTCGATCGCGATGGACGGGCTGACTTGAATCATGGGAGGAGGCTACCTCAAGCCATGGAGAATTGCAGCGATGAAGCCTTCGCGTGACATCGAGCGCCTGATCGAGATCATGGCCGCATTGCGCACGCCCGGCACGGGCTGCCCCTGGGATCTCGAGCAGGATTTCGCCTCGATTGCCCCCTACACGATCGAGGAGGCCTATGAGGTCGCCGATGCCATCGCGCGTGGGGATATCCTCGATCTCAAGGACGAGCTCGGCGACCTTCTGCTCCAGGTGGTCTTCCACGCCCGGATGGCGCAGGAGCAGGGCAGCTTCGCTTTCCCCGACGTGGTGGAGGCGATCACATCCAAGCTGATCCGCCGGCATCCGCATGTCTTCGGCGATGCGCGCGATCTGTCGCCGGCGCAGGTCAAGGCGCTGTGGGGGCAAATCAAGGCGCAGGAGAAGGCCGACAAGGCGCGTGCAAGGGCGCTGGCCGGCTTGCCCGAGCCGCCTGAGGCCAAGGGCGTGCTTGCCGGCGTACCGACCACCTTGCCCTCGCTGACCCGGGCCTGGAAGCTCCAGGCCAAGGCCTCGACCGTCGGCTTCGACTGGAACGATGCCCGGCTCGTGCTCGACAAGATCCGCGAGGAGACCGCCGAGATCGACGAGGCGCTCGCCGGCGGCGACAAGGCCGCGATCCAGGAGGAAATCGGCGACCTGCTCTTCGTGATCGCCAACCTCGCCCGCCATGTCGATGCCGATCCCGAGGCCTGCCTGACGGCGGCCAACGCCAAGTTCGAGCGCCGCTTCGCCGGCATCGAGGCAGCGCTGGAGCAGGAAGGGCGCGAGCCCAAGCAGGCCTCGCTCGACGAGCTCGAGGCGCTCTGGCAGCAGGTCAAGCGCGCCGAGCGTGCCACCTCGTGACCAGACGAAAACGCCGGGCGCGAGGCCCGGCGTCGATAAGCTTTTTTCGCCTGATCGACCGATCAGGGCTTCGGAGCCGGGGCAGGCGTCGCGCCGGGAGCCGGAGCCGCGCCGGGAGCAGCCGGCGTGCCGGGGGCCGGAGCGGCGCCAGGCGTGGCATCGGCGCCGCCGAGACGCTTGCGCAGCTCTTCCTGGCGCTTGGCGAGCTCGTCCTGCAGCGCCTTCTGCTGCTCTTCCAGCACCTTCGGGTCGATCGGCGCGCCGTCGAACGCCTTGGCGAAATCAGCCATCGGAATGGCGAAGGTGACCTCGCGCGCGCCCTGGTTCTGCACGCTGATGTTGAGGGTGTTGCCCTTCTTCATCGAATTGATGAAGTCGTCCTTGACCTGCGCCTCGGCGAAGCAGCCATTCGGGAAACAGATCGCGTAGCGGCCCGGGGTCGGCTGCGCAGTATCGACGCCAAAGCGGATGCCTGGCTGCAGCAGCAGGCCCAGCGGCATCAGGAAGCGCACGATCTTGTTGGCGTCGCCCTTCACGTCATAGACCGCGACGGCGAGCACGGGCTGGCCCTGGTCCGAGACGAAATCGCGCGTCGTGTAGCAGATTTCCTTGTTGGCAGCCTGGTCCTTGCCGCAGACCTTGGTCCAGCTCGTCTGCGACGGCTCGGGCTTGACCTGGACGAGGGTCGGGCCGGTCTGCGCGGCCTGGCCCTGTGCCGGGGCGGGCTGCGCCGGGGCAGGCTGGGCCGGCTGAGCCGGGCGGCTCGCAGGGCGTTGCGGCTGCGCCTGCTGGGCGAGCACGGAGAAGGGGGCGAGAGCGACGGCGGCGCCCAGCACGAGCGCGAGGCCGCGGACCGTGCTCTTCGCGGTGGCGCCCTGGCTCTTGAACAGGCGGGTCGAAGCTGACATCTGCGATTCCTTGACCATGGAAACTGGTTCGGCTGCCATGACCGGCAGCGTGCATCACCCAAAGCTCAACCGGCAAGGTGCCGGAGCCGGTAGCGGCGTGAGCACATCAGGCGCGATTGAGGCGTTTGAATGACGCCCGGCCTGCGTTTAGCGAGTTCCGTCGCAGGTTTCCAGCCCGAAGAGCGCCACGCGACAAGTTTGATCGCATGTTATCCTGCGGCAGGGAATCAGGTTTGAGCATGCATCGACGCAACCACGCCTCGGCGCGCCCGGCATGGGTTTTCGGGCTCGTCATCGCGAGTCTCGCGGCTTTCGGCCTCGCGGGCAGCATTGGTGCGACCGCCGCCGAGAACGACAACGCCATCGCCATGCATGGCGAACCGGAGCTGCCGAAGGGCTTCGAGCATTTGCCCTATGCCGATCCCAAGGTGCCCAAGGGCGGGCGAATCATCTTCGGCCAGCAAGGCACCTTCGACAGCCTCAACCCGCTGGTCGTGCTCGGTGTCGCTCCCGATGCGGTGCCACGCTATGTCCAGCAGAGCCTGCTTTTCCGTTCCGCCGACGAACCCTTCACCGCCTATGGCCTGCTGGCGAGTAAGGTCGAGCTCAATTCCGAGCGGACCCGCCTCGCCTTCCAGATCGACCCGCGCGCTCGCTTCTCCGACGGCAGGCCGGTGACGGCGCAGGACGTGATCTTCACCTTCGAGATGCTGAAGACCAAGGGCAAGCCGTTCCATCGCTCCAGCCTGGCGCGGGTGACCAAGGTCGAGGCGCCCTCGCCCGACCGGGTCGTCTTCGAGCTCGGCGACGGCTCCAACCGCGAATTGCCGCTGGTGATCGGCGCCATGCCGATCTTCGCCAGGCACGCCACCGACGCCGAGAAGTTCGGCGACACCAGCTTCAAGCCGGCGCTCGGCTCCGGCCCCTATCTCGTCGAGGAGATCAAGCCCGGCGAGATGCTCCGTCTGAAGCGCCGCAAGGATTTCTGGGCGGAGGATCATCCCCTCACCCGCGGGCTCTTCAACGCCGAAGAGATCCGTTATGATTTCTACCGCGATTCCAATGCTTTGTTCGAGGCTTTCAAGGCCGGGCTTTACGATTTCCGCCTCGAAAGCGATCCGACGCGATGGATGACCGGCTACGACGTCCCGGCCGTGCGCGACGGCCGGATTATCCGCGACACCTTCCGCTTCCAGACGCCCAAGGGCATGACCGGGCTGGTTTTCAACACCCGCCGCCCGCAATTCGCCGATATCCGCGTCCGCGAAGCGCTGGCGATGCTGTTCGACTTCGAATGGGCGAACCGTAACCTGTTCCACGGCGTCTATCGCCGCGCCGGCAGCTTCTTCGCCGACAGCGAGCTCTCGGCCCTCGGCGTTCCAGCCGACCGGCGCGAGAAGGCCATGCTCGCGTCCTTCCCCGGCGCTGTCCGCGACGACATCCTCGCCGGGACCTGGGCTCCTGCAGCAACCGACGGCTCCGGCCGCGACCGCGACCAGGCCCGCCGCGCGCTCGATCTGCTGGAGGCCGCCGGCTACAAGCTGAACGACGGACAGCTGCGCAAGGACGGTAAGGGCGAGGTCTTCGGCTTCGAGATCACCGTCACCAACCGGCCGCAGGAGCGGCTGGCGCTGAACTATGCGACCTCACTGGCGCGGCTCGGCATCGCCGTCTCGGTCAGGCTGATCGACGATGTCCAGTACTGGCGCCGGCTCTCCACCTTCGATTTCGACATGATCCAGTGGACTTGGCCGGCCTCGGCCTCGCCCGGCAATGAGCAGATCGGCCGCTGGGGCTCAGCCAATGCCGAGCGCAAGGGCGCGCTCAACTACGCCGGCGTACGCTCACCCGCGATCGACGCGACATTGCAGGCGCTGCTCGCGGCGCGCTCGCGCGAGGATTTCGTCGCGACCGTGCGCACGCTCGACCGGCTGCTGCTCTCGGGATTCTACGTGGTGCCGCTCTATTACCTGCCGGAGACCTGGCTGGCGCGCTCCCGCGAGATAACCCTGCCCGAACGGCGCCCGAAATTCTTCTTCTCCACCGAGACGCTGGCGCGGCTGCCTACCCCGCCTGCGCCCGCGAACTAGGCCGGCCAATGCGCATGGGCTCAGACGAAATCTCCATCGGCGCGCTGGTCGAAGGGCTCGATTTCGACAGCCTGCTCAAGGCGCTGGCCGCGCGCCGCGGTTATGAACCTGCTTTCCGCGATCCGCCGGGCCGGCGTGACTGGAGCGATTTCGCTCCAGGCGCCTTCGGCTTCGCCGAGCTCGACGGCCGGGTCGACCGGCTCGCCAACCTGTTGCTGCTGGCCAAGCCCCAGCCTGGCGCTTGCGTCGCGATCCTCGCCCCGCTCGGCCCCGAGGCTCTGGTCTCGCTTCTCGCCAGCCTGCGGGCCGGCCTGTCGCCGATGATGCTGCCCGCGCATGCCAAGGAAGCGGAGCTGCTGCCATTGATCGAGCGCTCCGGCGCGGTGATGGCGCTCGGCGTGCCGCGGATCGGCGATCTGCAGCCGCTGCACCTGCTGCGCGACGTTGCGGCGCGCTCCTTCGGCATGCGCTTCATAGGCGGTTTCGGCGCGCGCGTGCCGGATGGCGTCGCGGCGCTCGAACCGCTCCTCGGCCATGGCGCCACGCCGTCGGCGCTGCCGCCGGCCACGATCCGGGCCCCGATCCGTGTCGTCGATGGACACAGCCTCGCAGGCCCCTTCCCGGTCAGCGAGAAGGAAGTCTTGGCCAAGGCGCTCGAAATCTCGCGCGTGCTGAAACCGCTCGCCTCGTCGCGCATCATCACCACGCTGGTCGGCGGCGACCTCGCCGCGCTCGCGACCGGCCCGGGCATCGCGCTGCTCACAGGTGTCGAACTGCTGCCGCTCGGCCTGTTCGTGCTCGATGATCTGCGCGCCTGCCTGGAAGGCGGCCGCATGGTCCATCTCGTCATTCCCGCAGCAATGGAGCCGGCACTGGCGCGCTCCCGGCTCGGCGGCCACAAGGCGCTGACCAGCCTCGTCGTCACCCGACGTGCCGGAGAGGATGACGGACTGCCGCGCCTCGACCGGCCGGATCTCGCCATCGTCGACGTGATCACGCATGAACCGGGCCGCGTCGAGATCAGGCGACGCAATCCGGAGGGACCGCACTGATCGGCGTGCCGCTCATGCCCGGCCCCGTCTGCCAGCCGTCCGGCTCAGTTGAACCGGGAGATCGAGCCGGGACGAGGATCCCGCATGTGCCGGCTGCTGGTGGAAGGCTCAAGTCACTTTGTCGTTCTGCGTGCAGTTCGTTGCCGTGACGGTGAAGCCGATGTCCTGCTTGCTCCATCCGCCGCCATCTTCCCAAGCATGCGAGACGGACTGCCCGCATTTGAAGAGCTGGAGCACCGAGGCGGAGGAGTTTGCCGGAAGCTGTTTGCCGTTGACGAACAAGTGATTCGACGTGTTGGGATCATCCGTCCGGATCGTATAGATCGACCCCGATTCACCGCGCTTGCATTGCCCCCCGGAGTTGGGTGCCTGCCCAGGCGGGCAGCCATTGGTCGAGACCTCCATTTTGAGGTAGATCTTGTCATAAACGCCAAGATCGAGCGTTTGATTCAGCGAGCCGGTGACAGAGCCGGTACCTCTGCCGTTCGCCCCGCTCTTGTCGGTGGGCTGATAGACCATCGATGCGATTTGCGTGTCGGCGGAATCGCCGGGCTTGTGAACCCACAAAGTGACCCGCTTCCAATACCATCCATAGGCATAGTCGAGCTTGAAGGTGATCTGGCCAGGGGCCGGCACGGGGGTGTGCACGATTGTACATGACCGCTCGACCTGCAGCGCGACGGAACTATAGCCGATAATGCCGGCAAAGGCGTTGGCGCTGGCACCGCTGGCGCGGATGGTAATGGCATCGTCGACGATAGTGCTCGCGACCGCGACACCGGTTTGCCCGTCCTCGGTCATCTTCTTGTTGGTGATGTCGTTGACGACGGAGGTATAATCCTGCTTCGCATTGGCGCCTGCCTGCGCCCTGCGGTAACTGACCTCTATCGAGGAATGCTGACAGCTCAGTTCGACCGCGCTGGCCATGCGCTGGCGTTGCGCCGCGGCTCGCGAAATGTCGATGCCGCCACCGACCGCCAGCGCGAGCATCGGCACGGCAAGCCCGAACATCAGAGCGGTAGAGCCTCGGACATCCCTCAGAAACGATCGAAACTGAACAGACATCGGAGCATCCCCAGCGCTTCTTCGCGAATTTCTCAGGAAAGGCATAGGTGCGGAGATATTGAAGAAATATTTCCTGAATATGCGATTGTACGAGGCATCGCGTGGGAGGCCCGACATCTTGCAATTCATAAATCAAATGCAGATAATCTAGCCTTTAAATGATTCATAAAATGCAATGGATTGATTCATAAAACGAGTAATTATCAGTATTAAATGCAATATTAATTTTTATTTGCAAGAAAATGCTTGAATATAGATACAGAAAAATCAAGATTGAGTATCATAAAATTTGTATTCAAATAGAATTGAATGAGCATCAAAAATCGGCGAGCTCGATAAATGGCGGCCGACGAGCATGCACGCGATCTCCCTCCGAGGTGAAGAGAGCCAGGTGCGAGCAGCTCCGGAATGCCAAAACGATGCGATTCCACAGCACCTTCCACTGACAGGCCAGGCGCTCATTCCAGCGCTTCCCTCGCCCAGTAGCGGAGCGAGGAAGTCAGTCGTGGCACTTCGCCCAAGAACGAAGGCGCCCTCGGTCAGGCCGCCTTCTTGCGCTCGGCGATGCGCGCGAGATCGGTGAGGAGCCGGCGAGTGCCTTTCAGCCGCTGCTCGGCATCGTCGAAATCGTCGATGAAGACGACGCGCATGTCCGGGCGAACCTTGGCCAGCGTGCCCTGCTTGGCGACGTAGGAGACAAGACCTTCCGGGTTGGCGAACTCGTTGTCGCGGAATGCGACGATGATGCCCTTCGGCCCGGCCTCGACCTTCTCGACATTGGCGCGCTTGCACAAAGCCTTGATCGCGACGATCTCCAGGAGCTGCTTGACCTCCTCCGGCAGCGGCCCGAAGCGGTCGACCAGTTCGGCACCGAAGGACTGCAACTCGCCGTCGTCGTCCATGGTCGAGAGGCGCTTGTAGAGCGTCAGCCGTAGCGTCAGATCGCCGATATAGTGCTCGGGGATCATCACCGGCGCGCCGATCTGGATGGTCGGCGACCAGTGCGCGTCGCTCTCGATCTCGATTCCGGCCTTGAGCGCCGCCACCGCCTCCTCCAGCATCTGCTGGTAGAGCTCGTAGCCGACTTCCTTGATATGGCCGGACTGCTCGTCGCCGAGCAGGTTGCCGGCTCCTCTGATGTCGAGGTCGTGGCTGGCGAGTTGGAAGCCGGCGCCCAATGTATCGAGCGATTGCAGAACTTTCAGGCGCCGGTCGGCCTGCTCGGTCAGCTTGCGGTTGGCCGGCACGGTGAAGAGCGCATAGGCGCGCACCTTGGAGCGGCCGACACGGCCCCTGAGCTGGTAGAGCTGTGCCAGGCCGAACATGTCGGCGCGGTGCACGATCAGCGTGTTGGCGGTCGGGATGTCGAGCCCGGATTCGACGATCGTGGTCGAGAGCAGGATGTCGTACTGGCCCTCGTAGAAGGCCGTCATCACGTCCTCCAGCGTGCCCGCAGCCATCTGGCCGTGCGCGATACCGACCTTGCACTCCGGCACCTGCTTGTCGAGGAAGTCCTTGACGTCGGCGATGTCCTCGATGCGCGGCACGATATAGAACGAGCGCCCGCCCCTGTACCGCTCGCGCAGCAGCGCCTCGCGCACGATCAGCGGATCGAAGGGCGTGACGAAGGTGCGGACCGCCAGGCGGTCGACCGGCGGCGTCGCGATGATCGAGAGCTCGCGCACCCCGGTCATGGCGAGCTGGAGCGTGCGCGGGATCGGCGTCGCGGTCAGCGTCAGCATGTGGACCTCAGCGCGCATCTCCTTCAGCCGCTCCTTGTGGGCGACGCCGAAATGCTGCTCCTCGTCGACGATGACGAGGCCGAGATCCTTGAAGTCGATACCCTTGCCGAGCAGCGCATGGGTGCCGACGGTGATGTCCATCGTCCCGTCGTTGATGCCCTGCTTCACCGCCTTGAGATCGGGCGCCGAGACGAAGCGCGAGGCCTGGCCGACCTTGACCGGCAGGCCGGCAAAGCGCTCGGCGAAGTTGCGATAGTGCTGGCGCGCCAGCAACGTCGTCGGCACCACGACTGCGACCTGCTTGCCGGCGAGCGCGGCGGTAAAGGCGGCGCGCAGGGCGACCTCGGTCTTGCCGAAGCCGACATCGCCGCAGACCAGCCGGTCCATCGGGCGGCCGGCGGCGAGGTCGTCGAGCACGGCGTCGATGGTGTTCTGCTGGTCCTCGGTCTCCTCATAGGGGAAACGGGCGCAGAACTCGTCATAGAGCCCGTCCTGCGGCACGAGGCGCGGCGCTTCCTTGAGGGCGCGCGCGGCGGCGATCTGGATCAGCTTGCCCGCCATCTCGCGGATGCGCTGCTTCAGCTTGGCCTTGCGGGCCTGCCAGCCACCGCCACCGAGCCGGTCGAGCACGACCTCGGTGTCTTCCGAGCCGTAGCGCGAGAGCAGCTCGATATTCTCTGCCGGCAGGAACAGCTTGGCGTCGCCGGCATAATGGATTTCGAGGCAGTCATGCGGCGCGCCGGCCGCCGTGATCGTCTGCAGGCCGATGAAGCGGCCGATGCCGTGATCGACATGGACGACGATGTCGCCGGGGGTCAGCGAGGACAGCTCGTTGATGAAGTCCTGTGGCCGGCGCGCCTTCTTGCGCGGGCGCACCAGGCGGTCGCCGAGAATGTCCTGCTCGCCGATGACCGCGAGCTTGCCAGCCTCGAAGCCGGTCTCGAAGCCCCAGACGGCGAGCGCCGTGGTGCCGGGCTTGAGATCGAAGGCAGCCCGCAAGCTGCCGGTCATCTGCACGGTCTTGAGGCCATGATCGGCCAGCACATGGGCGAGGCGCTCGCGCGAGCCCTCCGACCAGGCGGCGAGGATGACGCGGCGCCCCTCGCCTTCCAGCGCCTTCACATGCGCGACGGCCGCGTCGAAGACGCTGCCGGAATTGTCGGCGCGCTCAGCCGCGAAGCTCCGGCCCTGCTTGCCGCCGAGATCGACGACGAGCTTGCCCTCGCTCTCCGGCAGCTGGAACGGCGTCAGCGAGGCGACGCCGGCCTCGCCGACAATGCCGCGCCACTCGGCCGGCGTCAGGTAGAGCGACTCGGGCGGCAGCGGCTTGTAGGGCACCGAGCCCGGCGAGGGCTGGTCGAGCGCGCTCTTGCGGGCGTCGTAATAATCCTTGATCAGGCTGATGCGCTCAGCCACCGCATCATCGGCGTGATGGTCGAGCACGATCGGGACATCGGGCAGATAGGTGAAGAGCGTATCGAGCTTTTCCGCCAGCAGCGGCAGCCAATGCTCCAGGCCGGCCGGGCGCCTGCCCTCGCTCACCGCTTCATAGAGCGTATCGTCGCGGCCGGGCGTGCCGAAGGTCGAAATATAGGACTGGCGGAAGCGACGGATCGAATCGCTCGTCATCTGCGCCTCGGACATCGGCACGAGGTCGAGCCCGCGTAACTGCCCGGTGGTGCGCTGCGTCTCCGGATCGAAGGTGCGGATCGATTCGAGCGTGTCGCCGAAGAAGTCGAGCCGGATCGGCGCCGGCATGCCCGGCGGGAAGAGGTCGACGATGCCGCCGCGCACGGCGAATTCGCCGGTCTCGCGCACCGTCGAGGTCCTGAGATAGCCGTTGACGTCGAGCCAGCGCGCCAGCTCCTCGGTGTCGACCATGTTGCCCGGCGCCGCCGAGAAGCTCTCGGACGCGACCTTGCCGAAGGCCGGCACGCGCTGCAGCGCGGCGTTGACGGTGGTCAGCAGCAAACGCGGCCGGTCGCCCGACTTGGTCCGGGCGAGGCGCGACAGCGTCGTCATCCGGTGCGCCACGATCGAGGGCGCCGGCGAGACGCGGTCATAGGGCTGGCAGTCCCAGGCCGGGAAGCTCATCACCTCGAGATCGGGCGCGACGAACTGCAGCGCGTTCTCCAGCACCTGCAGCCGCTGGCCATCGCGGGCGATGAAGACGATCAGCGCCGGGCCTTCCGACTTCTTGGCGCGGGCGCGCGTCAGGTCGGCGAGCACGACGGCGTCGAAGCCGTCGGGCACGCCGGCGAGCATCGGCTTGTCGCCGCGGTTCAGCGCATCGAGGATGCGCTCGAGCTGCGGCTTGGCGATCTGGGCGGGAGGCGGAATGCTCATCGGGCAATCAATCTCAAGGCGTCATTCTCGGGCTTGTCCCGAGAATCTCAGGACCAGAGCCCGCTGGTTTCCGAGATGGTCGGGTCAAGCCCGACCATGACGGCAGTTCAGACATGGATCGGCTTGTCGTGCTGATGAAAGGCCTTCAGCCGCCGGAAGACCTCGTTGTCATAGTTCTCCGGCACCTCAGCCTCCCCCGTCACCCAGCTCAGCAGGTCGCGGTCGAGCACCTCGATCAGCCGCTCGAACTCGTCGAGCTCGGCCTCGCTCAGATTGCCGATCTGCGCATCGGCGAAACGGCCCATGATCAGGTCCATCTCGCGCATGCCGCGATGCCATGAACGGAACAGGATCTTGCGCCGGCGCGGGTCGAGGTCGGCGCTGCTACGGGTCGAGCCACTCATCATCGGCCTCGCGAAATGGAAATAGGGCCGGCCCCGTCGCGGAGCCTGCCGTCGCGAGCTATATAGCGATGCCATCTCGCGAAGTCAGCGGCAGGAATGCCACCGGCCTCGCACTCCTGACATGCCGTGAAGCCATTGCGCCCATCCGTCCTCGATCCGCTCTTCGCCCCGGCCACGACGCTCGCTGGTGTCGGTCCCAAATCGGCCAAGTCGCTCGACAAGCTCTTGGGCGACGAGACGCATGCGGCCCGCGTCATCGACCTGATGTTCCATCTGCCGACCGGGGCGATCGACCGGCGGCCGAGCGAGAGCATTGCCGAGGCGCCGATCGGCGAGATCGCGACCTTCTCGGCACGCGTCACCGAGCACCGCCCGGCACCGCCGACCAAGGCCAAGGCGCCCTATCGCATCATCGTCGAGGACGAGACCGGCGACGTCACGCTGGTCTTCTTCCATGCCGATGTCCGCCATCTCCTGCAGACCCTGCCAATCGGCGCCTATCGCATCATCTCGGGGAAGCTCGAACTCTGGGACGGCATGCGCCAGATGGTGCATCCCGATCGCATCCTCGATCCCAAGCTCGCCGCCACCCTGCCCTCGGTCGAGCCGGTCTACGGGCTGACCGAAGGCATTGGCGGGCGCGTCATGGCGCGCATCGCCGCCGGAGCGGCCGAACGCTGTCCCGAGCTGCCGGAATGGCAGGACGAGGCCTTCGCGGCCCGCAACGACTTCGCGCCCTTCCGCGATGCCATCCATGCCTTGCATCACCCGGTCGATCTCAAGGCGGCGACTGGCGAAACGGTCGTGCGTCGGCGCATCGCCTATGACGAATTGCTGGCGAGCCAGATCGCGCTCGCGCTCGCCCGCCGCCAGCAGAAGAAGGCGGCCGGCCGCACCACGTCCGGCGACGGCGCCCTGCGCAACGCCATCGAGAGCGCCCTGCCCTTCACGCTGACCGATGGCCAGCGCAAGGCGATCGCCGACATCCATGACGACATGGAAAAACCCGAGCGCATGCTGCGCCTGCTCCAGGGCGATGTCGGCTCGGGCAAGACCGTGGTCGCGCTGATGGCGATGGCCGCTGCCGCCGAGGCGCGGCGGCAATCGGTGCTGATGGCGCCAACCGAGATTTTGGCCCGCCAGCATGCCGAGCGTCTCGCGCCTCTCGCCGACAAGGCCGGGCTCAAGCTCGCTTTGCTCACCGGTCGCGAAAAGGGCGCGGGCCGCCGGCAGGTGCTGGAAGGCCTGGCCAATGGCGAGATCGACATCGTCGTCGGCACCCATGCCCTGTTCCAGGAGGGTGTCGCCTTCCATGACCTCGCTTTGGCCGTCGTCGATGAGCAACACCGTTTCGGCGTGCATCAGCGCCTGCTGCTCGGCGCCAAGGGCGAGGCGGTCGATATCCTGGTGATGACCGCGACGCCGATCCCGCGCACGCTGGCGCTGACCTGGTTCGGCGACATGGATGTCTCGATCCTCTCCGAGAAGCCGGCCGGCCGGAAACCGATCACCACGCGAGCGATCTCGCTGGAGCGCTATGACGAAGTCGTCGGTGCGGTCGGGAGGGCGCTGGAGAGCGGCGCGCAGGTCTACTGGGTCTGCCCGCTGGTGCAGGAATCCGACACGCTCGACGTCGCGGCGGCAGAGGAGCGCTTCGAGGCGCTGCAGGGCCTCTTCGGCGACAAGGTCGGCCTTCTGCACGGCCAGATGCCCGGGCGCGACAAGGACGCTGCCATGGCCGCCTTCTCCGGCGGGCAGACGCGCGTGCTGGTTTCGACCACGGTGATCGAGGTCGGCGTCGACGTGCCCAACGCCTCGGTGATGGTGATCGAGCATGCCGAGCGCTTCGGCCTCGCCCAGCTCCACCAATTGCGCGGGCGGATCGGGCGCGGCTCGGCCGCCTCGACCTGTCTCCTGCTCTACAAGGGCCCGCTCGGCCAGGTGGCGGAAGCGCGCCTTACCATCATGCGTGAGAGCGAGGACGGCTTCCGCATCGCCGAGGAGGATCTGCGCCTGCGCGGCGAAGGCGAGGTGCTCGGCACGCGCCAGTCCGGCTCGCCCGACTGGCGCATCGCCCGCCCTGAGATCGACGGCGATTTGCTGGCGGCAGCGCGCGACGATGCCCGCCTGCTGATCGAGCGCGACCCGCAATTGGAGTCGCCGCGCGGCCAGGCGATCCGGACGCTGCTCTATCTGTTCGAGCGCGACGTCGCGATCCGCCTGCTGCGGGCGGGCTGAGTCGGGCCTCGCTACGCGGCCTGAGCGTTTTCGGCCGTCTTGGACGGGATGCGCGCCACAACCTTGAGCTCGAAGTCGAAACCGGCGAGCCAGGTCACGCCAACGGCAGTCCAGGTCGGATAGGGCGGCTCGCCGATTTCCTCGGCGCGGATGGCCATCATCTTCTCGAACTGCGTCGCAGGGTCGGTGTGGAACGAGATGACATCGATCATGTCGTCGAAACTCGCTCCCGCCGCCGCCAGCACGGCGCGCAGATTGGCGAAGGCGCCCCGGACCTGGTCTTCGTACACCGGTTCGGGCGAGCCGTCTTCGCGACTGCCGACTTGGCCGGAGATGAAGAGCAGATCGCCATGCCGGACGGCGGCCGAGTATTGATGGATGTCGTAGAGGGCGTGGCGGTTGGCTGGGAAAATCGCGTCACGTTTGGACATGTCGGTTCCTTTTCTCGGTTTGCGAACGCACGCGGCCTCGCGGCTGGTTCGCTCTTGCTGACATGACGTAGCGCGGGACCATTGTTCTGATTAGCCGTTGAAATCGACACAAGTTGATGCAGATTAGCCAGTAATGGCTCGCCCATCGCTCAACGACCTGACCGCTTTCGTCACCGTCGCGACCCGCCGGAGCTTCCGGCGCGCGGCGGATGAACTCGGCACCGCGCCCTCGACCTTGAGCCATGCGATGCGCGCCCTTGAGGAGCGCATCGGGGTGCGGCTGCTCAACCGCACGACGCGTAGTGTCTCGCCGACGGAAGCCGGCTTCGAACTGCTTGGTCGGCTTCAGCCGGCGCTCAGTTCGTTGGACGAAGCGCTCGACAGTATCGCCACCTTCCGCGGCAGCCTTGCCGGCACCGTCAGGATCAACGCGCCGCGGCTGGGAGCTGCAATCCTTGTCCGCGATATCCTGCCGGTGATGGCGGAGCGCTTTCCCGATGTAACCGTCGATCTCATCGTCGAGGGAAAGCTGATCGACATCGTCTCAGCCGGGTTCGATGCCGGCGTGCGGCTCGTGGATTCGATTCCGAAGGACATGATCGCCGTGCCCTTCGCTGGCTCAGTCAGCTTCATCTGCGTCGCGTCGCCCGCTTATCTCGACGGTTTCGGCGAACCCGGGACGCCCGACGAGCTCACGCGCCATCGCGGCATCGGCCACCGCGTGCCGGGCGGCAAGCTCTATCGCTGGGAGTTCGAGCGAGCCGGACAGGCGCTGGCGATCGAGACCAGCGGACCGGTCATCCTCGACGACGAGGAGCTGATGGTGGATGCCGCCATCAACGGTCTCGGCATCGCCTATGTCGCAAGCCCAGCCGCGGAGGCCGCACTGGCCGAGGGACGCCTCCGCAGGGTTCTGGAGCCTTGGACGCCCGCTCCCGAACGGGTCGCGATCTACTATCCCGGCCACCGCACCGTGCCGCCGGCGCTGCGCGCCTTCCTCGATGTCGTCAAGGCTGCGCGCGAGAAGCAAGAGCAATCCTGATCAAGCGGCCCCGCCTCGCCTCCGCCATGGTGCCGGCGTTTCGTGAGTGAGCCATGGACCCGATCAAGAAAGCCCTCTGGTGCATCGAAAGCCGCTTCGCCTCCGAACTCTCGCTCGACGAGATCGCAGAGCTCAGCGGTGTCTCGCGCTTCCATCTCAGCCGCGCCTTCGGCGCGGCGACCGGCCGCTCGGTGATGCGCTATGTGCGCGAGCGCCGGCTCTCGGAAGCGGCGCGCCAGCTCGCCGACGGTGCGCCGGACATCCTCCAGGTCGCACTCGACTGGGGCTATGGCTCTCACGAGGCCTTCACCCGCGCCTTCCGCGAGCAATTCGGCATCACGCCGGAGGAGCTGCGCTCCAGGCGTGACCTGTCATCACTTGCTCTCGTGGAGCCTCTGTCCATGCACGCCGCATCCCGCACTCTCCTCGCCGAGCCGCGTATCGTCACCGGCAAGCCCATGCTGATCGCCGGCTTCAGCGGTCATTTCTCGGTCGACAGCACGCAGGGCATCCCGCTGCTCTGGCAGAAGATCGCCCCGCATTTCGGCCACATCCCCGGTCAGAAGGGCTTCGTCGCCTATGGCGCGAGCTATAACTGCGATGATGTCGGCGCCTTCGACTACATCGCCGGCGCCGAGGTCTCCTCGTTCAGCGACTTGTCCGACGAGTTCGCAAGGCTGAGCGTGCCGGAGCAGCTCTGCGCCGTGTTCGAGCACAGCGGCCACATCACCGGCATCAAACAAACATTCGAAGCGATCTGGCGCGACTGGCTGCCCAAATCGGGCCGTGAGCCGGCGATGGGCGTGACGCTCGAATTGATGGACGAGCGCTTCGATGGCGCGACCGGCAACGGCATCGTCGAAATTTGGGTGCCGCTGAAGGGCTGACCTATTTCGCCCCGTCCGACATCGGTTGGCCGGGCTGGATCAGCCCGGCGGACATGATCAGCTTGGCGCCGTCCTCGACCGAGATCGACAGTTCCACGACCTCGCGCCGCGGCAGGTAGAAGAAGAATCCGGTCGTCGGGTTCGGCGTGCAGGGCAGGAAGACGCCGATCTGTTCGTCGCCATCGGGCAGCCTGCCGGCGATCTCGGGAGCCGCCTCCTGGGCGATGAAAACGATCGACCACATGCCCGGCTGCGGAAACTGCACCATGCCGACCTTCCGGAACGAGGTGCCGGACTGCGAGAAGATCGTCTCGAAGATCTGTTTCACGCCCTTGTAGAGGCCGCGCACCACCGGCATGCGGTTGAGAATCGACTCGCCGGCGCCGATCAGCGTGCGTCCGACGAGGTTCGCGGCGAAGAATCCGATCACCGTCAGGCCGATCAGCGCGATGATCAGGCCGAACCCCGGCAGCGGGAACGGCAGGTGGTTTTCCGGCCAGAACTGCGCCGGCACCAGCGGCTTCACCATGCCGTCGACCAGATTGATGAACCACCAGGTCACCGAGGCGGTGATCGCAAGCGGCGCCGCCAGCACCAGCCCAGTCAGGAAATAGCGCCTGAGTCTGGTGCCGAAGGTCGGCCGCAACAGATCGGGCTGGGCGACGAGGCGCGGATCGGGCATGCGGGCATTCATCGACGATCCGGGTCTCCGTCCGCTCTTGCGGCCCCGTCACGTTGCGCCGCACTATCGGACGATAGCCGAGCAGCAGCCGGTGGCTAGTCCCCGATTCGTCGATAGGCCTCGTGTCAGACCCCTCCAGACCACAGCGCCGCTGGCATCGGCCACTCTATATCGCGGCCGGCTGGGTCTGCACCGTGCTCGGCGTCATCGGACTGGTCATGCCATTGATGCCCGGAACGATCTTCCTGATCGCGGCGGCCTGGTGCTTCTCGCGCTCGTCGCCGCGCTTCGAGCACTGGTTGGTCAGCCATCCCTGGCTCGGGCCGCAGGTGGTGCGCTGGCAGGAGACGGGCGCGATCGCGCGCAGGACGAAGTACATCGCCTGCGGCTCGATGCTGCTGAGCTTCGTCGTCGTGGCGGCAACGGACGCGCCACCGATCGCGCTCTGGCTGAGCGGCGCCGGCCTGATCGCGGCCGGTACCTATGTCGCGAGCCGGCCGGAGCCTGAGGAATAGGCACCGGTCAGGTGCACCCGTCTTTTCGGGGCAGGCCGACAGGCCTCAGCCCGGAATCCATGAACATTGCCCATTCCGTCATGGTCGGGCTTGTCCCGACCATCCACGTCTTCGCTGGTCGAGAGTGGCGTTCAAGACGTGGATGCTCGCCACAAGGGCGAGCATGACGAACTGGAACAGTGTCGTGTTCATGGGTTCCGGGCTCGCCGCTCCGCGACGCCCCGGAATGATGGTTCACTCCACCGTCACCGACTTCGCCAGATTGCGCGGCTGGTCGACGTCCTTGCCCATGAAAACGGCCGTCTGGTACGCGATCATCTGGATCGGCACGGCGTAGACGATCGGCGCGAAGAGCGGATCCATCTCCGGCATGATGATGGTCGCTTCCGGCACGATACCGCATTCGGCCGCGCCTTTGGCGTCGGTGACCAGGATGATCCGTCCGCCGCGCGCCGCGACCTCCTGCATGTTCGAGGCGGTCTTCTCGAAGAGCGCGTCATGGGGCGCAATCACCACGACCGGCATATCCTCGTCGATCAGCGCGATCGGGCCGTGCTTGAGTTCGCCTGCCGGATAACCTTCTGCGTGGATATAGCTGATTTCCTTGAGCTTCAGCGCGCCTTCAAGCGCCAGCGGGAAGGCAGTGCCGCGGCCGAGATAAAGCACGTCGCGCGCCTTGGCGAGCTTGCGGGCGAGCTTCTCGATCTCCGGCTCCAGCGTCAGCGCCTGCGCCATCAGCCCGGGCAGCGCGATCAGCTCCTGAACGTAAGCGGCCTCCTGCTCTGCGGAGAGCGTGCCACGAGCGCGGGCAGCGGCGATGGCGAGGCCGGCGAGCGCGGTCAACTGGCAGGTGAAGGCCTTGGTCGAGGCGACGCCGATCTCGGGACCGGCCAATGTCGGGGCGACGACATCGCTCTCGCGCGCGATCGTCGAGGTCGGCACGTTGACGACCGACATGACATGCTGGCCTTCCCGGCGGGCATAGCGCAGGCAGGCGAGCGTATCGGCCGTCTCGCCCGATTGCGAGACGAAGAGCGAGAGCCCGTTCGCCGGCAGCGGCGCCTCGCGATAGCGGAACTCCGAGGCGACATCGATCTCGACCGGCAGGCGCGCCAGCTTCTCGAACCAGTACTTGGCGGTGAGGCCGGCATAATAGGCGGTGCCGCAAGCCGAGACGGAGAGACGCGACAGGTTCTTCCAGTCGAACGGCGTCTCGAAGGGTAGCCGCGTCACGCCGTTCGCCATGTCGACATAGTGGGTCAGCGTATGACCGACCACTTCCGGCTGCTCGTAGATCTCCTTGGCCATGAAGTGGTGGTGGTTGCCCTTCTCGACCAGGAAGGCGCCAGCCGCAACGCGCTGGGCGCGGCGCTCGACCTGTTGGCCGTCGGAGTCGTAGAAGGTCGCGCCCTTGCGGTTCAGCACCACCCAGTCGCCCTCGTCTAGATAGGCGATGAGGTTGGTGAAGGGCGCCAATGCCAGCGCATCCGAGCCGAGATACATCTCGCCGTCGCCAATGCCGACCGCCAGCGGCGAGCCCTTGCGGGCGCCGATCAGCAGGTCTTCCTGTCCCTCGAACAGGAAGGCGAGCGCAAAGGCGCCGCGCAGATGCGGCAGCGCAGCCCCGACCGCCGCGACCGGATCCTTGCCGCGGTCGAGCTCGCGGGTGACGAGATGGGCGACGACCTCCGTGTCGGTCTCGCTGGCGAAGACATGGCCGTCGGCCTCGAGCTCGGCCTTGAGCTCGCGGAAGTTCTCGATGATGCCGTTATGGACGACCGCCAGCTTCTCGGTGGCATGCGGATGGGCATTGGTCTCGGTCGGCTTGCCGTGCGTCGCCCAGCGGGTGTGGCCGATGCCGATCAGACCGTCGAGCGGCTCGGTGGAGAGGCGCACTTCGAGATTCTTGAGCTTGCCCTCGGCGCGGCGGCGGCTGAGCCGGCCGCCTTCGAGCGTCGCGACGCCGGCCGAGTCATAGCCGCGATATTCGAGCCGCCGCAGCGCCTCGACGACCTGACCGGCGACGGCCTGCTTGCCGAGAATGCCCACGATCCCGCACATGAACGTGCCTCATCCGTTGATATCGATGCGCATCGCAATAGTCCGAGGCGGCGCAATTGCGAAATCACGTTGAATGTCGAACTGTGAACAAAATGCCTTGCAAGTCGCCAAGATTGGCAAGGCAACTCCTTCAAACGATGGACGCCCCCAACGGACGAGTGCGGAACAATCATCTCGTTCCGCATCCTTGGGCTTTCGTCATGGCCGTCCTGACTTCGGACCTCTTCAGAGGCGACACCAAGCTGGAGGCTGCCGCCGCCAGTGATCCCGGTCACATCACCCGCGGCGCGCGCGGCGATCATGTCAGCAAGATCCAGACGGCCTTGAACCGCGTCGACGATGCCGGGATCGGGATCGACGGCAAATATGGCCCCGAGACCGCGAGCGCCGTGCTGAGGTTCAAGCAGAAGCGCGACATCGTCGCCCGTCCGCGCCAGCAGAAGGCCGACGACATCGTCGGGATCCGGACCATCAAGGCGCTCGACGACGAGATGCGGCAATGGGAACTCAAGCCGCCGAAGCCGACATTCGCCACCGTCGCCTCGCCCAATCCGATGTACGGCGACACGGATCGGTTTGGGTTCAGCCTCGCTCGCCTGGCCCAAGGGGCCGATGGCGATTGGTCACGCCGCGACCGATCGCTGCCCGCCTGTCAGATGGTGCCTCTGGGTGCCACGCGCATCCTGATCTTCGCGTTGTTCGGCGGTGAGGGCGAGGTCAATTTCGAGTTCAACGGCCCGGGCGTGTGCGCCATCGTGCGCAAATCGAGCGGCGAATCCGAAGGCGGCGGACGCCTGATCAGCGTGACCGTGCGCGGCCTCAAGGCGGCCGAGACGGAACTGAGCCTGCGACTGGACCTGAAGCGCATCGTGACGGTCAAGCTCATCGTCCGCAAGCCGACCCAGCGCTCGCTCAGCGTGGTGCATCTCGGGCCGGTCCGGACGCCGGGCGACGATACTTATGTGCAGGATAATCTGCTGCCGGTTCTGAACTGGATTTTCGAGCCGCAGATCAATCTCACCCTGACGCGCGGCTGGGGCCGCATCCAGCGCACCTTGCCCCTGAACGACGACAAGTCCGCCTGGAGGGCGCCCGACCCCGACAAGGATCTATATGTGCTCACTCAGGGCCAACGGGCGCCGAAAGGCGCGGCGTTCGTCCATTGGCGCGATCTCTATCAGTTCGGTCACGATGCGGACCTTCTGGTCTTCTGCGCAGCCAATCTCAAGGAGGTGACCAGCCCGAACGTTGTCGGCATGGGGCCCTTCAAAACCAACAGATGCTGGGTGAACTGCGCGGCTCACAATCAGTATTCTCCTGGAGGAGCTCTGAGCGTCATCACAGCCCATGAGCTGGCTCATGCAATCGGCGCCCATCACATTCCGGCGCCCATGAACCAGCACTATCTGATGAACCCCGGGGGGAACTTCGGCCACGTCGCCATCCCGTCGGATACGCTGCACGAGTACCGCCTGGGTTAAGGCTCGCCGGAAACCACCGCGCCCGACAGCTGGTTTCGACCGAATTCAGCCCGCCGCCTTGCGCGCCTTCGCCGCAGCCCGGAAGGCGGCAGCCCAGCCCTCACGCTCCATCTGACGGCCACGTGCTACGGCGAGCGCATCCGGCTTGACGTCGCGGGTGATGACCGAGCCCGAGCCGACATAGGCACCCGCCCCGATCGTCACCGGCGCGACCAGGGCCGAGTTGGAGCCGACAAAGGCGCCCTCGCCGATGATCGTCTTTGACTTGAAGAACCCATCGTAATTGCAGGTGATCGTGCCGGCGCCGATATTGGCGTTCGCGCCGATCTCGGCGTCGCCGATATAGGTCAGGTGGTTGACCTTGGCGCCCTCGCCGATCGCCGCCGCCTTGATCTCGACGAAGTTGCCGACCCTTGCCCCCTTCGCCAGCGCGCTGCCAGGCCGCAGGCGAGCATAGGGGCCGATCGAGGCAGCCGGTCCAACGCTCGCCCCCTCCAGATGCGAGAAGGCGTGGATGACGGCGTTGTCCGCGACCCTGACACCACAGCCGAAGACGACATTCGGCTCGATCACGACATCGCGACCGATCTCGGTATCGTGGCTGAACAGCACCGTCTCTGGCGCGACCAGCGTGGCACCGGCCAGCATCACCTCCAGCCGCTTGCGCCGCTGGAAATCGGCCTCGACCGCTGCGAGCTGAGCGCGATCGTTGACACCCTGCACCTCGGCCTCGGGCGCGACCCGTGCGAGCGCCTTCAGGCCTTGCGCGCGCGCCACGGCGACGGCATCGGTCAGATAATATTCGTTCTGCGCATTGGCACAGCCGATCGCGTCGAGAATGGCGAGCGCCCTGCCACCGTCGAGCGCCATCAGCCCGGCATTGCACAGCGTGATCCTGCGCGTCGCCTCATCGGCATCCTTGTGCTCGACGATTGCCTGGAGCTCGCCATCGCGGGTGACGAAGCGGCCATAGCCGGCCGGGTCGCGCGCCTCGAAGCCGAGTGCAGCCACGGCGGCTCCGGCATACAGGGCCTGGCGCAGGTCGGCGAAGGTCTCTGGACGCACCAGCGGCGTATCGGCGAAGGCGACCAGCACATCGTCATGCTTGCCCGTCAGACTTTCGCGGGCGGCGAGAACCGCATGCGCCGTACCCTTGCGCTCGGTTTGGACGAAGACGGCGGCATGCGGAGCGTGCTTCTTCACCTCGGCTTCGACATCGGGCCGGTCGGGCCCGATAACCACGGCGAGCGCATCGGCCCCGGCAGCAGTCACCGCCGCCAGGGCATGGCCGAGCAGCGAACGGCCCGCCACCTCGTGCAGCACCTTAGGCCGCGCCGATTTCATCCGGGTTCCCTCGCCGGCCGCCAGCACGATGGCGAGGCAGGTCCGGGCGGGCTGCATTTCCGTCATGATCGTCCTGTCACATGCTCTCTGGAACGGAAACGCGACCACGACCGGTCGTCGTCCCGGGCGCAGGCGAATGCCGCACCGGCGGTGGATAGCCGATAGCGAGCGGATTTGGCAAAGCCCAGCGGACGATACGCCCCAACATCGGCTCCGGCCTGGTCATCCGGTACGGCTTTGTTTCTGGCATGGCGTTCCTGCATGCAAGGCGTCCCTTTTTTCGTCTTTGACCTTGCGCCACGCTTTTCAGCCCCGCGCGAAATGCTCTAGAAGCGCATGGCGGCAGAGCTTTGCCGGCCCAAGTTGGAACTGATGTCGAAATCCTTGAATCGCCGTCGATTTTTGAGCCTTGCAGCGACCGGCGCCCTCGCGCAGCGATTTGCCGTCGGCACTGCGGCGGCACAGGCCCCGACGACATGGGCCGGGCTGGTGCAATCGGTGATCGCCGAAGGGCAGCGCTTCGATCCCGCGCTCGTCATCGAGGCCGCTCGCGTCCTCTCGCGTCGACCGATGGTGCCGCTTGTCGCGACCGATTTGCCGGAAGGCTACGCCACCCTGCCCTATGATCAATATGTCGGCATCAGGGCGCAGCCCTCCGGCATGATCTGGGCGGGCGAGAATCGCGGCTTCACGGTCGAGCCGCTGCATCGCGGCTATGTCTTCTCGTCGCCGGTCAGCCTGTTCACGGTCGAGGACGACGTGGTCAGGCGCGTCGCCTTTGACCCCGGCAAATTCAACTATGGCCGCGTGACGCCACCGCCGGCAGGTGCGGATTTGCAGTTCTCGGGCTTTCGCGTCTCGGCAGGGCTGGAGCGCCCCTACGAGCTCGCGTTGTTCCAGGGCGCGACCTTCTTCCGCTCGCTGGCCCGCGGCCAGAACTTCGGCGCTCTGGCCCGCGCTTTGATCCTGCGTCCGGGCGAGACCCGCGGCGAGGAGATCCCGTTCTTCCGCGCCTACTGGATCGAGCGGCCGAGCCCGGCCGCTGGCGTGCTGATCATCCATGCGTTGCTCGACTCCGAGAGCGTCACCGGCGCAGTGCGCATGACGCTGCGCCCCGGCGACGTCACCTTCATCGATGTCGAGATGACGCTGTTCGCCCGCGCCAATCTCGACCATGTCGGCTTCGGCTGCGTGATGGGCACCTATCTTTCCGGCCCGCAGAGCCGGCGCGGCTTCGATGATCTGCGCCCGGCAGTCCATGAAGTCTCGGGCGTACAGATGCTCACCGGCAATGGCGAGTGGCTCTACCGGCCACTGAGCAATCCGGCCAATCTCCAGGTCTCGTCCTTCCAGGATTCGAACCCGCGTGGCTTCGGCCTGGTCCAGCGCGAGCGCGATCCCAACGCCTTCGTCGATGACGACCAGCGTTTCGAGCTCCGGCCCAGCGTGTGGACGGAACCGCTCGGCGAGTGGGGGCCGGGCTCGGTCCAGCTCATCGAGATTCCCAGCGAATCCGAGCTCAACGACAACATCATCAGCTATTGGCGTCCGCGCCAGCCGATCGCGGCCGGCAGCGAGACGATGGTCGCATATCGCCAAGCCTGGTGCTGGCAGCCGCCGGAGCGTCCGCCGCTCGCCATCGCCACCCGCATCCGGCAGGGCCGCGGCTCGCAGGCGCGCCGGCGCCGCTTCCTCGTCGATTTCACCGGCGACCGGCTCGGCGATCCCGCCCTCGTCGCCGCGATCCGCGCCAATGTCACGGCGACGCCGGGCACGATCCAGAATCTGCGGCTCTGGCCTTACCCCGAACGCCGGACCATGCGCGTCGCCTTCGAGGTCGACCCGGGTAGCGAGACGCTCTCGGAATTGCGCTTGGTGCTGGACGCCGGCGGCCAGCCGGTTTCGGAAACCCTGCTCAATCGGTGGACATGGTGACCGTGGACGCACTTGCCCGCCCGAGCGAGACCGAGGTCGCGACCGGCTGCCCCGTTCCGGTCGAGGCGACGCCGCCCGAAAGCCGGCTGGAGATGCCGGTGCAGTCCTTCCGCAGCTGGAAGGCTTCGGAGGGACGCAAGCCGGCTGCTCCGCAAGCCTGGCGCACGCCCTGGCTCGCGAGGGTCTTCGTCTTCGGGGGGGCCTGGGCGCTGACTGCCTATGGCGCCTGGGAAATGTACCATGTCGTGTCGGTCAGCCGCACGACCTTCCTGCAGTATGTGCTGCTCGTCCTCTTCACGGTGAACTTCTCCTGGATCGCGCTCGCCTTCACCAGCGCCATCCTCGGCTTCTTCGCTTTGCTCTTCCGGCTGGTGAAGAGCCCTCGCGCCGAGACGCTGACGCGGAAGACCGTCGTGGTCATGCCCATCTACAACGAATCGACGGCGCGGACCTTCGCGGCGGTGGCGGCGATCCGGGAATCGATCGAGGCGACGGGTCTGGGCGCCCATTTCGACTATTTCATCGTCTCGGACACCACCAATCCCGACATCTGGGTGGCCGAGGAACGGGCCTTCCTGGCGCTGCGCCAGCGCCTCGGCGCCGATGCGCGCATCTATTATCGCCATCGGCCGAAGAACCACCACCGCAAGGCCGGCAACATCGCCGATTTCGTCACACGCTGGGGCGGGCATTACGAGCACATGGTCGTGCTCGACGCCGACAGCCTGATGACCGGCACCTGCATCGTGCGCCTCGCCGCGGCGATGGAGGCCGACCCCGACGCCGGCATCATCCAGTCTCTGCCGTTGATCATCAACCGCAACACCTTCTTCGCGCGGCTGCAGCAGTTCGCGGCGCGGGTCTACGGGCCGGTGATCGCGACGGGCCTGGCGATCTGGTCCGGCCGCGACGGCAATTACTGGGGCCACAACGCGATCATCCGCACCAAGGCCTTTGCCGACCATTGCGGCCTGCCCGATCTCAAGGGCAAGCCGCCCTTCGGCGGCCATGTCCTCAGCCACGACTTCGTCGAGGCGGCGCTGATCCGGCGGGCCGGCTGGTCGGTCTACATGCTGCCCGACCTGACGGGTTCCTATGAGGAGAGCCCGCCCTCGCTGATCGACATCGCCACGCGCGACCGGCGCTGGTGCCAGGGCAATCTGCAGCATTCGCGCATCATCGGCGCCAAGGGCCTGAAGCTTTCGACCCGCCAGCACTTCGCCACCGGCATGATGGCCTATCTCGCCTCGCCCTTCTGGCTGATGCAGCTCGTGGTCGGCATCCTGATCGTGCTGCAGGTCAACTACGCCAGACCCGAATACTTCACCGAGGAGTTCAGGCTCTTCCCGGTCTGGCCGCGCTTCGACCCCGAGCGCGCGCTCAACCTCTTCGGCCTGACCATGGCGATCCTGCTGGCGCCGAAGCTGTTCGGCCTCTTGCTGACGCTGTTCGACGGCAAGCTGCGGCGCGCCTGCGGCGGCGGCATCCGCCTCATCCTGTCAGCCGTGCTGGAGATCCTGTTCTCGGCCTTCTTCGCGCCGATCATGATGGTGATCCAATCGGGCTCGGTCTTCCAGATCCTGGTCGGGCGCGACACCGGCTGGAATCCGCAGCGGCGCGACGACGGCTCGATTCCCTTCAAGGACATCGTCCGCCGGCACCGCGCCCATGTCCTGCTCGGCCTGGTCGCCGGCCTCTCGGCCTTCATGATCGCGACCTCGCTGTTCGCCTGGATGTCACCCACCATCGTCGGTCTCGTGCTGGCTATTCCGCTCTCCTGGGCCTCGGGCAACCTCGCGCTCGGCCTTTGGCTGAAGCGGCGCGGGCTGCTGATGACGCCGGAGGAAGGCGACCCGCCGGCGATCGCCCTGCGTGCCAATGCGCTGCAGGCCGAATTCGCGCAGGCCGGCTTCGACGATGCAGACGGTCTCACCGTGCTCCACGCCGACCCGATGCTGCGTGCGACCCACGAGGCAATGCTGCCGCATGCCCAGCCGCGCCGGCGCGGCGAAATCGAGCCCGACCGCGCCGTCGCGCAGGCCAAGCTGATCGACGCCGAGACGATCGCCGACGCGGCGATCTGGCTGAAGCCGAAGGAGCGCATGGTCGTGCTGCACGACCGCGCTTTGCTCGGCCTGCTGGCGAATCTGCCCCAAGGCCCGGCTCACGCCGGAGCCGAGGCGCCAGCGCGCTAGATCGCTTTCCGATCGCTGCGCCGTCATCGGTTCGGATGACTACGAGCCCGGCGGGCTCCCGCATTCTCCTCGCCATTCCAGCAAGGAGAATGTCATGCAACGCCGCCAATTTCTTCTCGGACTGCTCGGTATCGTGGCGGGCGGCGTGACGCTCACCCTGTCGCCACCCGTGCAGGCCGCAGCCGACCCGCTCGATCTCGACCGGGCCCTGGCAGCCGCCCCCGAAACCGATGCGGAATATTCGCTGCTGGTCGGGCGGCTGACGCATCGCCGGCGAGCTGGCGGCTGGTGGCGCATGCGCGTCGCCCGGGCGCGCGCCTGGGGGCGCAGGGGACGGCCGGGTCGGCGTTGATCGCGATGAGCGTCTCGACGCTCAGCCCATCTCGAAAACGATGGCGCAGCCGTACGCCGCACTCGCCGGAACGACGACGCGCGCTCCGTCCCGGTGATGAGCGATGCCGCGTTCAGCCAGGCGGGACCCGACGATATCGAGTTCTCGCACCGTGACCGCGAAGCCAGCAAAGCGGGCTTGTTCCGGCCTCGGGTCGCCGAGCATGGCCGCAGCGGCCTGCGGTGTCAGCACCTCAAGGCGCCCGCGCGGCAGCGGCAGGCGCAGGCCCGCCTCCGGCGTCGCGAAACTCGCGGCACCCGAAAAGGCGCGGAGGAAATCCGCCTGCGCAGCCGGCTCGGGCGTCACCAGGAACACGGCGGAAAGCGCGCTCGTACCGTTCTCGTGCTGCTGGAAGGCCGGGTTCCAGAAATTCTGCGGCTCGTGCTGCTGGCAGACGAAGAAGCCGCAATCCGGCGCAGCCCGATTGTCGGCGAAGGCGAGCGAGAACGCGACGCGGACTTCGCTGCCATCGGGCCGGCGCGCCTGCCGCTCGAAGAAGAAGGGCTCGAAATCGCCGATGCCCGCGCCGCGGAAGCCCTCGGCATCGCCAGTCGAATCGCGGCTCTCAAGAACCAGCATCGACATGCCCTCGCCTCGCCCCAGCGCATCGCGCACGAAGGCGCCGAACGAGAAGCTGCGCGGCGCATGCGGCGGGATCAGCGTGGCGTCGCCGACGGTGATCAATTCGAGGAAGGCGCCCGGGAACTGGACGATCCGGTTCTCGGTGCCCCAGGGATGGCGGTTGCGCGCGCCGACGCGGAAGCCGAGATCGGCGTAGAAGGCACCGGCCGCATCGAGATCAGCGACCCCGATCACCAGATGGTCGAGGCCGTGGGCGTTGGTTTCAGGCATGGTCGGACCGTAGGCTGGACGCGCTACGGCTCGATGAAATGCGGCACGAAGCGCGAGGTGTTCTTGGTGATCGGAGTCGTATCCTCGCGCACCCCCAGCCCGCAAGGCTGGGAAGCGACGAGCCAGGAGCCGAGCACCGGATAGTTGCCGTCGAAGTTCGGCAGCATCGCCATCGCCTGCAGGATGAAACCCTCGGCGCCATAGGGGCCGTCATCGCTGTCGCGCACTGCCCCGCCCTCGACCAGCGTCACATTGGCGCCCTCGCGCGAATAGAGCGGCTTGCGGACATGGTTGGCGCCGAGCTCGGCGCAACGCGGATCGTCCTCGAAAAAGGCCGGCAGAAGATTGGGATGGCCGGGCGCCATCTCCCACAGATAGGGCAGCAGCCCCTTGCTCGAGACGAGCGCCTTCCAGGGCGGCTCGACGAACTGGCAGCGCGAGCCGGCGAGCGCCGAGGCGTACTGCTCGCGGAACAGCCACTCCCAGGGATAGAGCTTGAATAGCATCTCGATCGGCAGGCTGGCGCCGTCGCAGAAGCGCCCGTCGGCGAGTAGGCCGATCTCCTCGATGAAGGTGAAGCGGGCATCGATCCCGGCCTGGCCGGCGCAGTCGATGAGATAGTCGACCGTACCCTTGTCCTCGGAACTGCCCTGCACGCAGGTGAAGTGCATGCGCTCGGGCCTGGGGTTGCGCAGCTCGCCGAAGGCCGCGATCAGGCGCTCATGCAGCGAGTTGAACTGATCGCAGCCGCGCGAGATCACGCCCCGCGCCATCGCCTGCTCGAGCCAGTCCCACTGCACCACGGACGCCTCGAACAGCGAGGTCGGCGTGTCGGCGTTGTATTCGAGCAGCTTGGCGGGGCTCTTGCCGTCATAGGCGAGGTCGAGGCGGCCATAGAGATTGCGGTCGCCGCGCTGCCAGCTGTCGCGGATCAGGCCCCATTGCGCCTCGGGGATGGCGAGCCGGCGCAGGATCGCCTCGTCCTTGAGCGCGCGCTCGACGAAGGCGAAGCAGAGGCCTTCGATCTCACTGGTCGGCGCCTCGACATCCTCCTCGATCTCCTTCAGCGAGAAGGCATAGGCGACGCTCTCGTCCCAATAGGTCTCGCCGTCGAGGGTGTGATAGGCGAAGCCGAGGCGCTCGACCTCCGCCTGCCAGTTCGGACGCGGTGTGGGGCGAAGCCGTTTCATCGGTCAGGAGGACGAGAACGAGGAGAAGGACCGCGAGGACGAACCGAATCCTCCCCGCGAGGCGACGCTCGGCGTGCTCGCCATCCCTGTCGAGGAGATGTTGCGGGCGACCATCGCCTGGCCCGAGGTCGTCGTATAGGCGCGCGAGCGGCTGCTGCTGCCGCCATAGTAGCCGCCTGAAGACGACGAGGACGAGGAACTGCGGGCCGGCTGCTCGCATTCGGGGCGACCTGAGCCGGGCTGGCGTGTGCCCGGCGGACAGGCCGAGCTGGTCGGCGGCAGAAGCGGCTGTGCCGCGCCGCCACCGGACATGAACTGGCGCGCCAGCATGATGCCGGCGAGCGCCGGGATGAAGACCTGGGCGTTGTTCCAGACGGCACTCTGGCAGCCGCTGGCGCCGAACTCCTGCTCGCAGGCGGCGCTGCTGGTGAATTTCTTGGCGTCGCGCAGATGGTTGGCCGAGGCCTCGTTGAAGCGCTGCTCGCACTGGCTGGCACTGAGCTGATTGGCGGCCCGGCAATCGGCGAGATTGTTGTAGATCAGCGAATCGTCGGTCTCGCCGCCGGAAAGCGACCAGTAGGTCGCCACCAGCACCACGCCCGCGGCGGCAAGCCCGATCTGGGTCGAGCGCTTCATCGGCCCCTCCTACAAGGTCATGCTGGCGGCGGCGAGCGTGCCGCTGAGGACCGCGATCACCGCCAGCATCGCCGCCGAGGGAATCCGGTCCTCCTCGATCTTGCGCGACAGATCGGGGATGACGATGCGGGCGAAGCCATAGGCGCCGAACTGGACGACCATGGCGATCACCGCCCAGATCACCAGGTCGGGAATGCTGGCCGCCTGCTCGATCGCCGTCTCCAATGGCACCGAAAAGCCGATCAGGTTGCCACCGAAGGCGATCGCGGCGGAGAGGTTGCCACCCCGGATCAGCGCGATCTCGTCATGAGCGGTGAGCCGCATATAGACCGCGGCGAAGCCGGCGATCAGTGCAAAACCGACGCAGAAATAAAGGATGAACGCCGGCAACCCGGCCATCGAGATCGTCATGCTGCCGCCCCTTGCATGCCATGATGGTCAAGGCGCTCACTATACGTCAGCGGCGCCGCTGCGCCAGACTGTCGCGGCGTGTGTTGTAGGCGCGCGAACGATGTCACGGAGAGCCCCATGAAGGAGAGACATGCCCAATGCTCTTGCGGGGCTCTGAGCCTGATCTGCCGCGGCGATCCAGCGCTCGTCTCGCTTTGTCATTGCCGGCAATGCCAGCGCCGCACCGGCAGCACCTACGGCATCGCCGCCTTCTTTCCGCGCTCGCAGGTCGAGATCGACGGCGAGGCGACGGCCTATCGCCGGCAAGCCGACAGCGGCTTCGACGTCACGCAGCACTTCTGCCCGCGCTGCGGCAGCACGGTCTTTTGGGAGGCTGCGCGCAAGCCCGAGATGATCGCGGTCGCGGTCGGCGCCTTCGCCGATCCGGAGTTCCCGGCGCCGGGCAAGCAGGTCTACACCCAGCATCGCCACCCTTGGGTCGCGGTGCCGATAGTGGCCCCTTCCGAACCCTCATACTGAGGAGCCGCGTAGCGGCGTCTCGAAGGCTGCTCCAGGAGGTTCCGGAGACATCTGGAGCATCCTTCGAGACGCGATCTGCGATCGCTCCTCAGGATGAGGGCTAAGAGTGCCCGCTCGTCCGTCAGACCAGGCGGCTCTGCACCACAGCCGCCTCGACGAAGCTGGCGAACAGCGGATGCGGCTCGAACGGGCGCGACTTCAGCTCCGGATGGTACTGCACGCCGATGAACCAGGGATGGTCGGGATATTCGACCGTCTCGGGCAGCAGCCCATCGGGCGAGACGCCGGAAAAGCGCAGACCCTTGGCCTCGAGCAGCTCGCGATAGCCCATATTGACCTCGTAGCGGTGGCGGTGCCGCTCGGATATCTCGGTCGAGCCGTAGATCTTGGCGATCTTGGTGTCTTCCGACAGCTTCGACTGATAAGCGCCGAGCCGCATAGTGCCGCCGAGATCACCGCCGGAGAAACGCTGCTCCAGCTCGTTGCCGCGCATCCACTCGGTCATCAGGCCGACGACGGGCTGCTCGGTCGGGCCGAACTCGGTCGAATTGGCGTCCTTGACGCCGGCGAGCGAGCGCGCCGCCTCGATCACCGCCATCTGCATGCCGAAGCAGATGCCGAAATAGGGCACCTTGCGCTGCCGGGCGAAGCTCGCCGCCTTGATCTTGCCCTCGGCCCCGCGATGGCCGAAACCGCCGGGGACCAGGATACCGTGGACATGCTCGAGGAAGGGCGCCGGGTCCTCCTTCTCGAACACCTCGGACTCGATCCAGTCGAGGTTGACCTTGACCCGGTTGGCGATGCCGCCATGGGTCAGCGCCTCGATCAGCGACTTATAGGCGTCCTTCATCCCGGTATACTTGCCGACGATGGCGATGGTGACCTCGCCTTCCGGGTTCTTGATCCGCTCGGAGATGCGCCGCCAGTTGCTGATGTCGGGCGGAGTCTTGTCGTCCATGCCGAACGCTGCGAGCACCTCGGTGTCGAGCCCCTCGGCGTGGTAGGACAGCGGCACGTCGTAGATCGAGGCGACGTCGCGTGCCTCGATCACTGCCGTCTCGCGGACATTGCAGAACAGCGCGAGCTTGCGCCGCTCCTCGACCGGGATCTCGCGATCGGTGCGGCAGAGCAGGATGTCGGGCTGGATGCCGATCGAGCGCAGCTCGGCGACCGAATGCTGCGTCGGCTTGGTCTTCAATTCGCCGGCGGTCGGGATATAGGGCAGCAGCGTCAGGTGCACGAAGATGCACTGGCCGCGTGGCAATTGCTGGCTGATCTGGCGGATCGATTCGAGGAAGGGCAGGCTCTCGATGTCGCCGACCGTGCCGCCGATCTCGACCAGCACGAAATCGTAGCCGTCATTGCCGGAGAGGACGAATTCCTTGATCGCGTTGGTGACGTGCGGGATCACCTGGATCGTGGCGCCGAGATAGTCGCCCCGGCGCTCGCGCGTCAGGATGTCCATGTAGATCCGGCCCGTGGTGATGTTGTCGCCCTTGTTGCAGGGCCGGCCGGTGAAGCGCTCGTAATGGCCGAGGTCGAGATCGGTCTCGGCGCCGTCGTCGGTGACGAAGACCTCGCCATGCTGATACGGGCTCATCGTGCCCGGATCGACATTGAGATAGGGGTCGAGCTTGCGCAGGCGGACCTTATGGCCACGCGCCTGCAGGAGAGCAGCCAGAGCCGCCGCCGCCAGGCCTTTGCCGAGCGAGGACACCACGCCGCCGGTGATGAAAACATACCGCGTCATGGGAGTTCACCTTTAACGCCTAGAGTTCGATTCGCTAAGCACGCCTGCGCAGGCCAGTCCTGTGCTCTGTGCTTGTCCACAAAAGAGAAGGGCCGGTTTCCCGGCCCCTGCCCTGTCGTCCCGGTCACCGTGTCGGTGTTCCCGGCTGAGGCGGCTGTGATCCGCCTTGGTTCTGCATCTGCCGGAGCTGATCGAGCACCCCGCCGGCATTCGGCGCCGAGGGCCCACTCGGGGCGGCCGGAGCGGTTGTGCCCGCCGGAGCCGGGGCACCGTCGATGATCGAGCGCTGCGTACGGCCATGCGTCGCCATGATCGCGAGCGCGATCGAGGTGATGAAGAACAAGCCGGCAAGGATCGCCGTGGCCCGGGTCAGCGCATTGGCCTGGCCGCGGCCGGTCATGAAACCGCCGACGCCACCGCCACCGCCGGAGCCCATGCCGAGGCCGCCGCCTTCCGAGCGCTGGAGCAGCACGACGCCGACCAGCGCGATCACGATCAGCAAGTGAATGACGATGAGAACGTTCTGCATGGCTCACGAAATGGGTATGGCGCGGGCGCCTGCCAAGATGGCGGCATCCCGCGGATCGGCGCTGCCCATAGCATGGGCTTCCCGCCCATGCCACCCGCGAATTTGATCTCCTTGATCAGATCAGGCGCAGGCGCGCGCGATCGCCAGGAAATCATCGGCCTTGAGGCTGGCGCCGCCGACGAGCGCGCCGTCGACATTGGCGACGTTCATCAATTCGGCCGCATTGCTCGGCTTGACCGAGCCGCCATAGAGCAGCCTGACGCCGGCTGCGCTCGCCTTGCCGAGGATGCGCCCGAGCTCGGCCCGGATCGCCTCGTGCATCTCGGCGACATCGGCCGCGGTCGGGGTCAGGCCGGTGCCGATCGCCCAGACCGGCTCATAGGCGACGACGAGCGAAGCCGCCGTCGCGCCGTCAGGCACCGAGCCGCGCAGTTGCTTCTTCACGATCGTCAGCGCCTTGCCGGCCTCGCGTTCGTCCTTGGTCTCGCCGACGCAGACGATCGGCGTCAGCCCCGCCGACAGCGCCGCCTCGGCCTTGGCCTTCACCCGCGCATTGCTCTCGCCATGCAGGGTGCGGCGCTCGGAATGGCCGACGATCGCATAGGTCGCGCCGGCATCGACCAGCATCGGCGCCGAGACTTCGCCGGTATAGGCGCCGCTGGCATGGGCGCTGCAATCCTGCCCGCCGGTGGCGATGCGCGAGCCGATCAGCGAAGCGCTCAGCGTAAACAGCAGCGTCGCAGGCGGGCAGATGGCGAGATCGACTGCGCGCCGCAAGGCGGCGTCGGCGCCCTTTGCGACCTCGGCCGCGATGGCGAGATCCGCCTTCAGCCCGTTCATTTTCCAGTTGCCCGCCACCAGCGGCTTGATCGTTCGCGTCACGGCTGCTCTCCAAATCTTGTCCATTCGGCTCTAGCAACGCAGTCACATGATCGCAATCGAGGCGGTTCGCAGCGATTGCCGGACGGCGTCGCTCTTCCTATAAGCGGCGCGCAGCGGCACGGCCGCGAGAGGATCGGAAAGACAGACCATGATGATGCAGGGCATCCGCAAGGCGGGGCAGAGCTTGATCGGCAAGCTCATCATCGCCGTGATGTTCGGCTTCCTGATCATCTCCTTCGCGATCTGGGGCATCGGCGACATCTTCCGCGGCTATGGCCGCAATGCCGTCGCGGTCGTCGGCAAGACCGAGATCGGCCTCGAGCAGGTCCGCACCGCCTATCAGAACGAGATCCAGCAGTTGCAGCGCCAGCAGCGCCGCCAGATCAGTCCCGATCTGGCGCGGGCGCTCGGCCTCGACCAGCGCGTGCTCTCGCGCCTCGTCACCGACGCGGCGCTCGACCAGACCGCGACGAAGATGGGCCTCGCCGTTTCCGACGAGACCGTGCGCAACATCCTGTTCGCCGATCCGAACCTGAAGAACGCCGCCGGCCAATTCGATCCCGCCCGCTTCAACGAATTGCTGCGTGCGATCGGCATGAACGAGCAGCAGTTCGTGCGCGAGCAGCGCGCCGCGACGATGCGCCAGGAGCTCGCGGAGATGGTGGTCGGCGCCGTCACTGCGCCGGCTGCGCTCCAGGAACTCGGCCACCGCCTGCGCCATGAGCAGCGCGAGATCGGCTACATCACCTTGCCCGAAAGCGCCGCCGGCGAGATCGCCGCCCCGGCCGAGGACGTGCTGCGCAAGTATTTCGACGAGCGCAAGGCCGCCTTCCGCGCCCCCGAATATCGCACCGCCAATGTCCTGGTGCTGACCGCCGCCGCCCTCGCCGATCCCGCCAAGGTCAGCGATGCCGACGCCCGCGCCCGCTATGAGCAGATCAAGACGCAGCGCTTCGGCTCGGCCGAGCGCCGCACCGTCCAGCAGATCGGCTTCCCCTCGATCGAGGAAGCCAAGGCCGCCAAGGCGAGGATCGATGCCGGCGAGACCTTCGAGGCGGTCGGCGCCAGCCGCAATGTCGCCGAGGCCGATCTGACGCTCGGTACCTTCACCCGCGAGGGCCTGTTCGACCCGGCCGTGCGCGACGCCGCCTTCGCCCTGGCGCAGGGCGCGGTCAGCGAGCCCGTGCAGGGCGGCTTCGGCGTCGTGCTGCTGCGCGTGCCGACGATCGAGGCGGCCCGGCTCAAGAGCTTCGAGGAGGTGGCCGACGAGGTCCGCCGCGACGTCGCGACGAGCCGCGCCGGCGAGCAGATGACCGAGCTGCACGACAAGATCGAGGATCAGCGCGCCTCGGCCAAGCCTCTGCCCGAGATCGCCAAGGAGTTCGGCCTCGCTTTGCGGACCTTTGGCCCAGCCGATTCTCGCCTCGGCAAGGCCGACGGCACGCAGGAGCCCACCCTTCCCGGCGGCGACGCGACGCAGCAGGCGCTCTTCCGCTCCGATATCGGCGTCGACAACGAGGCGATCCGCCTGCCGAACAATGGCGGCTATGTCTGGTTCGACGTGAGCAAGATCGATCCGCCGCGCGAGCGTAGCTTCGACGAGGTCAAGGCCGAGGTCGAAAAGCAGTGGCGCGCCGACGAGGTCGCCTCCCGTCTCTCGGCAAAGGCGCGCGAGATCGTGCAGAAGCTCGACGCCGGTGAAAAACTCGACGCGATCGCCTTCGCGCAGGGGCTCGCCTATGAGGACGCGACGCTCGGCCGCCAGGACCAGAGCGCCGCCCTGCCAGGCAATGTCGTCTCGCTGGTCTTCGGCACGCCTGCCGGCAAGGCCGGCTCGGCCGCCGTCGACAATGCCGGCCGCGTTGTCTTCCAGGTCAAGGCGGCGACGGTCAGCCCCTATGTCCGCACTACGGAGGATGCTGAGAACTTCGTGCGCCTGCTGGCCAACAGCATCAGCGAGGACCTGCTCGCCCAATATGTCGGCAAGCTGCAGAACGACCTAGGCGTCCAGGTCAACCAGGCGGCGCTGCGCAACGCCACCGGCGGCCAGAACTGAAGCAGGACGCATGGATCCGGCAGCCGATTTCGCCCGCTTCGCCGCCGCCTACGCGGCCGGCGAGCCGCAATTGCTGACGCTGTCGCTGGTCGGCGATTGCGAGACGCCGGTCGCCGCCTTCCTGAAGCTGCGCCATGCCTATAAGGGGCCGGCCTTCCTGCTCGAATCGGTCGAGGGCGGCGCCGTGCGCGGCCGCTACTCGATGATAGGGCTCGATCCGGACCTGATCTGGCGCTGCCATCGCGGAGAGGCTTCGCTGTGCCGCCTCGCGCAGGGCGAGGATTTCGTTTCCGATCCGCGCCCGGCCTTCGACTCCCTGCGCGCCTTGCTCGCCGAGAGCGCGATCCCCGATCGCGACGGCCTGCCGCCGATGGCGGCCGGCGTCTTCGGTTATCTCGGCTACGACATGGTGCGCCTGATGGAGCGCCTGCCGCAGCCCAAGGCGACTGGTCCAGGCGTGCCCGACGCCATCCTGACCCGGCCGACTTTGATGGTCGTGTTCGATTCGATCCGCGACGAGATCACGGTGGTGACGCCTGTACGCCCGCAAGCCGGCGTGCCTGCACGCGCCGCCCATGAGCGGGCGCAGGAGCGGCTCGATGCCGTCGTGCGGGCGCTGGAAGGTTCCCTGCCTGACGAGGCCGGCATCGATATCGCCGCCATTCCTCATCCGGAATCGACCTCGAACACCAGCGAGGCCGAATTCCACGCCATGGTGGCGCGGGCGCAGGAATATGTCCGCGCCGGCGACATCTTCCAGGTCGTGCTGTCGCAGCGCTTCGAGGCGCCGTTCGAATTGCCGCCCTTCGCGCTCTACCGCGCGCTGCGGCGGATCAACCCCGCGCCCTTCCTCTGCTATCTCGATTTCGAGGCTTTCCAGATCGTCTGCTCCAGCCCCGAGATCCTGGTCCGGCTGCGCGACGGCAAGGTCACGATCCGGCCGATCGCCGGCACAAGGCCGCGCGGCGCGACGCCTGCCGCCGACGCCGCCCTTGCCGACGAATTGCTGGCCGATCCGAAGGAGCGAGCCGAGCATCTGATGCTGCTCGACCTCGGCCGCAACGATGTCGGCCGGGTCGCGGAGATCGGCAGCGTCAGCGTCACCGATTCCTTCTTCATCGAGCGCTACAGCCAGGTGATGCACATCGTCTCGAACGTCGAGGGACGCATCTCCGGCGAGCATGACGCACTCTCCGCCCTCGCCGCCGGCTTCCCGGCCGGCACCGTCTCCGGCGCGCCCAAGGTGCGCGCCATGGAGATCATCGACGAGCTCGAAAAGGACGGGCGCGGCGCCTATGGCGGCTGCATCGGCTATTTCGGCGCCAATGGCGAGATGGACACCTGCATCGTCCTGCGCACGGCGGTCGTCCAGGACGGCCGCATGCAAGTCCAGGCCGGCGCCGGCATCGTCTATGATTCGAATCCGGCCTCCGAGCAGCTCGAATGCATCAACAAGGCGAAAGCCCTGTTCAAGGCAGCCGAAGAAGCTGTGCGCTTCGCGGCGCGCAGCCGGCGAGGACAGTGATACGGCAGCGTTCGTTCGCATGCGCGCTTCCCGCAGACGCATGCTCACTCACTTGCGCGGTGTGTTTTGGCCCGCGCATATTGCCGGTAGTCGAGAGCGCCGCTCCCTAGCCCTTGGGTTGCTTCGGACGGCCACTCAGCAATCACAACCGGCCCTGCCCGCTGGCGCGGATGCCTGACGTGGGCAGACAGGGCCCGGCGACAAATGGAGAGGAAACCATGCGTTTGCGCGCAACCATGATCGGCAGCAGTCTTGCCCTGGCGCTTCTCGCCGGAACGGCCGCCCTGGCGCAGCAGGCCCAGAAGGTGACGGTGGCGGTCACCGCCATCGTCGAGCATCCGGCGCTCGATGCCGCCCGCGACGGCGTCAAGAAGGCGCTGGAGGAGGCCGGCTACAAGGACGGCGCCAATCTCACCTTCCGCTATGAATCGGCGCAGGGCTCCCCGGCGACGGCGGCGCAGATCGCCCAGAAATTCGCCGGCGAGAACCCGAACGTGATCGTCGCGATCGCGACACCCTCCGCCCAGGCGGTGGTCACGGCGACACAGACGATTCCGGTGGTCTTCACCGCCGTGACCGACCCGGTTGCCGCCCAGATCGTCAAGGACAAGCAGGCGCCGGGTGGCAACGTCACCGGCATCTCCGACTTCTCGCCGCTGGAAGCCCAGTTCGATCTGATCAAGGAACTGGTCCCCGCGGCCAAGAAGATCGGCGTCGTCTTCAATCCCGGCGATGCCAACAGCGTCGCGCTGCTCAACGCGGTCAAGGCGCTGGCGCCGGCCCGCAGCCTGCAGATCGTCGAGGCCTCGGCCGGCCGCACCGCCGACGTCTCGGCCGCGGCGCAGAGCCTGGTCGGCAAGGTCGATGCGATCTACCTGCCGACCGACAACACCATCATCTCGGCGCTCGGCACGGTGCTGGCCGTCGGCACAGACAACAAGCTGCCGATCTTCACAGGCGACACCGAGTCGGTCCAGAAGGGCTCGGTCGCCTCGATCGGCTTCGACTATTTCCAGGTCGGCCTGGAGACCGGCGCCGTCGTGGCTCGGGTCCTCAAAGGCGAGAAGCCCGGTACGATCCCGGTCAAGAACGCCAGCGGCAGCAACCTCGTCATCAACGCCAAGGCCGCCGCGGCCATGGGCGTGACGATCCCGGCCGCCGTGCAGGCCCGCGCCAAGCAGGTGATCAACTGACCTGAAGCCGCGGCGGCGTCCTGCGCCGCCGCGACCGGCCGCCTACCCATTCCAGAACAGAACAAGGGCGACCGATGAGTCTCATCGCCACCCTGGGCGCCATCGAGATCGGACTGGTGTTCGCTCTCGTGGCGCTCGGCGTCTACATCACCTTCCGCGTCCTCGACTTCCCCGACCTGACGGTCGACGGCACCTTGCCGCTCGGCGCGGCCGTCGCGGCGGCGATGATCGCGGGCGGGGTCAATCCGCTTTTCGCGACGCTGGCGGCGATCGTCGCCGGCTGCCTTGCAGGCAGCGTCACCGCCTGGCTCAACATCCGCTTCGCGATCCTGCATCTCCTCGCCGGCATCCTGACGATGACGGCGCTGTTCTCGATCAATCTCAGGGTAATGGGCGTGCCCAATATCCCGCTGATGAACCGGCCGACGGTGATCGACTTCTTCGCCTGGCTGAACCCGCTGATCGCCGCCACCGGCCTGCCCGGCCGCCCGACGCTGCGCGTACTGGCGCTGCTGATCATCGTCACGGTGATCGCCGCCCTGATCGCGCGCTTCCTCAAGACCGAGTTCGGCCTGGCGATGCGCGCCACCGGCGCCAATCCGCGCATGGCGCGGGCGCAGGGCATCCGCACCGACATGCACGTCTATGTCGGCGTCGCCCTCTCGAACGGCCTCGTCGCGCTCGCCGGGGCGTTGTTCGCGCAGACGGCAGGCTTCGCCGATGTCAGCATCGGCACCGGCACCATCATCGCCGGCCTTGCCGCCGTCATCCTCGGCGAGACGATCTTCCGCACCAAGTCGATCGTCGTCGCGATCTTCTCCTGCCTGATCGGCGCCATCGCCTACCGGCTCGCCATCGCGCTCGCGCTCAACGCCGGCTGGCTCGGCCTGCGCGCCTCCGACCTCAACCTCGTCACCGCAGTGTTGGTCGGCATCGCGCTGATGCTGCCTGGCGTCGCCAATCCGCTGCGCAGCCTGTTCAAGCGGAGCGCGCCATGATCAGCGTCCGGGATGTCCACGTCACCTTCGGGCGCGGCACGCCGCTTGAGAACCGGGCTCTGCGCGGGCTCGATCTGACGGTGGCCGATGGCGAGTTCATCACCGTCATCGGCTCGAATGGCGCCGGCAAGTCGACGCTGCTCAACGTTCTCAGCGGCGACGCAAGGGCCGAGCGCGGCACGGTCGAGGTCGACGGCATCGATGTGACGCGCTGGCCGACCCCGAAGCGCGCCAGCCTGATCGCCCGCGTCTTCCAGGACCCGATGGCCGGCACCTGCGAGCGCCTGACGATCGAAGAGAACATGGCGCTGGCCCAGGCGCGCGGCCGCGCCCGCGGCCTCGGCGCGGCGCTCGACCGTTCCCGCCGATCCCTGTTCCGCGACAAGCTCTCGATGCTCGGGCTCGGGCTGGAGAACCGCCTCGGCGATTCGATGGGCCTGCTGTCGGGCGGTCAGCGCCAGGCGGTCAGCCTGCTGATGTCGACGCTGGCGGGCACCAAGACCCTGCTGCTCGACGAGCACACGGCGGCGCTCGATCCGCGCACCGCTGCTTTCGTGCTCGATTTGACCCGGCGCATCGTCGACGAACAGAAGCTGACCGCCCTGATGGTCACCCATTCGATGCGCGACGCGCTCGACCATGGCAGCCGCACCGTGATGCTGCACGAGGGCAAGGTCGTCTTCGACATCGCGGGCGAGCGTCGCAGGGCGATGGACGTTCCCGACCTGCTGCGTCTGTTCAAACAGGTGCGCGGCGAGGAGCTCTCGGATGACAGCCTGCTGCTGAGCTGAGTTCTACGGGCTGTAGAGTGTGGTGACTTCGCACGGAACCACTCTCGTCATCCTGGGCGAGCGAAGCTCGTCCCGGGATCCATCGTAGAGCTGCGGAGCCCTCCGATGGATCCCGGAGCTGCGCCGCTTCGCGGCTTGTCCAGGATGACGGTGTTGGTTCCCAGTAAAATCCCGGGACCCTAGGCCCGAATCTTCACATTCCGCGCCAGGAAGTCGATGAAGGCGCGCATCCGCGCCGGCACGAAGCCACCCTGCCCGAGATAGACGGCGTGGATGACTTCGATGTCACCGGGGTTGAAGTCGTCGAGCACCGTGACGAGCCGCCCCGCGGCGACCTCGGACTGGGTATGAAAGCGCCCCAGCCGCGCCAGGCCAACTCCGGCGACGGCGAGCTGGCGGGCGATCTCGCCATCGCCGACCTGGGTGTTGCCGACCGCGGCGATCGAGATCAGCGCGCCGTCGACCCGAAACGGCCAGCCCTCGACCGACCTAGCGAAGTTGAAGCCGATCAGATTGTGCTTCGCCAGATCGGCCGGCGTTTTCGGCTCGCCATGGCGGGCGAGATAACCGGGCGAGGCGACGACAGCGACGCCGCTCTCGCCGATCTTGCGTGCCATCAGTTGGTTGCCGCGCAGAGGCCCCGGCGCGACCCGGATCGCGATATCGGCCCGCTCCTCGATCAGATCGACAACCTGGTCGGTGAAGACGAGATCGACCGAGAGCTCGGGATGCTCGGCGAGGAAAGCCGGCAGCAGCGGCAGCAGAATTTGGTTGCCGAAGGCGACATTGGCATTGACCCGCACCCGCCCGCGCGGCGCCCGCCCGGCCGCCGCCTCGCACTCGGCTTCGGCGATGTCGGAGAGGATCGTTACGCAACGCTGGTGGAAGGCTTGCCCCTCCGCCGTCAGTTGCAGCTTGCGTGTCGAGCGATTGATCAGCCGGGCGCCGAGCCTAGCCTCCAACCGCGTGACCAGCTTGCTGACGGCCGACGGCGTCATGCCGAAGAGCTTGGCCGCGGCGGAGAAGCCGCCGCGCTCGACCACGGCCGCGAACACTTCCATCTCGCCGGAGCGGTTGCTGAGCAGGGCTGCCATGGTGAACTCAAGTCACAAGTGATGTTACCGACAGCATCCTAGTTCAAATCACCGCATTGCACCATCTGGCTGGGACCCGTTTCCTTGCGTAGTGCGCGGAGCCTCCCATGCCCATTGCCGTCTATGCCCTCACCGCCGGTGCCTTCGGCATCGGCACCACCGAATTCGTCATTATGGGCCTATTGCTGCAGGTTGCCGCCGATCTGCAGGTCTCGGTCGCGATGACCGGCCTGCTGATTTCCGGCTATGCCCTCGGCGTCTTCGTCGGCGCGCCGGTGCTGACCCTCGCCACCCGCAAGCTGCCGCGCAAGCAGGTTCTGATCCTGCTGATGGCGATCTTCACCCTCGGCAACATCGCCTGTGCGCTCGCCCCGAGTTACGGCCTGCTCATGGCGGCCCGCATCGTCACCTCGCTGGCCCACGGCACCTTCTTCGGCGTCGGCTCGGTGGTCGCGACCAGCCTCGTCCCCGAGGACAAGAAGGCTTCCGCGATCGCCGTGATGTTCACCGGCCTCACCATCGCAACCCTGCTCGGCGTGCCCGCCGGCGCCTGGCTCGGCCTGCATTTCGGCTGGCGCGCCACCTTCTGGACCATCGCCGTGATCGGCATCATCGCCATGCTGGTGCTCGCTCGCCTCGTCCCGGCCGACAAGGGCAAGGTCGAGGTTCCTCCGCTGCGCCAGGAGCTCGCGACCCTCGCCGATCCGCAGGTGCTGCTCGGCCTCGCCATGACCGTGCTCGGCTTCGGCGGCGTCTTCGCGGTCTTCACCTATATCCAGCCGATCCTGGTCGAGATCACCGGCTTCTCGCAGGAGGCGGTGTCACCAATCCTGCTGCTCTTCGGCCTCGGCCTGATCGTCGGCAACATGCTCGGCGGCAAGCTCGCCGACCGCAATCTGCCCGTCGCGCTGCTCGCGACCACGGCGACTCTCGCCATCGTGCTCTTCGCGATGACCGCGACGCTGCGCAATCCCATCGCGGTCACGATCTTCGTCGGCCTGATCGGAGCGGCCGCTTTCGCCACCGTCGCGCCCTTGCAGATGCGCGTGCTCGACAAGGCCGGACCGGCCGGGCGCAATCTTGCCTCCAGCCTCAACATTGCCGCCTTCAACCTCGGCAATGCCTTCGGCGCCTGGCTTGGTGGCATCACCATCGATCATGGGCCCGGGCTCGGCGCCGTGACCTGGGTCGCTGCCTTGGTGCCGCTGGCGAGCCTGGTGCTGGCAGTGATCAGCCTGCGCCTCGACAAGCGCCCGCAAACGGCATTGCAGACCGCGCCCGCATCCTGCCCGCAGTGAATACCGTCAGAGACTTAGGATAAGGAACTCGACCATGGAATACAGATATCTCGGCCGCTCCGGCCTCAAGGTTCCCGCCCTCAGCTTCGGCGCCGGCACCTTCGGCGGCCAGGGCCCGCTCTTCAGCGCCTGGGGCACCAGCGATGCCAAGGAAGCGACCCGCCTTATCGACATCTGCCTCGAAGCCGGCCTCAACCTGTTTGACACTGCCGACGTCTATTCGAACGGCGCTTCCGAGGAGATTCTCGGCGCGGCGATCAAGGGGCGGCGCGACAAGGTCCTGGTCTCGACCAAGATGAGCTTGCCTATGGGCGACGGCCCCAATGAGGCCGGCTCATCGCGCAGCCGGCTGATCGACGGCACCGAGGCCGCGCTGCGCCGGCTCGGCAGCGATCATATCGACCTGCTTCAGCTCCATGCTTTCGACGCCTTCACGCCGATCGAGGAGGTGCTGTCGACGCTCGATGCACTGGTCCGCGCCGGCAAGATCCGCCAGGTCGGCGTCTCCAACTTCGCCGGCTGGCAATTGATGAAGTCGCTGGCGCTGGCCGAGAAGCACGGCTTCCCGCGCTATGTCGCCCATCAGGTCTATTATTCGCTTGTCGGCCGCGACTACGAGTTCGACCTGATGCCGCTCGGCCTCGACCAGGGCGTCGGCGCCCTCGTCTGGAGCCCACTCGGCTGGGGCCGCCTCACCGGCAAGATCCGGCGCGGACAGAAGCTGCCCGAGGGCAGCCGCCTGCACCAGACCGCCGATTTCGGCCCGCCGGTCGACGACGAGAAGCTCTACGACATCGTCGACGTGCTTGATGCGCTCGCCGAGGAAACCGGCAGGACCGTTCCGCAGATCGCGATCAACTGGCTGCTGCAGCGCCCGACCGTCGCCTCGGTGATCATCGGCGCCCGCAACGAGCAGCAACTGCGCGACAATCTCGGCGCCATCGGCTGGGCCCTGACGCCGGAGCAGATCGCAAGGCTGGACAAGGCCAGCGCGACGGTGCCGCCCTACCCGGCCTTCCCCTATCATCGCCAGGAGGGCTTCGCCCGGCTCAACCCGCCGGTGGTGTGAAGGCAAGACCAAACAGTTTTCTCAGCCCTCATCCTGAGGAGCGATCGCAAGATCGCGTCTCGAAGGATGCTTCAGGAGGCTCCGGAACCATCTGGAGCATCCTTCGAGACGCCGCTGCGCGGCTCCTCAGGATGAGGGCTGAGGGAGCGGACGCAGTTGCGTCCGCACAACACGTCGACGGCTTGATTTTTTTCGCGCGGCCTTGTCGGCTGCCGGCCCGGCCGAACGTCCTTGGCCTGAACCGGAGCGCCGCGCATGCACTACGCCATCCTTTGCTATCATTCCGAAGAGGTCGTCACGGCCTGGACGAAGGAGCAGAACGAGGAGGTCATGGGCCGCCTCGAGAAGATCCGCCAGCGCATCGCCAAGGAGGGCAAACTTGGCCCAGTGGCGCGCCTGCTGCCGACAACGGCTGCGACGACGCTGCGCAAGGACCGCGATCCGCCGCTGATCATCGACGGCCCCTTCGCCGAGACCAAGGAGCAGTTCCTCGGCTTCTACATCGTCGACGTCGCCGATCTCGACGAGGCGCTCGGCATCGCCCGGGAGCTCGGCGAGGCCAATCCGGGCGGCGCCTTCGAGGTCCGTCCGCTCGCCGTCTACTATCCGGCCGGAGTCTGATCATGGCCGAGATCGCCTGGATCCATGCGGCGCTGACCTCGGCGCGCCCTCAGGCGATCAGCGCCCTGCTGCGCTATTTCCGCGATCTCGACATCGCCGAGGAGGCCTATCAGGAGGCTTGCCTCAGGGCGCTCCGGACCTGGCCGCAGAACGGCCCGCCGCGCGATCCCGCCGCCTGGCTGATCTTCGTCGGCCGCAATGTCGCGCTCGACCAGGTCAGGCGGCAGAAGAAACAGGAAGCCCTGCCGGACGAGGACCGGCTCTCCGATCTCGGCGATGCCGAGAGCGAGGTCGCCGAGCGGCTCGACGGCGGCCATTACCGCGACGATATCCTGCGCCTGCTGTTCATCTGCTGCCATCCCGATCTGCCGGCGACGCAGCAGGTCGCCCTCGCCCTGCGCATCGTCTCGGGCCTCAGCGTCAAGCAGATCGCCCGCGCCTTCCTCGTCGGCGAGAGCGCGATGGAGCAGCGCATCACCCGCGCCAAGGCCCGCGTCGCCGCTGCCCACGTCCCGTTCGAGACGCCCGGCCCGGTCGAACGAGCCGAGCGCCTCGCTGCGGTTGCGGCGATGCTCTACCTCGTCTTCAACGAGGGCTACTCGGCAAGCGGCGCCGAGAGCGACCGCCGCCGCCCTTTCAGCGAGGAGGCGATCAGGCTGACGCGGCTGCTGCTGCGCCTGTTCCAGACCGAGCCGGAGATCATGGGGCTGCTGGCGCTGATGCTGCTCCAGCATGCCCGCGCTGCGGCGCGGCTCGCTGCCGACGGCCAGATCATTCTGCTCGATGACCAGGACCGGACGCTCTGGGACCGCGAAATGACCGCCGAGGGCCTGGCGCTGGTCGACAAGGCGATGCGCCATCGCAAGCCGGGCCCTTACCAGATCCAGGCGGCGATCGCCGGCGTCCACAGTCGCGCAAAGCGGCCGGAGGAGACCGACTGGGCGCAGATCGACATCCTTTACGCCACGCTGGAGCATATCCAGCCCTCTCCGGTCATCACGCTCAACCGCGCCGTCGCCATCGCCAAGCTGCGTGGGCCCGAAGCTGCGCTCGCCATAGTCGAACCGCTGGAACAGCAGCTCTCGGGGTATTTCTACTTCTTCGGCTTCAAGGGCTGGTTGCTGATGCAGCTCGGCCGCGACCGCGAGGCGCGAACGACCTTCGACCGGGCCATTGCGCTGGCCGGCTCGGCCAGCGAAGCCGCCCATATCCGCCAGCATATCGACCGGCTGATGCGCGAGAGCGGGCAGGTCGCAAACGGCTGACGCCGGAGACGGATCGTTGCTGAAGATTTTTTGAGGCGCGGTGTCGGCACCGCACCCGCTCCTTCGTCCTTGTCTCAAAGGGGCGACGAGCGAATGACAGCAGCTGAACAAGGCCGCGGCCAAAAACTCGTCGATGACAACCGCTTGCTCCAGAATCCTGAATTTCAGGATCGGAAGCGGCCAGTGCAGCGAGGAGACCGACCATGACGCAGACCACCGTCAGCAAGGAAGACTGGATCGCCGCCCGCAAGGCCCTGCTCGTCAAGGAGAAGGCGCTGACCCGCCAGCGCGATGCGATCGCCGCCGAGCGCCGCGCTCTCCCGCGCATCCGGATCGAGAAGGAATATGTCTTCGATACGCCAACCGGGAAGCAGACGCTCGCCGACCTCTTCCGCGGCCGCAGCCAGCTCATCGTCAAGCATTTCATGCTGGCGCCCGGCCAGATCGAGGGTTGCGTCGGCTGCTCCTTCGAGTCGGATCATGTCGATGGCATGCTCAGGCATCTCGAACGGCACGACGTCGCCTATGTCGCGGTGGCGCGCGCGCCGCTCGCCGAGATCGAGGCCTACAAGACCCGCATGGGCTGGCGCTTCCACTGGGTCTCTTCCCATGACAGCGACTTCAACTACGATTTCGACGTCTCCTACACGCCGGAGCAGCTCGCCAACGCCTTCTACAATTTCGAGACGATCGCCTCGCCTCTGGAAGACCTGTCCGGCCATACCGTCTTCGAGAAAGACGGCGACGGCGCGATCTACCAGACCTACTCGACCTTTGGCCGCGGCGCCGAGGAAGTACTGGGCACCTACATGTATCTCGACCTGACGCCGAAGGGCCGCAACGAGACCGGTCCGGCCGGCAACCTCACCGACTGGGTCCGCCCGCACGACCGCTACGACACGCCCGGCAAGACCGACATGACCGGCCGCTGGCGCCAGGAGCCGTCGGCGTCCTGCTGCCACGCTCCGGCGACGGGTTGAGACACGGCGCGAAAAAAATTCCGGTGCCATGTCGGATCGCGGAAGGCGCCAGCGTCCTTGCAGCAGATGGGCTGACCAGTGGCCCGAGACGCCTGCTACAGGAGGAAACCATGCTCACCTATCTCGCCATCGCCATTCTCGCTTTGATCGCCGGCGTCCTCATTGTCGCCGCACGCAAGCCCGATGTTTTCCAGGTCAGCCGTTCCGCGACGATCCGGGCGACGCCCGAGCGCATCTTCGCCCTGCTCGCGGACTTCCAGGAATGGGGTGCCTGGTCGCCCTATGAGAAGAAGGACCCGGCGATGAAGCGCAGCTTCAAGGGCGGAACCTCCGGCGTCGGCGCCGTCTACGCCTTCGACGGCAACAAGCAGGCCGGCACCGGCGAGCTCGCCATCGTCGAGGTCCAGGCGCCGGTGAAGCTCGCCGTCACGCTCGACATGACCAAGCCGATGGCCTGCCACAACCTGATCACCTTCTCCCTCGCCCCGGCTGAAGGCGGCACGCTGGTGACCTGGCACATGCAGGGCGCCTGCCCGTTCATCGGCAAGATCATGGGCACGGTCTTCAACATGGACCGCATGGTCGGCGACGATTTCGAGAAGGGCCTCGCCGCCCTCAAGCAGGCGACAGAACGGCCGCAGCTGGTTGCTGCCGCCGCCTGACCGCGGCGCATTCGACTGTCCACCCCAGAGAAGCAAAGCCAAGGAGGAAGAACCATGAGCAACGCAGCAGAACTCGACAAGCCGCAGGCCGGCGACCTCTCCGGCTGCATGCCGTCCAAGCCCCAGGCGGAGCATGACTGGCTCCTCCAGCTCGTCGGCGAATGGACCTATGAAAGCGAGTGCATGATGGGTCCGGACCAGCCGCCGATGAAGTCTTCAGGCACGCAGTCCTACTCGTCGATCGGCGAGCTCTGGCTCGTCGGTGACGGCACCGGCTGCATGCCCGATGGCAGCCCGGCGAAGACCCGGATCACGCTCGGCTACGATCCGCTCAAGGAACGCTATGTCGGCTCCTTCATCGGCTCGATGATGAGCGGTCAGTGGGTCTACTCCGGCACCCGCAGCGCCGACGGCAAAGTGCTGACCCTCGATACCGAAGGCCCCGACTTCACCAAGCCTGGCCAGACGGCGGCCTATCAGGACATCGTCGAGGTCAAGAGCCCGGACCATCACATCCTGTCCTCGCGCGCCAAGGGCGAGGATGGCCAGTGGGTCCAGTTCATGACGGCGCATTATCGCCGGGTGAAGTGACGGCCGAGCGCCGGCACAATTGACGACAACCGAGGGCGCGGAGCAACCAGCTCCGCGCCCTCGCGCTTGACCGGGGCGCGCGTTCGGGGGCATGTGCAGCCCTGAGAAACTGGGTGGGAACGGCCTAGACGCGATGCGCATCCTGCTGATCGATAATTACGACAGCTTCACCTGGAACCTGGTCCACCTGATCGGTGGGCTCGGGGCCAAGGTCGACGTGCGCCGCAACGATACGCTGTCGGTCAGCGAAGCGCTCACCGGCGACCATGACGCGATCGTGCTCTCGCCCGGCCCCTGCACCCCGAACGAAGCCGGCATCTGCCTCGATCTCGTGCGCGAAGGTGCGGATAAAAAGCCAATCTTCGGCGTCTGCCTCGGCTTGCAGACCATCGGCCAGGTCTTCGGCGGCGAAGTGGTGCGCGCACCTTTGCCGATGCACGGCAAGGTCTCGACCATCACCCACCGCGCCCGCGGCCTGTTCCACGGCATCAACGGCCCGCTCGAGGCGACGCGCTATCACTCGCTGGTCGTCCGCAGGGAAAGCTGCCCGCCAGAACTGTCGATCGAAGCCGAATCCGGCGACGGCATGATCATGGCGCTGTCGCATCGCGACCTGCCGATCCATGGCGTGCAGTTCCATCCCGAGAGCATCGCCTCGGAGCATGGCGCGACGATCCTGCGCAATTTCCTCGATCTCGCCGAGCGATGGTCGCGCCAGAACGCCAAAGCCGCCCTTTCCGCGACAGCCTGATCGATCGAGTTCCCATGGACGACTTCAAACCCTTCATCGCCAAGGTCGCGACCGGCGCCTCGCTGTCGCGCGAGGAGGCCCGCGACGCCTTCGAATCCATGCTCTCCGGCGAGGTCACGAACGCGCAGGCCGCCGCCTTCCTGATGGCGCTGCGCGTGCGCGGCGAGACCACCGAGGAGATCGCCGGCGCCGTCTCCGCCATGCGCGCCCGCATGCTCACCGTCGAGGCACCGGTCGACGCCATCGACATCGTCGGCACGGGCGGTGACGCCTCCGGTTCCTACAATGTCTCGACGCTGGCCTCGATCATCGTCGCGGCCTGCGGCGTGCCGGTCGCCAAGCACGGCAACCGCGCGGCGTCCTCGCGCTCCGGCGCCGCCGATGTCCTGACAGCGCTTGGCGTCAAGGTCGGGCTGGAGCCCGCCGCCACCGAGCGCTGCATCGCACAGGCCGGCGTCGGCTTCATGTTCGCGCCGACCCACCACGCCTCGATGCGCCATGTCGCGCCGGTGCGCACCGAGCTCGGCACCCGCACCATCTTCAACCTGCTCGGCCCGCTCTCGAATCCGGCCGGCGTCAAGCAGCAGCTGATCGGCGCCTTCTCGGAGACCTGGCTGGAGCCGATGGTCAAGGTGCTGCAGTCGCTCGGCTCGAAAACGGTCTGGGCCGTGCACGGCTCGGACGGGCTCGACGAGATTACCACCACCGGCCCGACCCGCGTCGTCGCGCTGAAGGACGGCAGGATCGAGAGCTTCAACATCGCGCCGGAGGATGTCGGCATCACCCGCGCCCGGCCCGAGGATCTGCGCGGCGGCGAGCCGGCGCAGAACGCACAGGCGTTGCAGGACGTGCTCGGCGGGGCGAAAAGCGCCTTCCGCGACATCGCCGCCTTCAATGCCGCCGCTGCGCTCGTCGTCGCCGGCAAGGCGGCTGCGCTCGGCGAGGGGCTGGCGCAGGCCTATGCTGTGCTGGACAATGGCAAGGCCAAGGCGGCGCTCGCGACCCTGGTCGCCAGCTCCAATGCGTGAGGCTGCCCATGTCCGATATCCTCAGGCGGATCGAGGCCTATAAGCGCGAGGAAATCGCGGCGGCGCGCGCCGCCGTGCCGCAGGCCGAGATCGAGAAGCGCGCCGCGGCGATGCCGGCGCCGCGCGACTTCGTCGGCGCCCTCGAAGCCAAGCATAGCGCCGGCGGCCCAGCGCTGATTGCCGAGATCAAGAAGGCCTCGCCGTCCAAGGGCCTGATCCGCGCCGATTTCGACCCTCCGGCGCTAGCGAAAGCCTATGCCGAAGGCGGCGCCGCCTGCCTCTCGGTGCTGACCGACACGCCGTCCTTCCAAGGCCGGCCGGAATATCTCGCCGAAGCGCGTGCCGCCTCCGGCTTGCCCGGCCTGCGCAAGGACTTCATGTTCGAGCCGTACCAGGTCTTCGAAGCCAGAAGCTGGGGCGCCGACTGCATCCTGATCATCATGGCCAGCGTCGATGACGCGGCAGCGCGCGAACTCGTCGCCACCGCAAAGGCGCTGGGCATGGCGGCGCTGGCCGAGGTCCATGACGAAGCCGAGCTGGACCGTGCGTTGACGCTCGACACCCGCCTCGTCGGCATCAACAACCGCGATCTGCGCAGTTTCGAGCTCAACCTCGCCGTCACCGAGCGCTTGGCGCCGCGCGTGCCGAAGGATCGCCTGCTCGTCGGCGAGAGCGGCATCTTCACCCATGCCGACATCGCCCGCCTGCAGGCCTGCGGCGTCAACACCTTCCTGGTCGGCGAGAGCCTGATGCGCCAAGCGGACGTCACCGCAGCCACGCGCGAGCTTCTGACTGGCAGCACCACCGAGGCGGCGGCGTGAGCCGCCTTACCCATCTCGACCACAAGGGCGAAGCCCATATGGTCGATGTCGGCGACAAGGCCGAGACCATCCGCACGGCAATCGCCGAAGGCCATGTAGTGATGCAGGCGGAAACGCTGGCGATCGTCCGCGATGGCGAGGCCAAGAAGGGCGACGTGCTCGGCACCGCGCGTCTCGCCGGCATCATGGCGGCCAAGCGCGCCCATGAACTGATCCCGCTCTGCCATCCGCTGCTGCTCTCGAAGATCGCCGTCGACCTTTCGATTGACGAAACGCTGCCCGGCGTGCGCGTCCGTGCCGAGGTCAAGCTCACCGGCAAGACCGGAGTCGAGATGGAGGCACTGACCGCCGTCAGCGTCGCCTGCCTCACCGTCTACGACATGGTGAAGGCGGTCGATCGCGCCATGCATATCGAAGGCGTCCGACTCGTGCATAAATCCGGCGGCAAGTCCGGAACCTATGAGATCGCAGAGCCATCGGCATGAGCCTCACTCCCGTTCCCGTCGCGCTCAAGGCACTGCTCGACAGCGTGCCCGGCCCGACACAAGCCGAGAGGCTGCCGCTGGCACAATGTGCCGGCCGCGTGCTGGCTGAGGATGTCGCCGCGCTCCGGACCCAACCGCCCTTCGCCAATTCGGCCATGGACGGCTATGCCGCCCGCGCCGCCGATCTGGAACCGGGCAAGGAGCTGAAGGTCGTCGGCGAATCCGCCGCCGGCCGCGGCTTTCCCGGCCCTGTCGGCCCAGGCGAGACGGTGCGCATCTTCACCGGCGCCCCGATCCCCGACGGTGCCGATGCGATCCTGATCCAGGAGCACGCCGAGGGCGTCGGCGGCCCGGTCATCCGCGTCACCAAGCCGGCGAACAAGGGGCAGTTCATCCGCCCGGCCGGTCTCGATTTTCAGGCCGGCGAGATCCTGCTGCAGGCCGGGCGCCGGCTCGACAGCGCCGCGCTCGGCCTCGCTGCCGCCGCTGGTCATCCGACTCTTTCGGTCCGCCGCAAGCCGCTGGTCGCCATCCTCGCCACCGGCGACGAACTCGTCCTGCCGGGCGAGCCGGTCGGCCCCGATCAGATCGTCGCCTCCAACAGCTTCGCCCTCGCCGCTCTGATCGAGCAGGCCGGCGGCACGGCGCTCGACCTCGGCATCGCCCGCGACAACCATCCCGATCTCGCAGCCAAGATCGAGGCGGCACGCGCGGCCGGGTCCGACGTGCTGATCACCCTCGGCGGCGCCTCGGTCGGCGAGCACGATCTCGTCCAGGCGGCGCTGAAGGCGCAGGGCATGGCGCTCGGCTTCTGGAAGATCGCGATGCGCCCGGGCAAGCCGATGATGATGGGCCGGCTCGGGCCGATGGTCGCGCTCGGCCTGCCCGGCAACCCGGTCTCTTCGATCGTGTGCGGGCATCTCTTCGCGATGCCGTTGGTCGAGGCTCTGCTCGGCATCGCCGATCCCGAGCGCGATCGTAGCGAACCCGCCATCCTCGCGGCCGATCTGCCGGCCAATGACGAACGCCAGGATTATCTGCGCGCCACGGTCGAGACGGCCGATGGCGAGCGGCGCGTCAGACCCTTCGCCAAGCAGGATTCCTCGATGCTGGCGAACCTGTCGCGCGCCGAGGCGCTGGTGATCCGCCCGGTCTTTGCCGAAGCGGCCAAGGCTGGCGATCCCTGCCGCATCATCCGGCTGCGCTGATCCGTTCACCTTAGGGCAGGAAGCGCCTTGCGGAACACAAGGCGAACGCGTATGGTGTTCGTGCTTTGTTTCGATTCTAGCCCGAGAGGCGAGCGGCGCGACCATGCTGACACGCAAACAGTTCGAACTGCTTCGCTTCATCCATGAGCGCTTGCGCGAATCCGGCGTGCCCCCCTCCTTCGACGAGATGAAGGATGCGCTCGACCTGCGCTCCAAATCCGGCATCCACCGATTGATCATGGCGCTCGAGGAGCGTGGCTTCATTCGCCGGCTGCCGAACCGGGCACGCGCCCTCGAAGTCATCAAGATGCCGGATGGCATCGGCGGGCCACAGGCCCAGCGCGGCCGCTTCAGCCCCTCGGTCGTCCAGGGCGGTCTCGGCCAGACATCGCCTGTCGCGGCACCGACGGCCAACCTGACGAAACCGCGTCCACCGGCCGCCGAGGAGAATGGGCGTTCCACCGTCTCCATCCCGGTCATGGGCCGTATCGCTGCGGGCACGCCGATCTCGGCGATCCAGGATCGCAGCCATAGCGTCTCGATGCCGGCAGACATGCTCGGCGGCGGCGAGCATTACGCGCTCGAGGTCCGCGGCGATTCGATGATCGAAGCCGGTATCCTCGACGGCGACACGGTCGTGATCCGCAAGCAGGACACCGCCAATACCGGCGACATCATCGTCGCCCTGATCGATGACGAGGAAGCGACGCTGAAGCGCTTGCGCAAGCGCGGCTCCTCGATCGCGCTCGAAGCCGCCAATCCGGCTTATGAGACGCGCGTGCTCGGGCCTGACCGGGTCAAGATCCAGGGTCGGCTGGTCAATCTGATGCGGCGTTACTGAAGGGCCTCGGCTTCCAGTGCCGACTCCGCAGCCGCGGGGGCCGGCGCAGGAGCGGGTTCTGGCGCCGGCCTCGGTTCCGGTCGCGCGCGGGTCCATGGACGCAGGCGTGAGACGTCGTCGGCCGTATAGGCGCGCCAGCCGCCGCGAGCCGTGTGATACGCGGTCGCGCCGTCGCGGATGAGCGCGCTGCGGTCGATCAGGCGGGCAGCGCAAGAGGCCGTCCAGTAGAGTGACGTCACTACGAGATCGGCGCGCTGGCAGTCTTCGACCAGGGCGATGCGGTCGCGCGTATAGGCAACCGAGCGGCCATCCGGCAGGCGGATCACGCAGCCGCGCGCATCGCAGACGGCCCCCTCGCGCAAGGCGGCATCGTCTGGCGAGCGGGAATCGCCGTCGGCATGCAGCCATCGCGTCAGTACGAAGCGGCTCGGCTTTCCGGCCAGCACCATCTTCCCTTCCGGTCCGCGCACCAGCACGCCCGAGCCGTCGCGCTCGATCAGAATGTCCGGCCGTGATGGAGCCGAGGCCAGCGCCAGCCCGCCGACCAATGGCAGGGCTGCGAGAAGGCGCAGCGCCGTCGTCCACAAGGTCAGCCAGAGCAACGACAGCGAGAACAGGATCAGGGCGAGTGAGCCGAAGGCCGGCAGCACCAGCGTCGAGCGGTCGATGCCGGCAACCCAATGGGCGAGTTGGAGCACGAGGCCCGAGGCCCAGCCCATCAGCGCCCAGGCCGGCCAGTCGAGCCCGAACGGATAGGCGAGCACGCCGAAGACCGCAGCCGGCATCACGATCAGCGAGACGAACGGCAGCGCCAGCGCATTGCCGAGCAGGCCGAACGGATTGAAGGTCTGGAAATGGAAGACGCCATAGGGCGCCGTCGCCGCGGTCGCGACCATGGTCGTGGTCAGGATGCCGACAGCCGAGAGCCAGAGCGGTCGCAGCGGCCAGGGCCAGGAGGCCGCAGCGGCATCCGGCGCCCGCTCCTGCCAGCGCTCGGCGAAGGCGATCAGCGCCGCCACGGCCCCGAACGACATCTGGAAGCTCGGGCCGAGCAGCGCCTCCGGCTCGCGCAGCAGCACGATGATCGCGGCGAGCGCGAGATTACGCATGGAGAGCGCCGGACGGTCGACCAGGATCGCGCCGAGCATCACCAACGTCATGATCAGAGAGCGCACGGTCGCGACCTCGGCGCCGGAGAAGACGCAATAGCCTGTGGCACCGAGCATGGCGGCGAGCGCCGCGAGCTTCTTCACCGGCCAGTACAGCGCCGCCGTCTGTGATAGCGCCAGCAGCGCCCGCACCAGCCAGAAGATCGTGCCAGCGGCGAGAACCATGTGCAGGCCGGAGATCGAAACGATGTGGTAGATGCCGGCGGCGCGCAGGTCGTTATTGGTCTCCTCGCTGATCAGCCCGCGCTTGCCGGTGACCAGCGCCGCCGCCATCGCGCCTGCCTGCCCGCCGCCGCTGGTGGCAATGCGCTCGGTCAATGCGTTGCGGGCTTGGTCTATCGCGACCGCCAAAGCGAGCCGGCGCGGCATCGGGATCGGCGCCGGCGCGAGTGTGATCTTGCCGGCGATGTTGCCCACCGCGCCGATGCCTTGAAAGAAGGCGTCGCGGGCGAAATCATAGCCGCCGGGGCGCGCCGGGCCGGGCGGCGGCAGCAGGCGTGCAGTCGCGCTGATATGGTCGCCCGGCTTCAGCGTCGTCACCGGCGTGGTGACGCGCACGCGGCGCGGCCTCTGCCCGGGTTCGACGCCCGGCAGGTCGGTGACCTGAATGACGATGCGCACGCCCTTTTCGCGCTGCTCGAGCGTCTCGACGAAGCCGGTGAGCTTGCCGACATGATTTCGTGCGAGCGCTGGCGCGGCGATGCCTGCCGTCCGCCAGGTCGCGGCGGCGAAGCCGGCAAAGGCTGCCGCCGCGGCGATGCAGATCGCCATGGCTGCCCGCCGCTGCCGCATCAGCAGCGCGGCAAGTGCGCACAGCACCAGCCCTGCCAAAGGTGCGGCCAGACCAGGCTCGCGATCGGCGAGGAAATAGAGCAGCACGCCGGCGCCCATGCAGACCGGCAACCAGTTGAACAGGCGGCGGCGCTCGATCTCGGTTTCGATCGCCCTGCGGAAGGGGTCGCCCCAATCGGGCAGCGAGGCGGATAGCGGCCGGGCAAAATGGGCGATGCGCCGCAAGCGCGCAGGCAGAGCCAGCACGCCCACCCTGCTACGGCGCTGTTCTGGCCCGTAGGAGAGCATCCGTCCCCCCGTCGCGGCCGCGCGCTGATCGCGCCCCCTCCCCGCAGGAGGCTCTTAACGGCAGCCGGCAAGCCATGTTACAGCGGCGGCGCCGGATGTCAGCCCCGGCCGGGGCTCGTATCGAAATTGCCCTCGCCTTTTGCTTACCCGTTCCGCCGGAGCCTCCTTTCATGAGTGACACGGTCGTCACGCGCTTCGCGCCGTCGCCAACCGGATTCCTGCACATCGGCGGCGCCCGTACCGCGCTGTTCAATTGGCTCTATGCCCGCCGTCATGGTGGCAAGATGCTGCTGCGCATCGAGGACACCGATCGCGAACGCTCGACCGAGGGCGCCATTGCCGCGATCCTCGACGGCCTGGCCTGGCTCGGCCTCGATTGGGACGGGCAGACCGTTTACCAGTTCCAGCGCGCCGCCCGCCATCGCGAGGTCGCCGAGCAGATGCTCGCGGCCGGCAAGGCCTATTACTGCTATGCGACGCCGCAGGAACTCGAGGAGATGCGCGAGAAGGCGCGCGCCGAGGGCAAGCCGCTGCGCTATGACGGGCGCTGGCGCGATCGCGATCCGGCGACCGCGCCGGAAGGCGTCAAGCCGGTGATCCGGCTCAGGGCCGAGCAGACCGGCGAGACCGTGGTCGAGGACGAGGTCCAGGGCCGTGTCGTCTGGCAGAACGAGAATCTCGACGATCTCGTGCTGCTGCGCTCCGATGGCAATCCGACCTATATGCTTGCCGTCGTGGTCGACGATCACGACATGGGCGTCACTCACATCATCCGCGGCGACGACCACCTGACCAACGCCGCCCGGCAGACGCAGATCTACCAGGCGCTCGGCTGGAAGGTTCCCAGCATGTCGCACATCCCGCTGATCCACGGGGCGGACGGTGCCAAGCTGTCGAAACGCCATGGCGCGCTCGGCGTCGATGCCTATCGCTCGATGGGCTACCTGCCGATTGCGCTGCGCAACTATCTGCTCCGCCTCGGCTGGAGCCATGGCGACCAGGAGATCTTCTCTCCCGAGGAGATGGTCTCGCTGTTCAACCTCTCCTCGATCGGGCGCTCTCCGGCCCGTTTCGACTACGCCAAGCTCGAGAACCTCAACGGGCTCTATATGCGCCAGTCCGGGGATCACGAATTGATGACCGCGCTGAAGGCGATCTGGTCTGAGATCGGCCCGCCGCGCGGCATTGGTACGCAGCCCACTCCGGAGCTGGAGACCAAGCTGATGGCGGCAATGCCCGGCCTGAAGGAGCGTGCCAAGACACTGATCGAGCTGATCGACAGCGCCTCCTATCTCTATGCCCAGCGCCCGCTGGCGCTCGAGCCCAAGGCCGCCGCCCTGCTCGACGAAGCGGCGCGCCAGCGCATGCCTAAGCTGGCGCAGAAGCTCTCGGCCGTCGCCGATTGGACGCCGCCGCCGCTGGAGAGCGCGATCCGGGATTTCGCCGAAGAGAGCGGCGTCAAGCTCGGCCAGGTCGCGCAGCCCCTGCGCGCGGCTCTGACCGGCAAGACCACTTCGCCCGGCCTGTTCGATGTGATGGCCGTGCTCGGCCGCGACGAGGTGCTGGCACGCCTTGCCGACGCGGCCTGACGCGTCAGAAAGGCTAATGACCGCTCGGTTGAACCCCTGGCGGAATTGGTCTAGCAACGCGCTGCGGACCGGCGGCTCCCGCTGCCGGTCCGGCATAAAAAATGCTTCAAAATCAGTCTGATGAACTCTGCCCTCCTGGACGCCCGACATTCCCGTCATGGCGCCGTCATCGTGGGCCGTTCGGATGACGTCGGAACGCGACACGCAGCCGGCGCTTCCGTTCGACCGGGAACATGACTGAAGAACGAGCCTGAAAGGATCGGACCCATGAGCGGAAATACCAGCCAGTTGGCTGTCGAGGGCAAAACCGTCGACATGCCGGTCAAAACGGGTTCGATCGGGCCGTCGGTCATCGACATCAGCAAGCTCTACGGCCAGACCGGGATGTTCACCTACGACCCCGGCTTCACTTCGACGGCGAGCTGCGAGTCGCAGATCACCTATATCGACGGCGACGAGGGCGTCCTGCTCTATCGCGGCTATCCGATCGAGCAGCTCGCCGAGCACGGCGACTTCCTCGAGACCTGCTACCTGCTGCTCTACGGCGAGCTGCCGACGGCGGCGCAGAAGGCGGATTTCGACTATCGCGTCACGCGCCACACCATGGTGCACGAGCAGATGGCCCGCTTCTTCCAGGGCTTCCGCCGCGACGCCCACCCGATGGCGGTTCTGGTCGCCTCGGTCGGCGCCATGTCGGCCTTCTATCACGACTCGACCGACATCTCCGATCCGCAGCAGCGCATGATCGCCTCGATGCGGATGATCGCGAAGATGCCGACACTGGCGGCGATGGCCTACAAGTACACGATCGGCCAGCCCTTCGTGTATCCGCTCAACTCGCTGGACTACACCTCGAACTTCCTGCGCATGTGCTTTGCCGTGCCGGCCGAGGAGTACAAGGTCAACCCGGTGCTCTCGCGGGCGCTCGACCGGATCTTCATCCTCCACGCCGACCATGAGCAGAATGCCTCGACCTCGACGGTCCGGCTCGCCGGCTCCTCGGGCGCCAACCCCTTCGCCTGCATCGCGGCCGGCGTCGCCTGCCTCTGGGGCCCGGCGCATGGCGGCGCCAACGAGGCCGCGCTGAAGATGCTCGAGGAGATCGGCAGCGTCGACAACATCCCGAAATACATCGCCAAGGCCAAGGACAAGAACGATCCGTTCCGCCTGATGGGCTTTGGTCACCGGGTCTACAAGAACTACGATCCGCGCGCCAAGATCATGCAGAAGACCACGCATGAGGTCCTGGCCGAGCTCGGCATCAAGGACGATCCGCTGCTCGACGTCGCGATGGAGCTCGAGCGCATCGCCCTGCATGACGAGTACTTCATCGAGAAGAAGCTCTACCCGAACATCGATTTCTATTCGGGCATCACCCTCAAGGCGATGGGCTTCCCGACCTCGATGTTCACCGCTCTGTTCGCGCTGGCGCGCAGCATCGGCTGGATCGCGCAGTGGAAGGAGATGATCGAGGATCCGTCCCAGCGCATCGGCCGTCCGCGTCAGCTCTACACCGGCGCGCCGAAGCGCGACTACACTCCGATCGGCCGCCGCTGAACAGCACCGGCCCGAAGACGATGGAGGCCGCGACGGAACCCGTCGCGGCCTTTATTGTTTCCATCGATTAATGCATCAAACGCAGATGACCATTGCGCCGGACGCGCTACAGTCGCCGACCCACAATAAAGGTTCACCACTCATGTCGAATGCCGAAGGTCTCAGCCGCCGGGGATTCCTCGCCGGCGCCTCCGCCCTGCCCTTCGTCGGTGCGGCCGGGTCCGTCGCCGCCCAGGCTACCTTCCCGACGCGGCCGATCTCGCTGATCGTGCCCTTCGCCGCCGGCGGCTCGACCGACATCGTCGCGCGCCTCGTCGGCCAGAAGATGGGCGAGCTGCTCGGCCAGTCCATCGTGATCGACAACCGTGCCGGCGCCGGCGGCAATATCGGCTCGACCGCCGTCGCACGCTCCCAGCCGGATGGTTACACCCTGCTTCTGGGCACGATTTCGACCCATGCGTTGAACCCTGCGATCCTGAAGACCGTGACCTTCGACGCGGTCAAGGACTTCACGCCGATCTCGTTGCTGGCTGTGGTGCCGAACGTCATGGTCGTGCATCCGAGCTTTCCGGCCAAGACGGTGCCTGAGGTGCTGAAGCTGCTGAAGGACAATCCCGGCAAGTATTCCTACGCCTCGTCCGGTGTCGGCACGCCGCTGCATCTGTCCGGCGAGCTGTTCAAGTCGCTCGGCGGCGTCAGCATGAACCATGTGCCCTACCGCGGCGCCGGCCCGGCATTGAACGACGTCGTCGCCGGCGCGGTGCCGATCATGTTCGACAACCTGCCTTCCTCGGCCCAGTTCATCCGCAGCGGCCAATTGCGCGCTATCGGTGTCACCACCAAGGAACGCGTCTCCTCCTTCCCGGACCTGCCGACCATCGCCGAAGGCGGGCTCGCCGGCTACGAGACCTATACCTGGAATGCGCTGTTCGGCCCGGCCAACATGCCGCGCCCAGTGGTCGACAAGATCAACAGCGCCGCCAACGCCTCGCTCAAGGACGCCAATGTGAAGCAGCGTCTGGAGGACGTCAGCGCCGTGATCGTCGGCTCGACGCCGGAAGCTTTGGGCGAGCACGTCAAGGCCGAGCTGGCGAAATGGGGCCCGATCGCCAAGGCCTCGGGCGCCGTCGTCGAATAAGCCGCCGTCAGCCGCCTGTCGGCTTGCGAACGAGGGCGAGCGCCGCATCGACGGCGTTCGCCGCCGGGCTCGGCCCGGCGTTGCGCATGTTCTGTTCGACCAGGACAAAGCCGTCGAGCTGGCGCTGGCGGGCCGGGCCATCGCGGGTCGCAGCCAGAAGCGCATTGGCCAAAGCCTGCGGCGAGGCGTCGTCCTGGATGAACTCCGGCACCACGCTCTCGCCGATGATCAGATTGGGCAGGATCACGCTCGGCAGCTTGATCAGGCGTCGCGCCAGCGCGGCCTCCCAGCCGGCTCCGCGATAGGCCGCGACCGTCGGCACCAGCGCCAGCGCCAGCTCGAGCGTCACCGTGCCCGAAGCTGCCAAGGCTGCCCTCGCCTCACGAAAGGCCGCGAGCTTGGCCGCATCGCCGGTCACGATCTCCGGCTTGACGCGCCAATCGGCTGTGAGCTGCGTCACCGCCTCCACCAATCGCGGCACTGCCGGAAGCACGAAGCGCGCTCGCGGCAAATGGTCGGCAACGAGCGCCACCGCCTCACCGAAGGGCGGCAGCAGATGCCGAATCTCCGAACGCCGGCTGCCGGGCAGCACCAGAATGGTCGGTGCCTCGGCGTCGTTGCGCCGCGCCGCCTCGCTCGGCCCTGGTCGATAGTCCTGCAGCCGCTCGATGAGGGGGTGGCCGACATAGACGGTCTGCGGCCCGCCGAGCCGCTCCAGCGCCGCCGGCTCGAAGGGCAATAGCGCCAGGATCCGGTCGACATGCGGCTTCATCCGCCGAGCCCGGCCTTGTCGCCAGGCCCAGACACTCGGGCAGACCCAATGCGCGGTCGGCACGGTCGGCGCGAGCCGCCGGACCTTCTTCGCGACGCGAAGGCTGAAATCAGGCGCGTCGATGGTGAGCAGCAGATCCGGGGCGAAGGCCGCAGCAGCCCGCGCCGCATCCGACATCCGGCGCAGCAGCAGCGGCAGGCGCGCCACCACCGGACCGAACCCCATCACGGCGATGTCCTCCTGCGGGAAGACGCTGTGCAGCCCCTCGGCGATCAACGCCTCACCGCCGACGCCTGACAGCTCCAGCGGTCGATCGCCCAGCACCTCGCGCAGCCGCGCCACGAAGCGTGCGCCGAGCGCATCGCCCGAGGCCTCGCCGGCAATGACGAACAGCCTGAACGGGCGGGTCACGCCACGCCCTCGACGAACAGGCCCGATGTGTCCGCCAATGTCGCCAGCCGCTCGCGATCGCCGATCAGGACACTGCCCGCCTTGACCGCGATGCCGGCAAGACCGGCCGCCGCCACGCGCGCCACCGTATCCGGGCCGATCGCCGGCATGTCGACTCTGAGATCCTGTCCGAGCTTGGGCGCCTTGACGAGGACGCCGTCGCCCTTGCCGAGCTTCAGGCGTCCGGTCTGAACGAGGCCGGCGACGCGATCGATCATCGCATCGGTGCCTTCGGCCGCCTCGACGGCGACAACGCGATGATCGGCGACGATCGCCGCTTGCCCCATGTCGAAGGGTGAGAGCGCTGCGAGCAGGTTGAAACCGGTGGCGATCGCCTCGCGCGCGGCGGCGGACGGCTTGTGGCGTCCCAACGCTCCGACGGAAGCAACGAGATCGGGCGCGATGTCGGCCGGTCCGAGCACGCGCAGCCCCTGGCCTTCGAAGAAGCTGACGACGCCACGCAGCAGATGGTCATCGCCGCCCTGGAAGGCGCGTGCGAAATGCGGCAGGTATTTCAGGGTCGACAGTTCCGGCGCGAGCGAGCCGAAGCTCGGCCGCGGCAGGGCGCCGACCATGACGATCTCGTCGACCTGGCGCCGCTTGATCTCATCGAGAAAACGCCCGAGCTGGCCGAGCCGGTATTCCTTGGCGTCGTAGGCTGCATAGTCGGCCGGGTCGCCTGCGCCGGTGAGCACGGCGACATAGACGCTTGCGCCCTGTGCTGCAGCCGCTCCGGCCACCCGCAACGGAAACTCGCCGCGGCCGGCCAGGACGGCAAGGCGCCGCCCCTGCGGCCGGCCAGTATCGGCCGGCCCTTTGCTCACCGCTCTGGCGCGTTGACGTCGCGCGGCACCGAAATCCCCCGGTCGCCGCCGGCCCGGATGAAATCGAGGATCTCGTGAATCAAGGGATGCTCCGCGAACTCGGCGGCGACGTCCTCGACCCGCTCGGAGAGCGTGCCTTCGTCGGCGAAGAGCAGGCGATAGGCGCGGCGAAGCTCGTGGATCTGCTCGCGCGAGAAACCGCGGCGCTTGAGGCCGACGAGATTGAGGCCGGCGAGATGAGCCGGATTGTCACGGACCATCCCGAACGGGATGACGTCGAGCAGGACACCGGAGCCGCCGCCGATGAAGGCGTGATCGCCGATACGGACGAACTGCTGAAGCCCGGTGCCGCCACTGACGATGACGAAATCGCCAACGGTGACATGGCCGGCGCACATGACGTTGTTCGAGAAGATGACGTTGTTGCCGATCACGCTGTCATGGCCGACATGCGAGTTGGCCAGGAACAGGCCACGGTCGCCGATGACGGTCTTCATGCCGCCGCCTTCGGTGCCCGGATTCATCGTCACGCCTTCGCGGATCACGCAGTCGGCGCCGATCGCCAGCGTCGACGGCTCGCCCTTGTACTTCAGGTCCTGCGGCGGGTGGCCGATCGAGGCGAAGGGGTAGATCTTGGTGCGCGGGCCGATCGTCGTGCGGCCGGCGACGACGACATGGCTGATCAGCTCGACGCCGTCGCCGAGGGCGACATCGGGACCAACGGTGCAGAACGGGCCGATCTTGACGCCCGCCCCCAGCTTGGCAGCCGGGTCGACGATCGCCATCGGGTGGATCGAAGTGCTCATGGCAGAATCCTGCATCTCGCCGGAAAGCGGGGCGTGCATTGCGATCCCTCGCTCACACGACCATCGCCGAGAGCTCGGCCTCGGCGACGAGCACGCCGTCGACCCTGGCCTCGCCGCGGTAGAACCAGATGTTGCGTTTGTGCGCCAGCTTGGTGAGGTGGAAGCGCAGCGTATCGCCCGGCACGACGGGCTTGCGGAACTTCGCCTTGTCGATCGTGGTGAACAGCACGGTCGTGACCGCAAGATCGTCGCTACCGCGCGCACTGACGACGAGTACACCCGCGGTCTGCGCCATCGCCTCGATCATCAGAACGCCAGGGAAGACCGGGCGACCGGGAAAATGCCCGGTGAACTGCGGCTCGTTGAACGTGACGTTCTTGATGCCGACCCCGGACGCGTCCCCGTCGATCTCGACGACCTTGTCGACCAGAAGGAACGGATAGCGATGCGGAATGCAGGCCATGATCTTCTGGATATCGGCCACGCCGAGCGCTTTCGTCGCATCCGTCATCGTGTCGTTTCTCCTCGGACGCCCGCGCCCCGCACGGACATTCGCCACCACCTGTCTTGAAAAGCTGCTTTTGCCGGAAGCCGGCGCGAGATCAAGCGTTTTCGCCGCCGCCCGGCCCTTTGCCGCGCTTGGCGGCGAGTTGCTTGAGCAAGGCGGCCTCACGCGCCCAGCTCAGGGCTGGCTGCGCCGGATAGCCGCCATAGCGCGCGCCGCGTGGAACGTCGCCTGCGACACCGCTCTGGGCCGCGATCTGCGCGCCCATGCCGATTGTCAGATGGCCCGCCAACCCCGCCTGCCCGCCGAGCACGGCGAAATCCTCGAGCGTGCTGGACCCGGCCATGCCGACCTGGCCGCAGATGACGCAATGGCGGCCGATCACGCAGTTATGGCCGATCTGGACGAGGTTATCGATCTTGGTGCCCTCGCCGATGACCGTGTCGCGGCTGGCGCCGCGGTCGATCGTCGTATTTGCGCCAATCTCGACATCGTCCTGGATGATGACGCGGCCGACCTGCGGCACCTTCATGTGCCCCTTCGGACCCATGGCGAAGCCGAACCCGTCCTGGCCGATACGCACACCGGGATGGATGATGACGCGATTGCCGATCAAGGCCGCCTGCAGCGTCGAGCCGGCGCCAACCGCGCATTGCCGCCCGATCCGGACCTGCGGGCCGATGACGGCGTTCGGCCCGATCACCGTGCCGGCGCCGATCTCCGCGCCCGGCCCGATCACCGCTCCCGGGTCGACCGTGACATCGGCTTCGAGCCGCGCCGTCGCATGCACGAAGGCGCCCGGAGCGACGCCGGCCGAGCCGAACATCGAGCCAGGCCGCAGCACCTGCGGGTAGAAGGTCGACAGTAGCTTGGCAAGGGCATGGTAGGGCGCGGGAGTGACCAGCGCGACAGTGCCAGCCGGCACACGTTCGGCGAAGCGTGGCGAGACGAAGCAGAGCCCCGCCGAGGTACCAGCCAGCGCTGCAACGTATTTCGGGTTGTCCATATAGGCAGCATCGCCACCGCCGGCCGTTTCGAGCGGGGCGACGCCCTCGATCCGGCGTGCCGGATCGGCACCTTCCGGCAACGCGATGCCCGACAAGGAAGCGACCTCGCTGAAGGACAGCGAGGTCGCGATCGGAAAGAAACTGGGTTCTGCCATTAGCTGGTCCGTTGCGGGGCGCTGATGCGCCCCACAGGTCAGAAGCGGGTGCCGCCCGAGAAGCGGAAGGCCTGGGTGCGGTCGCCGCCGTACTTGCCGGTGATCCCGGTGCGCGGATCGGTGCCGATCTGGCCGTCGTCCTTCGTCAGCGCATAGGCATAGTCGAAGCGGATCGGGCCGAGCGGCGACTGCCAGAGCAAGCTCACGCCGACGGACGAGCGCAGCACGTTCTTGTCGCGCACGCAGGCGATATTGTTCTGGTAAGGCACGCCATAGGTCTGGTCGATCGCGACGTTGAACTGGCGCGCCTCGCTGCCCGCCGGGCAAGCGAAGCCGCCGACCTTGCGGCCGCCGTCATAGTTGAACAGCGTACCGGCGTCGGCAAAGACCGCCCCCTTCAGGCCGAGATCACGCGGCAGACCGAAGATCGGGAACTGCACTTCGAGCGAGCCACCGAAATAGGTGGTGCCGCCCAGCGCGTTCGCGGTCGGGTCGTTCGAGACGTCGCGCGGGCCGATGCCGGAGGGCGCGAAGCCACGCACCAGGGTCGGTCCGAGGAAGTAGTGGTCGATCATGCGCAGATCGCCACTGGTGGCCTGGACGTGACCGCCCTGGAGCCGGGCGATACCGACGAAGTCCTCGAGGAACTCCTTGTAGTAGCGCGCATCGGCGCTGACGCGCAGGAACTTCGAATCGCCGCCCAGACCGGCGAACTCCGGCTTCAGCTCGGCGATGAAGCCGTTGCGTGGGTTCTGGTAGTTGTCGAGCGAGTTGTAGTTGAAGTTCAGGCCGACCAGCGAGGTCAGCGTCGTGCCCTGGGCTTCCTTGACCGCGACCGTCGCCTCGCCGTTCGTCAAGCAGTTGAAGGCCTGCGTAGCCGGCGTCGCGCCCGGCGTTCCGGGCGTGATACCGGCCTGCGGCAGGCTGCAGTCGTTGTAGGGCTGCGAGAAGGTGTTCGGGATCTTGATCTCGGTCGAATAGATCGAGTAGCGCGGCGTGATCGAGAACTCTTCCGTGATCGGGAAGGAGAAGCGCACCTGGCCGCCGGTCACCCGGCTCTCGAAGTAACCGATATTGGTGTTGTCGTTGAACTTCGAGAACAGGTCGAAGCCCGCCGCGATCCGATGGCCGAGGAAGTACGGCTCGGTGAACGAGAAGTCGATGCCCTGGGTCCGCTGGCCGAGGGTGCCGGCGATACGGACGAACTGGCCGCGGCCGAGGAAGTTCGACTCGGACAGCGAAACCTCGCCGATGATGCCGTCCGAGGTCGAGTAGCCACCCGCGACCGAGAACGAGCCGGTCGCCTTGTCCTCGACGTCGATGTTGACGACCACGCGATCGGGCGCGCTGCCCGGCTCGTTGGTGATGCGGACCTTGTTGAAGAAGCCGAGATTGTTCAGACGGCGCTCGGCACGATCGACGAAGACCTTGTTATAGGCGTCGCCTTCGCCGAGATCGAGCTCGCGGCGGACGACATAGTCGCGCGTGCGGGTGTTGCCGCGCACATTGATGCGCTCGACATAGACCCGCGGGCCTTCCTCGACGACATAGGTGATGCCGATCTGCTGGCCGGCCGCATCGCGCTCGCCGCGCGGGCGGACCTGGGCGAAGGCATAGCCGCGCTTCGCCACCTCGGTGGTCAGGGTGACCAGCGAGCGCTCGACGGCCTCGGCGTTGTAGGTGTCGCCGGCGGAGGTGTTGACGAGCGACTGCAGGGCAGCCGGATCGACGTCGCGCAGCCGGGAATCGACCGCGACATTGCCGACCTTGTATTGCGGACCTTCATCGACGGCGACGTCGACGACCCAGCCGCCGGCAGCGTCGTCGAAGCGCGCATCGCTCGAGACGATGCGGAAGTCGGCATAGCCGTTCTTCAGGTAATAGCGGCGAATCAGCTCGAGATCGGAGTTGATCCGGTCCGGATCGTAGACGTCGGACGTCTTGATCCAGCTCAGGAAGTTCGACTCGGTGGAGGTCATCAGCCCGCGCAGGCGCGACGAGGAATAGGCGCCGTTGCCGCTGAAGTTGATCGACTTGATGCCGGTCTTGCCGCTCTCCACGATGGTGAAGACGACGTCGGAGCGACCGTTCGGCAGCGGCTGGATACGGCCGCTGATCGTAGCGAGGCCGTAACCGGCGCGACGATAGACTTCCTTGAGACGCTCGACGTCGGCGTCGATGAGCTGCTGGCTCAGCGGACCACGCGCCTTCGACTGAACCTGACCGAGCAGCACATCGCCCTTCAGGCGACGGTTACCCTCGAAGGCGACGCGGTTGATCGTGTCGTTCTCCTGGACGGAGACGACGGTCTGCGCCCCGCGGCGGCTGACCTGAACGTTGGAGAACAGGCCCGTCGCCATGAGATTCTGGCGAATCTCCTGCGGGTTGCCCGAACCCTGCCCTGTCACATACGAGCGGATCGTCTCCGCATCGACACGACGGTTTCCTTGGACAACCACGGACTGCGCGAACACCACGCTACCGCTGACGGCCACCATGACGGCCGCAAGTCCGACTGATCGAGAGAGCCGCATGCGCAAGGACCGGCTCTGAAGCGTCGACGTCATCGGGTCGCCTATTCCATTCTTTGGGTCACCCCCCCGCAAGCGGGGAACCCCGCTACAGGCGAGGCTCGGCGACATTGAAGACCAAACGCTTCTACAAAGTTTCCTGCGGGGTGCAAACCGCCATTGTCGTTAACAAAAGATTTTTGCGGAGGTCGTTGCCGGGAGGTCACGCGCACCCTTCGGAAAAGCGGCCCGGCCCAGGAAAACAGGCCATAAAAAGCCACAATCCGAAGGAGCAGGCAGGCTTTGACAGCAGCTGCGTCAGCCTGGTGCAATCTGGTTTGCCCCGGACTGACAGCTGGAAGGATCAGAGCAGCGAGCGAACGTGAACGAGGTCGTTCCAGGTCACGAACAGCATCAGCATCAGGACGAGCCCTAGTCCCACCCGGAACCCGATTTCCTGCGCACGCTCGCTCAACGGTTTCCCGCGCAGCGCCTCGATCGCATAGAACAGCAGATGTCCGCCATCGAGCATCGGTACCGGGAACAGGTTCATCAGCCCGATCGAGACCGAGAGCAGCGCCGCCAGATTGATCAGCGCCAGCATCCCGCCGCTGGAGGCGACCATGCCCGAGGCCTGGGCGATGCGGATCGGCCCTGAAAGCTGGTCGGTCGATTCCTTGCCGTTGATCAGCTTGGCGATGTAGTCATAGGTCCGTTCGACCACGAACCAGGTCTCGTGCATGCCGAGCAGCACGGATTCGCCCAGGCCAAAGTGCTGGACAGTCCAGTCCGTGGGCTTCGCCGAAGCCTGCACGCCGATGATTCCGAGCCGCTGCTTGCCCAATGGCGAGGAGGTCTCGACCAGATCGGGCGTCACCGAGACCACGACGTCGGCCCCGCCGCGCTCGACAGTCACGGGAAAAGTCTCGCCCGGACGGATCGAGATCGCCCGTTGCAGATCGGAGAAGCTCCTGACCTCGCGACCGTCGACCTGGCGGATCAGGTCGCCTGATTGCAGGCCGGCGCGCGCCGCGGCCCCGCCGACCGTGACGTTGTCGACGCGCGGTGCCAGGACCGGCTTGCCGAGGAAATAGGCCGTCCCGCCGAAGATCAGAATCGCGAGCAGGAAATTCGCGATCGGCCCGGCGGCGACGATCGCCGCCCTTTCCCCGATCGACTGGGCGGGGAAGGAGCGTTCGCGCTCCTCGCGGCTCATGCCAGAGAGCGCGTCGCCGTCGGGCGAGCTCGCGGCATCGCCGTCACCCGAGAATTTGACGTAGCCGCCGAGCGGAATCAGCGCGAAGCGCCAGCGCGTGCCGTGCCGGTCGTTGAAGCCGAACAGCTCGCGTCCGAATCCGATCGAGAACGTCTTCACGTCGACGCCGCACCAGCGCCCGACCAGGAAATGGCCGAGCTCGTGCACGAACACGACGAGGGTGAGGACGAACAGAAACGGCAGCAGATAGCCCAGCAGGAAGCTCGCCGTGTGCCAGACTGATCCGACGATATCCATAAAACTCTCCCGACTTCAGTCACTAAGTGACAGTGAAGCGCCCTCCGGACAAGAGCATGCGGGTCCGGTTTCTCGCATCTTGGTCAACGGCGAGGGCTTCAGCCACATCGACGGGAGCCGACGGCTGCGCCCCGGCAGCCTGCTCGCAGACAGCTTCGACCAGTGCCGGAATCGCGGGAAAGGCGATCCGCCTGTTCAGAAAGGCGTCGACGGCGACTTCATTCGCAGCGTTCAGCACGGCTGGCATCGCGCCGCCCTCGGCGAGGGCCGCCATGGCCAGGCGCAACGCCGGGAACCGGGTGAGATCGGGCCGCTCGAATGCGAGCGGACCGGTCGCGACAAGATCGAGGAAGCGGCTTTGCGGCGCGTCGAGCCGGCCGTCGATCCCAAGGCAATGGGCGGCCGCGACGCGCATGTCCGGCACCGCCATGCCGGCGCTGACCGAACCGTCGCGGAAGGTGACGAGGCCGTGCACGATCTGTTGGGGATGGACCAGCACCTCGAGCCGGTCGACCCCGAGCCCAAACAGGAACGAGGCCTCGATCAGCTCGAGCCCCTTGTTCATCATGCTCGCGGAGTCGATCGTGATCTTGGCGCCCATCGCATAATTTGGATGGGCCAGCGCCTGCTCCGGCGTAGCGGCGGCGATCGCCTCGGCCGACCAGGTCCGGAAAGGCCCGCCCGAGGCGGTGAGCGTCATCGTCCGGATCGCCGAGATCGGCTCGGCGCCCAGTACCTGGAACAACGCATTATGCTCGGAATCGAGAGGCAGGATGCGGGCGCCAACGGCGCCTGCCCGCGCCATCACCGCAGCGCCTGCGCAGACCAGGCTTTCCTTGTTGGCGAGCGCGACGACGCGCCCCGGTTTCAGCGCCGCGAAGGTCGCCTCCAGCCCGGCCGCTCCCGAAATGGCGCTGACCACGATGTCGCTGTCGCGCGAAACTGCTTCGAGCACCGCGTCCCGGCCCGCGCCGTGGCGGATGCCGCTGCCGGCGAGCGCCTCGGCGAGCTCCCCGCCCTGCCCCTCATCTGCGATCGCCGCGAAACTGGCCCCGGTCTCGCGGGCGATCTGCGCCAGACCCACCGAATCGCGCCCAGAGACGACCGCAGCAACCGCGAGCAGCTCGGGGTTCTCCGCGATGATGGCGCGTGTCGAGCGGCCGATGGAGCCGGTGGCTCCCAATATGGTGACGGTGCGGCGCATCGAAAATCAGTGTCCCAGACGCGCCAGATAAAGCAGCAGGCCGGCGAAGACCAGCACCGCCCAATAGCCGTCGAGCCGGTCGAGGAAGCCGCCATGGCCAGGAATCAGCTGGCTCGAATCCTTGGCGCCGAACCGCCGCTTGATCGACGATTCGAACAGATCGCCCGCCTGGCTCGCTGCCGAAGCGGCGAGCGAGACGGCGAGCACCGGCCAGAGCCCCGATGGCAGCCCCGGGAAGAAGAACGCCCAGACGGCGGTGCCGCACAGGGTTCCAGCCAGGGCACCACCGAGCGCGCCCGACCAGGTCTTCTTCGGGCTGACCTTCGGCAGCAACTTCGGCCCGCCCAGCGCCCGCCCGGTGAAATAGGCGGCGATGTCGGTGAACCAGACCACGGCGAAGGTCCAGATGATCAGGGCGAGCCCCATCCCCAGGGTCTCGCGCAGAGCCGGCGTCACCAGCGCAAAGCAGAGCGCATAGGCGACGCCGCAGGCTTCGAGCACGCGCTGTTTGCTGGCCTGGACCGTGACGATCGCGCCGATCAGCCCGGCGAGGGCCGCGACGCCCGCGAGCGCCGCGCCGCTCAGCGGCAGGAAACCGAGTGCGAGTCCGGCCAATCCGACGCCGATCCCGCCTGCGACGGCATTCCGGCGGCTGACCATGGCGAACCATTCATAGGCGACGACGCCGGCAACGGCGGTCCAGATCAGGCGGAAGGGCCAGCCGCCGAGCAGGGTGACACCCAGGATGACCACGGCGAGCACCAGCGCCGAGATGACCCGCAGGCGAAGCTCGGATGCGCCCGCGCCGGCGCCGCCGACATTCACGCGACCCCCATTTTGGCTGCGGCCGGCTGGCCGACACCGCCATAGCGACGCTCGCGGCGATGGAATTCGGCCAGCGCATCTTCCAGCGCCTTGCGGTCGAAATCAGGCCAGAGCACCGGCGTGAAGATGAACTCGGCGTAAGCGGCCTGCCAGAGCAGGAAATTCGAGATACGGGTCTCGCCCGAGGTCCGGATCACCAGGTCCGGGTCGGGCAACTCGCCGGTATCGAGATGCGAGGACAGCATCGTCTCGTCGATCGCCTCGGGCTGGATCCGGCCGGCGGCGGCCTCCTGCGCCAGGCGCTTGGCCACGCGCGTGATCTCGTCGCGCGAGCCGTAATTGAAGGCGACGACCAAAGTGAGGCCGGTATTGCCTTCCGTCATCGCCTCGGCCCGCTCGACGAGCGCGCGCAGATCGGGCGCGAGGTCATGGCGGCTGCCGATGATGCGCACGCGCACGCCGGCTTCATTGAGCTCGGCAAGGTCGTTCTCGACGAAACGGCGCAGCAGCCCCATCAGGAAGGAGACCTCGGCCATCGGCCGACGCCAGTTCTCGGTCGAGAAGGAATAGAGTGTCAGGACGCGGATGCCGAGATCGGCGGCATTGCGGACGGTACGCCGCAGGGCCTCCAGCCCGCGCCGGTGCCCCTCCTGCCGCGGCAGGCCACGCATCTGCGCCCAGCGGCCATTGCCGTCCATGATGATGGCGACATGGGCGGGAACTGCCGGGCGCGCGCCGTCTGACATCAAATGCCTCTTCTGGGCCAAACATTCATGCGTCGATGATACAGGACGGCGCCACGTCACGCACTTTAGACGTGCAGGATTTCCTTTTCCTTCGCGGCGAGCGCCTGGTCGATCTCGCCGATATGCTTGTCCGTCGCCTTCTGGACCAGGTCGGTCTGCTTGGTGACGTCGTCCTTGGGCATATGCCCGTCCTTCTCCAGCTTCTTGATCAGGTCCATGCCGTCGCGGCGCACATGCCGGACGGCCACCTTGGCGTCTTCGGCGTATTTGTGCGCGACCTTGACCATTTCCTTGCGACGCTGCTCGTTGAGCTCAGGAATGCGGATGCGCAGCACCTGTCCCTCGGTCTGGGGATTGAGGCCGAGATCGGATTCGCGGATCGCCTTCTCGACCGCCTGGACCATGCTGCGATCCCAGACCTGCACGGAGAGCAGGCGCGGCTCGGGGACGCTGACGGTGGCAAGCTGGCTCAGCGGCGTGCGGGCGCCATAGGCCTCGACAGTGATCGGATCGAGCACATTGGCCGAGGCGCGGCCGGTGCGAAGCGAAGCCAGGTCGCTCTTGAACTTCTGCACGCCGCCGTCCATGCGGCGATTGAGATCGGCGAGATCGAAAGTGGTCTGGGCCATCGTCTTCAAAACCTTGTCGAAACCGGCTGGATGAAGCCGGAAATGCGCGCGACCATGGCGAGCGCCCGCCCCAGGGTCAAGGATTTATCCGTCAACAGCATGATCGTCGGCAGTCCCGCGAGAGGAAGCGGGTCGCCATCGCCGATACGAGGACCGTCGGGCCGGCCGACGCTGGCCAAGCCCGGGAGCGCTTCCTAGCTCAGTACAGTGGCGATGCAAACCGCTCACCACGATCTCAGGAGGATTGCCATGCCCCGGCTGAGCCGCATCGTCGAAACCGCGCTCTATGTCGACGACCTCGACCGCGCCGCAGCCTTCTACGAGGGAAAGCTCGGGCTCTCGTCCATGCTCAGGACCAGAACGCTCTATGCCTACGATGTCGGCGGCCAGAACGTCCTGCTGCTGTTCCGGCGCGGCGCCTCCTTGGAGACGCAGGCCTCTGAACGTGGCAGCATCCCGCCGCATGACGGCCAGGGCCCGCTGCACATCTGCTTTGCCGTCGACGCCGACGAGCTGGCCTCATGGGAGGCGCAGCTCGGACAGCACGGCGTGGAGATCGAAGGCCGCATGCGCTGGAATCGCGGCGGCCAGAGCATTTATTTCCGCGATCCCGATGGCCATCTGCTCGAGATCATGACCCCTGGCAACTGGCCGAACTATTGACGATCGCGCTTGGAAGCAGCCTGAAAACTCAGCCCTCATCCTGAGGAGCCGCGGCACGCGGCGTCTCGAAGGATGCTCCAGGAGGCTCCGGAGACGCGCCCCCCCTGCGGAGCGCTCCTCAGGATGAGGGCTGGTGGGAGCACCGATTGTGATTAGGGCGTGACGTAGGTCGCCCTGCCCTCGCCGCGCAGCACGGCCGCGAGCATGCCGGGCTCGGCGATCGAGAAGACCACGATGGTCAGCGCCGCATCCCGCGCCAGGGCGAAGGCGGCAGTGTCCATCACCTTGAGGTCGCGCTTGATCGCATCCTCATGGGTCAGCGTGTCGTAGCGGGTCGCGCTCGGATCCTTCTTCGGATCGGCCGAGTAGACGCCATCGACCTGCGTCGCCTTGAGCAGGTGGCTGCAGTCGAGTTCGGCGGCGCGCAGGGCAGCGCCGGTGTCGGTAGTGAAATAGGGATTGCCGGTGCCACCGCCGAGGATAACGACCTTGCCGTTGCTGAGATGGTCGAGCGCGCGCTTGCGGGCATAGCTCTCGCAGAGCGAAGGCATCGGCACCGCCGACATGGCGCGCGCCGGGGCGCCCGCGCTCTCGATCGCATGCTCGAGGGCGAGCGCGTTCATCACCGTTCCGAGCATGCCGATCGAATCGGCACTGGTGCGGTCGAGGCCCTTGGTGAGCCCCTGGACGCCGCGGAAGAAATTGCCGCCGCCGACCACGATGCCGATCTCGACGCCCTCGCGCGAAGCATGGGCGATGTCGGCGGCCAGGGCCGTCAACGTGGCGCCGTCGAGGCCGGATCCCTGAGGCCCTGCAAGGGCTTCGCCGGAGAGCTTCACGAGAACGCGTTTAGGTCTCATCGGGGCTCTCCACTGCTTGCGCCACATCACCGGCCTCGCCCGATTCGGCGGGGCGGCCTTCTCTACTTACAAAAAAGGCCGCGCGAGGCGCGGCCTTTCTGTGTCCTATCAACGGGCTTGTCAGCCCGTGGTGCCGCCGGCCGCCGCAACCTCGGCGGCGAAGTCGGTCTCTTCCTTCTCGATGCCCTCGCCAAGCGCGAAGCGGGCAAAGCCCGTGATCTTGAGCGGACCGCCGACCTTGCCTTCGGCCTCCTTCAGCACCTGGGCCACCGACTTCGAACCGTCATGGATGTAGGCCTGCTCGAGCAGGCAATACTCCTTGGCGTAGCTCTTGAGGCCGCTCTCGATGATCTTGGCTAGGACGTGCTCGGGCTTGCCGGCGTTCTTCTCGGCCAGGATGCCCTTCTCGCGCTCCAGCACCGCCGGGTCGACCGAAGCGAGGTCGAGCGCGACCGGGTTGGTCGCGGCGATGTGCATAGCGAGCTGGCGGCCGAGGCCGGCGAGCTCATCGCCCTTGCCGCTGGTCTCGAGGCCGACGATCACGCCGATCTTGCCGAGGCCGTCGGCGATCGCGCCATGGACATAGGAGCCGATCACGCCCGAAGCGACCGAGACCTGCGCGACGCGGCGCAGCGTCATGTTCTCGCCGATGGTGGCGATGGCGTTGGCGATCGCGTCGGCGACGGTGCCGCCGCCCGGATAGTGATGGGCGGCCAGCGCCTCGACGTCGCCGCCGCGCTCGAGCGAGACATCGGCGATGGTGCGGGCGAGCGCCTGGAATTCGAGGTTGCGGGCAACGAAGTCGGTCTCGGAGTTGACCTCGACCACGACGCCGCTATGGCCGCGCACGGCCACGGCGACGAGGCCCTCGGCAGCGACGCGGCCGGCCTTCTTGGCGGCCTTGGACAGGCCCTTGGCGCGCAGCCAGTCGATGGCGGCTTCCATGTTGCCGTCGGTGGCCGAAAGAGCGGCCTTGCAGTCCATCATGCCCGCGCCGGTCTTGTCGCGGAGTTCCTTCACCATGCCGGCGGTGATCGCAGCCATTTGCGTCGTCCTTGCTATCTGGCGGCATCGCCCGGTGGCGTGCCGCAACCCTAAAATCCAGTCCCCATTGGCAAACGCCGACGGCCCGTTTCCGGCGTCGGCGCTGCTTGGGCTCAATCAGGTATCGAAGTGCGACGCGCCGATGACGCGCCGCACTTCGGAAGATCAGGCGTCGGCGAGATCGCGGGCCTGGGCAACCCAGCCCTGGCTCTCGATGCGGCCGGCGAGCTTCAGATCGTGATCGACCTTGGTGACATCCGCCGGGCTCATGGCAGCAAGCTGCCAGAAGTGGAAGATGCCGCCATCATTGAGCTTCTGCACGATCTCCGGGCCCATGCCCGAGAGCTTCATGAAGTCGTCTGGCGCGCCACGCGGCGCGGTCAGCAGCTCGAAAGCCAGAGCCTGGCCTTCAGCAGCAACCGGCTCGGCGATCGCGGTCTCGACGACCGGGGCCTCGGCGGCACCGAGATTGATGCCGCTGTCGCCCGAGGCGCGCGAGATACCGTCGATGGCCGAACGGGCGATCAGGTCGCAATAGAGCTGGATGGCGCGGCCGGCGTCGTCATTGGCCGGGACCGGGAAGGTGATGCCGTCCGGATCCGAGTTCGAGTCGACGATGGCGGCGACCGGGATGCCGAGGCGCTGAGCCTCCTTGATCGCCAGCTGCTCCTTGTTGGTGTCGATCACGAAGATCATGTCGGGCGTGCCGCCCATGTCCTTGATGCCGCCGAGCGCCTTCTCGAGCTTGTCGCGCTCGCGCGCCAGCATCAGGCGCTCCTTCTTGGTCAGGCCGGTGCCGCCGCCGGAGAGCAGCTCGTCGACCTTGCGCAGGCGCTGGATCGAGGCCGAGATGGTCTTCCAGTTGGTCAGCATGCCGCCGAGCCAGCGGGAGTTGACATAGTACTGGGCCGAACGCTTCGCCGCATCGGCGATGGCGTCCTGCGCCTGGCGCTTGGTGCCGACGAAGAGGACGCGGCCACCGCGAGCGACGGTGTCGCTGACCGCCTGCAGGGCGCGCGACAGCATCGGCACCGACTGCGACAGGTCGAGGATGTGGATGTTGTTGCGCGTCCCGTAGATGAACGGCGACATCTTCGGGTTCCAGCGGTGAGCCTGGTGGCCGAAGTGGGCGCCGGCCTCGAGCAGCTGACGCATGGAGAAATCAGGCAGAGCCATGGTATTCTTGTCCTTCCGGTTGAGCCTCTGGGGAGCGAATGAGCCGGCCATGAACTGGCCAGTCACCGGAACGCCTCGGTGTCGAGGTGATGCTTCCCATGTGGAATGAGGCGCGCCATACACGCGATGGCGCGCGAATGCAAGGCTTGAGGCCGGCTCGTCAGAGCGAACCGACCTCGTAGGCGACCTCATAGGCGCCCGGCACCGCCTTCTCCAGCAGCGGGCGCACACGCGCCAGATGGCTGATGAAGCGCTCGTCGCGGGCAAAGCGCAGCGCAGCCTCCTCGCTCTCGAACATCGTCACCAGGATGACGTCGCGATCCTCGCGCGAGCGGAACAATCGCCCGCCGACCAACCCATCGACCTTGCCGCGCACGGCCTGATGCTGGGCGAGCTGCAGTTCCATGAACTCGGCGAAACGCTCCGGCTTCGGGGTGATGACGCTGATGTTGACGACCGGCTGGTTAGGCATGCCCGGCTCCTTAACTGAGTGGAGCCGGGTCGATACGGCCTCGACCAAGGTTGAGGTCAAGCCATGCCCTGCCAGATGCTGGCAGGAGCTGTCTTCGCCGGTCTCATTTCGGCAGCGAGGCCGCTGCCTTCAGGACGACATCGCCGATCTGCTTGCAATAGGCCGCTGCGGTGCCGCCCTGCGCCTTGGCGATCGTTTCGAGCTCCTGGGTCACGCCCATCATGGCGATCGTGCCCTTCTTGCCCGCAGCCTCGGCCGTATCACCGGCGCTCTTGTCGGCCGGCGGCGGAATCAGGGCCAGCACCTTGCGCTGCACTTCGACGACGTCGGCGCCGACATGGCCCTTCTCGGCGCAGTAGCTGAGGATGCCGAGCTGATTGCGGCCGGCCTGATAGGCGGTCGCGAGCTGGTCGGCCTGGCTTTGAGCGAAAGCCTGGCCACCGGACAGAGCCGCCAACACGGCAATAGCGCTGAAACGTTTGAAGGAAAGCAGCATGACAATCTCTCTCAAGTTGAACGCATCCGCAGATGCACGCCCCGCTTCCCCGGCGCCAGAATAGCCTCCCCGCCGGTTGCGGCAAACAGGCTCGGACGCAGCGAAAGCGAGCCGCCCTTGCGAAAGTCTGAGGTCCTTTCGCCGGAAGCGGACCTCACGACACGACGCGCGCCAGTGTCCGGCATCGCGTTGTCAAAGCGTTCATGCCGGCTTGTTAGGACACCCGCGAGTCGACTTGGATGACTGCGGCGTGTTGCTCGATCTGAGGACAATCTATCTGGCGGGCGCGCTCACCGCCGTGCTTCTCGGCTTGGTCCAGCTTGCCGCCTATGCGACCGGCCGTTTCGAGCGCTGGCCGCTCTGGTGGGGGCTGAGCAACATCCTGATCGGCCTCGGCCTGATCGGTGTGGGATTGCGGGGCACCATCCCGGACATCGTCTCGATCCCGCTCGCCAACACCGTCAGCTGGGTCGGCTATCTGCTCGTCCTGTTCGGGGTCAGGAGCTTCGCCGGGCGTCCGGCACGCCTGCCGCTCTACCTGCTGGCGGTCGCGACCATGACCACCCTGCTCTTCCTGTGGAACGGACCGGACGGCTTCGCCAGGCGGGTCGTGCTCGTCTCCGTCCTGATCATGACCTGCGACGTACTCCTCGTCCGCGAGGGCCTGCTCCTGTGGCGGCGCGAGCGGCTGGTCTCCGGCGTGATCCTCGCGGCCCTGTTCGCGCCGACGGTCGTGCTGTTTGCGTTCCGTGGCTGTCTTGCCGCAACCGGGCAGCTCGGCACGGAACTGTTCCCGACCAGCGACGACAGCAATCCGTGGCTCGCCGCCACCGGCACCGCTTTCGTGCTCCTGCGCAGCGGCGCGCTATTGCTGCTCGCCGCCGAGCGCAGCCGCAACACGCTGGTCACGATCGCCCAGCACGATTCCCTCACCGGTGCGATGAACCGCGGCGGCCTGGAGCGCGCCATGGCCCTGATCGCGGCGGATGCCGGCAAGCGGCCCGGTCGACTGACCCTGCTGCTGATCGATATCGACCATTTCAAGATCTTCAACGACACGCATGGCCACGCTGCGGGCGACCGAATCCTACAGCTCTTCGCCGAGGCGGCTCGCAGCGAACTGCGCGCCAGCGACATCCTGGCGCGTCATGGCGGCGACGAGTTCGTCGCCATCCTCCCGCACATGGCCACGAAGGACGCAGTGCGCGTCGCCAATCGTATCCGGACTGCTTTCGGTCGCGCACTCGCCGACTGGGACGGCATGGCTCTCCAGCCAACGCTCAGCATCGGCGTCGCCGAGGGGGACGCGGCCGGCGATGAGCTGGAGACCTTGCTGGAGCATGCCGACGAGGCGCTCTATCGCTCGAAGCGTCTCGGCAGAGACCGGGTTCAGGTGCAGATCCGCGCCCTGGCGCGGTGAAGCGATTTTAGCCGCTCAGATCGGCGAGCCGCGCTCGCCCGACGCCGAGCGCCGCCATCTCCGCCCAGGCCCGGTCGAGCGAGCCGTCGAGATCGATGGCGCGGCAGGCCTCCTCGATGACAACTGTCTCGAAGCCGTGGCGGGCCGCATCCTGCGCCGTCCAGTTCACGCAGAAGTCGGTGGCGAGGCCGACGACTAGGACACGGGCGATGCCGCGCTCCTTGAGATAGCCGCCGAGCCCGGTCGGCGTGGTTCGGTCGGCCTCGACGAAGCCCGAATAGCTGTCGACATCGCGGCGACAGCCCTTGCGGATCACCGCTTGCGCCATGTCAAGGTCGAGAGCGGGATGGAAGGCCGCGCCTTCGCTGCCCCACACGCAATGCTCCGGCCAGAGCACCTGTGTGCCATAGGGCATGGCAACCGTCTCGAACGGCCCCTTGCCGGGATGGCTCGAGGCGAAGGAGGAATGCCCGGCCGGGTGCCAGTCCTGCGTCAGGACGACAATTCCGAAACGCTTGCCGAGCTCGTTGACGAGCGGGACGATCTCGTCGCCGCCAGCGACCGCCAGGCTGCCGCCGGGGCAGAAATCGTTCTGGACGTCGACGACGATCAGTGCAGTCCGGGCGTCGATCACAGACCTTTCCTCACAAGGTAGCTGTCCGCGTCATCCGCGTGATGCCCTTGCGGGCGGCGAACATGCGACCATAGACGTCGCCGGCAAGATCGGGCCGGTAGCAGCGCTGTTCGAGCAGCGGATCCCAGATGTGCTCGACCGTGTCGATCAGCTCGAAATCAGCTTTAAGACGCGCCTCCAATTGCAGGCGATTCTTGCGATTCTGGTATTCGAGCAGCACCAGCGAGGTCTTCGACAGGTCGAGATGGTCGAGCACATCACCCTCGCCGCCCTCGATGTCGATCTTGACGATGTCGGCCGACGGGAGGCTCGCCGGATCGACCACCGCGACCTCGTAGCGCTCGACCATGGCATCGGCCACGAAGGTGTCGCCGGCATAGGAGGCGAGGCCCGATTCACCATCGCCGGCAAAGCGGCTGAGGAAAGTCGCCGTCGTCTGGCCACCCGGAAACAGCGCCGCATTGACCGTGACGATGTCGCGGCGGCGACCCGTGTTGCGCTTCAGCAGCTCATAGGTGCCGGGATGCGGCTCGTACGAGGTCACGGTGCTGCCCGGCCAGCGCGCGCTCGCCCAGAGCGCGAACGAACCGACATTGGCGCCGATGTCGAGGATGTCGAGGCCGACACCGTCGAAGCCGCATTCGTACTCGCCTTCGAGCACGTCCTTGATCGCCCAATGCATCGCATCGGGCACGGCGAGGCTCATCGGAATGCGCGCGACGTATTGCTTCATTCTCACCCCCAGGCATCACCAGCCATCTCCGCAGCCGGCTTCGGTGCATCTGACGCCGCGGCCCCTTGCGGTGCAAGTTCGGGGAATTCTGTCCCCCCTCAACCCTCATCCTGAGGAGCCTCGAAGCGGCGTCTCGAAGGATGCTCCAGCCAGTTCCGGAGCCTCCTGGACCATCCTTCGAGACGCGAGCTGTGCTCGCTCCCCAGGATGAAGGCTGAGAAGAGGGGCGAGGCCGGTCAGCGCAGCTCGACCTCCATGACCCCGGGCGCTGTACGCAACGCATTGGCCAGCTGCTGGCTGACTGGATAACGCCCGGGCAGTTCGATCTCGACCAGCTGAGCGCCGTCGTCGAGAAGCATCATCAGCGAGATCTTGCCGTCGGCGCGCACGCCATCGCGCGGCTTGACACGCTCGGCGATCGAGTTGAGCGCCTTGTCGTCACGCAGGTGGATCAAGAGATCCTGCTTCTGCCGGCCGGCGAGATCGTCGAGCCGCTCGACATCCTCGATACGCGGGCGAACCTCCTCACCGTCGAGCACGGCCGAAAGCCTGACCACCAGCGCCGCGCCCGGCTCGAGCAGGTCGCGATAGCGCTGCAGCCCTTCCGAGAACAGGATCGCCTCGAACTGCCCGGTCGGATCGGAGAGCTGCACGATGCCCATCTTGTTGCCGGATTTGGTCCGCCGCTCCGACCTGTCGATGACAGAGGCCGCGACCTTGGCGATCGAAGTGCCTTTCGATCTGACGGCGCGGGCGAAGTCGGCATAACTTTGAACCTTCAACCGCTTCAGCACATGCTCGTAATCGTCGAGCGGGTGGCCGGACAAGAAGAAGCCGACTGCTTCGTGCTCGCGCTGCAAACGCTCGGCCGGGGCCCAGGGCTCGAAGGGCGGGATGCGGAAGGCTTCAGCGTTCCCGCCACTGCCGAGCATGTCGAGCTGCCCGGCCGCGGCCTCGTCGCGAATGCGGTTCGACAGCGCCAGCATGCCGTCGACGGCCGCCATCGCCTTGGCCCGTTCGGGCTCGATTTCATCGAGTGTGCCGGCCGAGATCAGCGCTTCGATCGTGCGACGGTTGACCAGGCGCGTATCGATCCGGCGGGCGAAATCGGCGAGGTCGCGAAATGGTCCTTCCTTGGCACGCGCCGCCACGATCGATTCCACCGCCGCCCGGCCGACGCCCTTGATCGCGCCGAGCGCATAGCGGATCGCCCCCTCGGCGACATCGAAATCGACGCCGGAGCGGTTGATCGAGGGCCGCTCGACCTTGATGCCGAGCCGTTCCGCGTCACGGCGGAACTCCGAGAGCTTGTCGGTGTTGCCGATGTCGAGTGTCATCGACGCCGCAAGGAACTCGACCGGGTAGTTGGCCTTGAGATAGGCGGTCTGGAAGGCGACAACGGCATAGGCCGCCGCATGGCTCTTGTTGAAGCCGTAGTCGGCGAACTTGGCCAAGAGGTCGAAGATCTCGGAGGCCAGGTCCTTCTTCAGCCCGGCCTCGATCGCGCCCTTCACGAAACGGTCGCGCTGGGCGTCCATCTCGGCCTTGATCTTCTTGCCCATGGCGCGGCGCAAGAGGTCGGCTTCGCCGAGCGAATAGCCGGACAGCGCCTGCGCCACCTGCATCACCTGTTCCTGGTAGACGATGATGCCGTGCGTCTCCGACAGGAACGGCTCCATGCCGGGATGCAGATAGGTCGGCTCCTCCAGCCCGAGCTTGCGACGGCAATAGGTCGGGATGTTGTCCATCGGGCCGGGGCGGTAGAGCGCCACCAGTGCGATCAGGTCCTCGATCCGGTCGGCCTTCATCTCGACCAGCGCCTTGCGCATGCCGACCGATTCCACCTGGAACACGCCGACCGTCTCGCCGCGCGCCAGCATCTCGTAGGTCTTCGGGTCGTCGAAGGGCAGCTGCGCCAGGTCGACCGTGATGCCGCGCTGGGCGATCAGCTGTACCGCGATGGTCAGCGTCGTCAGCGTCTTCAGGCCAAGGAAGTCGAACTTCACCAGCCCGGCCTGCTCGACCCATTTCATGTTGAACTGGGTGACGCGCATGCCGGTGCGCGGATCGACCGAGAGCGCGACGAGCTGTTCGAGCGGCCGGTCGCCGATCACCACACCCGCCGCGTGGGTCGAGGCGTGACGGTGCAGGCCTTCGAGCTTCTGGGCGATCTCGAGCAGCCGCCCGACCACTGGCTCCTCGGCCGCAGCCTCCTGCAGCTTCGGCTCGCCGGCAATCGCTTCCGGCAGCGTGATCGGCTTGGCCGGGTTCTGCGGCACCAGCTTGGTCAGCTTGTCGACCTGGCCGTAGGGCATCTCCAGAACGCGGCCGACGTCGCGCAGCACGCCGCGCGCCTGCAAGGTGCCGAAGGTGATGATCTGGGCGACGCGCTCCTCGCCATAGCGATGCTTGACGTACTCGATCACCTCTTCACGCCGGTACTGGCAGAAGTCGATGTCGAAGTCCGGCATCGAGACGCGATCCGGGTTGAGGAAGCGCTCGAACAGCAGGCCGAAGCGCAGCGGGTCGACGTCGGTGATCGTCAAGGCATAGGCGACGAGCGAGCCGGCGCCCGAGCCGCGGCCCGGCCCGACCGGGATGTCGTGATCCTTGGCCCATTTGATGAAGTCGGCAACGATGAGGAAATAGCCCGGAAATTTCATCCGGGTGATGATCGAGAGCTCGAAGGCGAGGCGCTTCTCATAATCCTCGACGGAGAAGCCCGCGGCCGGGCCATGCTTGGCCAACCGCGCCTCGAGACCCGCCTTCGCCTGGCTCTCCAGCTCGTCGGCCTCGTCGCGCCCCTCCTCGCCGAAGCGCGGCAGGATCGGCTTGCGCGTGCCGACGCGCCAGGAGCAGCGCCGGGCGATCTCGACGGTGGAGGCCAGCGCCTCTGGCAGGTCGGCGAAGCGCCGCTTCATTTCCGCACGGCTGGCGAAGAAATGCGCCGGTGACACCCGCCGGCGCTCGCCGTCCGAGAGCAAGCGCCCTGCCGCTACGGCGAGCAGCGCGTCATGCGCCTCGAAATCGGCCGGTTTGCCGAAGAAGGGCTCGTTGGTCGCGACGATCGGCAGGTCGTTGTCATAGGCGAGCCGGAGCAAACCGGCCTCGACCGCCGGCTCGTCCTCTCGCTCATGGCGCTGGATCTCGACATAGAGCCGGTCACCGAAGATCGTTTGCAGGCGCTTCAACCGCGCCTCGGCCTGCGCCGGCTGACCGGCACGCAAGGCCAGATCGAGCGGGCCGCCCGCACCACCCGTCAGCGCGATCACATCGCTATTGTAGGCAGAGAGGTGCTCGATGCTTGCGACGGGGCTGCCCGCGCCGGCGGCGAGGCAAGCTTCCGTCACCAGCTTCATCAGGTTGCCGTAGCCGGCTTCACTGGTCGCCAGCAGGACGAGATGCGGCGTCACGCTCTGGACCGGCTTGCGCCCGCCGGTGTCCTCATCGGCGAAATCGACTGAGAGCTGCACCCCGGCGATCGGCTGGACGCCGGAGCCGGCCAGCTTCTCGGAGAATTCGAGCGCGCCGAACAGGTTGTTGGTGTCGGTCAGCGCCATGGCCGGCTGGCCGTCGCCGGCGGCGAGCTTGGCGAGCGTGCCGACCTGGATCGCGCCTTCGAGCAGCGAATAGCTCGAATGGACATGCAGATGGACGAAGCCGACCTCGTCCTGAACCTGTGTATCGTCTTTGCGGTCGGTCATCGCACCCTCCGGCGCGCTCCCGGTCAGCTCGTGGGGCCGAGCGGAAGGACCTGCGCCGATTCTCGATTCCGGAGCATGCTCCAAGCCGGTTATTGCGCGCCACTCCTCCCCGGTCGAGCCGATCCATTTGCGAGGCTGTGGACACGTCCGCGCATGGCGGTCGGGTCCGGTCCCGGGGAGCCGCTCAGACGTGCGGCCCCGAAGCGAGAGCGGCCCAGACCCAGATCATTCCGACGAAGAGCGCCAGCGCGAGGAACTCCATGGCGCCGGCCATCAGCTTGCGAGCAACGAGCATGTCCGATCTCCAATGTTCTCTATATGTCCAATTTAATTCCCTCTTTGTTCACGTCAATATCGCTAGGTCAGCGGGCATCGGGAGATATGGCACGCAGTTAACGCGGATTTACCGAGGCTGCAAAAGCGTTAACGGCGACGCTGCCGGCGCGGCGGAATCAGCTAGGGTCGCCGGCATGACCGCCTCCCCCGATCAGACGCATCGCAAGCGACGAGACGAGACACTCGGCGTCCTGCTCATGGCAGCCGCGATGCTGATCATCCCGACCTCCGACGCCATCGCCAAATATCTCAGCGGGGCTCATTCGCCGGCCTTCCTCAGCTGGGTGCGCTATGTAGCGGCGCTCGGCTTCATTCTCCCGGTCACCTTGCTCTGGCGTGGACAGCAGCCCGCGGCCCCGCTCGCATCGCCACGCCGCTACTGGCTGTCGCAGATCCTGCGCACCGCGTTCCTCGTCACAGCGATGACGCTCTATTTCGTGGCGATCACGCGCATTCCGCTGGCCGATGCGCTCGGCGCCTATTTCATCGCCCCGATCGCAGCGACCCTGCTCGCCGCGATCGCGCTGCACGAGCGGCTCGATCGGCGGAAGCTGGTGGCTGTCGCCCTCGGTTTCGTCGGCGCCATCCTCGTCGTGCGCCCGGGTACGCAGACCAGTGCCGACACGCTGATCGCGCTGGCTTCGGGTATCTGCATGGCCTGCTATCTGGTGCTGACCCGCGCCACCGCCCAGGACAGATCGCCGGTAGCAACGCTGACGATCCAGCTCATCCTCGGCATCCTGATGCTGATGCCCTTCGCCGTGCTGCAATGGACGACGCCGACTCGCGAGGGGCTCCTGCTGATCCTGCTGATGGGTCTCGTCTCGACGCTCAGTAATCTGATGACGATCAGCGCCTTCCGGCTGGCGCCGGTCGCGAGGCTCTCGCCCCTGGTCTATCTCGAACTGATCGGCGCGACCGCGCTCGGCTTCGCCTTGTTCGGCGACCTGCCCTCGCTGGCAACCTGGGCCGGGATCGCGGTCATCGTCGCAGCCGGGCTGATCGTCGCGACGGCGAGGCCGGTGGCGCGGCGCAAGCCGTCCTGAGCCGCCCTAGAGCAGGATGCGAAAAAGCGGGAACCGGTTTTTCGCAAGAATCCTGCTCTAACTCTTTGATGAGAGACGGATTCAGATTTCAGATGGAATCGCAAAGCGGTTCCATCTGAAATCATCCGGCTCTAGTTCACCATCGCGTTCAACGCCGCGACGACGGCGCGCGGCTCGATCTCGGTCGGCATCTCGTCGAAGGCGGCGCGGTAATAGTCGAGCATGCTGAGCTGCTCGAAATTGTTCCAGGTATCCTCGTCGTTCATCGCCTCGCTGCGCTCCTCCAGATTGAGGATCATGCCATAGTCCTCGAGGCTCGTGCCGTAGACCAATGGTGGCGGCAGGGGCTCGGACCGCAGCTCATGTTCGGCCGCCGCTATCGCCGCCAGCGCACCCGGCACCCAGACGCGATGATAGGCGTTGGAGACGTCGCGTTCGGCTTCGCCCGCGCTGGTCAGCACCGCGCGGCAGGCGGCGGCGAAGGTATCGATCATGCCGTTGCGCTCGGCCACCCGGTCGGCCGCGTTGTAGTTGGCGTGGATCGGGTCGACATAGGCGAACTCGTTCTGCAGAAGCCGCGCCGGCTCGCCCTGCAGGAAGAGCCAGGGATAGGTGTTGTCGATCAGGATCTGCCCAGGCAGCAGATGCGCCGCCTGGTTTTCGCCCGAGGCGCTGAAGAACTGCTGCTCGGCACCTTTGCAGGTCACGCTCGGATTGGGCGTCAGCGGCAGGCCCGGCCGGTCCGGCATCCGGATCGCCGCCATGTAAACCAACACCTTGGCGACACGGGTATTGCGCGAGCGCCCGTGCCAGAGCGCCTTCTCGGTATCGGAGGAGAAGCGCTGGACCCGCAGCAGGCGAAAGCGCTCCTCGGCCGCAACGGCCCGGTCGGGTGAACGACGACGCCCCATCTCAGCCGCCGATGATGACCGTGAATTCACCCACGGCGATCTTGTTCGGCGGTCCCACCGCCTCGATGATCGTGTCACCTACGCGGCAAGCCGGGAGGTTGTTGATCAGCACGGTCTGTGAGCCGTCGATCACCACGCCAGGGCCGTGCGGCGGGATCGGCAGCGGTGTCGCGCAGATATGGATGTCGGCGCCACCAGCGGCGCCCGTGATCGTCGAGCCCATGGTGCTGGCGGCCGTCGCCTTCACGGTTTCTTCCGCAGCCTTGGCCGCCGGAGCGCCGGGCGTTCCAGCGGCCGCCAGCGTCGCCGCCTCCGCGACCTGGATCGCCGCGTCGGAGATCGCCTTGGCTGCCTGGATCGCCGCTGCGGCGCCGGCCGGGACACCGCGCCAGGCGAGTTTGCCTCCGATGAACACAGTAGGGCTTCCGGGACCCGGCTGCAGGACGCCGGGCAGAGGATGGACCACGGGATCGAAAATGCGTGCGGCGGGACCCTTAGGCATCGGACACCTTCATGGAGCGCTCGGCAGGGAGCTTGGCTCCGGCCGGCCGGGCAAGTCAACGAATCCGCTCGCCCCGGCAAAAACCACCTTGTGGCAGACAGAGGCGGTCTTGCCCTCCCCCATACGAATGGTGACGCTCGGGAACGAGCCGTATATTGTTCTGCCCAGGCCTTGAGATAGCGAGAACCGGATGTCGTGGTATAGTAAGGTCGTCTGGTCCGAAGGCTTGTTCCTGCGGCCGCATCACCTGCAGCAGAACGATCGCTATCTCGAGAATCTGCTGGAGAATCGCGTCCGGCACGTCACGCCTTATCCGTGGGGGTTCTCGGTGCTCGAGATCGACCGCGACCTGGCGCAGCAGAGCCGCATCGGGCTCCGGCGCGCCGTCGGCGTAATGCCGGACGGCACCCCTTTCGCCATGCCGGACAACTCGCCCTTGCCGCCGGCGATCGAGGTGCCGGAGAACGCCGCCGGCCAGATCGCCTGGCTGTCGTTGCCGCTCGCCGCGTCGAACACCCGCGAGGTCGAGGACAGCCTCAGCGGCTCGGCCAGCCGCTTCTACCCGTCGACCGAGATGCTGATCGATTCGACCGCCTCGCTGCGTGTCGACGAGGAGATCGACATCGCCCATCCGCGCTTCGGCCTGGAACTGCGCAAGACCGGCAAGCCGGGCTATGTCGGCCTCGCGCTCGGGCGCGTGCTCGAAGTGCGTGACCGCGCCATCCTGTTCGACGAGAAATTCGCCCCGCCCGTGCTGCTCTGCTCGGCCCATCCGGTCGTCGACGGCTGGATGGACCGCGTCATCGGCTGGATCGACAACAAGCTGGAGGAACTCGCCCGCTACGCCGCCGACCCGACCGCCGGCGGCGGCCTGCAGAGCGCCGACTATTTCATCCTGCAGATGCTGAACCGGCACATCCCGGTGCTGAAGCACATGCGCGGCTCACGCTTCGTCCATCCCGAGCGCCTGTTCATCACCTTGCTGGCCATCGCCGGCGAACTCGCCACTTTCACCACCGCCGAACGCCGCGCCCGCGACTACCCGGCCTATGATCATGACGACCTGGAGGGCTGCTTCACCCCGGTGGTGCGCGACATCCAGGACTTCCTCTCGGCCCAGCTCGGTCGCCGCGCCATCCGGCTCGAAATCGTCGAGCGGGCGCAGAATGCCTTCATGTCGACGATCCGCGACCGCGCTTTGATGCGCAATGCGACGCTCGTTCTGGAAGTGGCGGCGCGCCGCCCGCTGACCGAGATCCAGTCGCAGTTCCCGCATCTATTCAAGATCGGCCCCAACACCAAGATGAACGAGATCGTCCATGCCCATCTGCCGGGCATCAACCTCGTCCACCTGCCGACGCCGCCGCCCCAGATCCGGGCGCTGACCGACCACGTCTATTTCTACCTCGACCGCACCTCGCCGCTCTGGCCGGAATTCAGCTCGGCGAGCTCTATCGGCATGCATTTCTCCGGTGACTGGCCCGATCTCGAAATGGAGCTCTGGGCCGTGCTCGAGGGCAGGCGATGAGCAACGACGGTTCCGATCCGTTCGGCCGCTCCGACCGGACCTTCATCCGGCCGAACCCGGCCGGACGGCGCGTGCCGCCGCCCTCGCGCCCGGCCGATGCACCGGGCTATCCGCCGCAGGGGCAACCCTACCCGCCCCCGAACGCGCCCTATCCGCCTTCTCCGCCTGCCGGCTATCCGCCACAGAGCTCGCCCTATGCTCCCTCGGGCGCGCCGCAATATCCGCATGCGGCGCCCTCGCCCGGCGTGCCCGGCGGCGAGGAGTGGATGTCGCAGCCGCAGCCGCGGCAGAGCGCGCCGCCGCCTCCGCCACAAGGCTATGTGCCGCAGGCTTTGCCCAAGCGCGAGCAGATGCTCACGCCGAACACCAACCCGCTGCTCAAGGCGGCCGGCCCGCTATTGCTCCTGCTCGGGCGCCTGCGCGCCAATCTCAGCAGCGCGCCGGCGACGCAGATGATCGGCCAGGTCGGCGAGACGATCGAGGCCTTCGACCATGAGGTGCGCGCGGCCGGCTTCACCGCTGAGCAGACGCGCACCGCCAAGTATATCATCTGCGCCTTTGCCGATGATATCGTCCAGAACATCCCGGGCGAGGACCGGCATGTCTGGACGCAATACAGCATGCTCTCGCGCTTCTTTGGCGAGCGCATCGGCGGCGTGCGCTTCTTCGAGGAGCTGGAGCGCGCCAGGAAAGATCCATCGGTCAATTACGACCTGCTCGAGCTGATGCATGTCTGCCTGGCGCTCGGCTTCGAGGGCGTGCACCGCACCTCGGCCGGCGGCGCCGCGAACCTGCAGATGATCCAGCGCAATCTGTTCGAGACGCTGCGGCGGGTAAAGCAGCCCGATCCGGAATTGTCGCCGCGCTGGCAAGGCCAGGCTCTGACCGCGCGGCTCGCCGGCTTCAAGATTCCGGTCTGGTCGGTCGCGGCCGTCGCCTCGGTCGCCGTGCTCGGCCTCTATTTCATCTTCCGCGCCTTGCTCGGAGGCAATGCCGAAGCCTCGGCCAGCGCGCTGCTCTCGGTGCACCCCAAGGGCGATATCGAGATCATCCGCAAGGTCGCGGCCCGGCCGCCACCGCCTCTACCGCCCCCGGCACAGCCACCCAAGGTCTGCGGCACGGTGCAGCCGCCGATCACCTGCGAGGTGACGCCGAACCTGATCATCGTGCGCCTGATGGGCATCACTTTGTTCGATCCCGGCCAGGCGGTCGTGCGCAACGAGTTCCGCCCGCTGATCGAGCGCATCTCGACCGTGCTCAACGAGGAAGGCGGCACGATCAAGGTCGTCGGCCATTCGGACTCCGACCCGATCCGATCCGCCCGTTTCCCCAACAACCTCGAATTGTCGAAGGCGCGTGCCGTGGCGGTCGGCGACCTCCTCAAGGCCAGGCTGAAGCAGCCGACACGCATCAGCACCGACGGCAAGGGGTCCGACGTGCCGATCGACACCAACGCAACTTTAGCCGGCAAGGCGAAGAACCGACGCGTCGAGATTCTGATTCAGCGCAACGGCTAGGACAGGCGACGATGCAGGAGACGGGTAGACGATGAATCTCGCGACGTGGCTCAGGATCGCAGCCATTCTGGTCGGCGCATTGGCGCTGACGCTGTTGATCTGGTTCGGCGGCCCCTTCGTGGCGTTCGGCGAGGTACGCCCGTTCGAATCGTTCTGGGTCAGGCTGCCGATCGCGCTCGTCCTGATGCTCGGCGCGCTGGGCTGGATCGCCTGGATCGTGATCAAGCGGCGCAAGGCCGTCGCCGCGCTCTCCGAGGCAATGGCCAAGGAAGAAGCCCAGACCGGCGACGGCGCGGCGCTCTCGGCCGCCATGCGCGATGCGCTGGCGACGCTGCGGCGCACCCGCGGCAAGGATGGCGGCGACTATCTCTACGACCTGCCCTGGTACGTGATCATCGGCCCGCCTGGCGCCGGCAAGACCACGGCACTGATCAACTCCGGCCTCAAATTCCCCCTCGCCCGCGGCGGCCAGGTGCCGGCCGCGGTCGCCGGCGCCGGCGGCACCCGCTATTGCGACTGGTGGTTCGCCGAGGACGCGGTGCTGATCGACACCGCTGGCCGCTACACCACGCAGGACACCGATACCCGTGCCGAGCGGACGAGCTGGCTCTCCTTCCTCGATCTGCTCAAGGCGAACCGCCCGCGCCAGCCGATCAACGGCGTCATCGTCGCGATCAGCATCGAGGACCTGCTGACCTCCTCGCAGGAGGAGGTCATCGCCCATGCCGATGCGATCCGCGCCCGCCTGCTCGAGCTCAACGAGCGGCTCAAGGTCGATTTCCCGGTCTATGCGGTCTTCACCAAGGCCGACCTGATCGCCGGCTTCAACGAGTTCTTCGCCGCACTCTCCGAGCCGCAGCGGCGCATGGTCTGGGGCCACACCTTCCAGACCGTCGACAAGACCCGCAACATGATCGGCGACGTGCCGCCCGAGTTCGACGCGCTGATCGAGCGGCTGAACGAGCGCCTCTCCGACCGCCTGCAGGACGAGCACAACCCGACCTCACGCGCCAAGCTCTTCGGCCTGCCGAGCCAGATGGCCACGCTGAAGCCGGTGATCATCGACTTCCTCGGCCGCGTCTTCGAGCCGACGCGGTATCAGTCGAGCGCGACCCTGCGCGGCTTCTACTTCACCTCCGGCACCCAGGAGGGCACGCCGATCGACCAGCTGATCGGTGCACTCTCGCGCAACTTCGGTAGTGCCCACGCCGATTCCGGCTCCTATTCCGGCCGCGGCAAGAGCTTCTTCCTGACCGATCTGATCCAGAAGGTGATCATCGGCGAATCCGGCTGGGTCTCGACCGACCTGCGCGCCGCGCGCCGCTCGACACTGCTGCGCATTGCCGGCTTCAGCGCGGTCGCGCTGATCTCGCTGGCGCTCGGCGGCATGTGGTGGACGAGCTACGCCCGCAACAGCGACCTGATCAACCAGACCAATTACGGCCTCGCCGATTATCGCTCCAGCGCCGCTCCGGTGCTGCAGGAGACCACACTCTCCGACCGCAATTTCAGTCGCATCCTGCCGCTGCTGCACAAGCTGCGCCACATGCCGGCGGGCTATGCCGACAAGGACGAGCCGACGCCGGTCGCCGCCACCTTCGGCCTCAGCCAGCGCGAGCGCCTGCAATCGGCGACGCAGGAGAGCTATCATCAGGCGCTGGAGCGGCTTCTGCGCTCGCGCATCATCTTCCGGCTCGAGGAACAGCTCGAAGCCAACGTCAACAATCCCGGCTTCATCTACGAGGCGCTCAAGGTCTATCTGATGGTCGGCGGCCGTGCGCCGCTCGACCGCGACCTCGTACTCGCCTGGATGCGGCAGGACTGGGCCGAGAACCTCTTCCCCGGCGCCGCCAACGCCAAGGGCCGCGAGGCACTGGAGGAGCACCTCATCGCGCTGCTCGATCTCGACGACGGAGCTGAGCCAGTGGTCAAGCTCAACCAGCCGCTGATCGAGAGCAGCCAGCGCACCTTGCGCCGGCTGAGCATCGCCGAGCGCGCCTATGAACTGCTGCGTACGCAAGGACGCAACGCCAGCCGCGACTGGGTCGCGGCGGTCCGCGGCGGCTCGGATGCGCGGCTGGTCTTCGAAGGCGTCTCGGGCGAGGATCTCGACTCGATCCGGGTCCCGTATTTCTACACCTATGACGGCTTCCAGGCCGCCTTCGTCGACCGGCTCGGCGATATCGGCGAGCGCATCGAGAAGGAGCGCTGGGTCCTCGGCGACAATGCCGACCAGGCGGCGATCACCTCGCAATATGCCAGCCTGTTCCAGGACCTGCTCAAGCTCTATGCGCGCGACTTCACCGCTTCCTGGCAGAAAGCGCTGCGCCGGCTGAAGCTCAGGCCCCTCAACGCCGACAAGCCGAAATACATCGCGCTGTCGGCTATCGCCGCGCCGACTTCGCCCTTCAAGCAATTGCTCGAGTCGATCCGCGACGAGACGCAGCTGACAAAGGAGCGTGCGGCGAAACGGCCGGCGGCGGCGCAAGCCGCCGAGAAGATGGCTGGCCAGGTCGCGGACCATGCCGCCAAGACCCTTGAGCAGCGCGCCAATTATTCGCTCAGCCGCCTCGGCACCAGCCTGCCGCTGAGCGCACCCGGCGTCGACCGCGTGCTCTCCGGCGGTGGCGGCGGCGAGGCGCTCGGCGCCAATATCGAGGCGCAGTTCAAGGCCTTCCACGTCCTGGTCGAAGGCGATGGCGGCAAGCGGCCGGTCGACCAGGCCCTGCAGATCTTCGCCGAGATCAACCAGAACCTGGCAATGGCCGCGACCACGCCGGCTCAGGCCGCCGCCGCCAATGCGGCGCTGGTGCCGCTGATCGCCTCGCTGCGCGGCAACTCCTCGCGCTATCCGGCGCCGTTCGACGCGATGATCGTCGCCGCGGTCAACGATTTCGAGGGCGACGCCACCGGCGCGACCGTCTCGCTGCTGCGTCAGGCGCTGGCCAGCGAGGTCACCGGCCGATGCTCCAGCCTGCTCGCCAACCGCTACCCCTTCGCCAAGGGCAGCACGAGCGAGATCGGCCTCGCCGACTTCGCCCAGCTCTTCGCGCCAGGAACCGGCGCGATGGACAAGTTCATGAAGGAGCGGCTCGACCCCTATATCGACAAGTCCGGCCAGAACTGGAGCTGGCGTCAGGACAGCCGGGTCGCCCGCGCGCTCTCGCCGACGACGCTGCGCGAATTCCAGCGCGCCAGCGACATCCGCGAAGCGTTCTTCCCGACCGGCGGCAACCTGCCGAACTTCCAGATGGTGGTGGTGCCGACCACCCTCTCCTCCGACGCGTCCGGCGCCAAGCTCGAGATCAACGGCTTCACCGTGGCGAGCCAGCAGGGCGTCAACACACCGACCCCGGTGATGTGGCCGGGCGGCGGCCTCGCCAAGACCTCGATCACGCTGACGATCGGCGGCGGCGCAGCCAGCAACAATGCCGGCGGCATCTTCGGCGGCGGCTTCTTCTCCAACAGCCCGACGCCGGCGGCACCGACCGAGGTGAAGATGTTCGACCGCACCGGCGTCTGGTCCTTCTTCCGCCTGCTCGATGCCGGCTCGGTGCTGCGCCAGGGCGACAATGTCGTCTTCACCCTCGCCGCCGGCGGCCGCCAGGTCGGCTACCAGTTCGGCGTCGGCTCGCTGAAGAACCCGCTGGTCTTGCCGGCGTTGCGCGAAATCCGTTGTCCAGCGGGGATTTGAGCATGAGTTGTGGGTTGTTCGGGAAGCTTCCGGGCAAGCGGGACTTCATCGCGTTGAACGCGCCCACGACCTTCCTGTCGGTCTACGAGCGCTGGCTCCAGGGCGGACTCACCGCCAGCCGGCTCGAACTCGGCGCCGGTTGGCAGGACGCCTTCCTCAACGCGCCGATCTGGCGTTTCTGGTTCGGCAGCGCCTTTTGCGGCACGACGGTCGCCGGCGCCTTCATGCCCTCCGTCGACGGGATCGGCCGCTATTTTCCGCTGACGGTTTTCGCCCTCGCCGGCCCCGGCGCCGCAATCCCGCCGCCCGAGCTCGACCCGCAGGACGCCTGGTTCGCGCAGGCGGAGGACTTCCTGCTGCGCGCGCTCGAACCCGAGGCGAGCTACGAGGCCGTGGCGCACGCGCTCGGCGGACTCGCCATGCCCAATGACGACCTCAAGGCGCCACCGCCCGCCGACATGGTCCGGCTTTCCGACGGCACCATCGTCAGTGCGCTCGATTCCGCCACCTTCCCGGCCCGGCTCTCGGCGCTGCGCGTCGAGGACCATACCCGCGCCTATGCCCATGCCAGCTATCTCTGGACGATCGGCGGCGACGATTTCGAGCCGCTCGCTCTGGTCGGACAGGGCCTGCCCAGCCCCTATCTCTTCACCGGCCTCCTGACCGGCCGCTTCGACGCCTTCCTCGGCGCGGGATCCGCAGCATGAACGAGCACCGCGCCGGCTCCCCCTTTGAGACTGGCGCAGTCAGCCATGCCGGGCGCGTGCGCAGCCATAACGAGGATAATCTGGTCACCCGGCCTGAATTCGGGCTGTGGGCCGTCGCCGACGGCATGGGCGGCCACCAGAACGGCGCCATGGCGAGCGCGACCGTGGCGACGAGCCTCGCCGCCATCGGCGCGGCCGGCTCCGCAGCAGAACTGCTCGACCGGCTCGAGCGCGGCGTGGTCGAGGCCAATGCGGAACTGCGCCGCAAGATCCGCGAGAACGACGGCGCCACCATGGGTGCGACGCTGGCCGTGCTGCTCGCCCATGGCCGCCATTTCGCCTGTGTCTGGTGCGGCGACAGCCGCATCTATCTCGTCCGCCACGGCTATATCACCCAGGTCTCGCGCGACCACACCGAGGCGCAGGATATGATCGAGCGAGGCCTTTTGACCGTCGAGGAAGCACGGACCTGGCCGCGACGGCACGTCATCACCCGCGCCATCGGCGTGCACGATCGGCCCGAGCTCGAGATCGACCATGGCGAGCTCGAGAACGACGACGTCTTCGTGCTCTGCTCGGACGGGCTCACCGACCATGTCCGCGACGAGGAGATCCTGCGCGCAGCCATCTCCGGCAGCGCCCAGGCAGCCTGCGACGCCCTGCTGGCGCTGACGCTGGAACGCGGAGCAACCGACAATGTCACCGTGATCGTGGTGCGCTATCATCACGACGGCGGAAGCGAAAAGACGCGCTGGGTACCGAACATGCGCCAGCGCAGGAGCGATGCGCCATGAGCGATTCCGACCGCACCGTCTTCATGCCGCGCACGGGCCTGGCGCCCGGCGTGCGGCTGAACGGCATCTACGAGATCGAGCGCCTGATCGCGACCGGCGGCATGGGCGAGGTCTACCAAGGCCGGGCCATACAGACCGGCGACGCCGTCGCGATCAAGATCGTCCGCTCCGACATGGCCCAGGACGCCAATGTCATCACCCTTTTCCGCAACGAAGCGTCGGCGCTGCACAACCTCTACAACGAGGCGATCGTCCGCTACTACGTCTTCACCGTCGACCCGGCGACACAGGCGACCTATCTCGCCATGGAGTTCGTCGACGGTCAGTCGCTCTCCGACCGCCTGAAAGATGGCCCGTTGTCCCTGGAGGAGGTCGACCTGCTGCGCCGGCGGATCGCGTCGGGCCTGCAGGCCGCCCATATGCTCGGCATCACCCATCGCGACGTCTCACCGGACAACATCATCCTGCCGGGCGGCCAGGTCACCCGCGCCAAGATCATCGACTTCGGCATCGCCAAATCGAAGCTGGCCGAGAAGACGGTGATCGGCTCCGGCTTCGCCGGCAAATACAACTACGTTTCGCCCGAGCAGCTCGGCCTCTACGGCGCGGAGGTCACCGGCAAGTCGGACATCTACAGCCTCGGCCTCGTGCTCGCCGAAGCGCTCGGCGGCCGCCCGCTCGACATGGGCGGCACGCAGATGCAGATCCTCGAGAAGCGTCGGCGTGTTCCCGATCTCGCGTCGATCGACAAGCGCATCCGCCCGTTATTGGCGCGCATGCTCGCGCCCGATCCGAAGGACCGCCCGTCCGATATGGCCGAGGTGGCTGCCTGGCAGGCCAAGGGCAGCGCAAGCTCAAGCGGCAGCAGTGTTGGGCGTCGCTTTCCCTGGGCATTGGTCGCCGGGGTCGCCGTGCTGGCTCTCTTGGCCGGTGGTGGTTTCTTCGCCTGGCAAATGCTCGGCAGCGCAACGCCGGTCCAGCAGGCAACGAACAGCCCCCCACCCGCCTTGACCGACGATCGCCCGCTGCCTCCCTCGGGTACGGGATCGAGCAGCCCGCCGCCCGAGCTCACACCCGCAAGCCCGCCACCGGCCAATCCGGCGCCCTCACCGCAGCCTGCGAGCCAGAACGAGCCGCCGCCGTCCCTGCAGCCTCCTCCGACACCTGGTCCGACCTCACCGCCGCAGCCGCCCGTGTCTGCCCCGCCGGAGCTGAACCCGACTCCGACGCCGCCGACCAGCCCGACATCGACGACCGGGCCGAAGCCGACGCCGACAATGCCAGTACCGCCCCCCTCCTCCGCTCCGGAGCCCGAGCCGCGGACTGCCGCAGAGCGGACGGCTCGCTATGTCGCGGACTATGACGGCGGCGCCTGCTTCTTCCTGTGGCCGACGACGATCGCCGACAAGCGCACCACGGTCGAAGGCTTCGGCAGCACGGCCGAGCCCTTCGTCAGCTTCGACGCCGCCTTCAAGAAGGCCCAAGGTTACGAGGCACAGATCAGCCTGCGCACGGTGACCGCGGCGCAATGCCCGATGGTCGACTTCTTGCGCCAGCTCGGCCGCGGCATCGACCGCAGCCCGGTCATGCAGATCGGCGCCTTCACCATGCGCAGCGGCGACACGCTGTCAGGCTCGATCGAGAGCGATCCGGGCAAGAACCTCGACATTCTGCTGATCGGCGATGACGGGCTGGTCTACAACCTCGCCAACTACACCCGCCGCGAGGGCGGCAAGGCGAGCTTCAGCCTGAAGCTGGAATCGACCGCCGCTTCAGGCGCTCCGGTCAGGCCGCAGACCGTACTCGCCCTGGTGAGCCCGGCGCCATTGCCGACGCTGTCGGGCCCCAATCCGGCTCCCGCCGGCGATGTCTTTCCGGGCCTGCACCAGGACATCGCCCGCGCCGGCGGCAAGGTCGGCGTCGGGATCAAGTATTTCAGGATCGAGTGATTGCCGGACGCGTCATTCTCGATTCTCGGGCGGAGCGAAGCGCAGACCCGAGAATCTCGTGACGAGAAAGCTTCCCGAGGCCACCTCCGGCCAGAGATGCTCGGGTCGAGCCCGAGCATGACGCGCTTGCGTCAATCCTCGCGGTAGAGTTCACCCCACTCGTCCTGCCAGAGCCCGTCGGCGTCCAGAACGACGATCGGCGCCTTGATCTCGTTGGCGAGTCGGACCGCAGAGCGGAACCCCTCGACCGGATCGAGCTCGTCGCTGACGAAGTCATTGGTGAGATGCCCGGCGGCCAGATCCGCCGGGCAGGCGATGCTGGAGAACGTCTTGCCGTCGCGCTGGCCGAGGCTCAGCGTGATGGCATCGGGTTGCGGCTCATCGACCTGTTCGAACCGGTTCTTCGCCATCGTCGTCTCCTCGCCTCTGCGATGCGTTGATCATGGGCCAGCGCCGCCCTCGCGGCAAATCCGCTGCGCCCACGATCGCTTTGGCCTGGCCTGGCGGCTATTCGCCCCCAGCCCCTATTTCTGTGGCTGCCGCGCCGGAGCGGTCGCGGGTCCGCGTACGACCTTGTAGCGGTCGAGCCTGACCTTGATCATCTCGTCGAACTTCTTGTGTACCTCGGAGACCGAGAGTGTCTTGGTCTCGCCGCCGGCCTGGGCATAGAAGATCGGCCGGTTGGCTTCGGCCGGCTTCGGCAGCAGCGCGGCGGCGCTGGCGCCGGGCGTCTCCTCCATCGTCTCGATGAAGGTCTGCGCCGCATCCGGCCCGAGGAAGTGGATCAGGTAGATCTCGCCGCCGGTGAGATGGCGCCCCATCGCCTTCTCCAGCCTGAGCGTGTCGCGCTTCAGCATCTCCCCGGCGAGCAGCGCCGAGAGATAGGGCTCGCGGCGAAGATCAAGGATGCGCTGGCGCTCATTGGCATCGGCGATGACGAACTGCCGGCCGTTGCGGGTGATAAGTGCGGCCTCGGCGACCAGCCCATGCTTGCGACCGAACTCGAAGATCACGCCGAACCAGGTCTGCTCGATGAACTGGTAGAGTCCGGTCGCCGAGGATGTCTTCGCCTTCACCTCCGTCGCGAACGAGGATTCCTTGTCGGCGACCGCCATCAGCAGGGTCGGGTCAGCACCGACGACACGCCCTGCCCTGACGATCATCTCGACCAGATGCCGGCGGATCTTGATCGGCCCGAAGGTCAGGATCTGGTTGGGATCGCCGCTATAGTTGATCGGCGCCTGCGGCAGCTGGCTTCGCGGCGCCGCCAGCGGCGCGCCCGGTTTGCCCGGCAGCGTCGGCGGCACCAGGATGATGTTGGAGGGCGGCATCACCGGGATCGGCATGGCCGGTTGGTTCGGCGTCTCGGCCGCAATCTGTTCCTTAATCGCCGCGAGCGATGGATCGGCGTTCAGCGCGAACTGCGTTGCCTGCCTGGCAGCCTCGAGATCGCCCTCGACCGAGGACAGGATCAGCGACGGCCGGGTCGGCGCTTTCAACGAGGGCGCCTCGACGCTTTCCATCGGCTCAAAACCGCCGGTCACCTCGGTGGACCCAGGCCGCAAGGTGGCGAATGCGATACCACCGGCGATTGCCAACACGAGCGCCCCGCCGCCGATCAGCGAAACGAACCGAAGCCGCGAGCCACTGTCGGCAGCGGCGAACGGCACACCCGCTGCCACATTGGTGACGCTGGCGCCGCCGGTCGCCGCCTTTTGCGCCGCCAGAAGCCAGTCCGGCGCCTTGCCGTCCTTGCCGGCAACCTCCTGCAGTTCGGCGATCATCCGGCGCGCCTGCTGGGCCGGCACCTCCGCCTCGCGCTCAAGCGTCGTGGCGGCGCTGCGGGGACCCTGCTCGGTCAACGCCTTCAGCGCAAAGAACCAGAGCTGCAGCGATATGCGCCGGCTCTCCAGCGGCGTGCCCTTGCAGGGAGAGACCAGGAAATTGCAGTGCGGGCAGGCATAGGCGCGCAGCTTCACCCGCGGCGCGAAGGCCGAGGTCTTGCCGCAGGCGGAGCAGGCCATGGTGATGCCGCCCTGCCGCGCCTGCATGATGGTTTCAAGGCAGGCATCCTCCTGGAATGCTGCCTGAAACTGCTTGAAGCGCTGCCCCATCCTTCGCTACCGTTGCTGCCGCGCCCCGGAATACGCAGCCGATACGGGACCGACAAGCTCAGTTTGCCAGCAAGGCCAGCCGCGCGACATCCTGCAAATGCATGTCGACTTCGGCCGCCGTCGCCTGCTTCGGCAGCGCCGGGCCGCCGTGCCCCGACGCATGCGCCTCGCCGAGGAAGGCATTGATCTCGTCGAGCAGCATCGCCGGCGTCCGCGTTCCGTCGAGCAGGCTGACGAATTTGCGCACCACCACCCCGTCGAGCGAAACCGCGCGATGGCGTAGATCGGTGACCTCGTGGCTGGTCAGCGCCTGACGCCGGGCCAGTGGGCTCGCGACCGGCCGCGCACTGATGCGCGTCGCCAGCCGGTGCGGCTCCAAGCTGACCTCGATGAGGCCGGCCCGGTAGATCGCGGTCAGCGCCGCGTTCAGGCGTTCGATCTCGCGCTCGCGTTCGGCGCCGTCTTCCGCCTCATCCAGCGCCAGGGCGACCAGTTCCTCATGGCGCAGATTGCCAGGCCAAGCCTTGCCAAGCGCGCGCAGCGCAGTCTTGGCCGCTGGCAGGTCGATCGCGATCCGGACGCCATCCGCGAACAGGAAACTCGCCGCCCCCGGCCGCTTCTCGTCCGTCTTGTCCTCCTCCTGGACATTGGCAGCGAGGTGATAGGGCGCGAAGCTGAAACCGGAGAGGCCGCGATGCAGCGCGATATCGCTGCGGCACAGCAAGGTCTGGCGGAAGCAGCGGCCGATCAAGAGGTCGAGCGCCTGCTCCTGCCGCAGCGGCTCCGAGGGCGGGATCGTGTTCAGCACCTGCTGCGCCGGCCCGCGCGCACCGCCGAAATTGTTCGGAAACGAGGTCTCGGCCAGGAATTGCAACCCATGAGGCTCCGCTGCCGCCAGCACCTCGTGCAAGGCGAAGGCCCGTGCGCCGGGGTTGAGATCGTCATGGTAGAGGACGTTGTCCGGGATATCCTCGATCTGCTTCGCCCGCTCGCGCAGCGCCGCGCCATGGAAAGTCTCGGCATCGGTCGCCTCGGCAAAGCGCTTGATCGCCGCCCGTGCCGCCCTGACCTTCTCGATGGGATCATCGATGTCACGCGTCTCGAACAGCATGACGTCGCGGGCGATGTCGCGCAGCCGGCAGCCCGGCAAGGCGTTGTAGCTGACATAGGCGATGCCCTGCGGTGACAGCAATTCGCCGAAGAGCGCCATGATCCGCTCGCGCACCGGCTGCGGCACCCAGGAATAGACGCCGTGGACGAGGATGTAGTCGAACTGGCCGAGCTCCGTCGTCGCCGCCATGATGTCGAGATGGTGGAAGCTGAGATTGCTCAGCGCGAGCTCCGCCGCCTCCGCGTTGGCGTGCGCGATCGCCCGTCCGCTCAGATCGATGCCGACGAGCTCCGCCTGCGGATATTGCAGCGCCATCGGGATCAGGTTGCCACCGCTGCCGCAACCGAGCTCCAGCACCCGCATCGTTGCGGTCGGCGCCGGGTTCATGCCGTGGATATGCGCAATCGTCGCCAGATGCGCCGGATGGGTCTGCGAGAAGGCGTGCCCGGGATAGGCGACCGCATCATATGGATTCGCCGCCAGGTCTTTCACGGCCATGTCGTTCATCGAGGAAGTCCGTTCACCGTACTGAAATCGTTGTGAATTTTTCGGTACGATCAGCAACTGATCACCTTGAACTCGACCCGGCGGTCGAGCGCGTCGCTGGCGTCGTCCTTGCCGGTGCCGATCAGGTTCTCGTTGTAACCGCGCCCGGTCGCGAGCATGCGGCCCCGGCTGTCGGGCGCACCCGCCTGGAGCAGATCCATCACATACTGCGCCCGCAGCACGGAAAGCCGCTCGTTGACCTGCGGCTGGCCGGTGCGCGAGGTGTGGCCGACGATCTCTAGACAGGCGCCCTTCTGCTTGGCGCGGGTCGCGATCTGGCTCAGCCACATCGGATAGGGCTCGGTGATCTGCGGATTGGCGATGAACTGGGTCGAACCGGGCTGGAACAGCAGCTTGACCATCAATTGCTTGCCGGAAAGGCCGCTGTCGACGAGGTCCCCGAAGGCCTCGACCGCATCGTCCTTGCGCCCGAGCTTGCTGGTCGCGAGATAGGCGCCGATCCGGACGCGATGCTGGTCGCCGCCGGGCAGCGCCCGTGCGGTCCGGTAGAAGGCGAGCGCCTCGCGATAATGCCGCGCCTCGTATTCGAGGATGCCGTCATTGATCAACGCCGCGATATTGAGACGCTCGGCATAGAGCGGATCGATGGGGTCGCCGAGCTTCGTGCCCTGGCAGGTCTTGATATAGGCCTCGGTCGCAGGGTCCTTCGACCACATCGGCGAGTCCCGATAATAGGTCGTCGGCGTGACGTCGACGCCTTCGGGCTTGGCCCGGGCGACACCTTTGGAGACGATGCGCTTGGCCTTGAGGTCGGCCAGCGCCAGGCAGATCCGATAGGCGTCGCGCGAGCCGTTCGCCTCACCGGCATTGTTGACCGCGGTGAAGGTGCCGATCAGCACGACCGGGTCGCGCGCCAGCGCCTCGGTCGAGAATGGCTGGACCTGGAAGCGCGGATAGGATTTGCCGACCAGTTCGATCAGGCTCTGCTGCATCGAGCGCGTCGAGGTCGATTGCGCGCCGGATATGCCGTCGATCAGCGGGTCGATCACCAGCTCGACGCGCGCCCCATCGAGCTGTGCCTTCGAGAATAGGTCGTTGGCCGCGCGCTGCAGCGCCTCGGGAAACGGGACGGGAGTCGGAGCCGGTGCGGGGACCGGTGGCGCCTGAGCCAGGGCTGCGGCTGGTGACGCCAACAGCGCCAGCAGCGCAAAATGAAGGAGCAGAGAACGACGCATCGAAGCCCCCAATTGCATCCTGTCCGAAGTGGTGTCCGGCTCTCGCTAGCGGCAGGACCTGGTCCGGTGCACCGTCAGCGGCAGTTCTTCGGAACGTTGCCGTCGCCGAGCTGGGCCCGCATCAGCGCATCGGTGCAGTCGGCCGCGCTGCCGCCCGGCCGGCGCCGGCTGTTGCGCGGCTCGGGCTGAGCTTCGACGCCGCCGGTCAGGATGCCAGTCGACTTGCGGTCGAGCACGACGCGCGGCTGCTGGATCTCGCGCGGCTCATGGCGCTGCGGGCGTGTGCCGGGGGCGGTCGGCAGCAGCGGCTTCTGCGGGACCGGCAATTCGGTCACGCCGCCGGAGTTCATCCGGGTCGCCACGGCCTTCTCGCGGTCCTGACGCTCCTGCGACAGCTTCGCCTTCTCCGCTTCGAGTGCGGCGAGCTCCTGCTCCTTCTTGGCGAGCTCCTTGGCGAGGCGTTCGCGCTCGTTCGGATCGGCCGTCTTCGGCGTCGGGGCCTCGCCCGGCTTGGGCACGGCGCGCTCGGCATCCGTGGTCTTGCCGGCATCGCGGCCGGCAAGGTCCGTCGCCGCCTTGGCGCGGTCCTTCTCGGCCTGCTGGACACGGTCGAGCAGCGCCTTCTCCTTCGCCGCGAATTCCTGCTCGAGCTTCTCGCGTTCGCCAGGCTCAAGGCCGCGGCGCTCGATCAGGTCCAGCCGGGTCTTGGCGTCGACGGCGAAGAAGCTGGTCGGGAAGCGCTGGATGAAGGCCTTGATCTCGGCGGCGTTGTCGCTGCCGCGCAGGCGCTTCCAGATGTCGGCGTCAGTCTCCTCGCGGTTGAGGTAGAAATCGCCGAGCAGGGAAAGCGAAAGCTCCGGCGTCTGCTTACCGCCGGTCGAGTCGTAGACCGCCTTCTGGACGCGGCGGAACATGGTCGCGATCTCGAGACCGGGCTGCTGGATCTCCTGGACCAGCGCCGCCGTGAACGGGCTATTGCGGCCGGCGCCATCGGCAGCGACGTCGTTCGCCTGTGTCGCATAGGCGGTGACCATGCCCTGTGCCTTCACGATCGGCGCGAGGCCGGCGCCGACGGTCATGCTGCGCGTCGTCGTCTTCTTCGAGAGCTGGGCAAGGAAGGGATTGTTGCGGCAGGCATCGAGCACCATGATCTTGACGCCCTTGGCAAAGCCCAGTGCGGTCGTGACCTCGCTCAGCTTGACCGTCTCGTACTGGACCGAGACCTCGTCATCGATCTTGGCCTCGACCGGGACGAGGAAGTTCTCGCCGTTGAACTGGAAACCGTGGCCGGCATAGTAGAACATCACCGCGTCGGCCTCCTGGGCAAGGCGCGCAAAGCGCGACACGGCGGCATCCATGCCGCGCTTGTCCAGATCGATGCCATCGACCACCTCGAAACCGACCTTGCGCAACGCCTCGGCGGTGTCGCGCGCATCATTGGGCGTGTTGGGCAGGACGGGCGCGTTCTTGTAGGCGGAGTTGCCGATTACCAGGGCGACGCGACGCTCCTGCGTCTGCGCCAGCGCCGGCAGGGCGACGAGCTGGGCAAGAAGAGCGATCAGTGCGCAAAATCTGACGGCTACGATCATGGCACCATTCCCTGCGTCACCTTAAAGAAAGCGACCGTGAAAATCCAGATTTATCCGCCTGACATGACAGGCGGTTTGCTTGCTCCCCTCCCGGCCCGCTGCTAACTTTACGGTGGTCATGCGCCGCTAGGAAGAGGGGCCGATGCGGGGGCTTCGACGTTATCTCATTGTCGGGGTTACAGCCGTTTTCGCGGCGTCCATCTCCGCGAGCGTCGCGCAGGAGCGCGCGCGGGCGCGCAGCCTCGCCCCCTCCGGCGCGAAGCTCTCCTTCATCGACCTGCAGAACAATGCCCGCATCGCCAGCAAGACGACGATCCGCTTTGCCATATCGGGCATGGAGGTCGTGCCGGCCGGGACAGCGCGCCGCAACGCCGGCCACCACCACCTGCTGATCGACACCGAGCTGCCGGCTCTCGGCCAGCCGATCCCTGCCGACTTCAACCACCTGCATTTCGGTGGTGGCCAGACAGAGGCGGAGATCCTGCTCTCGCCCGGCCGCCATACGCTGCAGCTCCTCTTTGCCGATCACGACCATGTCCCGCACGATCCGCCGGTGATGTCGGAAAAGATCACCGTCGAGGTCCTGGCCGCACCGGAAGAGAAGCCGCGCACGGCCGCGGCGCCGAACGCCAAGGTCTTCTTCCTCGGCCTGCAGGACGGCGCCGTGATCCCGCCGCGCTCTGTCGTTCGTTTCGGCCAGGAGAACATCGCGATCGCACCCGCCGGCACCAGGCAGGACAATGCCGGCCACCACCATCTCCTGGTCGACACCGAACTGCCCCCGCTCGACCGCGAGATCCCGAGCGATTTCAATCATCTGCACTTCGGCCGAGGTCAGACCGAGACCGAACTCACCCTGCCGCCAGGCGAGCACACGCTCCAGCTCCTCTTCGCCGACCACGAGCATGTCCCGCACGACCCGCCGGTGATGTCGCAGAAGATCAGGGTGCGGGTGCAAGAAGCTTCGGTGGCGAGCCCCCCTACCGCCGCCGCTCCGACCGCTCGCACGGCCTCAGGCCGGACGCCGGCGCCCAACGACGCCGCGGTCTATTTCATCTATCCACGCGACGGCACGCGGATCTTCGCGACCTCGACCATCCGCTTCGGCCTGCGCAATATGGGTGTGGCGCCAGCCGGCGTCGTCAGGCCCAACACCGGCCACCACCATCTCCTGATCGACGTGCCGACCCCGCCGCTCGACGCGGCGATCCCGGCCGACCTCAACCATATCCACCTCGGCAACGGCCAGACCGAGCGCAAGATCACCCTGCCGCCGGGCGAGCATACGCTGCAGCTCATCCTCGGTGACGACCAGCACATCCCGCACGACCCGCCGATCATGTCCGAGCGCATCACGGTCTTTGTCGGCGCTCCCGCCAAGCGGAGGCCGCGCCGATGACCGCCGGCACTCGCCTTCCCGCCCCTCGCCATCGCGCCAAGATCACGACGCTGCTCCTGCTGCTCGCAGCGCTGGCGCCGACAGCCGTTCCGGTCTCGGCGCAGACGATCCAGCGTCAGCCGGCGCCGCGCAACGCCATCGTCTATTTCCACTATCCGCTCGACGGCCTGCGCGTGCCCGAGCGCTTCACCGTGCGGATCGGCCTGAAGGAAATGGGCGTCGCCCCGGCCGGCGTCGACAAGCCCGGCACCGGCCATCACCACCTGCTGATCGATACCGATCCCGGCCCGCCGGACCAGCCGATCCCATCGGACTACAACAATATCCATCTCGGCAACGGCCAGACCGAGGTGGTCGTCACGCTGCCGAAAGGGACCCACACTCTGCAGCTCCTGCTGGGCGATCACACGCACACCCCGCACCGGCCGCCGGTTATGTCTCAGAAGATCACAGTCTACGTCAGATGAGGGATCGATGCGGGCCGGCCGCATCGCCACGTCGAAGGCCGCAGCGAAGGATGAACGTCATGTCCTGGTATCGTTGCCTCGCTATCGCCGTCTTGGCCGTCCTCGCGCCGCTCAACCCGGCCCTCGCACAGCAGCAGGGCAGCGACGGCCAGCAGCCGCGCATCGCCCTGGTCGTCGGCAACGCCGCCTATCGCGCGGCTCCCCTGTCGAACGCCGCAGCCGACGCACGCGCCGTCGCGGATACGCTGCGCCAGGGCGAATTCGACCTCGTCAGCATCGAGAACGCCGACCGGCCCGCCTTCGAGCAAGCACTCGCGACCTTTCGCGGCAAGCTCACGCGCGGCGCCCAGGTCGTCGTGTTCTATGCCGGGCATGCGGTGCAGTCGCGCGGCCGCAACTTCCTCGTCCCGGTCGACGCCGCGCCGCGCGGCCCGGTCGAGCTCGCACGCGAGACCATTGATCTCGACCAGCTCATCGACGCGCTGATCGTCAGCCGGCCGGCCAGCGCATTGCTCGTGCTCGACGCAGGCCGCGACAATCCCTGGCAGGCGGGGCTCGGCGCCGGCAAGGGCCTCGCCCCGATCGAGCCGATCGAAGCGATCGCGGTCATGGCACCGGTTCCCCCGGGCAAGACCGCGGCCGAAACACCCGGCCGTACCAATCCGGCGATCGACGAATGGCTGAAGGCGATCCGCACGCCGGGCATCGATATGACCACGGCCCTGAACCGCACCCGCGAGGCCGTGAGCCGGGCGACCCGGCGCTCGCAGCAACTCTGGGTTTCATCACCGCCTCCGGCAGGGCTCGTCGTAACGCCGACCGGCCGGCCGGTCGCGACCGCCCTCAACACCAGTCGTGGCATCATCAGCGCGCCACCGCCCCCCGGCCCGCAATCCGACCAACTCGGTCCCTATGAGCTCTCCTTCTGGGAGACGATCAAGGACAGCAAGAATCCGGACGAGTACCGCGCCTATCTCGAGGCCTATCCGAGAGGTCGCTTCGCCGGGCTCGCCCGCACGCGCGAACAGACCTTGCGCAGCGCCATGCAGCCGGGTGCGGCGCAGGCTCCCGCCCCGACCCCGGCAGCCACGACCGGCTCGTCCGCCAGAACCCTGCGCGATTGCGACGATTGCCCTGAACTCACCCTGATCCCGGCGGGCAGCTTCGAGATGGGCTCGAACGAGATGTTCGAATTCGAGAAGCCCGTCCATAGCGTCGCAATCGCCAGGCCGTTCTATCTGGGCACCGACGAGGTCACCTTCGCGCAATGGGACGCCTGCGTCGCGGAAGGCGGCTGCAGCCATCGCCCGGGCGACCGCAATCTCGGTCGCGGCAAGCGCCCGGTCACCGACATCCACTGGAACGACGCCAACGCCTATGCCGTCTGGCTCTCCTACAAGACTGGGCGCAAGTACCGACTGCCGACCGAAGCCGAATGGGAATACGCTGCCCGCGGCGGCACGGCGACGGCCTATCCCTGGGGCAATTCGGTGGACAAGGAGATGGCCAACTGCATCGGCTGCAATGCGCAGCCACGTCGGCAGGCGGGCGAGGTCGGGCAGTTCCCGCCGAACCGTTTCGGCCTGCGCGATATGGCCGGCAATGCTGCCGAATGGGTCGCCGACTGCTGGAGCGAGAACTACCGCTCGGCACCGCGCGACGGCAGCGCCTACGCGCCCGCCGGCTGCCGCGAACGCGTGCTGCGCGGCGGTTCCTTCAACAACGATCCGCGCTATCTGCGTTCGGCTGCGCGCTTCAAATACGAAAGCGATGTGCGCTTCTATACCAATGGCTTCCGCGTCGCCCGAGAGCTTTGACCAAACGTCATCGATCGCGACGAGCCTGTCTTCCGAGGGTGGCAATTTGCACACAGCTTCGGTTCAAAGGCCGCCAGGCGGCAATTTCTTGTTCTCTTCATGGCAGCACCGCCGCTAGTCTCGACTTGGCTGACGGCAAGCGACGAATCGGCAGCGGCTCGGCCTCAGGCCGCGCTGCGAAGGAGGCGCCATGCGGACTGGCCTGCGGCTACCTATCTGCGTCCTACTGGCGCTCGCCGCCATTGCGGGCGCCCTCGCCCTGACAATCTCACCAGCCTTGGCACAGCAGCGCCGCTTCGCCTTCGTCATGGGCAACGGCGCCTACCAGAACATCGCCAAGCTGCCGAATGCGCTCAACGACGCCAATGCAACGCGCACCATGCTGCAGGAGGCCGGCTTCGACGTCACCGCCGCGACCGATCTCTCGCTCGCCGGTCTGCGCAGCGCGCTCGATGTCTTCGTCGAGAAGGTAAAGCAGAGCGGCACGGGCGCGACCGCCCTCGTCTACTATGCCGGCCATGCCGTGCAGCTCGACGGAGCCAACTACATCCTGCCGACCGATGTCCGCGTGGAAACCTCGGCGAATATCCCGAACCAGTCGCTCTCGCTCACCGAGATCCTGCGCAAGCTCGACGCCGCCGGCGCCAGGTCGAAGATCGCCATCCTCGACGCCTGCCGCAACAACCCCTTCGCCGCGCGCGAACTGTCCCGCGGTCTGGCGCTGCAGATGGTCGATGGCGCGAACGAAGGCATTCGCAGCGAAGCCGGCCTCGCCCGCGTCGATTCCAGCAGCGGCACCTTCGTCGCCTTCGCGACCTCGCCGGGCTCGACCGCGGCCGACGGCACCGGCCCGAACAGCCCGTTCACCACCGCTTTCCTGCGCGAGGCGCGCGAGCCCGGCCTGCCGATCGAGCAGGTCTTCCGCCGCATTCGCCTCGCCGTCTATGACAGCACCAGCGGCATCCAGATTCCCTGGGACACCTCCTCGCTGATCACCGATGTCAGCTTCTTTCCGCGTCCGGCCGGCGCCGCGCCGGCACAGCCGGCAGGTGCGCCTGCGGTTGCCGGCGCCGTCCCGCTCGCGGCGCGACCGACCGCGGCGACGCTGCGCGCCATGTCGCCGGCCGACGCCTATCGCACCGCCATCGCCTGGGACCGCCGCGATATCTATCGCAGCGCACTCGATATCAATCCGGACGACCAGAACGCCTTGAGAGCACATCGCATCCTGGCGCAGAGAACCGAGGAAACCGCCTGGGCCGAGACCGTGCTCGCCGGCGACGCCGAATCCTTCAAGCTCTTCGCCCGCCTCTACCCCGGCTCGATGCATCTGAACGAAGCGCTGCGCCTGGCCGCGAGCGCGCCGAGCCGCGCCCGCGTCCAGGTCGCCCAGACCTGCCCGGTCTGCCCGGCCATCCAGCCACGCGTCCGCCGGGCCGACTATAGCCCGCGCTCGCCGTCTCCCGGCCGGCCCGGTGCACCGCGTCAGCCGCAAGCTGTGCCGCCTCCACCCCCGGTCTACATGCCGCCTTTGCCGGCCATCCTGCCCGACCGGCCGCACTGGACCGGCTTCTATGTCGGCGGCTCACTCGGCGGCGGCCAGCAGAGCGGGCGCACGACCGTTGGCGGCCCCTATGGCAGTCCGACGGCGACACCGACCACCACGACCACCACCACGACCACCACGACCACTGAGACGACGGTCATCAGCCCGACACCCGGCACTACGGTCACGACGACGACGAGCACCAGCGCCGTCACGACGATCGGCCTGCCGACGCTAGCTCCCTGGGCGATCAATCCCTCGGCGGTCCCGCGCAGCCTGACGCCCGATGGAGCCGGCGCGGTCGGCGGCGCCCAGATCGGTTTCAACTACCAGATCGGCGCCTTCGTCATCGGTGCAGAGACCGATCTCTCCGCCACGCGCCTCGGAGGCAGCAAGAGCACCTCCGCCAACCCCGGCACGCAGTTCACCACCCGCTCCAGCAACGAGCTCTCTATGCTCGGTACGGTGCGGATGCGCGCCGGCGTGGTGCTCGGCAACTTCCTGATCTACGGCACCGGCGGCTACGCCTATGGGCTCGTCGAACAAAAGGGCTCGATCCTGCCCGGCAACCTGCAGACCACCTCGGCGGCCAGCGGCTCGCGCTCCGGCGTCTTCAACGGCTGGGCGCTCGGCGGCGGCGTCGAATATGCCATCGCGCCCGGCATGACGGTCCGGCTCGACTACACCCATTACGAGCTCGGTCAGAAGCGGATGACGCTGCAGGACTTCACCGGACTGGCGCCCGGCCAATACGCCACCATGCGGACCCGCACCGCCGGGGACATCGTCAAGGCCGGCTTCAACTTCGGCTTCTGACCAGGCAGCCCGCCTCATGGAAAAGGCCGCGGCTCATGCCGCGGCCTTTTTTTCGTTTTTGACGATTCGGTCGATCTCACCACATGTCGAGCGCGACCCGGGCCTCGTCCGACATGCGCGATTGGTCCCAGGGCGGATCGAAGGTCATATTGACGGTCACGCCCGCGACGCCCGGCACCGCGCTGACCGCGTTCTCGACCCAGCCCGGCATCTCACCGGCGACCGGGCAGCCCGGCGCGGTCAGCGTCATGTCGATCGTCACCTGCCGGTCGTCGGCGATGTCGACGCGGTAGATCAGGCCGAGCTCGTAGATGTCGGCCGGGATTTCGGGATCGTAGACCGTCTTCAAGGCAGCGACGATGTCGTCGGTCAGCCGGTCGATCTCCTCCGGCGGCAAGCCGCCGCTTGCGCCCATGGTCGGCGCGTTCGGCTTGAGGTCTTCGGCAACGGTGTCGGTCATCGCATAACTTCCGTTCGGCGCGAGGCAGGGGCGTCAGGAGAACAGCTCTTCCGCCTTGCGCAGGGCTTCCACCAATGTATCGACTTCCTCCAGCGTATTGTAGAGGCCGAAGGACGCACGGCAGGTCGAGGTCACGCCATAGCGGGCGAGAAGCGGCATGGCGCAATGCGTGCCGGCCCGGACCGCGACGCCCGCCCGGTCGATCACCGTCGCGACGTCATGGGCATGGGCGCCGGCGAGCTCGAAGGCGATGATCGCGCCCTTCTCCTTCGCCTTGCCGAAGATGCGGATCGAGTTCATCTGCCCAAGCCGCTCCATGGCATAGGCGTTGAGCCTGGCTTCGTGCGCGGCGATGTTCTCGCGCCCCAGCTCCATCATGTAGTCGAGCGCGGCGCCGAGGCCCACCGCCTCGACGATCGCCGGCGTGCCGGCCTCGAAGCGATGCGGCGGGTCATTGTAGATGATCGCATCCTCGCTGACGGTCGCGATCATCTCACCGCCGCCTTCATAGGGCGGCAGCTTCTGCAGCCATTCGCGCTTGCCCCAGAGGATACCGGAGCCGGTCGGGCCATAGGTCTTGTGGCCGGTGAAGGCGTAGAAGTCGCAGCCCAGTGCCTGGACGTCGACCGGCAGGTGCACCGCGCCTTGCGAGCCGTCGACGACCAGCGGGATGCGATAGGCCTGGCAGATCTTCGCGACCTCGGCGATCGGAACGATCGTACCGATCGCGTTCGACATATGCGTCAGCGACACCACCTTGGTGCGCGGCGTGATCAGCCTCTCGAACTCGTCGATAAGGAAATTGCCGTCCTTGTCGACCGGCGCCCATTTGATCACGGCGCCGTGCCGCTCGCGCCAATAATGCCAGGGCACGATGTTGGAGTGGTGCTCCAGGATCGAAAGGATGATCTCGTCGCCGTCCTGGATCTGGAGATACTGCCCGAGCGAGGAGGCGACCGTGTTCAACGCCCCGGTCGAGGAGCGGGTGAACAGCACCTCCTCGATATGGGCGGCGTTGAGGAAGCGCCGGGCGCTTTCGCGAGCCGCCTCATAGGCTTCGGTCGAAGCGTTGGCGAGGTAATGCAGGCCGCGATGGACATTGGCGTAGTCCTCGCGCATCAGCCGCGTCATCGCCTCGATCACGGCCTCGGGCTTCTGCGCCGAGGCGGCATTGTCGAGATAGACCAGCGGCTTGCCGTAAACTTGGCGCGAGAGGATCGCGAAGTCCTTGCGGATCGTCTCGACGTCGTAGGGCTTCGCGATCGCGTTCATCTCAGGCCTTTCCGACGGGCTCGGCGGGACGGTCGGCAACGAGCGTGCCGGCATGCCCCCAATCCTCGCGCTCGATCTCCTGGATCACGATATGGGTGTTCTGCGGGTTCTTGCCGAGCACGCGGGCGAGTGTCTGCGTGAACTCCTTGACGATCTCGGCCTTCTGCGCGCGCGTCGCGCCCTTGGTGATCTGCAGGTTGACGTAAGGCATCAGGCAGCTCCGGGCTTGGGTGCACCATCGCGCTGGCCGAGCCAGCAATCGATCTCGCGCCCGACGATCTCGTGCACGCCCTCGTCGCTGACGAAGTCGGAAACCTCGCCGACGAAGGCCGCGAGCACCAGCGCTTCGGCCTGTGGCCGCGGCAGGCCGCGCGCCATCAGATAGAAGAGCTGCTCGGCGTCGATCTGCGCCACTGTCGCGCCATGGCCGCAGACCACGTCGTCGGCGAAGATCTCAAGCTCCGGCTTGTTGAACATGGTCGCGCCATCGTTCAGCAGCAGCGCATGGCTCTTCATGCTGCCGTCGACCTTCTGCGAATGCTGGCGGACGATGACCTTGCCCTGGAAGACGCCGGTGCCCTCGCCCTCGATGATGCTCTTGAACAGCTCGCGGCTCTCGCCATGCGCTGCGGCATGGTCCATCACCAGCGTGACGTCGGAATGCTCCTGCTTGCGCAAGAGGTTGATGCCGCGCAGCGCTGCGCGGCTGTGCTCGCCGCCATAGCGCAGGAAGCTCTGCTGGCGCAGCACGCCGCAATTCACCGCCACGGCGACGGAATCGAAGACGGCGTGACCGCCGAGCTCGACCAGCAGCGACTGCACCTGCACCGTCTCGGCACGCTGGCGCGAGACCATGCGCACATGCTCGACTTCGGCGCCATCGCCGATGACGAAGGAGGTGGCGTGGTTGATCTGAACAGGCGCCGCGCCAACGCTTTCCTGCAATTCGACGACGGTGACCTTCGCGCCAGCGCCAACCTTGACCAGCGAGCGCGAGACGATCGAGGCTTCGCTTGCGCCCGTGCCAAGAGCCAGCAGCACGATCGGCTGATCGAGTTCGGTACCGTCGGCGATCTCGATCACGACACCGTCCTGGGCGAAGGCGGCGTTGAGCATCAGCGCGCTGTCGTCGCGGGCCACCTCGGGCGGAACGAAGGCCGCAGCGATCTCATCCGGGGTCGAGGTGAGCGCTTCGGCCAAGCTCCGGGCGGTGATGCCGGCGGGCAGGCCCTGCAGATCGGAATCGGCGGCACTGAACACGCCGTCGATGGTGACGAAGCGGCGGCCGGCGATGGTCTGCAGTGCCAGCCGGTCAGCGATCGCCTGCGGCCGGGTCGGGCGGCGCACCAGCGGCATCGCCTCGCGCACCAGATTGCGCAGGTCGGTGTAGCGCCAGGATTCGAGCCGGCGATGCGGCAGGCCTTTTGCCTCGAAGCCGGCGAAGGCGTCCTCGCGCACCTTGCGCATCGCGCCGGCGCCCGGCAGCTCGGCCTTGATATTGGCGAACTGCTCGGCGAGCTGCTGCTCTGCCGCGGTCTTGAGCGGGGTGATGATCGCCATCACGCGGCCTCGCCATAGGAAGCATAGCCGCTCTTCTCGAGCTCGAGCGCCAGCTCCTTGCCGCCGGTCCGCACGATCCTGCCCTTCGACATCACATGCACGGTGTCGGGCACGATATGGTCGAGCAGGCGCTGATAGTGGGTGATGACCAGGAAGCCGCGGTTCTGGGCGCGGAGCGCATTGACGCCGTCCGCGACGATGCGCAGTGCGTCGATGTCGAGGCCGGAATCCGTCTCGTCGAGAATGCACATGGACGGCGACAGCAGCGCCATCTGCAGGATTTCCATGCGCTTCTTCTCGCCGCCGGAGAAGCCGACATTGAGCGGCCGGCGCAGCATCTCGCGGTCGATGCCGAGCTTGTCGGCGGCGCTGTTGACCTGGCGGATGAAGTCGGGGGTCAGCAGCTCGGCCTCGCCGCGCGCCTTGCGCTGCGCGTTCATCGCCGCCTTGAGGAAGGTCATGGTGGCGACGCCGGGGATCTCCAGCGGATACTGGAAGGCGAGGAAGATGCCGGCGGCGGCGCGGGCATCGGCCTCCATCTCCAGCAGGTTCTCGCCATTGAGCAGGATCTCGCCGTCGAGGAGCTCATAGTCCTCCTTGCCGGCGATGACATAGGACAGCGTCGACTTGCCTGAGCCGTTCGGCCCCATGATCGCGGCGACCTCGCCGGCATTCACGGTGAGGTTGAGGCCGTTGAGGATCTGCTTGTCCTCGTCGGCGATCTTGACGACCAGATTGCGAATTTCGAGCATCGTTCAGTTCCGATTTCCTGCCGCGTCAGGCCCGGCCTTGTGCCGAGCGTCCACGACGTGAGCGCTTCAAAGAAAAGGCGTGGTTGGTCGGGACAGGCCCGACCATGACGGGCTCAGCCGACCGAGCCTTCCAGCGAAATGGTGATCAGCTTCTGCGCCTCGACGGCGAACTCCATCGGGAGCTGCTGCAGCACCTCCTTGACGAAGCCGTTGACGATCAGCGCCACCGCTTCCTCCTCGGAGAGGCCGCGCTGCTGGCAGTAGAACATCTGGTCCTCGCCGATCTTCGACGTGGTCGCCTCATGCTCGAAGATCGCGGTCGCGGTCTTGGCCTCGATATAGGGGATGGTGTGGGCGCCGCACTGGTCGCCGATCAGCAGCGAGTCGCAATTGGTGAAATTGCGCGCACCCGTCGCCTTGCGGTGGGCCGAGACCATGCCGCGATAGGTCGAGTCGGATTTGCCGGCCGCGATGCCCTTGGCGATGATCTTCGAGGTCGTGTTCTTGCCGAGGTGCAGCATCTTGGTGCCGCTATCGACCTGCTGCGCCCCGTTCGACACCGCGATCGAATAGAACTCGCCGCGCGAGCCGTCGCCGCGCAGGATGCAGGACGGGTACTTCCAGGTGATCGCCGAGCCGGTCTCGACCTGCGTCCACGAGATCTTCGAGTTTTTGCCGCGGCAGTCGCCGCGCTTGGTCACGAAGTTGTAGATGCCGCCCTTGCCCTCGGCGTCGCCGGGGAACCAGTTCTGCACGGTCGAGTACTTGATCTCGGCATCGTCGAGCGCGATCAGCTCGACCACCGCCGCATGCAGCTGGTTCTCGTCGCGCTTGGGCGCCGTGCAGCCTTCGAGATAGCTCACATAGGAGCCCTCGTCGGCGATGATCAGCGTGCGCTCGAACTGGCCGGTGTTCTGCTCGTTGATGCGGAAATAGGTCGACAGCTCCATCGGGCAGCGCACGCCCTTGGGGATGTAGACGAAGGAGCCGTCGGTGAAGACCGCGCTGTTCAGCGTGGCAAAGTAGTTGTCGGTCACCGGCACGACGCTGGCGAGGTACTTCTTCACCAGCTCGGGATGCTCGCGGATCGCCTCGGAGATCGAGCAGAAGATCACGCCGGCCTTGGCGAGTTCGTCCTTGAAAGTGGTAACGACCGAGACCGAGTCGAACACGGCGTCGACGGCGACCCGGTTCTCCGGCGCGACGCCGGCCAGGATCTCCTGCTCGCGCAGCGGGATGCCGAGCTTCTTGTAGGTCTCCAGGATCGCCGGATCGACCTCGTCGAGCGACTTCGGGTCGGCGCCCTTCTTCGGCGCGGCGTAATAGTAGATGTCCTGGTAGTTGATCGGCGGATAGTTGACGCGCGACCAGGTCGGCTCGGTCATGGTCTTCCAGCGCCGGAAGGCGTCGAGGCGCCATTCCAGCATCCATTCCGGCTCGTTCTTGCGGGCCGAGATGTAGCGGACGGTGTCCTCGGTCAGGCCCTTGGCCGGCTTGTCGACCTCAAGCTCGGTGACGAAGCCGTATTTGTACTCGGTCACGTCGATCGACTTGACCTGATCAATGGTCTCCTGGACCGCTGCCATGTCTACTCTCCAGTCGCGGGTTCAAGAGCCCGCCGGTTCGGTCTTGGTTTTGCGCAAGGCCTCAGGCGGCTGCCTGAACCTTCCGGTTCGGGTTCGCGGCCAGTGCTTTGGCATAGGCCGCGATGAATTGGTCGATGTCCGCCTCGCAGGTGGTCCATCCGAGCGAGGCGCGCAAGGCCCCTTCGCTCATGACAGGGTCGACACCCATGGCTGTCAGCACATGCGAGCGCCTGACCTTGCCGGAGGAACAGGCCGAGCCTGATGACAAGGCCACCCCGGCGAGGTCGAGCATGATCAGCGCCGTCTCGGCCTTGATGCCCGGCGTCGCGAAGGCGGAGGTGTTTGGCAGGCGCGGCGCCTTGCTGCCGAAGATCGCCGTATCCGGCGCGAGCGCCATGAGCCGGGCCTCCAGCTTGTCGCGCAGCGCAGCGAGGCGGACGGCCTCAGCACCGAGCGCCTTGCCCGCCTCCTCGGCGGCGACGCCGAAGCCGACGATGCCCGGCAGGTTCTCGGTGCCGGCGCGCCAGCCGCGTTCCTGGCCGCCGCCGCGCAAGGGCTTGTCGGAGAGCTCGAGCGCGCCGGTCCGGAAGACGATCGCGCCGACGCCCTTGGGCCCGCCGATCTTGTGGGCGGACAGCGTCAGAGCATCGACGCCCAAGGCGTTGATATCGATCGCGATCTTGCCAGCGGCCTGGACGGCGTCGGAATGCACCAGCGCACTGTAGCGCCTGGCGATGGTGACGATCTCGGCGATCGGCTGCAGCACGCCAGTCTCGTTGTTGGCGAGATGGACAGAGACCAGCGCGCGCTCATCCGGCCGCTCGGCCGCGAAGCGCGACAGCCGCTCGTCGAGCCAGCCGAGATCGACGATGCCCGCGCCATCGACCGGGATCGCCTCGGCCTGACCGGCCGGGAAGCGATGGCCGTCGCGCACGCAAGGGTGCTCGCTGGCGCTATGCAGCAGCAGCGTCACCGGCGCCCGCACGCAATGGCGCGCGCCGCTGCAATCGCTGAGGCCGGGCGACAGGATCGTCGCATTGGCCTCGGTGCCGCCGCTGGTGAAGACGATATTGCTCGCCTTGGCGCCGACGAGTGCCGCGACCTGCTCGCGCGCCTGTTCGACGGCGCCGCGGGCCGCCCGGCCCTCGTTATGGACGGAAGACGGATTGCCCGGCATCTGCAGAGCTCGCAGCATCGCCTCCGCCACGGCCGGGCGTACCGGCGTCGTAGCGTTGTGGTCGAGGTAGCTGCGGGTCGTCGCGAACACCTGCGCTTATGCTCCGTTCCGGAGGGCCTGCCCGAAGACGCGGCACGAAATGCTTGAAATCGCACCCCTGCGCCGTGCTATAGCCGCCCGTCCGAGCCGCGTTGGATCGGAACCGCAAGCGGCCTTCGCCTGCATGTTCCAGTTCTGTTCACGGCTGTTAGAACCATTCTAAGCGCTTGATGTAGGGCGCGAGCGGCGGGGCCGTCAAGGGTGGAACGGGTACGCGGCGGCCACATGGCCGCTTTCGGACCCGATCCACCGGCGGTTTCGCCCAGCAAGAGGCGAAATCAGAATGCCTGAGGTGATTTTCAACGGACCGGCCGGCCGGATCGAGGGCCGTTACCAGCCCGCCAAGAAGCGCGGTGCGCCGCTGGCGATCATCCTGCATCCGCACCCGCAATTCGGCGGGACGATGAACAACCAGATCGTCTACAACCTGTTCTACACCTTCGTGAACCGCGGCTTCTCGGCGCTGCGCTTCAATTTCCGCGGCGTCGGCCGTAGCCAGGGCCAGTTCGACCACGGCGCTGGCGAGCTCTCGGACGCCGCCGCCGCGCTCGACTGGATGCAGGCGCTGAATCCCGAGGCGAAGAGCTGCTGGATCTCCGGCGTCTCCTTCGGTGCCTGGATCGGCATGCAGCTCCTGATGCGCCGTCCGGAGATCGAGGGCTTCCTCTCGATCGCGGCGATGGCGAACCGCTACGATTTCTCCTTCCTCGCCCCATGCCCGTCCTCCGGCCTCTTCGTGCACGGCTCGGAAGACCGCGTCGCCCCGGTCAAGGAGGTGATGGCGGTGATCGAGAAGGTGAAGACCCAGAAAGGCATCCAGATCGAGCACGCCGTGGTCGAGGGCGCCAACCACTTCTTCGACGGCCGCGTCGACCAGCTGATGGAGCAGGTCGGCGTCTATCTCGACCGCAAGGTCGGCCCCGAGATCATCAAGAGCGAGCAGGAAAAGGCCTGAGCGCCCGCTTCGCCAAGGCTGCAATGATGGCGCTCTCCCCGGAGGGCGCCGTGCGCCAGAACCGAGAACCGTCATGACCGCCTTCAAGTCCGATTTCCTGCGCGTGCTCGACGAGCGCGGCCTGATCCACCAGATCTCCAATCCGGAGGAGCTGGACAAGCTCTGTCTGCAGGGACCGCAGACCGCTTATGTCGGCTATGACGCGACCGCGACCAGCCTGCATATCGGCAACCTGATCTCGGTCACGATGCTGTACTGGTTCCAGGAGACCGGGCACCGGCCGATCACGCTGATGGGCGGCGGCACCTCGATGGTCGGCGACCCCTCCTTCCGCGACGACCAGCGCAAGCTGCTCTCGATCGAGGAGATCAACGCCAATATCGAGAGCATCAAGAAGGTCTATTCGCGCATCCTGCGCTATGGCGACGGCCCGACCGACGCGCTGATGGTGAACAACGCCGACTGGCTGCTCAAGCTCAACTATGTCGAGTTCCTGCGCGATGTCGGCCGGCATTTCTCGGTCAACCGCATGCTCTCCTTCGACTCGGTGAAGCTGCGGCTCGATCGCGAGCAGTCGCTCTCCTTCCTCGAGTTCAACTACATGATCATGCAGGGCTACGACTTCGTCGAGCTCAGCCGCCGCTATGACTGCCGCCTGCAGATGGGCGGCTCCGACCAGTGGGGCAACATCATCAACGGCGTCGACCTCTCGCACCGCATGGAGGGCAAGCAGCTCTTCGCGCTGACGACGCCGCTGCTGACGACCGCCTCGGGCGCCAAGATGGGCAAGACCGCCAGCGGCGCCGTCTGGCTCAATGGCGACCTCTTCAGCCCCTATGAGTTCTGGCAGTATTTCCGCAACACCGAGGACGCCGATGTCGGCCGCTTCCTCAAGGTGTTCACCCGCCTGTCGCTGGCGGAGATCGCCAAGCTCGCCGCGCTCGGCGGCTCGGAGATCAACGAGGCCAAGAAGGTGCTGGCGACAGAGGCGACGGCCCTGCTGCATGGCCGCGAGGCAGCCGAGGCGGCGGCAGAGACCGCCCGCAAGACCTTCGAGGAGGGCGGGGCCGCCCAGGACCTGCCGAGCATCGAGGTACCGGCTGCCGAGCTGAATGGCGGCCTCGGCGTGCTCAGCGCCTTCGTCAGCGCGGGTCTCGTGCCCTCGACCGGCGAAGCCCGGCGCCAGATCAAGGCCGGCGGCCTGCGCGTCAACGATGCCCAGGTGAGTGACGAACGCGCGACGCTGACACCGGCCGACCTCGTCGACGGCGCGGTGAAGCTCTCCTTCGGCAAGAAGAAGCACGTGCTGCTGCGGCCGGTCTGACGGCCGCCCTCACCAAGCGGAGCTGATCCGAGCGCTCGGTTCGCATTGCGAGCCGAGCGCTTTTTTCTAGCGCTCGGCCGTGCCGGGCGCGGGCACATTGGCGCCCGGCCGCCCCTGCTGCAGCGGGCCGCCGCCGAGCGGATCGACGAAACGGCGCAGGATGCCGGGCGCGATCGCCGAGAGCGGGTTCACCGTCATGGTCGGCTGGCTGGCCGAGCCGGAGACGCGGAAATTCACCGCGAACAGGCCGCCATATTGCCCGCCGCCGAGGATCATGCCGACCACCGGCACCTGGGCGAAGGCGTTGTTGAAGGCATAGCCCGGCACGAAGGTGCCGCCGATATCGACGCGGTCGCGGCCATAGTCGACATTGCCCTGGATGGTGAAACCGACCTGCTGGCCCCAGAGCACGGCGTCGCTGATGTCGATCCGGCTGGCGCTGCGCGCGAACTCGGCGCGCAGCTTGGTGAAGGCGACGTCGCTCGCATCGATGCGCGGAGCAGGTGCCCCGGTGCTGTCGAGCGCGCCCGGCGACTGCGAGCCCGGCGGGCCGACGACGCGGCGCAAGGCCGGCTCGTCGCGGACCGTGAAGTTGCGCATCAGCAACTCGCCCGGCTGGCGGCCTTCGCCGGCACCGAGCTGCAGCGTGAGGTCGCCGCCATAGGCGCGGCGATAGAGGTCGAGGAAGCGCAAGGTAGCGCCGCCATTGTCCGACTGCACGACGATCGAACCGGGCCCCTCGCCCTGCTTGACCTGCTTGATCGACAGGTCGGCCCGCCCGATCCGACCCTGATAGGCGATCGAGCGGACGGCGCCGTTCCGGCGCGAGAGCTTGAGCTGCGAGTTGCCGAGCGCCTCGTTGTTGAAGCCGGTCAGGATCGGCACGTCGAGGTCGAGATCGAAATCGGGGCTCGACGCGGCGGACTGACCGCCGCGCGCTACGCTCCGAATGGGCGTGGCCGGCGCGTCGAACAGATCGCGGACGAAAGGCCTCGCATCGAGCACCGCGCCGCGCACCGAAAGCTTGGTCAGGCTGCCGTCGCGGCTGATCTCGACCTTGGTCAGGTTGTCGCCGGGCGACAGGCGTAGTTGCGAAAAGCTCGCGCTCTCGAAGCTGTTCTGCTTGGTCAGCGAGATGCGCCCCTTGGCCAGCAGCGGCGCGCTCTCGATCGTCAGATCTTCCAGATCCGGCCCGTCATCGTCGCTGACATAGGTGAAGACGGCCCTGCCTGCCCGGCCTGCCGGCTTGCTCACGCCGGGAACTCCGGTATCGATCGCAGCCTTGGTCAAATCGATCTCGACGCGCGGCAGCGCCTCCGGGGTCTTGCCGAGCGCCTTCACGACCTTGACCTGCATCGGCCCGCTGATGCCGGTCTCAGGGCCGAAGCCGCGCCGCTTGAGCGCGGCATTGTCGAGATTGAGCGAAACGGTGGCCTCGCCCTGGCCCTTCGCGTTCTGCTTGAGGTCGATCGGCGCCTTGTCGCCACCGATCCTGCCCTCACCCTTGATCGAGAGCTGGCCACGGTCGTAGTTCAGCGCCAGGTTGGCGCCCTCCAGCTTTTCACCGCCGAGCAGGTTGTCGGAGGCGATGTTCGACATCGCGCCGCTGCTGCGGATCACGACGTCGTTGAAGGTCAGATCGTTGATCAGCGGCAAGGAAAGCTGATTGGTCAGCTCGACCGCGCCGCGCAGCGCGCCCGGCTCGATCTTGAGTGGCGAGAACTCGCGCAGCGACGGGAAATTGAGGAGCGCGACCAGCGAATCGGCCGAGCCCGTCGATTTGAAGCCGATCCGCGCCTGCGGCCGATCGGCCCAGGTATCGGACATGGCGAAGGTGCCTTCGCCGAGCTGGAGCTTGCGGCCCTCGCCGAGCTCGGCCGTGGCCTGGGAAATGGCGAGGTCGACGGTGCGGCCCGTTGTCGAGCCGACCACACGCGCATCGGTGAGGAGAGGCAGGCCGGGATTGGGCAGGAAATTGACCTGCGAGGCCTTCAGGCGCACGGCCACGGCGTCGTCGTCCATGCCTTTGCCGTCCGCCAGCCGCGCATTCGCCTCTGGAGACATCGTCACCTTGACGTCGATCTCCTCGACCCGCCCACCCTTCACCATCTCGACGAGAGCTGCATGCAGTCCCGGCGAAGTCACCGCCGGCCAGACCGCAAGCGCCGCCCGCATGTCGGTATCGACAGCCCTGATCTGGAACTGGTGCGAATTCTTGTCGTCGCGCCGGCGCGCCGTGCCGGAGCCCTCGGCACTGATCAGCGGCCCCTTGAACGAGAGCTGGCCCATCCTGACCTCGCCGGCGCTTGGGTCGACCTCGAGCTGCGTGCGCAGGGTCGAAAGCACGACAGCGGCGTCCTTGCCGATGCCGGCGACTTGCCCGGAGCCGTCGAGCGCCAGCCGCCAGAGCCCGTTCTCGTTGCGCGCCTCGCCGCTTCCCGCGAGCTTCGTCTCGCCGGCTAGAAGCTGGGCGGTCGTGACCTTGATCGTCTTGAGACCGTCCTCGCTGGTGAAGTCGAGCTTGGCGCCCTGGACTTCGACCGGGTCGAGCCCGGCATTGTGGACCTTGATCACCCCCGGGGCGACGGCCAGCCCCGCCGCGAGCTTGCGCTCGCCGCTGCCGCTCTGGGTCAGTGAGATCTTGCCGCTCAACGCCAGGCCGTCGAGCGCGACCATGGCATTGCCGAAGGCGAGCGCCACCGCCTCGGCCGGCTCGAAACGCTGGATGTCGATCGTGGCGCTGCGCGTGCCGTCAGGCGCGCTCGCCAGGTCGATCGCCAGCTCCTTCCAGCGCGGGCCGATGCGCCCCTTCATCGACAGCCGCGCCTGTCCGCCGCCGAAGCGCTCCAGCTTGATGTCGACGTCCTCCAGGCCCGAGCGCTGCCGCCCGGCCGGGTCGATCAGCGTCACCCGCGCCCCACCGATGCCGGCGACTTCGAGCGAACCGAGCAGGCCGTCATTCGAGACCAGGGTACCGACCGCGTTCATGGCTCCGGCGAAGGCGTCCCAGTCCACGGGGTCGCCCGCTATCGGCGTCTTCGATGTCTGCTCCGGCTGGGCGTCCTGCTCCAGCAGCAGCGAGCCGTCCTGCCTGACGCCGAGGCGGATATTGACGCCGCGCAGATCGAGCGAGACCAGGCGGAAATCGCCGCGCAGCAGCGCCATCGCATCATAGCCCAGCACCGCTTCCGGCGCGCGGAACGAGGCCCCGCCCGCATGCCGGAACGAGACCTCGCGGACCCGCAGGCGCGAACGGCCATCGGCACGGTTGAGCTCGGCATGCTCGGCCTCGACCTTCCAGTTCGGTCCGAGCCGTTCCTCGATCGCGGCCGAAATCCGGCCCTCCAGCCCGGAGAGCGGGATGAAGCCGCTGACCAGCAAGGCGGCTGCCACGAAACCGAGCATGACGAGCGCGACGCAGACCGTGACGGCGATGGTGACGATGCCGCGCCAGGCGCGTTTGGCGACGGCGACCACCTCCTGGCACTCCGCCGCAGGCGCAGCACCGGATACGGGGGCCGCCTCGATCTTGCTGTCGTTGGTCAACGAATCGCTTCTTGTCTTGCTGTTCGAATCGTGCGGATCGATGCGATGGCTGGTGCAAGGGCCGCCGCGCCATTCGCATGATGCGCCTGATCCCGGGAGCGGTACAGCAACGGTAAGCTAGCTGATTCGTTCCCGGCAGGTCCGGTTTATGGTCTGAGCCGGCTTATCGCAGGCGGCTTGCCCGGCCCTTGCATGTGATCGCGACCAAAGGAAGGCGAAGATGGCGTTGAACGAAGGCATTCCCGCTCCAGACTTCACCCTGCCCACCGATGGCGGCGGCTCGCTCACGCTCTCCGGCCTGCGCGGGCGCAAGGTCGTGCTCTACGCTTACCCGCAGGACGACACGACGAGCTGCACCAACGAGGCACTCTCCTTCGACGCGCTGCACGACGATTTCGCCGCCGCCGGCACGACCGTCATCGGCATCTCGCCGGATTCGGTGAAGCGCCACGACAAGTTCAAGCAGAAATACGCCCTGAAGCTGACGCTGGTTTCCGACGAGGAACGAAAGGCGATCGAGGCCTATGGGCTCTGGGTCGAGAAGCAGATGTATGGCCGCCACTATATGGGTGTCGAGCGCAGCACCTTCCTGATCGACGCTGCCGGCAAGATCGTCCGCGTCTGGGCCAAGGTCCGGGTCAAGGGTCACGCCGAGGCCGTGCTCGCCGCGGCCCGCGAGCTCTGAGGCGACCGCCTGTCCCTGAGCCTTCGTTCCGGGGAGCGGCCTTCGTGTCCCCGGAACGAAGATCGGATTTCCCGAAACGGCCTTGGGAAATCCCAACCCGAATGCGGCGAAACCGACCGCGATTTGCGATTGATTAACCCTAACGAGGTCTAATCACCCTATCGCAGCGTCACTTTCGGTTTTGCGTATGACCTCCTCGGATTCTCGCGTTCAGGCCACCGGCCAAGAGCTTGCCGTGACCGGCCTTCTCTCCCGCCGCAGCTTCACCGTCAGCCGCTCGACTGCCATGCTGGGCCTGAGCCTGCTGGCGCTGACCACCGCCTGGAGCGGCGCGACGAGCTGGTACATCCTGCGCAAGGACGACCTCGCCGCGCGACTGATCAGTCGCGAGACCTCGCGCCAGTACGCCTATGAGGACCGGATCGCCGCGCTACGCGCCGATGTCGACCGACTCGCCAGCCGCGCCTTGCTCGATCAGGACGGCGTCGAGGCCCGCGTCGGCGAAATCGCCATGCGCCAAGCCGAGCTCGAATCGCGGCAATCCCTGGTCAATGCGGTCGCCGAGAGCCTGCAGACGGCCGGGATCGGCGTCTCCCAGGCTGCCAAGAATCCGCTGCGCCAGCGCATGATCAAGCCCGAGGAGCCGATCCGTGCCTCCGGCGTCACCAGCTTCGCACCGTTCGCTACCGGCAAGCCGACCCCGGCGCCCGAAACCCTGCCGCTGCGCGGCGCCGGCGACCGTTCGGCGCCCTGGCAATCTGGCGAGGCCGAGGAGCCGGTGCCCCCGGCCAAGCGCGTCGCCGAGGCCCTGACCCAGCTCGACCAGTCGATCGAGCGCAGCTCGGCCACGCAGCTCGCGGCCTTGCGCGAGATCGACAAGACACTGGGCGATACCCAGAAGACGCTGCGCAGCGCGCTCGCCGAAACCCGCCTCGACACTGACAAGCTCGCCGTCGCGACCACGGTTCCGAAGGGTGTCGGTGGCCCTCTGGTCCCGGTCAACATCGACGCCTCTGCCGGCCCCTTCGAGGCGACCCTGAGCTCGCTGCAGCCGCGTATCGCGACCGTCTTCCGCCTGCGCGGTCTCGTCGAGCAGTTGCCGATCCGTCGGCCGCTCGCCGGAGAGCTCGAGCTGAGCTCCAATTATGGCTACCGCGCCGATCCCTTTACCCGCGGCGCCGCCCTGCACACCGGCATGGACCTACGCGCCGAGCACGGCTCGCCGGTGCGCGCCACCGGCCCGGGCAAGGTCGTGACAGCCGAGTATTCCGGCGGCTACGGCAATATGGTCGAGATCGAGCATGCCAGCGGCATCAGCACCCGCTACGCTCACATGTCGGCGATCCTGGTCAGCGAGGGCCAGGTCGTCACCGCCGGCACGCTGGTCGGCCGTGTCGGCTCGACCGGCCGTTCGACCGGTCCGCATCTGCACTACGAGACCCGCATCGACGGCGACCCCGCCGATCCCAATCGCTTCCTGCGCGCCGGGGACAAGCTCGCCGGGCAACTCTGAAGCCGCCTCGGCGGCAAGGCAAAACAAACTTCGCAGCCCGTTGTAGCATCTGGCTACAGCGGGCTGTTCCAATTCAATAAATGCGCCTTCAGTTCAGAGCGTCAGCGAGTGCCGCGCCGGCCACCTGGTGACCGTACTCGTTCCAATGCGCGTCGGCCTGGAATTCGAAACGCTTGCCGGCCTTGGCCCAATCGGAGGCGAAGACCGGATGCAGGTCGAGGAAGGCGATGCCGTGCCTGGCCGCCATCTCAGCCGCAATCCGGTTGAGCTTCAGTGCCGGGCTGTCGCTGCGACCGGCATAGATCGCCGCGCGGTCGCCATCCATGACCAGCTGGAGCTTCGCCCCGATCGAATCGGCGCGCGCCTTCAGGCGGCCGAACAGATAGTCCGTGGCGATACGGAGGTCGGCCTCCTGCGCGAACACGCTCGCCACGTCGATATTGGCGGCATAGCCGCCCTCGCCCGCCGCCTTGGCCGGCCCGAAGATCGCATCGACCAGCGTCTGCGGCCTGACCTGCCAGCGATAGAGCAGGAAGCGCGCCGTCGCGCTCTGGCGCAGGAGCTCGAACCAGCCGGCGCGCCAGGGCGCGGGCGCAACCTCGCCGACGACCTTGCCGCCCTCGATCTTCAGCTTGAGGAAGCTCGACGTGTAGCGCCCCGGCCGGAAAACAAAGCTTTCGTCGAAGTCGTTGTGGACCAGGTTGACCACAATCAGGTCGGGGCGGCGCTGGACGACCTCGCGCTCGACCATCTGCAGGTACTGGCTGAGCGGTGCGCCGGCGACGCCGAAGCGCTGGACCTCGACCGGGCCCTTGGCGGAAAGCCTGGCACCGACAACCTCGGCGAAGGTCTTGTCGAACGGCACCTGCAGCGCCTCGACGAAGCTGTCGCCGACGAAAGCGACGCGGCTCGTCCCCGGCTTGCGCTCGATCGGATAATCCGGGAGCGGCGAGTTCCAGCCCTGCGCGTTGATCCGGTACGGCGCCGCGATCTCGTCGCGCACCCGCCAGACGCCGCTCTGTCCCGGCTCGTAGCGCACGACTTCGTTGACGTAGGCGTTGCGCGGCACGTCGCTCGCCGGCAACACGAAGCGGAACAGCACCAGCTCGCAGAACAACAGGAAGACGACGACACTGCCGAGGGAAACCGCGAGATTGATCAGGATCTCGCGGCCGCGGGAGCGCTTGGACTCACTCAATCGATGTCCTCGACTTCGACGCTCGTGCCGTAGACGCGCTGCGCCAGCGACGCTTCCATGAACGGGTCGAGATCGCCATCAAGTACATCGGACGGCGCGGTCGAGGCGACGCCGGTGCGCAGGTCCTTCACCAGCTGATAGGGCTGCAGCACATAGGAGCGGATCTGGTGCCCCCAGCCGATATCGGTCTTGGAGGCCTGCTCGGCGTTGGCCTTCTCCTCGCGCTTCTTCAGCTCGACCTCGTAGAGACGGGCGCGCAGCATCTCCCAGGCCTTGGCCCGGTTCTTGTGCTGCGAGCGCTCCTGCTGGCAAGCGGCCACGATCCCGGTCGGGATATGGGTGATGCGCACCGCCGAATCGGTGGTGTTGATGTGCTGGCCACCGGCGCCTTGCGCCCGATAGGTATCGATCCGGCAGTCGGATTCCTTGACGTCGATGACGATGCGGTCGTCGACGACCGGATAGACCCAGACCGAGGCAAACGAGGTCTGGCGGCGGGCATTGGAGTCGAACGGCGAGATGCGGACCAGCCGGTGCACGCCGGATTCGGTCTTCAGCCAGCCATAGGCGTTGTGGCCCTTGAACTGCAGCGTCGCCGACTTGATGCCGGCCTGGTCGCCGTCCTGGTATTCCAGCGTCTCGACCTTGAACTTCCGCCGCTCGCCCCAGCGCCGATACATGCGCAGCAGCATCTCGGCCCAGTCCTGGCTCTCGGTGCCGCCGGCGCCGGGATGGATCTCGACATAGGTGTCGAGCATGTCGGCCTCGCCGGAGAGCAGCGATTCGACCTGAAGCCGGCCGGCCTCGGCCTCGACCGTCTTGATCGCGGCCTCGCCCTCGGCGACGGTCGCCTCATCCTCTTCCATCTCGCCGAGCTCGATCAGCGTGAGCGCGTCCTCGACATCGCGTTCGAGCTTGGTGATGCCCGCGATCTGCGTCTCGAGCTGGGTGCGCTCACGCATCAGCTTCTGCGCGTTCTCGGCGTCGTTCCAGAAGTCGGGACCTTCGGAAAGCGCGTTCAGCTCCGCCAGGCGTCGTTGTGCGACATCCCAGTCAAAGATGCCTCCTCAGCAGTCCGATCGACTGCTTGGCGTTGTCGAGTTGCGTCTGGATTTCTGGGCGCATGATCGTCGTCTTCTAAGTCCGTCGCTTGAGGCTGACTGGCTGGAGGCTGACATAGGCAGCAAGCGCAGCCGTGTAAATGGTGCTCGGCGCCGTCCATCACTCAGAAAGCGCAGGCGAGGCATTCGCGCCCGTGGCGGTATTCCGCCTTCCAGTAATGCGGATCGTCGACGACGTCATAGGCGAGGCCGGCGACGAGCGCATAGCGCTTACGGAACGGCCGGGCGAGCAGAACGAAGAGGTCGCAATGCGGCGGCCAGTCGCCTCTCTCGAGAATCCGGTTGCCACGCGCCAGCTCGGCCTCGAGGATCGCCTGAAGCGGCGCGGCCATGACGACCGCGCCCTTCACTCTCGTCAATAGAGCCCGCCGGTGCCGGAGCCGACCGAGCGGCCGCCCGCCGGCGCCACGCTCATCGCGCCACCGCTGCCGTCGGAGGCGCCGATCACCGAATAGCTGTCCGGCGGCGCCGTGCCCGGCTTGAAGGCTTCGAGGATGCCGCCCTCGCCGCCGGCACGCATGCCGGTGCGCGGATCGACGCGGATCAGCTTGATGCCGGGCGGCACGCGGAACGGCGTCGCCGGCTTGTCCTTCAGCGCAACCTGCATGAAGTCACGGAAGATCGGCGCGGCGTACTGGCCGGCGGTCGCGGAGTTGCCGAGCGATTTCGGCTTGTCGAAGCCCATATAGACGCCGACGGCGAGATCGGGCGAGAAGCCTACGAACCAAACGTCCTTGGCGTCGTTGGTCGTGCCCGTCTTGCCGGCGAGCGGCTTGCCGACCGACTTGACCACGGTGGCGGTGCCGGCGTTGACGACGCCTTCGAGCATCGAGACCATCTGGTAGGCGGTCAGCGGATCGAGGACCTGCTCGCGGTTGTCGATCAGGCGTGGCTCGCGCTGGTTGCTCCACTTCTCGGCCTCGCAGCCTTCGCAGGTCCGCTGGTCGTGCTTGAAGATCGTTGCGCCCCAGCGGTCCTGGATGCGATCGATCAGCGTCGGCCGGATGCGCTTGCCGCCATTGGCGAGCATCGAATAGGCCGCGGTCATGCGCATGACCGTGGTCTCGCCGGCGCCGAGCGACATCGAGAGAACCGGCAGCATGTCGTCATAGATGCCGAAGCGGCGGGCATATTCCGCGATCAGCGGCATGCCGACGTCCTTGGCGAGGCGGACCGTCATCAGGTTCTTCGAGAACTGGATGCCGTAGCGCAGCGTGCGCGGCCCGGTGAACTTGCCGTCGTAGTTGCTCGGCGTCCACATGCCGAGGCCGCCGCCCTGGTCGACCTCGATCGGTGCGTCGAGCACGATGCTGGACGGGGTGTAGCCGTTGTCGAGCGCCGTCGCGTAGACGAACGGCTTGAACGACGAGCCGGGCTGGCGCAGCGCCTGTGTCGCCCGGTTGAACTCGGACTGGTCATGCGAGAAGCCGCCGACCATGGCGAGCACGCGGCCGGAGAACGGGTCCATCACGGTGATCGCGCCATTGACCTCGGGCATCTGGCGCAGGCGGACCTGGCCCGGCTTGCCGTCGATCGGCTCGACATAGACGACGTCACCCGGCGAGACCGCCTGCGAGACGCGGGTACGCCGCGTCCAGCGGATGCCGTCGGGTCCGAGCGTCGCCGTCTCGCGCTCCGGCCGCAGCAGGCCGGACGCCTCGCGGATCGGCTGCAGGCCGACACGGGCGCTGTCGCCGGCGACATCGAGCACGACGGCGAGGCGCCAGGGCTTGACGTCGCCGAGCACCGGCAGCTCGGCGATGGCGAGCCCCCATTCGCGGCTCGCCGCATCGATCTTCTGGATCGCGCCGCGCCAGCCGCGCGCCTCGTCGAAGCGCACGAGGCCGTCGACCAGCGCCTTGCGCGCCATCAGCTGCATCTTGGGATCAACGGTGGCGCGAACCGAGAGGCCGCCCTCGAGCAGCTTCTTCTCGCCATAACGGTCCTGCAGCTCACGCCGGATCTCTTCGGCGAAATAGCCGGCGGCGATCTGGTTCGGCGAGACCGTGCGCGGATTGACGCCCAGCGGCTGCTTCTTCGCCGCGTCGGCATCGGGCCGCTTGAGGAAGCCGTTCTCGGCCATGCGGTCGAGCACGTAGTTGCGACGCTCGATCGCGCGCTCGCGATTGCGGAACGGATGCAGATCGGTCGGCGCCTTCGGCAACGCCGCGAGATAGGCCGCCTCCTGCGCATTGAGCTCATGCACCGACTTGCCGAAATAGTTCAGCGCCGCCGCGGCGACGCCGTAGCTGCCCTGGCCAGGCGCCGGCGCGCCGAGATAGATCTCGTTGAGATAGAGTTCGAGGATCTTGTCCTTCGAATAGGTCGACTCGATGCGCAGCGCGATCAGCGCCTCACGAATCTTGCGCTCGATGCTCTGCTCGGAACCGACGAGGAAGTTCTTCGCGACCTGCTGGGTGATGGTCGAGGCACCCTGCGGTCGGCGGCCGGAGCCGCGATTGCGGAAGTTCGAGATCGCGGCGCGGGCGAGGCCCTCGGGATCGACGCCGAAATGCTTGTAGAAATTCTTGTCCTCGGCCGAGAGGAAGGCGTCGATGATCAGCTTCGGCACCGCCTGGATCGGCAGGTAGAGCCGTCGTTCACGCGCGAACTCGGCGATCAGGCTGCCGTCGCCGGCATGGACGCGGCTCATCACCGGCGGCTCGTAGTTCCGCAGCTGCGCCGAATCGGGCAGGTCCTTGGAGTAGTGCCAGATCACCCCGGCCGCACCCGCGACGCCGATCACGAACAGGATCGTGCCGGCGGCGAACGCCCATCCGAAAAGGCGCAGTATGAACCGCATCGAGAACTTTGACCTCGGCTAGCGGCAGCGTCGTCGCCCTCCCCCTCTGGCGTCACGACCTGCCCGGCTGATCTTCAACTCGTCTCTATATCACGGCAGACATGGCGGAACCGTGGCTTTGCGACCACAAATCGCCATGTTCGACCATTGTGTCCTCAAGGCCTGCTTTGCGCAGCCTTGCCGGGCATCTGTAAGCGCTCGAAATACTGATCGACGGCCTGCTGTACGGCTGCCGCGGCTTGGTTGCGCCAACCCTCGGAATTCAGGAGCTCGGCATCCTTCGGGCTCGACATGTAGCCGAGCTCGATCAGCACCGACGGCACGTCGGGGGCGGTCAATACGCGAAAACCCGCCGAACGCAACGGCACCTTGTGCATTTTGACCGACCCACCGAGCCTATCGACCAGGTTTCGCGCGAAGATCGTCGAGAAGCTGCGGGTCTCGCGCTTGGCGAGATCCATCAGGATACCGGCGACATCCTGCACATCCTCGCTCGAATCGAGACCTGCAACGGCATCGGCCTGATTCTCCTTGGCCGCCAGCCGCGCCGCCTCAGCGTCGCTGGCGCGCTCCGAGCCGGTATAGATGGTCGCCCCACGAACATCCTGCGCCTGCGCCAGCGAATCGGCGTGGATCGAGATGAAGAGATTGGCTTCGACACCGCGCGCAATGCGGACGCGGTCGTTCAGCGAGATGAAGGTGTCGTCCGAGCGGGTCATGATCACCCGGTAGCGTCCCTGCGCCTCGAGCTGCTCCTTCAGCTTCAGCCCGAAGGCGAGCACCACCGCCTTTTCGGCGATCGCCGCAACCTGCGTACCCGGGTCGATGCCGCCATGGCCGGGATCGATCACCACGATCCGGCGCGAATCGCCCTCGGCCTTACGCTCGACCGGGATGCTCGGCAGCTGCGTCTTCGCTGCCGCCTCGCGGGCGAGAGCGGCGAATTCCTCGCGACTCGTCCGCTTCAATTCGACGATGAGCTCGCCGAAACCGCCGCGTACCGGCGTCACCGACACATTCGCGACCACGGCCGGTTGGGCGAGATCGAGGATGATCCGGGCCCGGTCGGTCATGAACAGGCCGTAGCGAAAGCCGGAGACGAAACCTGCGGACTTGCGACCCTGCTTCCCGTCGATCTGGAAGTTGACCGACGGCAGGTCGACGATGACGCGGTCGGGGCCGGCCATGACCGAGGCGGCCACCGTCACCGGCCGGGACAACGCCATGGTCAACCGGACGGTATCACCCTGGACCTCGAGCCGCGCATCGGTGGCGACCGGAACATCGTTGCCGACGCGGCCGGGCGAATTCGCGGTCGCGAGCGAGAGAGACGACAGGAGCAATGCCGCACATGCGAAAACCCGCAGCGCCGGCATGGCAATGCGGTGCGAGACGCCCTTTGCAGAGAGGCGAAGCCGGTGAAGCAGGAGGAAGCTCCTCGATTCGCTGGTCCGACGCTTAACAAGGCTTAACCATAGCGTCGTCAGTCGTTGACAACCCGTTACCATGGCCGGCCGACAGCGGAAACCGCGCCTCGCCGATCACCCACCGTTAACGCGCTTGCAAAAATGCATCGCCTGTCTGTAATGGAGATGGTTGCATCGCGAAGGCTACCGCAGCGCACAAGCCGGGCCATAAGCCCGCAGGCGCCCTGCGAAACGGCCGAACGACCGGGTCTGTCACATGACCCGCGCCGGCGCGGGGGCAACCAACAACGGAATCGTCCGCGGACGGGCCTGCGCCAGGCAGCAATCGGCGCCGGTACTCTTGTCCGCGAGCGTGTCAAACGCGGTGCGCTTTCCGGCGCGCCGCAGGTCAAAGGTAAGATGTCGGGGCAAACGACGCCGCTTTCTCTTTCGGTGTTTCGTCGAAACCTCTCAGGTGGTGACGGGCTGTCCGCCCGCTCCGCCGCCCGCTCCCGTCGTCCTTCTCTGGCCGAACTCCTCTCCCTGCAACAGGCCGGCTCCAGCCGGCTGACGCGCGGCGCCCCTGCCCGCGGCCGCGGACTCACGTCCGCAGCCTGGCGGATTGCCAAGGCCGCCGCGCCAATGGAATTGTCCCATGGCCAACAAGATGCTTATCGATGCCACCCACCCGGAAGAGACCCGGGTCGTGGTGTCCCGCGGCTCGCGTATCGAAGAGTTTGATTTCGAATCGGCGAGCCGCAAGCCGCTCCGCGGCAATATCTATCTGGCGAAGGTGACGCGGGTGGAGCCGTCGCTCCAGGCCGCCTTCGTCGAATATGGCGGCAACCGCCACGGCTTCCTCGCCTTCTCCGAAATTCATCCCGACTACTATCAGATCCCGGTCGCCGACAGGCAGGCTCTGCTCGCCGAGGAAGCCCGCGCCGAGCGCGAGGAAGAGCGCGACGAGGAGAAGCGTGAGCGCCGCGGCCGTCGCGGCCGCCGCGATCGCGACAACCGGCCCAAGCGCGCCGCGGAGAGCGGCGAGACCGTCAGCGCCGAGGTCGAGGCCGGCGCCGCCCAGTCCGAGGACCTGGTCGAGACCAACGGCAAGGAAGCCGCGATGGTCAACGAAGGCGCGCCTGCCTTCGGCGAAAGCTTCGCGCCCGAGATCGCCGAATCCGCCAATCAGGACGCGGTCGAGAACTCCGCGCCGCTGACCTTCGAGACGACCGAAGCAACCGCCTCCGAGGATCGCGAGGACGCGGCCGAGGCGCGTCGCCCCCCGCAGGACGACGAGAACGGTGACGAGGAGAACGGCGGCGAGGAGGCTCAGGAGGAGCCGGAGCAGCTCGGCGGCGGCGACGCCCTCGACGACATGCCCGAGCGCCCGCGCAATCTGCGCCGCCAGTACAAGATCCAGGAGGTGATCAAGCGCCGCCAGATCATCCTGGTCCAGGTCGTCAAGGAAGAGCGCGGCAACAAGGGCGCCGCGCTCACCACCTATCTCTCGCTCGCCGGCCGCTATTCGGTGCTGATGCCGAACACCGGCAAGGGCGGCGGCATCTCGCGCAAGATCACCAATGCCGAGGACCGCAAGCGCCTCAAGGAGATCGCCCAGGAGCTGGAGGTGCCGGAGGGGATGGGCATCATCCTGCGCACCGCCGGTGCCTCGCGCACCAAGCCGGAGATCAGGCGCGACTACGAATACCTGATGCGCATGTGGGAAAGCGTGCGCGAATTGACGCTCGGCTCGGTCGCCCCGGCGCTGGTCTATGAGGAGGGCAACCTCGTCAAGCGCTCGATCCGCGACCTCTACAACAAGGACATCGACGAGGTTCACGTCGCCGGCGAAAGCGCCTATCGCGAGGCGAAGGACTTCATGCGCATGCTCATGCCGAGCCATGCCAAGAGCGTGAAGCCCTATCGCGAGCAGACCCCGCTCTTCGCCGCCTTCGGCGTCGAGAGCCAGCTCGACGCAATGTTCTCGAACACGGTGACGCTGAAATCGGGCGGCTACATCGTCATCAACCAGACCGAGGCGCTGGTCGCGATCGACATCAACTCAGGGCGTTCGACCCGCGAGCACAACATCGAGGACACTGCCCTCAAGACCAATCTCGAAGCGGCCGAGGAAATCTCGCGCCAGCTGCGCCTGCGCGACCTTGCCGGCCTCATCGTGATCGATTTCATCGACATGGAGGAGAACCGCAACAACCGCGCCGTCGAGAAGAAGCTGAAGGAATGCCTGAAGAACGACCGGGCCCGCATCCAGGTCGGTCGCATCTCCGCCTTCGGCCTGCTGGAGATGTCGCGCCAACGCATCCGCACCGGCGTGCTCGAGAGCTCCTCGGTGCCCTGCCCGCATTGCGCCGGCGCCGGCCTCGTCCGCTCGACGCCTTCGATCGCGCTGCAGATCCTGCGCGCCCTCGAAGAGGCTCTGATCAAGAGCGCCTCGCATAATCTCGAAGTCCGGACCCGGCCCGAGGTCGCGCTCTACGTGCTCAACCAGAAGCGCGCCCATCTGCGCGACCTGGAGGAGCGCTTCAACATCGCGATCACCGTCTCGGCCGACGCAGCCCTGCTCGGCACCCGCTATTTCGAGGTCGAGCGCGGCGAGTTCGTCGGCAACGAGAACCGGGTCATCCCGGTCTCCAGCATGCGCGCCGAGGCGATCATCGACGAGCCCGAGGACGAGGATATCGTCGAGGTCGAGGCCGAGGTGGAGAGTGAGGAGGCCGATGGCGAGACCGAAGCTGCTCCGCGTGCGGCAGCTGAGGGCGAAGGCCAGGAGGGTCGCGATGGTCGTCGCCGTCGCCGCCGGCGCCGTCGGCGGCGCGGTGGCGAGCGTGACGGCCAGGGCCAGCTTGAAGGTGCGACCGGCGAGGCCGGAGACCAGGACGACGGCGAGGATGGCGACGACGCCAGCGTCGGCGAGTCCGACGATGCGGCGCCGGTCGCAGCCGCCGCTCCCGTCGAGGAAACCGTCGCTCCCGTGAGCGAGGTCGCCGGCGAGCCGGAGGCCGATGCCAAGCCGAAGCGCGCCCGCCGCAGCCGCAGCAAGAAGGCCGAGGCCGAGGCCGAAGCCGAGGCAGCGCCTGCCGAGGCCGCCAAGGCCGCCGACACGGACACAGAAGTCGTCGCCGAGCCGGTCGAGAAGCCCAAGCGCAGCCGTTCGCGCAAGAAGGTCGTGCCGATCACCGAGGATGGCGTCGCCGCCGCCCCGGCCGAGATCGCGCCTGCTCCCGAGCCGGCAGCGCCCGAAGCCGCGGTCGCTCCGGCCCCGGAGCCGGTCGCCGAAGAGGTGCCTGCTCCACGCGTGGTCGAGGAGCCGGTCGCGGTCGTGCTGACGCCGCCGGATCCGGACCGGCCCAAGCGCGGCGGCTGGTGGAACAAGCTGGCCGGACGCAAGTAGGATCGAGGCCGCCGCGAGTAATCGCGGCGGCCTTTTTCACGAACGGGAGAGAGGATGCGGCCACCGCGAAGCCGTGAGCGCCTGCTGTTGAGGGTGATCGCCTGCGCCGGCCTGATCGGGTTGGCCTGGCTCGCCCAACAGGCGATCGGCTGGCTCGGTGTCGGCCTGCTCGGCCTGTTCACCCTCTTCGTCGCGGTGCGCTATGAGTTGGAGGGCAATTTGCCGGTCGGCCCGCAGATGACGCCTGACCTCTATGCCAGCCAATTCGGCAAGCACGGCCCCGAGCATGCGGCCGAACGCGCCGGCCAGCGCCATGAATGGGCGGGCCAACTCTCCGCCGCCCGCCTCGCCGCCGGCCTGGGCGCGCTGCTGGCGCTGATCGGTTTCGGCTTCTTCTTCATGCTGGACTTCGGGCAGTAGCGACGAGCGTCGCTCTATCGCAGCGAATCCGGCCCGCAGCGGTGCCAGCTCATCTGGGCGCCGGCCTGGCCGCGGCGCCCGAAGCAATAACCCGCCTTCTGCAAAGTGCCGCCGAGGCGATCGCGTACCTCGCAGACTTGCTGGGTGTGGGGGTCGTCACCCGACCACCCGCGGCACATGCTGTTGAGCTGCCGATGAATCGCGATCAGCTCGTCTCCACGCGGCGCCTGCGCCAATGCCGCGCCGCTGAGCGAGCCTGCGAGCAGGATCAGGGCGCCGAGCCAGGCAGATCTCCTTCGCATGGTCCTGCGCATCGCGGATTTCCTCACTCCGCCGCCGGCACGAGCGGTGTCGGCGCCGGCACGGCCGCGATCGCCGCAGCGGCGCTCTTGCCGCCACCTTCCTTCACCGTGACCGCATTGGAGGCGAATGGCACCTCGGCATCGATCAGCCCGCGATAGACCCGCTTCAGCGCCTCGCGTTGCAGCATCGAGGCGTGGTTCGGCTTGGCGGTGAACTTCAGCCGGATCACGATGGCCGCATCGGTGATGTCGGCGACGCCCTGCATCTTGAGCTGGGCGATGAAATGCGGCCCATGTTCCGGATCTTCCAGCAGCGCCGCCCCGATCTTCTTGATCGTCTTGCGCGCCTTCTCGATATCGGCGGAGTGGTCGAGGCGAACGTTGAACTTCACGGTCGCCCAGTCTCGGCTGGCATTGGTCAGCGACTGCACCTGGCCGAACGGGACGGTGTGGACCTGCCCGCTCTGGTGGCGCAGCTGCATCGAGCGCAGCGAGATCTTCTCGACCGTGCCCTTGAGCCGGCCGGTGTCGACATATTCGCCGACGCGGAAGGCATCCTCGAGCATGAAGAAGAAGCCGGAGACGATGTCGCGCACCAGCGCCTGCGAGCCGAAGGAGAAGGCGAGGCCGAGGATACCGAAGCCGGCGAGCAGCGGCCCGATATCGACCCCCAGCCGCGAAAGCAGCACCAGCACGGTCAATCCGATGGCCGCAGCAAGTACGACGCCGCGCAGCACCGGCAGCACGGTCGCCAGCCGCGAAGGCACATGGTCATGCGGGACAGCGTCCTCGTCGCCTGGCAGGCTTATGGTCGGCTTCGGCGTATAGGCATCGAAGAAGCTGCGTAGGAAGACGACTGTCACCCAGCCGCCGAAGGCGAGCAGCGCGACGCCGCCGGCCTGGCGCATCAGCATGGCGAACTGGTCGGAGCTGACGCCGAACAGGAAGCCGGCCCAGAGCCGCGCCAGCAAGTAGAAGCCGCCGGCCCAGATCGCGCCGCCAGCCGCGGCCCGCAGCGCATGACCGACCGCGAGCGAGAGCGGCGCAGTCTGCCCCATCGCGGCCGCATGTGCCTGCCGGCAGGCCATCAGGCTGGTGATGCCGACTGCGAGGATCGGCGCCAGCACGATAATGAACTGCGTCAGCGCCGCGGCTTCCGCCCAGCGCGCGCCGCCCTCCATCATCGCCGCAGCATTGCCGACCATCCAGATCACGACGGCGAGCACGGCATAGAGCCAACCGGTTGAAACCGCGATCGCCCGCCGGGCCGGGCCGGGCTCATGAGCCGAATAGAGGATGAGCGCCGCAAGATCATGCCGCGCATCGATGAACCACCAGGTCTTGAACAGGGTCGAGGCGATGCCGGCCAGTGCGAACAGCCCGGTGACCGCTGCGGGGCCGGCCGCGTGCTGGGCTGACACCGTCACGATCAGCAGGATCGGCAAGGCGACGCCGTAGCAGGCGAGGAACTTGAAAGCCCGTTCGGCCCGCGGCAGTGGCATGATCCGGCGCTCTGGCGCTCCGGGGGCAAGCAGGAAACGCCCGAGGATCAGATGCCCTGCACCGATCGCGATGCCGTTGGCGGCAGTGCGCAGCACCATATGCGCAAGATCGGTCTCCGGCAGCCACATCGTACGAACCGCATGCAGCACGCTAAGGCAAAGCCCGAGCGTCATCAGATCCTGTAGGCCGCCCCAAGAGGACGCGATCAAGCGCGGCGTGAACTCTGGCCCTTCCGGCCGCAGCCTGCGCGCGAACCAGCCAGCCGTCGCCAGCCGGAAGAGCCCGGCGATGGCAAACGCGAGCACGAGGCCAATGCTGAGCCGCCAACCGGCGGGAATCCCGCTCACGCCATTGCGGTTCTGCGCCCAGGCAAGGCGCCAGGCCTCCGGTAATTGGGCCAGACGGGGCACCGCGCCGAGCCCGTGCGATACCCCGTCGACGAAATGGTCCCAGAACGCCTCCGCCGGGGTTTCGTCCTCGGGCTGGGCCGGAGCCTTGCTCGCAGGTGCGACGGCGCCGGCACCGGCCGGCGCGGATGCCGCTGCAGCGGATTTAGGCTCGTCCTTGCCGGCGATCCTGATCTCGACCTTGCGTCCGCCGGCCGAGAGTGCATCGACGAGCTTGCGCACCGTCTCGGGCGTCTCGTCGCCACGCAGCGTCAGAACCGGCGCAGCGTCCGTCTTGGCCTGCTGCGCCGCGCCCGGACCCGCGGCAACGCCAGTCAGCAGCGCCGCTGCACACAACGCCATGGCGTTCAGCCAGTTCCGCATCGCGACCATGTCCTGCCCCCAAGCCGGATCAGATTGAGTCCACCGCCTCGCCTTGGCAAGCGCCCGCTTCAGCGCGCCTCCAGCCAGCGCCCCAGGCGCGCCACCGCCTCCTCGCATTCGGCCAGCGAACCGGCGAAGGAGAGCCGGACCGTCCGCGCCCCGCGGCCCTCATCGAAATCGAGCCCGGGCGTGATCGCAACGCCCGCATTCTCAAGAGCATCGCGGCAGAAAGCCATGGAATCGTTCGAATATCGGCCGATGTCGAGATAGATGTAGAAAGCCCCGTCCACAGGCAGGAAATCGCCGAGCCCGATCTCGGGCAGCGCCTTCAGCAGATAGGCGCGGTTTGCCGCATAGCCGGCCTTGATCGCCTCGCATTCCTCGATCGCATCGAAGGCCGCCTCGCCGGCGACCTGGCTCAGCATCGGCACCGAGATCGAGAAATTCTGCTGCAGCCGCTCGATCACCCGCACCAGGCGTTCCGGCACGACCAGCCAGCCGACGCGCCAGCCGGTCATGCAGTAGTACTTGGAGAAGGAGTTGACGATGATCGCATCGGGATCGGCGGCGAGCGCCGTCGTCGCCGGCCGCTCATAGGTCAGGCCGTGATAGATCTCGTCAGAGATGTACCAGAGGCCAAGCCGCCGGCACTCGGCTGCCACCGCCGCAATCGCCTCCGGCGCCATCACCACGCCGGTCGGATTGGCCGGGCTCATCGTCAGCACGCCGGCGAGCGGCTTCTCGGCATGCGCCTTGGCGATCAGCTCCGGCGTCAGTGCATAGCGCGTCTCGGGTCCGACCGGAATCGCGACCGGCTCGAGCCCCAGCGCGGTCAGGATATTGCGATAGGCCGGGTAGCCCGGTGCGGTGATCGCGATCCGCGCGCCCGGCTCGAAGCAGGCCAGGAAGGACAGGATGAAACCGCCTGAGGAACCGGTCGTCACCACCACCCGCTCGGCCGGAACCTCGACACCATAGGTTTCAAGATAATGCCGGGCGATCCGGGCCCGGAGCGAGCCGATGCCGAGCGCCTGGGTATAGCCGATGCGGCCATCCTCCAGCGCCCTTGCCGCCGCGGCGCGGATACTCGCTGGCGTCGCCGCCGAAGGCTGGCCGACCTCCATATGCACGACCGAGCCGCCGCGCCGCTCGATCGCCTCGGCCGCGTTCATCACGTCCATGACGATGAAGGGCGAGACGCCCTGCGCCCGCTGGGCGGGCTTCGGCGTCGGCGGCAGGCCGGGAACGGCGATGGTCATGGCAGCCTCGATGATCGTCACGTTGCCCGAGCCATGCCCTGTGGGCGCGCCGACCGCAAGCGGCTCAAATGTCGAGCGCCGCCTGCCGTAAAGGCAAAGCCCGGGCGCTCTCGCCGGAACGAAGCTCGCTATGGCGCACGATCGCGGCGCTCATGCTGACGCGGTAGCGCTCGCTCAGCGCTGTCGCGTCGAGCTGGCGTACCGCCGGCGTATCCGGGATCAGGAAGGCCGCCGCATAGCGCCGCGCCTGGTATTCCATCGAACGGAGCTTCGCCGAGACCCGCTCGGCCCGGCTGCCCGCCGGGGCGCGGTCGAGAGAGCCCTGATGCCCGAGCAGGGCATGGCCGACCTCGTGCGCCACCGTCATCAGCGCCCTGCCCTCGCCGCGATTGGCAGCCTGGAACACGCTTTCCGGGATCAGCAGGCGCTTGGCCTGCGAATCCCACTGCGCCTCGGCCTCGCCGAGCGAGCCGTCGGCCACGCGCTCATAGGCGAATTCCGGATAACGCGCCTTGAGTTTGACCAGCAGCGTCATGGCATCGATCGCCTGCTCGTCGCGAAAGCCGAGCCCGCGCCGGTGCGCAAGGGCACGGGCGTCGATCTGCGCGTCGGTGAGGAAGGCATGGCGCATCGGCAGGCCTCCTGGGCCCGCCGATCATAGCCCTCCCGCCATGTCGCCTCAATGAAGGCGTCTAGCTCTGGAGGATCGCCTCGACGATCTCCTGAACATTCAGCGCCTCTTCGAGCGTCGCCAGCTGATGCGCCTCGCCGCGCGCCAGCTTAGCCACACCTTCGAGTTGGCGCTTCAGCGCGACCGGCCGCGCTTCGAGTTGGGTCAGTGCATCGGGCGCCCGCTGCCAGGAGCCGTCCGGCTGGCGCTGCTCGGCCAGCGACCAGTCGCAGAGCCGGACCGCGCCGCCCTCGCCTTCCAGCATCCAGATATTGTGATCGTCCTTCTGCGTCGTGCCGACGCTGCCGATCAGTGTCACCGGGACATCGCCCGCCATCAATTGTGCCTCGATCCGGCGCTCCGACTTGCCGGCCTCCGGGAAGGAGGCGCCCGCTTGCAGGCCATGCAGCCTGCCGCCGAGCCGGCGGCTCAGGAACAGGAAATGCGAGACGACCTCGCGGGTGAAGCCGCCCTGCTCGCGCCGATCGAGCCAGCCCGCCGCATCAGCCTGCCAGGAACGCGGCCAGGTGGCGAAGGCGACCTCGATCGTGATCCGCCGGTTGCCGCCGGCGCTCCCGGCCCAGTCCTGCAATTGCGAGACGGCCGGCGAGGAAGCGAAGGGGAAGTTGACGGCCCCGCGCCCGCCCGCCTCGGCGACGAAGGCGCGTGAATCCGCGACGTCGATCGCCAGCGGCTTCTCGCAGAACACGCTTTTCCCAGCCACAAGTGCGGCGCGGGCATGGCCGAGATGGGAGGCCGGCGGCGAGGCGATGTAGACGCAATCACTCGCCGCGATCACGGACGCCGCATCGAGCTGCTGCGCGACGTGCGGCAGCTCGCCGGCGATCCGCGCCATCGCCTCACCGGACGGGTCCCAGATCCCGGCGGCGCGCACGAGATCAGGCGATTGCGCCAGGATCGCGCGCAGCATGCGCTCGCCCATGATGCCGGCGCCGATCAGGCCGATGGAAACGGGTTGAGGCATGGGATTCTCTCATGGCGACAGGGAATGCCCGCCGCATAGCAGTTTGGCAGCGGAGGCGGCTAGCCCGCCAGGCGCTCGCTGACCGCGCCGAGCTCGACCCGATTCCGGCCGGAGGCCTTGCCCGAATAGAGCGCCGCATCGGCGCGCCGGTAGAGATCGGCAGCCGTCTCCTGGCCGTCGAAAGCGGCCGCCCCCATGCTGACGGTGATGAATTGCGCCGTTGGCGAGGCCGCGTGCTCGATCCGGAGCTCAGCGATCGCCTGCGCGACCCGTTGCAGCCGCTCCTGTGCCTTTTCCGGCCTGGTGTCGTAGAGCAGCAGGCCGAACTCCTCGCCGCCGAGCCGGCCGACCATGTCCATCGGCGGACGCAGCTTGCTGTCGATGGCGCGGGCGATCAGGGCCAGGGCGATGTCGCCGGCCTGATGGCCGTAGCGGTCGTTGTAGCGCTTGAAATGATCGACATCGAGCACGGCGAACACGACAGGCGCTCGGTCGCGCCGCGCCTGCAGCAGCGCGATGGCGACATGCTCCTCGAAGCCGCGCCGGTTGGCGATCCCGGTGAGCGCATCCGACATCGCCCGGTTGTGCAGCATGCGCCGCAGCAGGAACTGGTCGCGCTCGGCCCGCTCGCGCAGCCAGGCGCCGACGGCGCTGACCAGCACGGCGAAGAAGGTCAGCACTGAGAGCCGCATATGCTCGGCGAACTGGGCCGGTTCGAGCATGGCGAAGCCAAGGATGGTGGAGAACACCCCAATGAACAGGGCGACGCCGAGGCTCTGCAGGAAGGTCAGGCCGACCGGCAGGAAGACAGCAGCGATAATAACGAGCTGGGCGATATCGGCTTGCGGCAGGCCGCGCAGCTTGAAGACATTGGCGATATAGGCGCTGGTGATGCCGATCAGCCCCAGCGCCAGGATCGATAGCCGATGATAGGCGCGCGGCAGCCGCCGCGCCGCCAGCACCACGAACAGGGCAAGGATCACTCCGAGCGCAGACAGCCGCAGCGCGACCGCAACGACAATGTCGGGTTCGCCGGCGAGCAGCGCCGCCATGCCGTGCAGACGCGTGAGGTCGAATCCGATGAAAGTCAGCCAGATGCCGAGCGCAGTGACGACGCAGACCAGCGTGCTGTTGCGCTGGGCTGAGCGCATGTGCAGCCGGTATTCGCGCTCCAGTGTCAGGGCGAAACGAAGCCCGTCCAGGCGACGCGGCCTGGCGGCGCCGTCCTGCGCGTCGTGGTCGGCTGTCTGATCGTGGCGTGGGGCGTGCACGCGCAGGACAATGGGCGCGACTGGCTAACGCCGCTTTGACGCATTGCCAGAGACCCACGGTTTTCAGCGGACTGGGTTTAGCCCGCCTTGCCGCGATCGATCGCATTCGAGCGATTACAGCGCAGCCGTCGAGACCGCTTGACCCTCCACCGGATGGAGACGCTACGAAGCCGCCATGACCACGACCGACCAGCGCTACACCATCGGCGAGCTCGCCCGCCTCTGCGGCGTGCCCGTGCGCCGCATCCGCTTCTATTCCGACAAGGGGCTGCTGCCGCCGACGACCCGGACCATGGCGAACTACCGCGTCTATTCGAACGCCGATGCGGCTCGCCTCGACCTGATCCAGGCGCTACGCGCCATGGGCGTCAGTCTTGCCGCGATCGGCGGCATCCTCGCCCGCAAGGGCTCGCTCGCCGAATTGCTGGCGCTCCGCCTCTCCGCGCTCGAAACGGAGATCGCTGGCAAGCGCCGCATCGCCGCGACCTTGCGCGCCGCCTTGCGCCACCCCGAACCCACCGCCGACGAACTCAGGAGACTATGGACCATGACCAGCCTCTCCAATGCCGACATGCGCAGCCTGACCGCGCGCTTCTACGACGAGGTCACGGGCGACCGGATGAACCCCGGCTGGCGCCAGAAGGCGCTCGAAGCCGGCACGCCCGAATTGCCTGACGATCCGACGCCGGAGCAGATCGACGCCTTCGCCGAGCTCCGGGCGATGCTCACGGACGAATCCATCATCGCCCGCGCCAAGGCCGACGCCGAGCTGATGTGGACGCCGGAGTTCGACCCTGCCGCCTATCACGCCGCCGCCGAGCACATCTTCGCTGAAGTTCGCAAGGCGATCGCCACCGGCGAAGCGCCGGACTCGGAGACCGGTCGCGCCATCGCCCGCAACTGGCTGGATGCCTCGGCCAAGGCGATGCAGCGCGAGCCAGATGACGCCTTCCGCGCCTGGCATCTCGACCAGTACCGCCGGCACCACGACCGCTCGCTGCGCTACCAGCAGTTGCTCGCAACCCTGCGCGGCGACGACGCGCCCGGCCGTGAATGGTGGTGGATTAACGAGGCGATGACGGCGCTCGTTGTCTGAGCCCGTCAGAGGAAGCCGATCCAGCGTCCGGCGACCAGCACGCAGAGCCAGAGCGAGGCGGAGAGCGCGGCGAGCAGGCGAACGCGCAGGCTGATCTCGCCGCCCGCCAATGCCGGCTTCAAGCCACGATGCTGGAGTGCGATATTGCCGAGCGCCAACGCGAGCAGGCAGAGCTTGATCAGGAAGGCGGTGTTCCCGAGATATTCGCCGGGCTTCACCGTGAACAGCCAGAAGCCCGTCGCCAATGCAAGCGCCAACCCGCAGGCGGCCGTGCGGATCAGCACCGGGCCGATCAGCGGCAGCGCCGAGCTGCGCAATACGCCGGCGAGCCGGAGATCGAGCGGCAGGATCGCCCCGAGCAAGAGGCCGATGCCGAGGATGTGCGCGGCATTGACGAAGAGATAGGCCGTGCCGGAGCGCTGCAGCAGCACCGCACCCGGCCAGCCGGCGAGCCAATCGATCAGCACGGCCACGGGCGTTCAGTTGGTTTTGATCCGCTCCGGATACATGTCGTAGTTCTTGCCGCCGATGGTGATGCGCACCGCCTTCATCTGCTTCTTGCTGGCATCCTGATGGCGGTTGCCGAGCACGGTGATGGCGTCGCCGACCTTGGCGGTGTCGCCGGTGAAATTGGCCCGCGCCGTCTGGTTGGGATTGCCGAGATCGATCTGCCAGACCACGCCATCGGTCGCAGTGACCTGCAGCGTCGGATGCGGCGGCGCCATCGAGATCGCGCGGATCGTGCCCTTGAGCACGCTCTGCTCGTCGACCGCCCAGCCCCAGCCATGATGCGCCAAGGCCGGCAGAGCGAGGACGGAAACGGCCGCGCCGCAGAGCAGGGCCCGCCGGCCGATCGCGAAACTGGTCATCGTCGAACCTCCTGGTTGCGCGAAGGAGCGGAGGCTAACCCAGCCTATGCGCCCTGTCGCCGCCAAGGTGGATCAAGCCTGCGTCATCTGCGGCGCGCCACGCAGCGATGGTTTGCGCTATGACTGCCGCGCGAATCCAATCCGGAAGGACGGTCGGGCCGTGGATATCTTCGACAGGTTGAAGGCCGCCGCCGCGGCGGATTGGGCGTCTTATGTCGCGCACGATTTCGTCCAGCGGATGGGCGACGGCTCGCTGCCCGAGCCGGCCTTTCGCACCTATCTCGTGCAGGACTATCTCTTCCTGATCCAATTCGCACGCGCCTATGCCCTGGCGACCTATAAGAGCCGCAACCTCGCCGACATGCGCGCCGCCAAGGCGGGCCTGTCGGCGATCCTCGATCTCGAAATGGACCTGCATGTCCGGCTTTGCGGCCGCTGGGGCCTCTCGCCGGAGCAGCTCGAAGCCGCGCCCGAGCATCAGGCGACGGTCGCCTATACCCGTTTCGTGCTCGATTGCGGCGTCTCCGGTGACCTGCTCGACCTGCATGTCGCGCTCAGCCCCTGCATCGTCGGCTATGCCGAGATCGGCGCACGCCTTGCCAAGGAGATCGGTCCCGCACTCGACAGTCATCCCTATCGCGACTGGATCGCCGAATATGCGGGCGAGCCCTATCAGCAGGTCGCCCGCGACGCCCGCCGCCATCTCGACGCCCTTGCCGCTCGCGCCATGACGGAAGCGCGTTTCGGCGAGCTCGCTGCCCTGTTCGGCCAGGCCTCGAAGCTCGAGGCCGACTTCTGGCAGATGGGCCTCGACGCGCCGCAGGCCTGATGCGTCAGACCAGTCCCAGCACGAGGCCGACCAGCTCCGGCTGGCTGGCGGTCTGCGTCTTGGCGAAGATGTGGTGCAGATGCGTCTGCGCCGTCGAATAGCCGACGCCGACAGCTCGCGCCGCCACCTGCAGTCCCTTGCCGTCCAGCACGGCGGCGAGCAGCCGTGTCTCCGCCCGCGTCAATTGGTAGACCCTGGCGGCGCGTTCGGCGGCCTGTGGCCTGGCAGCAGGAGCCGGCACGCGGATGATCACCATGCATCCCAGGTTCTCGGCGAGCGGCAGCCCCTCGCCACTTCCCGGGCGGAACGGCACGATCGTCGCGCAGAGTGGCCGCTCCTCGCCTCGCGCGATGCCGACATCGATGATCGGCGCGAGCGCGCCCTTCCCCAATGCGAGCTGAACCGCCTCCTGCAAGGTCGGCCGTCCGGTATCGCGCCGCGCCACCAGGCCATGCAGCGTCAGGCGGAGCACGCCCTCGGCGAAGAGCTGTTCGGCCGGAGCGCTGGCATAGGCGATCTTGCCGGCCTCGTTCAGCAGGATGACTGCGGCCCCGAGCCGATCCGCCAGCACCGACAGGAGCGCGTCGCGATGCTCGGAAAAGCCGAGCTGCGCGGTCGTCCTGAGCGCGCGCATCAGATGCGGAGCAAGCCGTTCCAGCAGGGCGCGTCCCGCATCCGGGACGTCGCCATGCCCGTCGGGCCGCACCAGCGTCAGCGGCGTGTAGGAGGTCGCGCCGCGCTGCAGCACCAGCGTCACCGGCGCCCCCAGGTCCTGCGGCCGGGCCCAGCCATGATAGAACTCGCTCTTCCTGAAATCCTCGGGGGCGATCACCTCGCTATTGCTGACGACGAAGCCTGGCCGCATCCGCTCGGCGATGCCGAAGAGCGGGTTCATCGGCAGGTAATGGTCGAAGGTCTTCTCGACATGGTCGGGGTCGAAGCCGAAATAGGCGAGAGGCCGGCCGCTGCGATCGACGAAATTCTCGACCGTCAGCCCGCCGGCGACGCAGCCGGTCGCGGCGGCGAGACGCCGCAGCAGCGTGCCCCAGGCTGCACTGTCGAGCGCTGCTTCGCAGGTCAACTCCAGCAGCTCGGCTAAACCGGCATCGGAGACTTTCAATCGCTCCTGATCTCCAATCCCCCGGGTCCAAGGCTATAAATCTCGGGAAACCCTTGCAAGTCTCGCGCGAATTGACAGCTCAGGAGGGCGCTTCGCCTGCCGACGTGCCGGCCCGCCTCACTGGATGGTCAGCCGAACCACCGAACCAGGAATGTCCGTGAGATCCCGGATTATCTGGATCTGGATCGGATCATCACCTCATCGATCTCCGCCGACGTGATCCTGCCGATCTCTGCGATGAAAACGATCCGCGTGCCCTCCTGCGCCAGCTCGCCCCGGTCGAGCGGCGCCAGCGTGGCTCTCCCGCCCGCGAGCTGGAAGAGATACCGGCAATCGGGCTTCTCGATCGTTTCGAGAAATCCCTTGGCGCGGACCAGCCGCGGCGCGAGCCGGCCGACGACCTGCTGAAACCCGGCGAGCGAGATCGGCTCTTGGGAAGTCCAGTTGAAGCTCTCGAAGCGGTCGATGCTCGGGCGCTTTGGGGGTGTCGTCCGCTCGCGGGGCGTCCCGACTTCCGGAAAGACGAGATCGAGAGGCACATCGCCGCCGGGCGCCTCGACGAGGGCGGCCCGGCGGTTGATCCGCGACAGGGACCGGCAGCGCTCGTCGAGAGACGGCCTGTCGATGAGGTCCCCCTTGCTGACTGCGAGCAGGTCGGCCGTCCGCAACTGGCTCAGGAACAGTGGATCGCCGAGCCCCGCCTCCGGCGCAGCCGCATCGACGACGCAGAGCACCGTCTCCAGTGGGGCTTCCCGCCAGATCACCGGGTCCATCAGGTTGCGGATGATGTCATTGGGGTCGGCGACCCCGCTGGTCTCGATCACGATGGCTTCGGGCCGCGGAGTTCGCCGCAGTAGATTGGCGAGCGTCCGCAGCAGGTCGCCTTCCAGCGAGCAGCAGATGCAGCCATTGGCGAGGCTGACGACGCCATCCTCCGCGCCGGCGATGAGTTCCGCATCGATGTTGATCGCGCCGAAATCATTGACGACGGCGGCGATGCGTCGCCCGTCGGCCTGCTGCAGGATGCGATTGACCAGCGTCGTCTTGCCGGCTCCGAGAAAGCCCGTCACCAGCAGGATCGGAACCGGCATGGCCTTTACGCTGCCGCACTGAGCGGGCGGCGCACCGGCTGGCCTGGCCGGGCCGCGACGTCCATGACGCCATCGGCGATGACCGGCTTGCCGCTGACGACGAGGTGCCGGACGCCTTCGGCTGGACGATTCATCGCCGAGAACTCGGCCCGGTCGGTGAGCGTGTCGAGGTCGAACACCACGACGTCGGCGTCGGCTCCGGCCTTCAGCCGGCCCTTGTCACGCATGGCGGGCGTGCTCGCGGCCAGGATCTCGGCGGGGATCAGGGTGCACTTTGCGATCCCCTCCTGCAGGCTGACCGCCTGCCGCTCGCGCACCCAGTGCCGCAGGAAGCGCGTGAAGGTGCCCGACGAGCGCGGATGCGAGGTCGCTTCATCCGGCAGCGGCCAGGCATCGCCGGTATAGGTCGATCCGTCCGGCATCGACCAAGGCATGGCGTCCGATGCGATCGCGCCACCGGGATACAGGACCGAAAAATCCAGCATGTCGCGATGGCGGGCATTGTTCTCGGTGTCGAGCACATGCCACAGCACGAGTTGCGACGGGTCTTCCGATTGTGCGGAGAGCAGGTCCTCGCGGTCCTGGATCCGGCGTCCGCTCGTGACGAGCTGGATCTGCTCGTAGCGCGTGTCGTTGCGGCGCTCGAATTCGGGGTCGCTGAAGAAGGCGGCCGCGATCACCGTCGAGCCGGTGCCGTAGGGATAGGCTTCCACGGTGATCGGCAGGCCCTGCGCCTGTGCCTTCCGGATCAATCGCTCGCACCGCACGACATCGGTCTTGCTGGAGCTGTTGAAGTGGCAGATGTGCATGTGTGCGCCGGTGGCGCCGGCATAGCCGATCAGGCGGATATAGGCCTCCGCCGCACTCTTCGGGTCCGTGTTCGCCATATAGGCGATATGGGTGAAGGTCGGCACGCCACGCTCGGCAGCAAGCTGGCAGAGCGCAGTCAGCTCCTGCACACCGGCTCCGGGCGCATAGGCATTGAGGATGCCGATGCCGATGCCGCCTTCGTCGAGCCCGGCCGCGATGCGATCGAGGATGTTCTGCTGCTCGGAGGGCGAGGAGATATTGTCCATCCAGCGCGGATCGCGCATCGCGCGTCCAAACGCTTCCAGCGACGATTCCTCGTTGATCCCGATCATCGCGCCGATCCGGGCGAAGGCCCAGTTCGTCGCGGCGCCGTAATTCAGGATGCGGCCCTGCTCCGCCTGGCGGCGATACCAGGAGGCGACCGGCAGCACACCGGCCTCGAGATCCAGCGTCGTCGTGACGCCGTCGAAGGCCTGCATGCGGTCGGCCGGGATCGACTGGCCATGGGCATGAAGATCGATGAAGCCGGGCGCGACGACCAGCCCGCGCGCATCGATCACCCGCTCGGCGCTGCCGAGGCCGGAACCGATCGCGACGATCTTTCCGTCCGCAACCGCGACATCGGCGATGCCGTCATGGCCGCTTTCCGGATCGACGATACGGCCACCCGCGATCAACAGTCCGCTCATCTGCTCTTGCCCCTCACGCTTCAGTCGGCCCGCGATCAGTGACCGCGAAGCACCCGATGTTGGCCGATCGGGAATTGCCGAGACAAGCGCGTTGCCAGTGAGCCGCTCCGGCGGATGACGCATGCCGGATCGGCGCGAGGCCTGCCCCTCGCTCCCAGCTCACACAAGAACGGCCGGAACACGCGGGCGTCAGGTTGAATACCTTGAACAGCTCGGGGGCCTTGCTCAGCTCAGTGTCAATCTCATTGGCGCGGTCAAATTCCTTGCTTAGGGAATAGCCGTCTCAAGTAGGTTCTCGAGGAGGTCGAACACGGTGCTATCGCAATTTCCGCGGTGGTGTACTGCCGCAGTTGCGTCTCCGTGATCCTGCTCCAGATAGAGTAAGCGTTCGTCATGCCATCCTTCGCCTTAGCCGAAGTGGGCGAGCACTTTGTCCGCAGATTGACGATGCGCTTGTCGGCAATCTGGTTGCCGCAGCCGCGCCGGTCGATAATGCCGGCATTCATCTGTTGCATCGCCGAACGGAGATCATCGAGCACGTCCGCTTTGTCGGCTGCACGCTCTGGACGAACTATCACGCTTCTCGCCCGCCCTGAAACACGTCTGGGGCAGTCGGCCGGCAATGCGCTATGCTGCCCGGACATGTCATCCCGAGCGCCGAGACGCCTCCATGCCCCTTCCCCTTCTGTGGCATTGGTCCAAGAGCTCAGGGCGGATTGCATGGTCGCCCCCCGGACAGACCGACTTGGCGCCGCCGGCCGCTCGGCACGGCCGCTACGGGAATCCGACGATTACGGTGGATGACGGCGCCACCTGCACCCTCGGCGAGGCGATCGACGGGCTGCTGCCGGAGACAGCCGGCCTGGCCGGCACGATCGTAGCCTGGCCGCAGCACCCCGAGCTGCTGGGGTCGAGCATCGTCGGCTTCAGAACCGGCGACATCGCGAGCGGCGCCCTGCTGCCCGCAGAGGCCGCCGCCGAGGCCCAACCGGCGCTGGCGAACACTCTCATCGAGGGGATCGAAGCGCTGCCGGAAGCCTTCGTGCTCTATGACGAGCAGGACAGGATGGTCATCTGCAACGAACAGTACCGACGGCTCTATCCAGCCGTCGCGGACATGATGACGCCCGGCGTTCGCTTCCCCGACATCGTCCACGAAAGCCTGAAACGCGGCGTCTTCCAGATCGAGGAAGACCGCACGACCTGGGCGCAGCGCCGAATCTCCTTCCATCAGGCCGGGATCGGCTTCTTCGAGCAGCATCTTGCCGATGGGCGCTGGATCCAGGTGAGCGAGCGCCGCACTGCCTCCGGCGGCACGACGAGCATCCGCGCCGACATCACCGTGCTCAAGGAGCGCGAGCGCGACTTGCGAGCCGCCCGGGCACAGGCCGAGGCCGAGATGGCGGCCAGGACCGAATTCATCGCCAAGGTCGGTCACGAGCTGCGCAACCCGCTGAACGTCGTCTTCGGCATCGCCCAGCTGCTCGCCGGCGAGCCTCTATCGAAACGCCACAAGACGATGATCGAGAGCCTGTTCGGAGCAGCCCGCGCCACCCGCGACGTGCTCAACGACATCCTCGACGTGGCCAGGGTCAAGTCGGGGCGCATCGACATTCGTTGGGAGAGCGTCGAATGCCGCCCGATGATGCTGGAGATGATCAACATCGCCCGCGCGATGGCGGACCAGAAGGGGCTCGCCATCCGGTCGCGGATCGGGACGGACCTTCCGGACCATATCCTGACGGACCCCAGGCGCTTGCGGCAAATCCTGTTCAACCTGCTCGGCAATGCGGTCAAATACACCGCCTCCGGCACGATCTCGATCGCCTGCTCGGTTCATCGGGAGACCGAGGCGATGCTGCGGATCGCCATCAGCGACTCCGGCTCCGGCATTCCCCCTGAGTTCAAGGCGCAGATGTTCTCGCCCTATGCCCGACAGCGGGGGCATGTGGCCGCGGGTATCGAAGGGCTCGGGCTCGGCCTGACGATCAGTGAGGAGCTGGCACAGGCGATCGGCGCGCGCATCGGGCTGGAACCGGGTCCGCAGCGCGGCACGCGCGCCTGGATCGATATCCCGCTCAGATCCGACGCGGACCTGCACTTGCCGTCGGGGGCGGCGCCGACACGGCCAGTCATCAATTCAGGGCCGACGCTCGACATCCTCGTGGTCGATGATGAACAGGCCAATCTCGTCGTCGCCGATGCATTGCTGAGGCGCCTGGGTCACCGCGTCGCGACGGCCCGCGACGGTCGTGAAGCGCTCCGTTGCCTGCGAGACGGCAGCTTTCATGCTGTCCTTCTCGACATCTCGATGCCGGGCATGTCCGGAATCGAGGTCGCCCGACGGATCGCCGAGGAGGCCCTGGGGGAACCTGCGCTCGCCGTGATCGCCATGACCGGCAATGTGATGCCGCAAGATATCAAGACCTATCTGGCCGCCGGCTTCACCGGTTTCGTCGAGAAGCCGGTCGACCTGGAGGAACTGGGCGAAACCCTCGCCGCCGCGCGCAAGGACCTGACCGGCGCCGGCGTGCTGCTACCGGAAGACCGCATCCGTTTCCCACGGGCAGAGGCAGTCCGCGCCTTCGACCGGACGCCACTTGATCGCATGGTGGCTGATATCGGTCGCGAGAGCGTCGCCTCGATCGTAGCCGCCGGCATCGCGGCGTTCAAACAAACCTCCGCAGCCATCGACGCGGGCGCGGATGGGAGCCTCGGAGGACTGCTGCACAAGGTGCATGCCATCGCCGGCCTGCTCGGACTCGACGAATTGTCGGCCCGCACCTCGCGGCGCAACGAGCACGACGCTCATCTCATGGGTCAGCAACAGCTCGCGGCGTTGCGGGCCTGTCTCGACAAGGCCATGGCCCAGATGGAGCTCTACGCGCTGGACCTTGAGCTCACCGCTCCTTCGGGCTGACGGCGCGGCGAGGCCAGCTTGTAGCCACTGCCATGGACTGTTTTGAGCAGGGAGGCGTCCAGGCCGAGCTTTGCCATCCTGCGGCGCAGACGTGAGATCCGGACGTCGATCGCCCGCTCCGACTCGGGCGGCTCGCCATCGGCCACGGCGTCGATGATCTGGGCGCGGGTCACGACGCGGTCGAGGTTCCGGGCCAGAAACTTGAGCAGCGCGAACTCCGACGCTCCAAGGTCCAGACCATCGCCGGAGGGCGAGAGAAGCACCTGACCCGCCAGATCAAGCTCGCCGCCTGCGCAAGGCAGACGCGCTCCACTGCTGCGGGCCGGCCGCCCGCTCCGGCGCAGGATGTTGTTCAGCCGCAGCACGAGCTCGCGTGGCTCGAACGGCTTGGTGACGAAATCGTCAGCCCCGATTTCGAGGGCCGCCAGCCGGTCCTCGCGGCCGCTGCGCCCAGTCGAGACGATGATCGGGACCGTGGAACGGGCGCGCAACATGCGGGTCAGCACGATCCCGTCCTCGTCGGGCAACGTCAGGTCGACGATGATCGCGTCCCAAGCCTCCCTCTCGAGCTTGCGCAGGCCGGCATTGGCCGAGGCAACGCGCTCGATCGCATAGCCGGCCGTCCTGAAATAGGCGGCGAGCAGGATCGCGAAGGTATCGTCGTCCTCGATGAGGAGCAGCTTCTTGATGACGGAGCTCCCTGGTCGGGCGTGTCCTCGATGACTCAATTCCTGAAACATTGTTGAAACATTTGCAACACATCCCGGAAGCGTTCCCGGCTTAACCTGCTTTCTGGGCCCGCACACGGCCCGGACGATCGCCGTCAAGAGCCGATCGGCACATCAAGGGGAATGACCGTGACAGATCTGACTGCTTCGCAGCGCCGGCTGAACCGGCGGCAACTTCTCGCCGGAGGCACGGCGCTGGGCGCCGCCTCGCTTCTTCCAGACTCGGGGCGGGCGCAAAGCGGTGAGCTCGTCGTCTCGAACTGGGGCGGCGACTGGAACGACCGCATCGTCAAGGGGTTCGAGACTCCTGCGTTCGGTGCCTCGCAGGTTCGGATCATCCACGACCTCGCTCCGGTGCCGGAGCGCAAGGCGAAACTTCTCGCCGAGCGCCGCCTGCCGCGCGGTAGTGTCGATGTGACCTGGCTCAGTGACGCCGATGCCTATGAGATGAACGCGCAGGGCGCGCTGGAGACGCTCGACACGTCCCGCATCCCGAGCAGCAAGACCATCGTCGAGAAACTCAGGCTGCCCTATCTGGTGCCCTGCATCTATGGCGGCGTGGTCATCCTCTATAATCCCGCCAAGATCCCGGAGCCGCCGACCAGCTTCGCCGATCTGTGGAATCCGAAATACGCCGGCCGCGTCGGCATCATGGACCAGCTCCACTTCAACTACATCTACGCCGCCTCGCTCACCCATGGCGGCACGATGAGCGATGTCGGCAAGGCGTTCCCGGCGCTGCTCGACCTGAAGAAGGCCGTGCAGCCGCGCCTGTATCCATCGCATCAGGCGCTTGCTGCCGCCTTCCAGTCCGAGGAGATCTGGATCTCGGCCAATTACAGCGCCCGCGCCGTGCAGTGGGAGGCGGAAAAGCTGCCGATCCGCTGGTCCTATCCGAAGGAAGGCGCGATCTTCATCTCCTTCGGCGCGGGTATCGCGAAGAAGGCGCGCAATCCCGAGGCGGCCTATGCCTATCTGGAAGCGATGCTTCAGCCCAAGCCCATGGGCGCGATCTCGCAGGCAACCTCGTATTCGGTCGTCACCACCAATGCCGAACTGCCGGCCGAAGACCGCAGGCGGCTCGAGTTCACGCCCGAGCAGATCGCGAAGCTCAACTTCGTCGACTACCCCTATGCGGCGAAGAGCGACCCGAAATGGGTCGAATGGTGGAACAAGGAATTCAAGGCTTGACCGCCCTCTCCGCAGTCGACGGCACTGTCGAGGCCCGCGGACCGGGTCGGGCGCACCGCACGACCCGGCGCTCGGATGCGCGCTTGCTGCTGGCGCCGAGCCTGGCGCTGGTGCTCGCCGGTCTTGTGCTCCCACTGTTCCTGATGGCTCGCTACAGCCTGGCCCATTTCGAGCCGACGGCGACCGAATTCACCGGCTGGACGCTTGAGAATTTCGTCAAGTTCTTCGGCGATCCCTTCTATCTCCGGATTTTGGCCCGGACGCTGACGGTCGCGCTGAGCTGTACGGCGATCTGCCTGCTGCTCGGCGTGCCCGCGGCCTACATCATCAGCCGCATCTCCCATCGCGGTCTGAAGACCGCACTGATCCTGGCGACGGTGATCCCGCTGCTGATGGGCAACGCCGTGCGTGCCGCAGGCTGGATGGTGCTGCTCGCCGACAAGGGGCTGGTGAACTCGGCGCTGATCTTCAGCGGCGTGATCAGCGAGCCGGTCCGCATCCTCTACACGGGCACGGCTGTCGTGATCGGGCTGATCGCCGTGCTCCTGCCCTTCATGATCATCTCGCTGCAGAGCGTCTTCGAGGGGATCGGCGAGGTCTACGAGGAGGCGGCGCTGACCATGGGCGCGCGGCCCTGGACGACCTTCTTCCGGGTGACGCTGCCGCTGGCGATGCCGGGCATCTTCTCCGGCTGCCTGCTGTGCTTCGTCCTCGCGGTCAACGCCTATGCTACGCCGGTACTGATCGGCGGCCCCTCCTTCCAGATGATGGCGCCCAAGGTCTACGAGCAGGCGATCAAGATCAACAACTGGCCCTTCGCCGCCAGCCTCGCCTTCGTCCTGATGGGCGTGACCTTCGCGCTGACCGTGCTCTCCAGCATCACGCTGCAAAAGCGCTACGGAGCGGTCTGACCATGCGAGCTTCCAGCATGACACCGACACGCTCGTTCAGACCGATGATGATCGGCAGCTGCGTCCTGGCCTTCGTCATGGTCTTGGCGCCGCTCGCCGCGATCGTCTGGGTCAGCTTCTTCGCCAACAAGATCATCAGCTTCCCGCCGACCGGCTATACGCTCGACTGGTACAAGGCCGCCTGGGAGATGCCGCGCTTCCGCGACGGTTTCCTGACCAGCCTGCAACTCGCGATCGTCGCCACCGGGATCAGCCTGCTGGTCGGCGTGCCGGCCTCCGTCGTCCTCGCCCGCGGCCGCTTTCCCGGCCGCGAGGCGATCCAGTCGCTGCTGATGGCGCCGCTGATCGTCCCTGGCATCGTCGCAGGCGCCGCCTTCTACATGTTTCTGATCGAGATCGAGGTGAACACCGGCATCCAGGTCGCGATGACCTTCACCGGCCTCGCCGTCGCGCACAGTCTGATCGCCCTGCCCTGGACGGTACGACTGGTCACTGCCTCGCTGCTCGGCGTCGACCCGCAACTGCGCGAGGCGGCGCTGACCATGGGCGCGCGTCCGCTCACCGCCTTCTTTCGTGTGACCTGGCCGGTGATCCGTCCGGGCGTCGTCGCCGGCGCGCTGTTCTCCTTCGTCGTATCCTTCGTCGATCTGGAGAAATCGCTCTTCCTCGTCGGCCCGGGCACGACCACGCTGCCGATCGTCATCGTCAACTACCTCGAGTGGAGCGTCGATCCGACGATTGCCGCGGTCGCGACCGTCCAGATCGCGCTGATCGCCGCCGGGCTGATCGTCACCGACCGCTATTTCAAGCTCGCACGCGCCTTCTGAAAGGCTCCCGATGTCACAGATTTCTCTCAAGGACGTCACCAAACGCTATGGCACACTGACGACGGTCGACCGGGTGTCGCTGGATATCGGCCAGGGCGAGTTCGTCGCCTTTCTCGGCCCGTCCGGCTGCGGCAAGACGACGACGCTGCGCATGATCGCGGGGCTGACATTGGCGAGCGAAGGCAGCATCTGCTTCGGCGCGCGCGAGGTCACTGATCTGCCACCCTATCTGCGCAATGCCGGACTGGTGTTCCAGGGCTACGCGCTTTTCCCGCACATGACCGTGGCTGAGAACGTCGCCTTCGGACTGGAGATGCGCAAGGTCGGTGGCGCCGACGCGCAGCGCCGCGTCATCGAGGCGCTCGCGCTCGTCAAGCTCGACCATCTGGCCGAGCGCCTGCCCAAGCAGCTCTCCGGCGGCCAGCAGCAACGCGTCGCCCTCGCCAGGGCCATCGTCTACGAGCCGGACGTGCTGCTGCTCGACGAACCCTTGTCGGCGCTCGATGCCAAGCTCCGCCACGAGGTCAGGGCCGATCTCAGGCGCTTGCAGTCCAAGCTCGGCCTGACGACGATCTTCGTGACCCATGACCAGGACGAGGCGCTCAGCGTCGCCGACCGGATCGTGGTGATGTCGGCCGGCAAGGTCGAGCAGGTCGGCACGCCGCGCGAGATCTACCAGCGCCCGGCCAGCCGCTTCGTCGCCGAGTTCATCGGCCTGACCAACATCTTTGCCGGCGCCGTCGAACCCGGCGGACGCTTCAGGGCCGCCGGGGGCGAGAGCTTCGTCGTTCCGGCAGGGCCGCGGTGGGACGGGGTATCGGCCTTTGCCGTCCGGCCGGAGCAGATCATGCTCAGCCGTGCCGGAACGCAGGATGGCGCCGATGCCATCCGCCTGCCCGTGACCGTCGAGGACATCGTCTACAGGGGCGCCCTGACGGAATTGGTCGTCAGGACGGCATCCGGCATGCCGCTGATCGTGCACCGCCAGAACGGCGAACTGACGCAGAACGAGGAACCCAGGCCAGGCGATGCCGTCATCGCCTCCTGGCCGAGCGGCGCGACGATGCTGTTCTGACGACAGCAAGGCGCGGAAGCATCTCATCGGAAACGAACGGCCGGCCCCGTGGTCCGGCGAGGGACTGCGCATGCGCTGATCCCGAGGGAGGCGTGCGGATCATGGTCGAAAGACATCCGGGCTATTGCACGCTCTGCCGCTCGCGCTGCGGCTCGATCACCCTGGTCGAAAACGGGCGGATGATCGGCGTCGAGCCACGCCCGGGCCATCCGACCGGCGGCGCCCTCTGCGCCAAGGGCCGTGCCGCACCCGAAATGGTGCACAGCCCGAAGCGCCTGACACGGCCCCTGCGACGCATCGGCCCGAAGGATGGCGGGCCGCCGCGCTGGCGGGAAATCAGCTGGGACGAGGCGCTCGACGAGATTGCCGAAAAGCTGCTCGCCATCCGCGCGGAATCGGGGGCGGAAAGCGTGGCCTTCGCGCAGACCACCTTCAGCGGCACGCCGATCGTCGACAGCTATGACTGGGTCGAGCGCTTCATCCGCTGCTTCGGCAGCCCGAACCTGATCTATGCCGTCGAGGTCTGCGGCTGGCACAAGGACTACGCCCACGCCCTGACCTTCGGTCGCGGCCTCGGCGTACCCGACTACGACAATGCCGAGCTGATCCTGCTCTGGGGACACAATCCGGCGCGGACCTGGCTGGCCCAGGCCAGCCGCGTCGCCGAGGCGCGGCGGCGCGGCGCCAAGGTCGTGGTGGTCGACCCGAAGCCAGAAGGCTCCGGCCAGCAGGCGGACCTGTGGCTGCGCATAAGGCCTGGTGCCGACGCGGCTCTGGCGATGGGCGCGATCCACCATCTGATCGAGACGCGCGGCTACGACGACGCCTTCGTCCGCAACTGGACCAATGCGCCTCTCCTCGTCGACGAAGCTACCGGCGCCTTCGTCAAGGCTACCGAGATCATCGACGGCGCGCCTTCGGACAGTTTCCTCGTCCTGCGTTCCGATGGCGGCGTCGCGCCCTACGACATCGGCCAGGCCTTGCCGGATGCAGCCTCGGTCCAGCTCCACGGCCGCCTGAACCTGCGGGCCAGGAGCGGCCGAAGCCTGACGGTGGCGACGGCCTTCACCTTGCTGTCCGAGCGGGCACGGGACTATCCGCTGGCGAAGGTGGCAGAGCTGACCTGGATCGATCGGGACAAAATCGCCGCATTCTACGACCTCCTGCTGCGAGCGCCGCGCCTCGCTTATTACAGCTGGACGGGCGTCGGACAGCACACCAACGCCACGATGACCGAGCGGGCGATCGCAACCCTGTCGGCCCTGGTCGGTTCCTGTGATCGCGAAGGCGGCAACATCTGGACGGTGCCGCCACCTGCCAATGCGATCAACGATATCTCCCTGCTGTCGCCGGGACAGAGGGAGAAGGCGCTGGGTCTCGCCGAGCTGCCGCTCGGCCCGCCGGCCCATGGCTGGATCACGGCCCGCGACTTCGCCCGTGCCGTGCTGGAGCAGCAGCCTTATCGCGTCCGCGCGCTGATGAGCTTCGGCACCAATTTCGCCGTCTCGCAGATCGATACCAATCGCAATCTCGCGGCGCTGCGCGCCCTCGAATTTCATGTCCATGCCGACATGTTCATGAATCCGACGGCGGAGTGCGCCGATATCGTCCTGCCGGTCAGCATGCCCTGGGAGCGCGATGCGCTGCGCATCGGCTTCGAGATCACGCAGGAAGCGGTCGAGACCGTCGAGTTCCGGCGCAAGATGCTGCCGACGCTCGGCGAGTGCCGTGCCGACTACGACATCGTCATGGCGCTCGCCACCCGCATGGGGCTGGGCGACAGCCTCTTCGGCGGCGACATCGTCGCCGGCTGGAACCACCAGCTCGCGCCGCTCGGCATCTGCGTGGACGATCTCCGCGATCGGCCCGACGGCATGCGGTTCGCCCAGCCATTTTCCTATCGGAAGTTCGCCACGGCCACGGAAGACGGCACGATACGCGGCTTCCAGACACCGACCCGGCGCGTCGAGCTCTATTCCGCCCGCCTGCACGAGCACGGCTATGATCCGCTGCCCGGTTTCGTCGAGCCCGGTGACGGGCCGGCCTCACCCGGGGCCTTGCCGCTGGTGCTGACGACGGCCAAGAGCGGCGTCTTCGTCCATACCTCGCATCGCCATATCGCCTCGCTACGCCGCAAGGCGCCCGATCCTTCGCTGGAGATCGGCCCTGCCCTGGCTGCTGCACGCGGGCTCGCCGCCGGAGACTGGGCGCGACTGCGCACGAGAACCGGCACCGCCCGGCTGCGCGTGCGCATCAATGCCGCTCTGGACGAGCGCACGGTCGTCGCCGAGTTCGGCTGGTGGGAGGCCTGCGAGCCGCTCGGGCGCAGCGGCGGAGCAGTCGACGGCCGCGACACCAGCAACGTCAACGCCATCCTCTCCGACGAGCAGCGCGATCCGGTCAGCGGCTCGGTGCCGTTGCGTGCAGTGACCTGCGACATCGAAGCTCTACCCGAAGCCAACCGGGGGAACTGGTCGGGAAGGCGGAATTTCCGCGTAATCGCGACGCAGCCGATCGCTCTTGCCACCGTCGCCTTGTCGCTGCGTCCCAGCGACGGCACGGACCTGCCGGATTTCTTGCCTGGACAGCACGTCATCCTGCGTTTGCCGCACGGGATGGCTGCCCGGGCCTATTCGCTGACCGGTCCGTCGAGCACACCGGGAAAGCTTTCGGTTGCTGTGCGCTGGGATGAATCGACGCCGCGCCCCGCTGCGGCGGTCTCGTTGTCGCGCGAGGTCCAGAACCTGCGCATTGGCGACGAGGTCCTGCTGGAAGCACCGGCAGGCAGCTTCACGATCCCCGTCCGGAGCGAACGGCCGGTCATTCTGCTCGCCAACGGCATCGGCATCACGCCCTTTGCCGGCTATCTTGAGACCATCGCCCGGACACGGCCACAGCCGGCGCATCCTATCCATCTGCTGCATGGCTGCCGCAATGGCACCGAACATCCGTTCTCGGCTCGTCTGAACGAGCTCGCCGGCGCGATCCCGTCGCTGCAGCGGATCACGGCCTATTCGCAGCCGAGCGCGACAGACCGACAGACCGGCCGATTCGATCAGGTAGGCCGCCTCGATCTCTCCGTAATAGCCGGTGTGCTGTCGCAGCGGCCGCTCGCCTATCTCTGCGGCTCGCCGGGCTTTACTGCCTCGATGACGGAGGAACTCGTCCGCCTCGGCATAGCCCGCTTCGACATCTTCGCCGAAGCCTTTGCCGCTGCAGCCGAGATTCCCAAAGAGTTGCAGCCGCGCAGGATCACCCTTGCCGGCACGCAGCAGGCCTTCGAATGGACGCCGGCAGCCGGATCGATCCTCGACGCCGGCCTCGCCGAAGGCCTGTCGCTGCCGAGCGGCTGCCGCGTCGGGCAATGCGAAAGCTGCGTGGTGCGGGTCGTCGACGGGAACTTCGCCCATCTCGCCCCGTTCGATGGCGAACCCGATCAGTGCCTGACCTGCCAGGCAGTTCCCTTGTCCGATCTCGTCATCTCAGCCTGAGACGGCGGGCCGCGGCCGATTGGCTGTCGCTGTCTGTGCGGCGCACTGCGCCAGCCAAACCGCTGGAGCCCCTGGTTCATTCTCTCCCGGCGGCGATATCTCGTCCGGATGGATATGCGACATGCGCCTGACTTAATTGTCAGACAATCTGTCAATGATATTGACAGTCAGACTGCTGGCAGGCAGGTTGCACCGCGCAGCTGCCCCACGGGCTCCTGTGCAAGCGCAGCGAATGCGCGACCGGACTTCAGGGAGGTGGGTGGTGAACCGGACAAGCGGCACAAGCAGCCTGACACGGCGGCGGCTTCTCAAACTTTCAACCGCCAGCGTAGCGATGCCTTTCGTGCTGCGCGATGCGGCGGCCCAGGGCAAGGCGATCAATGTCGGCGTGATCATGCCGCTTTCGGGCGCGAACGCGCAGTTCGGCATCAATTCCCGCAACGGCATCGAGCTCGTCGCCGACGAGATCAACGCGGCCGGCGGCATCAAGTCGCTCGGCGGGGCGCGGATCAATCTCGTCGTCGCCGATTCGACCTCTACCCCGACCACCGCCGCCAATGTGGCCCAGCGACTGCTCACGCAGAACGACGTCGTCGCGATCCTGGGCGCCTTTGCCTCCTCGCTCACCATCGCGATCTCGGAGGTGACGGAGCGCCGGGGCGTGCCGCTCCTGACCATGTCCTTCTCCGACCAGATCACCGGCCGGGGTTTCGAGAACATCTTCCAGGTCGTCGCCAAGGCGTCCGCGCTCGGCAAGGCTCAGTTCGACGGCACGGTCGCGATTGCAGCGGCTGCCGGGCAGAAGCTCGAGAAGATCGCGATCATGTACGAAGACACTGCCTACGGCACCTCGCAGGCTGCCGGCCTGCGCGGCGGCGCCAAGGGGGCCGGCGTGCAGATCGTGATGGACGAAGCCTATCCGCTCGGCATCACCGACGTCACGCCGCTGATCAACAAGCTCCGGGCCTCCGGCGCGCAGGCCGTCTTCCCGGTTTCCTATCTCAACGACTCCCTGCAGATCATTCGCGCGATGCGCCAGCAGAAGATCGCCATCCCGGCGATCGGCGGAGCCGCCGGCTACGTCATCCCCGATTTCGAGAAGGGACTCGGCGAGTTCTCGGAGGGCGTGCTCTCGATCGCTCCGGCCAATTACGACCTCGCGCCGGAACTGACCGAGCGCTTCCGCAAGCGCTACGGCTATTTCATGGTCCACGAGGCGCTGGAGCACGCGGTCTGCATGGATGTGCTGGCCCAGGCGCTGGAGCAGGCGAAGTCGACCAAGCCCGACGATTTGCGCAAGGCCCTGCACGGCGCCCGCTTCGAGGGCGGCTGGACCAAGGCGATGACGGGCGGCGCCGTCCAGTTCGACAAGACCGGGCTCAACACCCTCTCGGTGCCGGTGATGGTGCAATGGCGCAACAAGGAGCTGGTGACCGTCTGGCCCTCTGACGTCGCCAAGTCGAAGGCGACCTGGGCGAGCTGAAGCTTGCCCGATCGACCCCAAGGCGCAGCGGAGAACGACTGACATGGCGGTGGTGCAGGCCATCCTCGATGGGCTGATGATCGGCGGCGTCTATGCCGTGATCTCGATCGGCCTGACGCTGGTCTTCGGCGTAATGGGCATCGTGAATTTCGCGCAGGCGGAATTCCTGATGCTCGGCATGTTCGTGGCCTATTTCGCCTGGGCCTGGCTCGGCCTCGACCCCTTGCTGGCCGCGCCGCTCGCTTTCGTCGTCGTCTTCGCGCTGGGCGCGGCGCTGCAGCGCCTGCTGATCCGGCGCGTGATGAAGGCGCCGGAAGTGGCGCAGATCTTCCTCACCGTCGGACTCCTGATCGTGCTCGAGAACGCGGCGCTCCTGATGTTCGGCTCCGGCTTCCGCTCGGTCTCGACGCCCTATCAGTCCTCCGCCCTGCAGCTCGGCCCGCTCTTCGTCAGCGTCCCCTACCTCTTCGCCTTCGCGATGTCGGTCGCTTCGGGGCTGGCGCTTTTCCTGTTCATGAAGTCGAGCTGGTTCGGCCGCGCAATGCGAGCGACAGCGCAGGACCCGATGGCGGCGAAGCTGATGGGCATCAATGCCGACCGCATGCACATGCTCGCCTTCGCGCTGGGCGTCGGCCTCACAGCCTTCGGCGGCGCGGTGATCCTGCCTTATCTCACCGCCTCGCCGACCGTCGGCGCGCAGTTCGTCGTGCTGATGTTCACGGTGGTGGTGCTGGGCGGTCTGGGTTCGGTCGCCGGTGCGGTGGTCGGCGGGCTCGCGGTCGGCATCATCCAGTCGCTCTCGGCCCTCGCCTTCCCGATCCAGCTCCAAAACCTCGTGCTCTTCGTCGTCTTCATCGCGGTGCTCGCGCTCCGGCCGAAGGGCCTGCTGGGAGCGGCGCGATGAACGCATACTCGACCCGTCTGGTCGCCCTGCTCGCGTTGCTCGTGATTGCCGTGGCCCTGCCCTTCGCCTTCGATCCGCGCGGTTACGCCATCCGCATCCTGTGCCTGGCCCTGCTCTTTGCGGCGATGGCGCAGGCCTGGAACATCGTCGCCGGCCTCGCCAACCAGGTCTCGCTCGGCCACGCCGCTTTCTTCGGAATCGGCGCCTATACCTCGACGCTGCTGCTGATCCATTTCGGGCTCTCGCCCTGGTTCGGCATGATCGCCGGCGCGGTGCTCGGCGGGCTCGCCGCCCTGCTGATCAGCCTGCCGACCATGCGACTGCGCGGTCACTACTTCGCGCTGGCGACGCTGGCCTTCGGCGAGGTGATGCGCGTCATCGCCAACAGCTGGGGCGGGCTGACAGGAGGGCCTGTGGGCATCTCCGTGCCCTTCGCGCCGCCCGATCTTGCCATGCTGCAGTTCAAGGAGACGCGCCCCTATTACTGGCTGATGCTGGCCGCGCTCGTGCTCGTCACCGCGATCTTCCTCACGATCAAGCGCAGCCGCCTCGGCTATCGCCTGCGCGCGATTAAGGAGAATGCCGATGCGGCCGAGGTGATCGGCGTCGACACCACCCGCACCAAGATCGTCGCCGCAGTGATCTCCGGCATGATCACCGCCTGCCTCGGCACGCTCTATGCGCAGTTCCAGTTCTTCTTCGACCCCGACACGGTGTTCGGTGTCGCCTCGGTCTCGGTCCGCATGGCGATGATCGCGATCGTCGGCGGCATCGGCACGGCCGCGGGCCCGATCCTCGGCGCCTTCTTCGTCATCCCGCTCGAGGAGTTCGCCAACCAGATCTTCTCGGCGCAGGCCGCCGGCCTATCCCAGCTCGTCTTCGGCCTGCTGCTGATCGCGGTGATCCTGATCGAACCACGGGGATTCATGGCGATCGGCCCGAGGCTGAAGCGCCTCTTCGGCAAGGGAGAAAGCTGATGGCTGAGACCCTGCTCGACATATCCGGCATCTCCAAGCGATTCGGCGGCCTGCAGGCGCTGTCCAATGTCTCGCTCTCGATCGCCAGCGGCGAAATCGTCGGCCTGATCGGCCCGAACGGGGCCGGCAAGACCACTCTGTTCTCGACCCTGGTCGGCCTGCACAGGCCGGACAGCGGCACGATCAGGCTGGATGGACACGACCTCGTCGGCCTGAAGCCGCACCGCATCGCCGCCGCCGGAATGGTCAAGACCTTCCAGAACGTCGCGCTCTTCCTCGATTCCTCGGTGCTCGACAACGTCCTGACGGGCGGTCTGATGCGGCACTCGGTCGAAGGTGCGCGCGATCTCGCCCGCCGCTGTCTCGAACGCGTCGGAATCAGCGCGATCGCCGGCAAGCTTGCGCGCGATCTCTCTTTCCCCGAACGCGCCCGCGTCGAGGTCGCACGGGCGCTCTGCACCGAGCCGCGCGTCCTTCTGCTCGACGAGGCGATGGCGGCGCTCAACCATGTCGAGATGGACGAGTTCATGGCGCTACTGCGCCAATTGCGCGCCGAGGGCCTGACCCTGATCGTGGTCGAGCATCACATGCGGGCGATCATGTCGCTCTGCGAGCGGCTCGTCGTCCTGAATTTCGGGCAGATGATCGCGACCGGAACCCCAGCCGAGATCTCGCGCGATCCTGCGGTCGTGCAGGCCTATCTCGGCCGCTCCGCGGCTTGAGGGACAGCGCATGACCACACCCGTCCCGCTCCTCGCCATCGACAGCCTCGATGCCGGCTATGACGGCGTCGACGTCCTGCACGGCGTCTCGCTCGCCATGGATGCCGGCGAGTTCGTCTGCGTCATCGGCGCCAACACGGCCGGCAAGAGTACGCTGCTGCGCACCATCTCCGGTCTTGTCGCCTCGCGCGGCAGCATCCGTTTCGAAGGGCGGGAGCTGGTTGGCCGGGCGCCGCATCAGATCCCCGGCCTCGGCATCGCGCATGTGCCGGAAGGCCGGCACGTCTTCCCCGAGATGAGCGTCGACGAGAACGTCATGCTCGGCGCCTATGCAGTACGCAACGCCGCCGACCTGGCGCAGCGGCGCGAGCGGGTGCTCGACATGTTTCCGCGCCTGCGCGAACGGCTGTCTCAGGCGGCCGGGACCCTCTCCGGAGGCGAGCAGCAGATGGTCGCGATCGGGCGGGCGCTGATGCTGTCACCGCGCCTGCTATTGCTCGACGAGCCGAGTCACGGACTTGCACCCAAGGTCGTCGACGAGTTGCACGACACCTTCCTGACGGTCAGCAGGACCGGCACGGCGATCCTGCTCGTCGAGCAGAACACCACACTAGCACTCTCGGTCGCGAGCCGCGGCTATGTCCTCGAATCCGGCCGCGTCGTGCTCTCTGGCACGAGCACGGAGCTCTCAGGCAACGACGCAGTCCGCAGCGCCTATCTCGGACTCTGACGACCACCATCCCCCCGCCCCATGTCACGAAAGAGGCTGACCGATGTCCCATAGCGAACAGTTCGAAAAAGGCCTGAAGGTGCGCCGCAAGGTGCTCGGTACCGAGTACGTCGACGGCAGCCTCGCCAAGGCCGATGACTTCATGATGGCCTTCCAGAACATCACCACCGAGTGGTGCTGGGGCTATGCCTGGACCCGGCCCGGCCTCGACCACAAGACCCGCTCGATGCTGAATCTCGCCATGCTGACGGCACTCAGCAAGCCGGTGGAGCTCAAGCTCCACGTCAAGGGCGCGCTGGCCAACGGCGTGACCGTCGACGAGATCAAGGAAATCCTGCTGCACGCCACGGTCTATAGCGGCATCCCGGCCGGGCTCGACGCCTTCAAGGCGGCCCACGAGGTGCTGAAGGCCGAAGGCGCGATTCCGTCGGAGAAGTGAGGAACGGCGATGCGCCACTGGGAAGTCTACGCGCTGCGCTATGCCGTGCATGAACGGGCGGCGTCTGAGAACTTCCTGCGCCCGCCGGATCCGCACGACGCACCCATGCCGATGGACTATTTCGTCTGGGTGCTGCGGTCCGGTGGCGAAACCATCGTCGTCGACACCGGATTCACTCCGGAAGGTGGCGCCAAACGTGGACGGACACTGATCCGCCCTGTCGAAACGGCGCTGGCTCAGCTCGGCGTCGCGCCGGAAGCTGTCGCCGATGTCGTGATCACCCATCTCCACTACGATCACGCCGGCAATCTCGACCTGTTCCCGCAAGCCCGCTTCCATCTCCAGGATGCGGAGATGAGCTTCGCTACCGGGCGGCACATGTGCCAAGCCTGCATCCGCTACCCGTTCGAAGTCGAGGACGTCGTGCGGATGGTGCGCGCGGTCTATGCCGAGCGCGTCGTCTTCCACGACGGCGACACGGAGATTGCCGAGGGCGTGAGCCTGCACAAGGTCGGCGGTCACAGCGCCGGCCTCCAGATGGTCAGTGTCGAAACTGCACGCGGCCCGGTCGTGCTCGCCAGCGACGCGGCGCATTTCCACGCCAATATCGAGCGCCAGAATCCGTTCCCGATCTACTTCGATCTCGGTGCCCTGGCGCAGGGCTGGCGCCTCGCGCGACGGCTGGCCGGCTCAGACAATCGCGTGATTCCCGGCCATGACCCGCTGGTGCGGACAAGCTATCCGGCTTTTGAAGGCTCGGACGGCGAGACCGTCGCCCTTCACCTGCCGCCGCTTGGGTGACCTCCGTCAGCGGCCGACATGCTCCAGTGCCGCCATGAGATGCGGCCTGAACAGGTCCGGATGCTCGCACATCGGGAAATGGCCGAGCCCGTCCATGAGGCGCAGCATCGCGCCGGGAATGAGAGCCGCCAGCTTCCCGCCGTCCTCGGGCGTGGCGGAATAGTCATAGCTGCCGCAGAGCAACGCGACTGGCGTGCGCGACGCATCGATCCGCGGTGCGACCGCGGCGCCGTCGAACTCGTCACTATAGAAGGCGAGATCGCCAGAGTAGATCTGCGGCGCGCCTTGCGAATAGATCCAGGCCGCGCGGCGACGCTGGTCGAGTGGACTCGTCGGGCTCATCAGCCCGCGCACGAAGGCCGGGTTGTGCAAGCCCGCATGGACCGCGACATGGTGCTGGAAGGGGTTGCGCCGGCCTTTCGAACGGAACGGCGGCTCGATCGCAACCACACCGGCAACGAGGTCGGGCCGCTCGGCAGCCAGCAGCAGCGCCATAGCGGCGCCCATCGACCCACCCGCGACGATCACCTTCTCGCCGACTGTCTGCTCGATGATCGCGCTGCACCAGCTGAGATAGCGCTCGCCCGTCAGTCGGTAAGGCTCGCCCTGCCAGTCTGAGGGCGGGAGCGACCGGCCATGGAACGGCATGTCCGGCGCAAACATGCGATATCTCGCCGCGAGCCCGATATCGGCGAGCTGCCCGAGGAACTGGCGTCCGTCGGCGCCGGCCGTATGCAGGAAGAGCAGCGGGCGACCCAGCCCGGCCTCCTCGACGAAGACGTTGCAGCTCCCCTCCTCCAGGCGAACCGGGCAATAGCGGCCGGCGATCTGGCGAACGTCACGTTCAATGCTCGCGGCCGACGCGACCGGGGATGCGCAGACGATCTCGAACAGACGCTCCAGTATCGCACGCGCCTGCGCGATCCGCTCCGGCACTCCCTCGATGACGAAAGCCTCGTTTGCGATGGCCAGCGCGGTGAAGGCCTGGAAACGCGGTGGCGGCGGCGTCTCGAGGACGCGTCCCCAATCGGCGGCGGCCGCCCGCATGACGATGTCACCCGGCGCGTCGGGATCGAAGGCCGCGACACCATCCTCCAGCCGCAGCCTGATCTCCGGACCCGCTCCCCGCAGATGCAGCCCCGTCCTCGTCAGGCCCGCGCCGAGCCGACGCAGTTCCGCGTCGCCCAGCGCTGCGGCAAGCCTCTCCTCGAGTTTCATGCCGCCGACGATCGATTGGCGTCGATGTCGGCGAGGAAGCGGTAGATTTCGGTGTGATCCGCATCGGCCTTGAGCGCGCCCTTCGCCTTCTCCCAGATATCGGCGACAGTGGCGATCTGCGGAATGCCCAGGCCGAGATGTCCGGCGAGATCGGCAGCGATGCGCAGATCCTTCGCCATCAGCGCCAGCGAGAAGCCCGAATTGAAGGCCTCGCTGATCACGAAGGGCTTCATCTTCACTTCGGTGGAATTATTGCGGCCGGTCGAGGCGTTGAGCACGTCGACGATGACCTCCGGCGCAAGGCCAAAACTGCGGCCGACCAGCAGGGCCTCGCAAGCCGCGATCAGGCCGGCAGCCGAGACGTAGTTGTTCAGCGCCTTCATCGCGTGGCCGGAGCCTACCGGTCCCGTGGCGAAGATCGATTTGCCCATCGCAGCTAGGATCGGCCGCGCCCGCTCTACCTCGGCCTGCGCCCCGCCGGCCATGATCGACAACGTTCCGTCGACAGCGCGCTTGACGCCGCCGGACACCGGCGCGTCGATCAGAGGCAAGCCAAGCGGCGCCAGCTCGGCAGCAAGGCTCGTCGTATCGGTCGGCGCCGACGAGCTCATATCGATGACGAGCGTTCCGGCTGGCAATGCCCCGCCGATGCCCTCGGAGCCGAGCAGGACCTCGCGCACCACGCGGCCATTCGGCAGCATCGTGATGATCGCGGCGGCCCCGGCGGCGGCCTCGACCGCGGCCGGGAATGCCTTGCCGCCAGCGGCAGCGAGCGCAGAACGTGCCGCTGGCGCCGGATCGGCGCCATGAACCACGAAGCCGGCCTCGATCAGCTGCTTCGCCATCGGCATTCCCATTTGGCCGAGGCCGATCATCGCGATCGTGGCAGGCGGAACAATCGGGGCTGTAACCATGGCGCTATCCTCCGATCCGCCCGGCAGAGCTACCGAGCGGCGATCAGAGACCTATCGCTATTATCAGACAATCTGTCAATCTGAGAGAGCACGGGCTCAGGCCGGCGTCGTCTCCTGATGTGCCAGCACGGCAAGAGCCACCCTCGCAGCCATGGCGATGTGTTGCTTGCAAGCCGCCTCGGCACGGTCTGGATCGCGGGCGACGATGGCGTCGAAAATCGCCCGGATTTCGGCGATGCTGTCGGCGAGCCGGCCGCCCTGCGTCATCGACGTTACCCGCAGCAGGGTGATGCGATTATGCAGCGTCGTCAGCGACTGCGTTACGAAGACATTGCCCGCGCCCTGCATCAGCACGGCATAGAAGCGCGTCTTCGCGGCAACGAGTGCCGCGCGATCGCTCCCCTGGGCGGCGGTCGCAAAGCTGTCGACGGCACGTCCGAGCTCGGCGATGGCGGCGTCACTGCCATGTTCTGCGAAGTTCCTGCCCGCAAAACCTTCGAGCAGCGCCCGCAGCTCATAGAGCTGGCGCGCCTCGTCATGGCTGATCGAGCTCACCTCCGGGCCACGGTGCGGAACCGTGACGACGAGCCCCTCCGCCTCAAGCTGTCTCAACGCTTCTCGGACGGATGTCCGCCCGACGCCGATCTGCTCGCAGAGCTCGCGCTCGACCAGGCGTTGCCCCGGCTTGAAATGCCCGGCAGCGATGGCGCTGCGAATCCTGTCCTCGACCAGGAGGCGGAGCGTCGCGGCCTGACGGGGAATCTGGAGATCGATCGTGCTCATTCACCACTCTTCGCGCCCGTCTGATCAGCAGTCAATCGGCACATGGGCACGGCCATCAATGACAGATTGTCTGATAGCAGGCAATATGATAACGACCCGCATAGCCATGAGCAGAGCCCATCTGCCGATCCTGGGAGGAAACATGCTTCGCCTTGCCAAACCGCTGCTCGCCCTGGGCTTGACCCTCGCCTCCTTCAGCAGCACGGCCCAAACCTATCCCACGCGGCCGATCACCATGATCGTCCCCTTTGCTCCGGGCGGCACGACCGACGTTCTCGCGCGCATCGTCGCCGAGGCGATGGGCCAGCAGCTCGGGCAGAACGTCATCGTTGAGAATGTCGGCGGCGCAGGCGGCAGGACGGGAACCGAGCGCGTCATCCGCGTCACGCCGGATGGATATACGATCCTGTTCGCCAATATGGGGCCGATGGCAGCAAGCAAGGCGTTGTTCAAGGACCAGCGCTACGATCCGCGCACCGACCTCGCGCCGATCGGCATCGTTTCGGATGTGCCCATGATCATCGCGGCAAGCAAGAAGAGCGGGGTCACGGATCTCAAAACCTTCCTCGGGCGGATGAAGGAGCAAGGCGACGCAGTCACATTTGGAACCGCTGGCTACGGCGCAACCTCAGATTTGGCGCCGAACCTGCTGCTGCACCTGACCAAGTTCAAGGCGACCATCGTCCCCTATCAGGGCGCTGGCCCGGCGATCCGCGATCTCACCGGCGGCTTCGTCGACGGCGTGATCGACCAGACTGCCACGCTCCTGCCGCTCGACCAGGGCGGTGCGGTCAAGGCGCTGGCCGTGTCCGGAGGCGCGCGCATCCCTCAGGCTCCAACCCTCCCCACCTTCGCAGAGGCCGGCCTGCCCGACTTCACCATGACGGTGTGGAACGCCATCGCCGCACCCCAGGCGACGCCGCCGGCGATCCTCGAGCGGCTCGTCGCCGCACTCGACGCCAGCCTCGACGGGCCGGTCGTGCAGAAGCGTTTCGAGGAGCTGGCAGTGCCGGTGCCGCCGAAAAGCGCCCGGGGCCCCAAGCCGTTGGCCGCGCTGGTATCGGTCGAAGTCGAACGCTGGGCCACCGTCTTCAAGGAAGCACAGGCCAAGCCCTGATCACTTCCGACGGGTGCGGCTTGTTCGCATTCTTCGGATTGTGTTGCCGGAGGGGCTTTTGACGCGCAATGCCAATACGCCTCGCCGAGATCGGCCAGACGGACAGGAAACGACGAGCCGCCCCGTTCAAGGTGCAGGCGATGGATCCTCTTACCGATAGAAGTTGTCGCCACTCCGCTCAAACAGGAGCAAGTGGCGACAACCGATCGTCGACCGGCAGAATCCATCAATGCAGAATAATCTGTAGATGGCCGCTATATACGCCCGTCAGCCGAATTCGCCGGCAGTCGTGTCGAATGAGGCATAGTGTTACCGCAACAAGAAACCTAAGTGGTTGATATGATTGAATCCTCTCTATTGGATTCTGGCCCTCTACTTCCGCAATCTGAGGCAAAGTACTTCCGCAGAACGGGGCTAAACACCGGCCTCTCGGCAAGGAAAAAGCCCGGCCTTCGAAAAGGTCGGGCCAACTTCCTAGAAAGCTGACGCAGTCAGAATGCGATCGGGATCTCTGATCGCAAATAGAATGTCGCAGCAGATTGACGTGGGTCGAACGCCGGCGGGATTCCTATCTCTGATAGTTGCCGCCTTAGCTTCAGCAGGCCAGACGTTGAGAGGTCTCCCGGAAGCGGACATTAGGTTGGGCTTCGATAGCGGTCCGTTCCTGACCGTGATACACCGCGCGCAAGCAGAAGCAGCGCCAACGCTGCGGTACCGGAAAGAGCAACCAGGACCCCCGTGCTAGCTGCCAGCCCCGCGCGCTCCATCATCATTGCGAATGCGAGCGGAGCGGCGGCGCGGATAGCCAGCCCCGGCGCGGACAGTTTGCCGAGCATTGCGCCGTAGCCGACTGGGCCAAAGAGCTGGAGCGGGACCGTTCCGCGCACGATCGAGCTCAAGCCCATGCTCACGCCATATGCGATAGCAAAAGGCCCGGCGAGCGCAGCCGTCCCGCCACCGAACACCAGCAGCGCGAACCCGAGCGGCATGAGAGCGCCGGAGACCCATGCCGTGGTCACCGGCGGCACATTGGTGCCGAACAGCATCTCGATGAGCCGCCCGGTCACCTGCGAGGGGCCGACCATGGCTCCGAATGTGACCGCCAGCGCCGCGCTGAAGCCGAAGCCTTGCAGCAGCGTCAGCATGTGAACCGACATGGCCGAGACGACGAAGCCCTGCAGCGAGAACGCGAGCGCCAGCAAGACAAACGCGCGTTGGCGGGCGGAGCCGGCGAGGTAGCCATCAGCGCTTGGCGCGTCGCCCGGATGGATCGGCTTGATCGCTCGAGCCGCCCGGCCGGGCGGCAACAGGAGGAGGTGCAGGGGCAGCGCCAGGACCACGTATCCGAGCGCATAGATCTGATAGATCGCGCGCCAATCGGCCTGCTCCAACAGGACGGTGGTGAGTGGCCAGAACAATGTCGAGGCGAAGCCGCCGATCAATGTCAGCTTGCTGATCGCCCTTCGGGCATTCGCGCCATGGGCTTGTGTGAGAGCTGTAAAGGCGGCGTCGTAGAGAACCAACGTCGATACGACCTCAAGGGCAATCATCGCCGCGTAATAGCTGACCAGCCCCTCCGCCTTGGACAGGGCGAAGAGCGACAGGCCCGCCAGCACGCAGCCGATGCTCATCATCGAGCGCGTGCCGTATTTGTCGATCAGGCGCCCAGCAAAGGGAGCGGCGAAGCCTCCGGCGAGCAGTCCAAGAGCAAAGCCGCCATAAGTCCATTCGGCAGCCCAGCCCAGGCTCCTGGTAATGCCTGGCGCGAGGACGGCGAACGCATAATACAGCGCGCCGTAGCCGGCGACCTGCGTAGCGCCAAGGGCAAGGATGAGCCCGATCCCCCCTTGGGAGACCGGGCTCGTGTCCGGATGGCCGGCAATCGTCATCGTGCTTGAACTGTCTCGTTCACCCTCGAAGGGCTACCACAGCCACAGCCCGCCTTGCCCTGCGTTTTGGCCGCGGCGTCTTCGACGCAGCAGGCATCGGAAGCCTCAGGAGTGGGACCGCCGCAGCACCCAATCGCGCTTTCGGGAGCGGTCGTGCACACGCCAGTTTCAGGCAGGACGAGCTCGACATGATCGGCAGCCGTCATGTCGCCAGCGATGGCCGCCACCACCGATCGAGCCTGCTCATAGCCGGTCAGCATGAGGAATGTCGGCGCGCGGCCATAGCTCTTGATGCCGATCGTGTAGAAGCCTGGCTCGGGATGGGAGAGCTCTCGGTGGCCATGCGGGGGCACCGAGCCGCAGGAATGCAAGTTGGGATCGATCATCGGCCCAAGAGCCTTGGTGCTCTCCAGCCATGGATCAAGCTCGACGCGCAGTTCGCGCGTCAATGTCAAATCCGGACGCTGGCCAGTGCAGACGACGATCTGATCGACGGAGGAAACCGAGCGAAGCCCGTCAGGCGTCTCGCCGTCGAGCGCGAGCTGCCCATCCGCCTCCCGCACAGCGGTCGCCGCGAAACCGGGGACGAGCTTGATGCCGCCCGCTTCGACAAGCTGTCGCAGCCTTTGTCCCAGATCCCCGCGCGCCGCGAGCTGGTCATTGGCGGCGCCATAGACGCGAGACAGGTTGTTGCTGCGCGTCAGCCAGATCGCCGCGGTCGTGGGTTCGGCGGTCGCGAGCTCAGCGAGATCGAGCAGCACGTTCGCTGCCGAATGGCCGGCGCCGACAACAACCGTCGTGCACCCGGCATAGCGTGCCCGGTCGCGGCCGAGCACGTCGGGGATGCTGTAGGCGATCCGGTCGGCAAAGGCGTCCTCGCCTTCCGCAGTGACGCCGCCTGCGCCGAGCGGGTTAGGCGATGTCCACGTGCCCGAAGCATCGATCACCGCCCGAGCAAGCTCGCGACGGACGCGCCCATCGCTGTCGACAATGGTGAGCAGGAAAGGGTGCAGTTCGCGGTCCCGGCTGACGACCTTGTCGATGCCGCGACGGCCGATGCCTCTCACGCGAGCTCCATACTCGATGACCGGGGCCAGTTCGGGCGTTCGGGAGAGCGGAGCAAGATATTCGCGGACGAGGTCTTCCCCAGTCGGATGGAGCGCTGCGTCCGGCGCCTGCCATCCAGCCTTTTCCAGAAGCAAGCGGGCTGCGGGATCGATATTGTACGCCCAGGGCGAGAACAGACGAACATGCCCCCAGTCGCGGATGCTCGCGCCCGCCTCGGCGCCGGCTTCGTAGACTTTAACGGCGAGGCCACGGCCGACCAGGTTAGCGGCGGCGGCAAGGCCGACTGGACCGCCGCCGATAACCGCAATCGGAAGCTCCATCATCACTGGCTCTCCTATCATTCTAGAAGGATCGAATTAGTGGGCAAAATAAAAAGGCTGCTCAGGCGGCCTGATTGGATCTCGAGCAGGCTTCATCGGCGCAGCATTCATCTGCAAGGAAGCCCAACAGGGCAGCCATGGCAGGATACTCGGCCCGGCAAATCAGGGTCGTGGCTTGCCGTTCTTGCGTGACCAAGCCGTTCTGCACGAGGCGCTGAAGGTGATGCGAGAGGGTCGATGCGGGAATGCCCAAACGCTCCTGCACCTGATTGACCGGCAAGCCGCTATGGCCGGCGCGGACGAGGACCCGATAGAGCTCAAGGCGCGTCGGATTGCCAAGCGCCTCAAGCTGTTTTGCTGCTTCTTCGACTTTCATGGAAATAAACTGCGCTTTTGCCGGGAGGCCGTCAAGCGCTATTTCGACAATCGCCGAATTACTCGGCCGCCTGCACTTTTCGGACGCCGCGTCCGCGCTCGTACCAGCCCTTCGAGCCGTTCACGATCCAAACCACGGTCAGCATGACGGGAACCTCGATCAGGACGCCGACGACTGTGGCGAGCGCTGCACCGGAGTTGAATCCGAACAGGCTGATCGCGGCTGCTACGGCGAGCTCAAAGAAGTTCGAGGCGCCGATCAGAGCGGACGGGCCGGCAACACAGTGCTGCTCCCCGGCAATCCGGTTCAGCAGATAGGCCAGCCCGGCATTGAAATAGACCTGGATCAGGATCGGTACCGCTAGGAGCGCGATGATCATCGGCTGCGCCAGAATCTGCTCGCCCTGGAAGCCGAAGAGCAGTACGAGCGTCGCGAGCAACGCCACCAGCGATACCTGGCCGAGCCGGCCGAGAAGGCGTTCCAGCGCTGCTTGGCCGCCGCTAGCCAGGATACGGCTGCGGACGAGCTGCGCGACGATCACCGGAATGACGATGTAGAGGACGACCGACAGGACCAGCGTTCCCCATGGCACGGTGATCGCCGACAAACCGAGCAGCAGACCGACGATCGGGGCGAAGGCCACGACCATGATCGCATCGTTCAGCGCGACCTGGCTCAGCGTGAAATGTGGCTCGCCCTTGGTCAGATTTGACCAGACGAAGACCATGGCCGTGCAAGGCGCGGCGGCGAGGATAATCAGACCGGCGATGTAGCTGTTGATCTGGTCGGCCGGCAGCCATGGGCGGAACAGCCAGGCGATGAAGATCCAGCCCAGCGCAGCCATTGAGAACGGCTTCACCGCCCAGTTGATGAAGAGCGTGACGCCGATGCCCCGCCAATGCCTGCCGACTTGTCCGAGCGCCGCGAAGTCGATTCTTAGCAGCATCGGGATGACCATCAGCCAGATCAGCACCGCCACCGGCAGGTTGACCTTGGCAATCTCGGCCGCGCCGATCGCCTGGAAGACGCCGGGCATGACATGGCCGAGCGCGATGCCGACAACGATGCACAGTGCGACCCAGACGGTGAGATAGCGTTCAAAGGTGGACATGAGCGCCTCAGCCCGGCTTCGCGCGCTGGGTCGCGCCTTCGAGCGCGCCGATCTGCCGAACTCGCTGCGACAGGGCCATCTGGTCAAGGCTGGCGACTGGCAGCGAGAGCAGGACGTTGATGCGATTGCGCAGGTAGCGCAGCGCGGTCACGAAGGCGCGCTCGCGCTCGATCTCGCTTCCCTCAACGTTCGAAGGGTCTTCGATCCCCCAATGCGCGGTGATCGGCTGGCCTGGCCAGTAAGGGCAGACTTCGCCGGCCGCCTGGTCGCAGACGGTGACGACCATGTCCATGACGGGCGCACCGGGCGCGGCGAACACATCCCAGGTCTTCGACGACAGGCCTGCGGTCGGAATGCCCTCCGCCTCAAGCACTTTAAGAGCCATCGGCTTTGGACCAGGGCCACCTTCGCTGCCAGCGGAGAAGGCATGAAAACGCCCTTCGCCAAGATGGTTCAGGAGTGCCTCGGCCATGATCGAGCGGGCCGAATTATGGGTACACAGAAACAGCACATTGTGGACGCGATCAGGCATCGGTCGTGACCTTCGGTGGGCAGCAGGGGGTGAGCTCGGCGAGCAGAGGGGCGCAGATCTCCGGACGACCGCCACAGCAATCCTTGAGGAGGAAGGCGACGACAGAACGCAGCTCATCGAGATCCGCCCGGTAGACGATCGAGCGGCTGAAGCGCTCGGAGCGCACGAGCCCGGCGCGGCTGAGGATGGCCAGATGCGAGGACATCGTGTTGTGCGGAACGTCCAGCCGCCGCGCGACTTCGCCGGCGGGCAAACCGTCGGGCTCGGCTGTTACCAGCAGACGAAACACGTCGAGACGGGTGCTCTGCGCCAACGCAGCGAGTGCGAGAATGACCTGTCCATTTTTCATATGTCGAGACTTATCGACATATTAAGGTCGACGCAAGTCGCTGGCCGCTGAACCCTCCCATTAGCTGCGGCGAGCTGCCGACCCCGTAGAGATTGAAATGAAGCAGCGCGCCAACTCCGGACGTTGGGTCAGTGCCCGCAAGCGGACATTCGCAGGCTGAATTTGGGGTAGATCGTTGCCAAAGTTCGACGTGTCCATGCCAGTAGAATCGTTAGGCAATCGTCCGTCTTAAGCGAAGCCTGCCACCTCGTGGGCCACGTAGAGCTCTTCTACCGCCTGAATATCAGCGTCCGATAGGCGCAGCGACAGCGCCGCCAATGCATCATCGAGCTGCACCATTTTCGTGACTCCGACGAGCGGAGAGGTGACGCCCTCCTTCTGAAGCAGCCAGGCGAGGGCCACCTGAGCGCGCGGGACGCCGCGCTGCTCGGCAATGTCCCCGACCCGCTCGACCACGGCGCGATCGGCGCTCTTGGCCTTCTCGTAGAAGCCCCTGCCGACCTCGTCCGTCGCAGCGCGCGCCGTTGCGGGCTCGTCCTGCCAGGGGCGCGTCAGACGGCCTCGAGCCAAGGGCGACCAGGGCACGACGCCGATGCCCTCGGAACGGCAAAGTGGCAGCATCTCCCGCTCCTCCTCTCGGTAGAGGAGATTGAGATGGTTCTGCATCGAGACGAACGGCGCCCAGCCATGCTGGTGCTGGAGGCCGAGCGCCTTCATGAACTGCCAGGCATGCATGGACGACGCACCGAGATAGCGAGCCTTGCCGGCTCGTACCACGTCGCTGAGCGCCTCCAGTGTCTCCTCGATCGGTGTCTCGTAGTCCCAGCGGTGGATTTGGTAGAGATCGACATAGTCGGTGCCGAGGCGCTTCAGGCTGGCATCGATCTCCGCGAAGATCGTCTTGCGCGACAGGCCCTGTCCGTTGGCATCGGGGCGCATGCGGCCATAGACCTTGGTGGCGATGACGACGGACTCACGCGATGTGAAGTCGCGGATGGCGCGGCCGAGCACCTCCTCGCTCGCGCCATCGGAATAGACATTCGCCGTGTCGAAGAAGTTGATGCCGGCTTCCAGCGCCTTGCGGATGAAGGGCCGCCCGTCCTCCTCATTCATCACCCAGCTATGGTTGCCGCGGTTCGGGTCGCCATAGCTCATGCAACCCAGGGCGATGCGTGAGACCTTCAGGCCTGTGCGGCCGAGATTGCGGTATTCCATGATGTCCTCGGAACGGATCAAAGACCGGTTCAGTCGGTGAAGATCGCACTGTCCATGAGCTTCGGATCGCGCGGGATGAGCGGCGCGAAGTCCATCCGCTCAAGGATGTCGCGGCGGATATCAACGCCGGGCGCGATCTCGCTCAGGACTAGGCCCTCCTGCGCGAGATGGAACACGGCCCGCTCCGTGACGAAGACCGCCTTATGGCCGCGTTTTAGCGCCTGCCTGCCGGAATAGGTGATCTGCTCGACCTTGCCGACAAGCTTTCGCACATGGCCGTGCTGCGCGATCGTCAGCTTGCCGCCGGCGACCTCCAGCTTGCTACCCTTGGTGTCGAAGGTGCCGCAGAACACGACTTTCTTGGCGTTCTGGGCAATATCCATGAAGCCGCCAGGACCGACGGTCAGGCCACCGAGCTTTGAGACATTGACGTCGCCCGCCTCGTCCAGCTCGCCGAAACCGAGAAAGGCGGTGTCGAGTCCACCTCCGGCGTAAAAGTCGAACTGCGAGGGCCCGTCGATCATGGCCGAGGCGCTGCGCGCGAAGCCAAAAAGCAGCCCGACGAGCAAAGAGCCGCCATAGGTGCCGTGCTCGATCGTTTGATAGTAGCGCTCGACCTCGCCGCGCTCGGCCACCATCTTGGCGACCCCCTCCCCTATGCCGACGCCGAAATTGATGACGTCGCCATCGGTCAGCTCCCGATAGGCGCGCCGCGCGATCAGCGAGCGAATGTTGAGCGGTTCCGGCGGGTCGAGGGGCGTGGGACCGCGGCGCTCGCCGGAGATCAGCGGATCGTAGGGCAGATCGTAGCTCATGCGCTGATCGGGGTCGACCACGACGGCATCGACGATGGCGCCGGGAACCCGGACGGATCGCGCCGGCAGCGAGTTGACGTCCACCGCCGTGCGGACCTGCGCGATGACGATGCCGCCCGAATTATGCGCCGCGAGGGCGGCGGCATAGACGTCGACATTCGCGGCCTCCTGATCGAGGCTGACATTGCCGTCGGCGTCGCCGAAGGAGCCGCGGATGATCGCGACATTGATCGGGAACGACTTGTACCAGAGCAGTTCCTGGCCACCGAGATTGACGACCTCGACCAGGTCCTCCTTGGCGGAGGCGTTCATCTTGCCGCCCTGGTGCCGCGGGTCGACGAAGGTGCCGAGGCCGACATGGGTGAACAGGCCGGGCCGCTGCCCGCCGATCTCGCGATAAAGCTGCATCACGCAGCCGCTCGGCAGCACATAGGCCTCGATCTTCTCGTCGCGCGCCATCTCCTGCATCTTTGGCGACCAGACCCAGTGGCCGCCGATGACGCGCTTGACCAGGCCCTCATGCGCGAAGTGGTTCATCCCCTCGCTCTTCTTGTCGCCGATCCCGAGCGCATGCAGCACGGTGAGGTTGCGCGGATATCCGGTCGAGAGGAAGCGGCGCGACACGGCCCGGAAGGTATGCGTTGCCTCCATCAGCCCGCCACCGCCACCGACGAGCGCAACGGTGTCGCCGTCCTTGATCAGTCCGACGGCCTGATCGGCGCTCATGAACTTGTCGCGAGCCATCACCGGGTCTCCGCCAAGGCGGCTTCCGGCTTGCGTGGCACCATCAGCCGGTGCTCGCCCTCCTGGACCACCTCGTCATGCTGGTTGAGGAGCTCGATGGCGATGATCAGGATGCCCATGTCGGCGCGGCTTTTCGGGATACGCATATCCGCGATGCGGAACTTCACCTGAAGCGTGTCGCCGATCCGGATCGGCTTTTTGAAGTTCCAGCTCCAGCCCAATGCGATGCCGTCGTGGAAGAAGCCTGACTGCACTTTCATGCCGTCGGTGAGCGACAAGCCCATCAGCCCATGGGCGATGCGACCGCCGAAGACCGTCGACTGGGCGTAGATCTCGTCCATGTGGATCGGGGAGAAATCGCCGGCGACGCCCGCATAGGCGAGGACATGACCCTCGGTGATGGTGACGCGTGGCGTAAGGCGTTCGTCGCCGATCTGGATCTCGTCGTAGAACTTGCCCGGAAGCATGATTCATTCCTTTGGAAAACAATGTCGGGGCAGACGCCGCCAGGCCGCCTGCGCGTCAGTGCAGGAGCTGCCCAAGGAAGGCCTGGGTGCGGGGGTTTTGCGGGTTCGCGAAGAACGGCTCCGGCTTGCCGCTCTCGATGATCTCGCCGCGGTCCATGAAGATCACGCGGTCAGCCACCATGCGGGCGAAGCCCATCTCGTGGGTCACGCAGAGCATGGTCATGCCGTCCTCGGCGAGGCCGACCATGGTGTCGAGCACCTCCTTGACCATCTCGGAGTCGAGCGCCGAGGTCGGCTCGTCGAACAGCATGATCTTCGGCGTCATGCAAAGTGCCCGTGCGATCGCGACCCGCTGCTGCTGGCCGCCGGAGAGCTGGGCTGGGTGTTTCTGCGCCTGGTCGGCGATCCGCACCCGCGCGAGGAAGCGCATCGCCAGCTCCTGCGCCTCTTGCCGCGATGTGCCGCGCACCTTCATCGGCGCCAGCATGCAGTTCTCCATCACTGTCAGATGGGGAAAGAGGTTGAACTGCTGGAACACCATGCCGACTTCGGCGCGCACGGCATCGATGTTCTTTTGCCCCGCGCCGAGATCGTAACCGTCGACGACGAGGCGTCCCTCCTGATAGCGCTCGAGGCTGTTGATGCAGCGGATCAGCGTCGACTTGCCCGAGCCGGACGGCCCGCAGATGACGATCCGCTCCCCGCGCGCAACCGTGAGCCCGATGTCCTTCAGGACCTGGAATGTGCCGAACCACTTCTGGAGAGCGTCGATCTCGACAATCAGAGCTTTGGCGGACAAGGGCGCGCGATTTTGCTGGTCAGACATGGATGTTCTCGTTCGGGAAAGGCAGGCGGCTCGCGCCGCCCGCGCGCAGCTCACTGCACCATCGAAACCGGGAGCGCGGCCTCGCCCTCGCCGGTCGTCGGCATCTGGCCGAGTTCGCCGCCGATCCACTTCTTGTAGAGTGCCGGCAGCTCGCCACTCGCCAGCTTACGGGCCACGAAATCGCTGAGATAATTCGCCCATTCGCGCGAAGCCGGCCGCACGGCGAAGGCGTTGTAGGCGCGCGCCACGACGAACTTCTGCTCGAACTTGCCCGGCCCAGCGACCTGAGCAAGGTTCGGGACCTGCGTTGCCGCGCCGCCGATCATGTCGACCTGTCCCGCAATCAGCGCCTGCACGGTCGCGGCGTCGTCGTCGAAGCGCTGGATCGTCGCTCCGGCCGGCGCCGCCTTGGTGATGGCGATATCCTGCGGCGTCCCGCGCGGAACGCCGACGCGCACGCCCTTCAGGTCGTTCCAGCCTTTGATGTCGACGCCGACCTTGCCGATATAGATCGTGTCGTTGGTGGTATAGGGTCGCGAGAACAGCACCACCTTCTGGCGATCGGCGAAGATGCCCATCACCGCCGCCAGTGCGTCGACCTGACCGGTCAGCAGCGCCGCGACGCGATTGCTTGATGTGACCGGGGTGACCTCGGCCTTAACGCCGAGATCCTTGGCCAGCATCTCGCCGAGCTCGATGTCGAAGCCGGTCAGCTTGCCGGAAGCGTCGCTGAAGCCCCAGGGCACCTGGGAGACCTGCGAGCCGATCTTGAGCACGCCTCCCTTCTTGATCGACTCGACGGTCTGGGCGGCAGCGGCACCGGCCAGAGCCGAAGCCGCGGCGAGGAGCATGGCCGATGCCAGCGCGGTGCGGCGGAACGATTGAACCCATGTCATTGATGTTTCCTCCGGTTGAGTATTGTCTGCGGGGTCGTCAGGTCTTCACGGCGAAGCGCTTCTCGAGGCGCATGCTCAGGCGTGAAAGCGGGAAGCAGAGGACGAAGTAGACGACCGCGGCGCAGCCATAGGCGAGCAGCGGCTTGTAGGTCGCACTGGCGATGATCTGGGCGGAGCGGGACAGTTCGACGAAGCCGATGATCGCGGCAAGCGAAGTGCCTTTGATGAGCTGCACCATGAAGCCGACGGTCGGCGCGACCGAGATCCGCATCGCCTGCGGCAGCACCACGTCGCGCATGCGGGAGGCGTAACCCAGGCCCAACGCATGGGCGGCTTCGGTCTGCCCGCGCGGCACCGCCTGGATGCTGCCGCGCCAGATCTCGCCCAGAAAGGCGCTGGCATGCAGCGTGAAGCCGATCGCGACCGCCACCCAGGGGTTCACCTTGTAGCCGAGCACCGGCAATCCGTAGAACACTAGGAAGAGCTGCAGCAGCAGCGGCGTTCCCTGGAAGAAATCGATGTAGAAGCCGGCGCAGCGCCGCAGCCAGGCGCGTTCCGAAGTACGCATCAGGGCGATAGCAAGCCCGACCACACCGCCACCGGCGAAAGCGATCAAGGAGAGGAGGATCGTCGCCTGCACGCCTGAGAGGATGGCGAGCGCTTCCGGCAGACCGAATTGCCTGATCATGCCGTCCTCACTTCACCGGATACGAGAAATAGAGGCGGTCGATCAGCTTGAACAACGTCGCGAAACCGAACGACATCGTCAGATAGAGGATCGTCGCGACGATGTAGATCTCGAAGCTGCGGAAGGTCAGCGTGTCGATCGACTGGGCGATCGAGGTCAATTCTTCCGCCGAGATCGACGAGACGATGCTGGTCGTCAGCAGCGTCAGCACGAACTGGCCCGACAGCGCCGGAAAGATGATCCGCAAGGCCGGCTTCAGGACGATGTAGCGGAAGATCTGTAATGGCTTGAGGCCGAGGGCGGCCCCGGCCTCGTACTGGCCGCGCGCGATCGCGTCGATGCCGCCACGGATGACTTCCGCCGCGAAGGCCCCGCAATTGAGGCTCAACGCCAGGATCGCGGCGCTCCAGGGCTGGAAGCTGATGCCGAGCGCCGGCAGGCCGAAAAAGATGAAGAAGACCTGCACCAGGAACGGCGTGTTCCGGATGATCTCGATATAGGTGCCGGCCGCGATCCGGGCTGCAGCAAAGCGGCTCTGCTTGGCGAGCGCGGTCAGGATGCCGATCACGAGCCCTGCCGAGATCGAGACAGCCGAGAGCAGGATCGTCAGCCAGCAACCGCGCAGCAACTGCTCCCAATAGGGAAGCAGGACCGAGAAATCGAACTGATAGGTCAAGGTTTCCTCCAGGCGCCCCGGTCTTCCGCCGGGGTCGTTGGTTCAGGGAATGCGGAAAAACTCCCGATAGAGCGGGATCTGCTCGCTCAGCATGGGAAGCCCCGGATGCGTGCCGAACCCGCGCGCGGCCGCTTCGCGCAGCAGCCGCGTCTCAGCCGGCTTCATGATGATGTCGGCGATGGTGGCTCCGGGGCGGAGCCCATCCAGCGCGAAGGGCAGTGGATCGCCGTCCCGCAAGCCCAACGGGGTCGCATTCACAACCATGTCGCTTGCCGGATCGGGGCCAGCCGCGGCCCGGGCAAGACCCGGCCAGCGCGTGTCGAGGCGCGCAGCAAGCGCTTCCGCTCGCGACGGATCGATATCGACGATCGCCAAGCCGGCTGCTCCGGCCTGCAGGACCGCGGCAGCAATCGAGACTCCCGCCCCTCCGGCGCCAATGAGGCTGAAGCGCTTGCCCGCGACGGGGCGATCGGCGCCAAGAAGGCCGCGTACGAAACCCTCGCCGTCGAAATTGTCCCCCGACCAGGATCCGTCGGCCTCGCGCCGCATCGCATTGACGGATCCGATCAGCCTTGCGGCATCGCCGAGGTGATCCGCATGGCGGCAGAGAGCAAGCTTGTGCGGCACCGTGACAAGGAAGCCGTCGAGGTTGCCGATCCGCTTCATCCCGTCGACGGCGGCATCGAGGTCACCCGGCGACACCTCCACCGGGACCAGCACCGCATCCACGCCGTGCTCGGCAAAAAGCCGGTTCATCATCGCCGGCGCCATCACCTGCGCGACCGGCGCACCCAGCACGGCAAAGAGGCGCGTCCGACCGGAGATGCCCAGCCCGGACGTGGCGCCACGGCACCTATCTGCGTCGTCAGCGGCTCGAAGCGTCGTTTCCACCCGATCCATCTCGCCCTAAAACTGGAATTGATTCCATAAAGATCATAATTCCATTCCGGTCAAGGCGAGTGACACAACGTTCCAATCTGAATAAGATCCAATTGGAATGGAGGGGTCATGGATCGAGCGATCGCGATCATCGAACTGTTGTCCCGCCACGCTGGGGGCCTGCCGCTGATGACGATCGCCGACACGCTGGCGATCCCGCGCAGCGCGACCCACCGGCTGCTCGCCGACCTCAAGGATGAAGGCTATATCCGCCAGGAATTCGATGGCGGGGCCTATCGGCTGACGGCAAAGATCGTGGCGCTGGGTTTCAGCTATCTGGCCGCGGCGGGAATGACCGCCAAGATCCAACCGCTTCTCGACCGGCTCGCGGACGGGACCGGCGAATTAGTGACGCTGGCGGTGATCCACGAGCAGAAGCTGATCCGCGTTGCGAAGGCGCAAGGAGCCCGTCGCGGCCTGCTCTACAATCCGGATGAAGGCGCCGAGGTCTATCTCGCGGCAACCTCGAACGGTCATGCCTGGCTCTCGTGCTTGGAAGAAGACGAGGTGCTGCAACTGGTGGCCAGACAGGGTCTGAAGCGTGAAGGGTACGGCCCCAACGCGCCACGGACCATGCGCGAGTTGCTCGGTTTCGTCGAAACGGCGCGTGAACTCGGCTATGCCAAGATCTTCGAGACCTACGAATCCGGAACTTCGGCTATTGCGATTGCAATCTTCGGGACGCGCTCAAACCGTCCCATCGGCACGATCAGCGTCGCAGGTCCAGTCATTCGCATGACCAGTGAAGCGATGGACCGCATACTGCCGTCGCTCCGCGAGACCGCGGAGGCGATAGCGAAGACCAGCGAAGCACTCCCAATATTCTCTGAGACGGCGCACTGACATGTCCAGCCGTATCCGTGCCTTGGGTATGCTCGAAACACTGGCGCAGTATCCAGATGGCTTAGCGCTGCGCGAACTCGCCGGTCTGTTGATGATCCCCCATGCTGCGGCCGAGCGGACGGTGCAGGGGCTGGTCGAGAGCGGCTTCGTGTTCCGCACGCCGGACGGCCAGGTGCGTCTCAGCGTCAAGCTTGCAGCGCTGGGTCTCGCCTATCTCGGAACCAGCGGAATTACCGATCTCGTCCAGCCGATTCTCGACGATCTCGCCAAGCGAACCGGGGAGTTGGTGAGGCTCGCGGTCGTTGAAAGCGACCATCTGACCTGGGTCGCCAAATCCCAGAGTGCACAAAGCGGCCTGTTCTACGTGCCCCATACCGAAACCGAGGTTTACCTCTCCGCTACCGCTAATGGGCAAGCTTGGTTGGCAAGTCTCGGCGACGAGCAGGTCCGGGCTGTGGTGAAGAAGCAAGGCCTTCACCGGCCGGGTTTGGGCCCCAATGCTCCAACAACGATCGAGCAACTGCTCGATCAGATCGAGCAGACGCGCAAGCTCGGATACGCATGCGTCACCGAGGCCTATGAGATCGGCACCTCTGCTATGGCCACTGCTATTCGCAAGCGCGGGGTTGGCCCGCCGGTCGGAACCATCAGCATCGCAGGTCCGACGATACGCATGAGCCGGGAACGGATGTCTGAAATAGCTCCCTGGCTACAGGCGAGTGCGAATGAACTGGGAGCGGCGGCGGCTTCATCGCCCTTGTTCAGCTTGAACTAGCTCTGCCGTCCGAGCGCTCACTCCCAATGAGGAACGGCTCGAGGGCCACCTGGGCGATGAGATGCTCAACGAGACGGTCTTATCCTTGTTTCGTGCCTGCGGTGTGACTGTACGCGGGCGGTTTGCAGCTATTCGGTTTTGAATTGGCGCGCTATGGCCTCGGTGCCTCTTGCCAGGATGCCGACGTCGATCGCGACGGCGGTGAAGAGGGTACCGATCTCGATGCAGCGCCGGGCGAAGGCCGTGTCCGGCGTCAGGATGCCCGCAGGCTTCCCAATCGTCTGAATCCGGCGGATCGCATCCTCGACGGCGGCGATGACCTCCGGATGTCCGGGCTCGCCGACATGGCCTAGGCTCGCGGCAAGGTCCGCCGGCCCGATGAACACCCCGTCGACACCCTCGACCGAGGCGATCTCCTCAAGCCGATCGAGCGCTTCACCGGTCTCGACCTGGACGAGCAGGCAGAGCTCCTCCGCGGCTTTCCTGGCATAGCCGGCGACCCGGCCGAAGCGCGTCGCGCGCGTCAGGCCGGAGACGCCGCGAACCCCTTCGGGCGCGTAGCGAATCGCGGCGATGGCGGCGCGCGCCTCCTCCGCATTCTGCACATAGGGGATCAGCAACGTCTGCGCGCCGAGATCGAGAAAGCGCTTGATCAGGACGGTGTCGTTGCTGGCGGGCCTGACCACTGCCGAGACGTCATAGGGCGCGACGGCCTGGAGTTGGCCTAGGACCGTTAGCGGATCGCCGGGGGAGTGCTCTGTGTCGAAGAGCAGCCAGTCATAGCCCGAGCCGGCCACGGCTTCCGCGGCATAGCTGCCCGGCAGACTGCACCACAGGCCGATTTGCTGGCGGCCTTCGCGAAGGGCGCGCTTGAAGCGGTTTTCCGGCAGGTTCACCGCAGCGCCTCAGATGAATGACACGCCGATGGCGCCGAGCGGGCCGTAATCGGCATGGATGACGTCGCCTTTCTTGATGTCGACGGGCCGGGTGAAGGAGCCGCCGAGCACGATCTGGCCTTTCTTCAAGCCCGCCCCGACGTCGTGCAGCTTGTTGACCAGCCAGGCGATGCCCGCTGCGGGATGTCCCATGATGGCTGCCGAGACGCCCGATTCCTCGATGATGCCGTTCTGCGACAGCGTCGCGCCGATCCAGCGCACGTCGACATCGAAGGGCCGGATCGTGCGGCCGCCGAGAACGATGGCGCCGAAGGCGGCGTTGTCGGCGATCGTGTCGACGATGGCCCGCGGAACCTCGGTGCGGTAGTCGATGATTTCCAGCGCCGGAACGACGAATTCCGTCGCGCGCATCACATCGTGGACCCGGCAGGCCGGGCCGGAGAGGTCTTCGCCCATGATGAAGGCGAGTTCGACCTCGAGCCGGGGCTTGATGAAGCTGTCGGCCTTGATCCGGGCGCCGTCATTGTAGAGCGCGTCGTCGAGGATGCGGCCATAGTCCGGCTCGGTGATCTTCGAAGCCATCTGCATGGCGCGCGAGGTCAGGCCGATCTTGTGCCCGGCCAGCCGGGCGCCATTGGCGATCCGGGCCTCGGCCCAGAGATCCTGAACGCGATAGGCGTCGGCGATCTCCATATTAGGAAAGGTCTTTGAAAGCTGTGGGCACGGCACCCGCTCGCGCTCGGCCTTCAGGATGGCTTCGGCGGCCTTGCGGTGGTCTTCTTCGGTCAACACGACGCGCTTCCTTCCGACTTCGATGGCGGACTTACTTGATCGGTGGCCGGGGCAGCACGGCCTCGCCCGGCTCCATGACGTAGGTGTAGTCGAGCGAATACCAGGGAGCGCTGACGCGGGGCTCGACAGGGTGGGGCTCGTCATGGCGGACGAAGTCGCCGAGCAGCGCCTTGGTCACGCCGAACTGGACGTCCGACCCGATGTGGGAATCGTTGGAGTCGTAGACCTGCGAGATCAGGACCTTGAAGCCCGGCTTGAAGATCAGCGCATGCAGATGGGCCGGCCGCATGGGATGGCGATCCTGTGCCTTCAGCAGGCGGCCGACCACGCCATCCGTCGGAATGGGATAGCCGACCATCATCACCGAGCTGAACCAGAAGCGGCCATCGGCGTCGGTGGTGAATTTGCCGCGCAGGTTCATCTCGGCCTGCTCGGGATCCTGGTTTTCGTAGAGCCCCACAGGCGAGGCGTGCCAGACATCGACCTCGGCGCCCGCGATCGGCCGGCCGGCGCCATCGACGACCCGAGCGCTGACGAACAATGGGTCCCCGGCGGTGTCCGATCTAACGATCGTGCCACCATTTGCCACCCGCGGAGAATTCAGCCGCCAGAACGGACCCAACAGGGACTGCGATGTCTCCGTGTTGCCGCCATCGCCATTGTTGAGCAGGCAGACGAGAGAGGAAACGCCGAGCGAGCCGGACATCAGGACAAATTCGTTGTGGGTGTCGGATGCGAGCGCGCCGATCTCGTTCAGCATGGCCGTCGCGTCACGGAATTCGGCCTCGGTGAGGCGGACGTCGCGGATGAAGCCGTGCAGATGCGTCACCAGCGAAACCATGATCTCGCGCATCCGCGGATTCTGCGTTCGCTTCATGACCTCAAGGACGGCCGGCGTAACGTCCTGCTGTCGCTCGATAAGCATGCCTCATCTCCCCTGGCACTTTTCTGCAGGCGGCTGCGGCTTATCAGAAATAATCGATGATCTGTCAATCCTTGGCGCCCAAAGAGACGGCACTCCACCTCAGAAATCTTATCATCATATTGAAATATCATACTTTTATGCAGATTTACGGACAAGCCAGAGGCAGAGTTGACTTAAGATAATCGTTTATTTAAGAGCTGCGGAGTGACATGGCGTGCGAGGTTCCCGCAGTGACTGCTGACGGTGCTCCCAAGAGAACAGTGTCGGAGGCTCGCGCTGCGGCCGCGCTGAACGCCGGAGCGGATGGCGCGGGGGCTTGGCAGAGTGCGCTTGTCGACGACGGCAAGAACACCATCGCAAGCCAGCTGGTCGAGCGTCTGCGCGAAGCGATCGTTTCGGGCCAGCTAGAGGCCGGCGCCAAGATCAATCTCGACAGGGCTCGCGAGATTTTCGCGGTATCCCTGAGTCCGCTGCGGGAGGCTCTCGCCCGGCTCATTCCGGACGGTCTGGTCATCTTCGAAGACAATCGCGGCTATCGCGTCGCGCCGGTGTCGGTGGCGGATCTTCGCGAGATCACGAGGCTGCGCGAAGAGTTCGAGACGCTGGCCTTGCGTCAGGCGACGTCGGTTGCGCCTCCCGAGTGGGAAGGCGACGTGATGAGGGCCCTCCATAGGCTGAACACCGCCGAACGAAATCCGGCGGATCCGGCGACACTCGAGCGCTGGGAGGCGCTACATCGGGAGTTCCATCTCACATTGCTCGCTGGCTGCCAGATGCCGCTCCTGCTGGGCTTCTGCCGAACCCTTCTCAACCTCAACGACCGTTATCGCCGCAGCTTTCTCGTTCGCACATCCGGCGATCGTAACGTCAGCATGGAGCACAGCGAGATCGCGCAAGGCGCGGTGGCGCGCGACGCCGATTTCGCCTGCGAGCGCCTACGGGAGCACATCCATCGCACCGGGAGCAATCTGGCCGCGCATCTCTCGGACAGGATAGCGCCGTGAGCCGGACATCGCCGCCCCTGGGTATCGCGCATTTCTCCTGCATCGAGATGCGTCCGGCCGATTTCGTCGATTTGGCTGGGCAGGTCGGATATGCGTCTGTCGGCCTGCGGCTCCATCCAGCCTTCCCGGGAGCGCCATTCTACACGCTGGCGCCAGGCAGTGCGGAGATGCATCAAACCAAGGCCGCCCTTCGGCAGGCCGGGATCGGCGTCTATGACATCGAGTTCGTCGTGGTCGACGGTGCATTCTCGCCGACGGATCTCTCGGCCGTCTTGGACTCTGCGGCGGAGCTCGGTGCGCGCCGATTAAGCGTTTGCGGTGATGACCCGGACGATGGTCGCTTCGTCGCAAACCTCTCGGCCTTGGCTGAATTGGCGGCCGCTGCCGGCATTGCAGTCGATCTGGAAATCATGCCGTGGCGGCAGATTGGAACGCTCGACGCCGCAGTCAGGGCTGTCGCCGCGACAAGAATGACGAATGTCGGCGTGCTCGTCGACGCGCTGCATTTGGCGCGCTCGGGCAGCAGTCTGAGAGATTTGTCCGGCCTGCCGCCGAGCATGATCCGCAGCGTTCAGCTTTGCGATGCGCACGCCGGGCGCCCCCAGGACACTGCGGCGCTGATTGCCGAGGCACGTGGCGGACGGTTGCTCCCCGGGCTCGGAGCTTTGCCGCTCGGCGACCTCCTCAGCGTCATTCCGCAGGACGCCGTGATCTCGGTCGAAGTCCCGAAGGGCGCTGAAACCGACGAAGCTCATCTGCGGGCGCTCTTCGACGCCACAACCAGGATACTCCGCACGAGAATGTCCGCGACGTAACCCGCCCGCCCTGCGCGGCGCTCACTGAAATCACCGGACCGATCCTTCAGAAGATTGGCCGTCCCGGGAGAGGTTATGAACTACACGTTCGATTTCACGCCTGTGATCGAAGGCATGCCAGCCTTGCTCATGGCGTGCCTGGGGACTTTCGGCCTCGCTTTGGGTGGGATGGCGCTCGCCATCGTCATCGGCGTCGGTGGCGTGATCCTGCGCGACTCGAAGATCGCTCCAGTGCGCTGGTTGGTAAAGGGTTTCGTCGAGCTGATCCGCAACACGCCCTTCCTGGTCCAGATCTACTTCATCTATTTCGCGCTGCCGCTGATCGGCGTGAAGCTCGACCCGACGCCGACCGCGATCATCGCGCTCGGCATCAATGGCGGCGCCTATGCCATCGAGATCATTCGCGGCGGTGTGCAGTCGATCAGCAAGGGTCAGATCGAGGCGGGCCTCGCACTCGGCCTGCACAAGGCCCAGGTCTTCCGGTTGATCGTGCTGAAGCCGGCCTTGCGCGCAATTTTTCCCTCGCTCACCAGTCAGTTCGTTCTGCTGACGCTGACGACCAGTATCGCCTCGGCGATCTCGGCCTATGAACTGACCTCGGTGGCGCAGCGGATCGAGTCCGACAGTTTCCGCTCCTTCGAGGTCTACGGCACGATCACGCTGTTCTACCTAGTGATCTCCTGGGTGATGATGCGCTTCTTCGCGCTGATCTCGACCCGCTACTTCAGCTATCCGGTGAAGTGAGGGCGCGATGGGAGCTAACGAATTCCTCTTCCTGCTCACCGGTCTGAAATGGACCGTGCTGCTTTCCATCGTCGGCTTCATCGGCGGGGGCGTATTCGGGCTCGCCATCGCGCTGATGCGGGTCTCGGGACGGCCGCTGCTCGAGCGGATCACGGCCGGCTATATCGCGCTGTTCCAGGGCACGCCGCTGCTGATGCAACTCTTCGTGGTCTATTACGGACTGGCCCTGGTCGGCCTCAAGTTCGACGCCTGGGTCGCCGTCGCGATCGGCTTCACGCTGCATGCCAGCGCCTATCTCGGCGAGATCTGGCGCGGCTCGATCGAGGCCGTGCCGAAGGGGCAGACCGAAGCGGCCAAGGCCCTGAGTCTGCACTATGCCTCGCGGATGCGGGACGTGATCCTGCCGCAGGCGATCCGCATCTCGCTACCGGCGACGATCGGCTTCCTGGTCCAGCTGATCAAGGGCACCTCGCTCGCCGCCATCGTCGGCTTCACTGAGCTGACCCGGGCCGGCAACATCGTCTCCAACCAGATCTTCCAGCCGCTCCTCGTCTTCGGGATCGTCGGCGCCCTCTACTTCCTGCTGTGCTGGCCGCTCTCGCTCTACGGCTCGCATCTGGAGCGCCGCATGGCCATTGCCGCGCGCTGAGCAGCCCTCCTTCACCGCCTGCCCGTCAACAACGACAAAGGGAGAGAAACATGTCGATCTTCAAGCCTACCCGCCGCAGCCTGCTCATGACTGGAGCGGTCGGTCTCGCAATGCCGGCCGTACTTACTCGCGCGGCCTTCGCCGTCACGACGGACGAGCTCAAGAAGCGTGGCAAGGTGATCGTCGGCATCCAGGGCGACAATCCGCCCTTCGGCTTCGTGAATTCCAGCGGCAAGCAGGAAGGTCTCGACGCTGCGATGGGCGAGCTCCTCGCCAAGGAGCTCGGTGTCCAGGTCGAGTTCTCGCCGCTCGCCGTCGCAAACCGGATTCCGGCGCTGACCGCGGGGCGCGTCGATGTGCTGTTCGCGACCATGGCGATGCTGCCCGAGCGCGCCAAGGCCGTTCAGTACAGCAAGCCCTACGCGGCAAACTACATCACGCTGGTCGCGGCGAAGAGCACCGTCGTCAAGACCAATGCCGATATGGGCAAGCTGGTGATCGGCGTGCCCCGGTCCAGCACGCAGGATACGCAGATCACCAAGAATGCGCCCGAGGGCACGACGATCCGCCGCTATGACGACGATGCGGCGACCATGCAGGCGTTGCTGTCGGGGCAGGTGCAGGCTGTGGGCGGCAACATGTTCTATGTCCAGCGGCTCAACGCGCAGAAGCCCGACACCTTCGAGGACAAGCTCGAATTCCAGCGCCTTTACAACGGCGCCTGCACCCGTCTCGGCGAAAAGGAAATCAACGCGGCGCTCAACAGCTTCATCGACAAGATCAAGGCCAATGGCGAGCTCGCCAAGGCCTATGCCACCTGGATGAAGGTGCCGCTGCCTGAATTCCCGGCCAGCGTCGAAGGCGTGCCCTTCGTCGTGAGCTGAACGAACAACCGATCGGAACCGGGGCCATGAACCAGCCGAATGCCGAAGCGCCCTTGGGCGGGGCGGATGCCATGATCGCAATGACCCATGTCGAGAAATGGTATGGCGACTTCAAGGCCCTGACCGACATCAACCTCTCTGTCCGCAAGGGCGAACGCATCGTCCTGTGCGGACCGTCAGGGTCCGGCAAATCGACGCTGATCCGCTGCATCAACCATCTGGAAAGCTACCAGAAGGGTGAGATCCGGGTCGGCGGAACACGGCTCGGAGACGACGCGAAGACCATCGATGCCGTTCGCCGCGAGGTCGGCATGGTCTTCCAGCACTTCAACCTGTTCCCGCACATGACCGTGCTGGAGAACTGCATGCTGGCGCCGATGCGCTCGCTCGGCGCCAGCAAGGCGGAGGCTAAGACAACCGCTCGTCAGCTGCTCGGGCGCGTCAAGATCCTCGAACAGGCGGAGAAGTACCCGGCCCAGCTCTCCGGCGGCCAGCAACAACGCGTCGCGATCGCACGGGCACTTTGCATGAAGCCAAAAGTCATGCTGTTCGACGAGCCGACCTCGGCGCTCGACCCCGAGATGGTCAAGGAGGTGCTCGACACCATGATCGCTCTCGCCGACGAGGGCATGACCATGATCTGCGTCACCCATGAGATGGGCTTTGCCCGGCAGGTGGCGAACCGAGTCATCTTCATGGCCTCGGGCGCCATCGTCGAGGAAGCGCCGCCGGAGGAGTTCTTCCGGAATCCGCGTCACGAACGGACCCGGCAGTTCCTCGGCGAAATCCTCCACAAGCACTGACAACCCCAATAAACGGATCGCAGATGTCACGCCTCGTCTATGTCCTGAACGGACCCAACCTCAACCTGCTCGGCAAGCGCCAGCCGCACATCTATGGCCATGAGACGCTGGCCGATGTCGAGCGCGACTGCCGCAAGCTTGCCGAAGAGCTGAAGCTCGAGCTGCGCTTTCACCAGTCCAATCGCGAATACGAGATCATCGACTGGATTCACGAGGCCCGAGAGACCGCCGGCGGCATCGTCATCAACCCGGCCGCCTTCACCCATACCTCGGTCGCGATCCTCGACGCGTTGAACACGTTCGAGGCGCCCGTCATCGAGTGCCACATCTCGAATGTGCACAAGCGCGAGGCCTTCCGGCACCATTCCTATGTCTCGCTGCGCGCCGACGGCGTCATCGCCGGCTTCGGCACGCAGGGCTACCAGCTCGCTTTGCGGCGCGTCGCCAGGCTCATCGACGAGAAGGCCGCGTGAGGATCGATCCGATGACTCCCGTGAAGATCGCGGTGATGGGAGCCGGGCTGATCGGCAAGCGTCACGCCGAGCACGTCGCCGGCGAAGCCGGCACCACTCTCGGCGCCATCGTGGACCCTTCCGAGATCGGCAGGACATTGGCCGAGCGGCTGGGCGCGCGCTGGTATCGCAGCTTTGGCGATATGATCGCCGAGAATCGGCCGGAAGGCGTGATCATCGCGACACCCAACCAGCTCCACGTCGCGAACGGACTGGAGGCGATCGATGCCGGCATCCCAGCCATCGTCGAAAAGCCGATCGCCGACGATTTGGCCGAAGGCGCGCGGCTGGTGGAGGCTGCGGAGCGGGCTTCGGTTCCGCTCCTGGTCGGCCATCACCGTCGCTACAATCCCATGATCGCCAAGGCCAAGGAGATCATCGACAGCGGCAGGCTCGGCCGCGTCCTGTCCCTGCACGGACATTTCTGGCTGATGAAGCCGGATGACTACTTCGATGTCGAATGGCGGCGGGAGGAAGGCGCGGGTCCTGTGCTCCTCAACCTGATCCATGACGTCGATCTGTTCCGTTACCTGTGCGGTGAGGTCGTCTCCGTACAGGCGCAAAGCTCGAACGCCGTCCGGGGACATGCTGTCGAGGAGACGGCCGTCATCCTGCTCCGCTTCGCGAGCGGAGCCTTGGGCACGGTGAACGTGTCGGATTCGATCGTGGCGCCGTGGAGCTGGGAGCTCACGACCGGGGAGAACCCCGTCTATCCGCAGCAGGACCAAGGCTGCTACCAGATCGGCGGCACCCATGGAGCCTTGACGGTGCCACAGCTCGAGGTGTGGTCGAACCGCGACAAGCGCAGCTGGTGGGAGCCATTGCAGCGCGAGCGGGTGCCGTTCGCCCACGAGGATCCGCTCAAGGTCCAGATCCGACATTTCTGCGACGTCATTCGCAATGGCGCCGCACCGATCGCCTCCGGGCGCGAAGGCCTCGCGACGCTCGCCGTCATAGACGCCGTCAAGCGCTCCGCAAATTCAGGCGATACGATTTTTCTGTCCGATCCAGTTGCGAGCGCAGAATGATTACCGGCACCACGCGCTTGATTGGCCATCTCGGCTATCCGACCGAGAGCTTCAAGGCTCCGCTGATCTACAATCCCTATTTCGAGCGCGAGGGCATCGATGCGATCGTTGTCCCAATGGGCAGCCGCAGCGAGGACTATCCCAGTTTCCTCAAGCTGTTCTTCCGGCTCTCCAATGCGCATGGCGCGCTCGTCACCATGCCGCACAAGGTCGTGACGACCGGCCTCGTCGACGAACTGATGCCGACGGCTGCGATCGCCGGAGCCTGCAATGCCGTGCGCCGGGAGGCCGACGGCCGGCTGACCGGGGACATGTTCGACGGTGAGGGCTTCGTGCGCGGTGTGCTGCGCAAGGGCCGCAGGATCGATGGCGCGCGGGCACTGGTCGTCGGCGCTGGAGGCGTGGGCTCGGCCATCGCCGCCTCGCTCGCCAAGGCCGGCGTTGCCGAGCTCGGCCTGTTCGATATGAACGCCGGAGCGGCCGAAGCGCTTGGCGGACGGCTCGCGCGCTACTATTCCGCACTCGAGGTTTCGACGGGCTCGAACGATCCGACCGGTTTCGACATTGTCGTCAATGCGACGCCGCTGGGCATGAAGCCGGATGATCCCCTGCCGCTCGAGGTCGAGGGGCTCGCCCCCACCGCATTCGTCGGCGAGGTGGTCATGGCCCGAACCATAACGCCTTTCCTGGCGGAGGCTCAGCGGCGCGGCTGCGAAGTGCAGGTCGGCACCGACATGCTGTTCGAGCAGATTCCTGCCTATCTGGAGTTCTTCGGGCTGCCTTCGACCACCGCCGAGGATTTGCGCCGCATTGCGAGTTTCAATTGATGGCGATGTCGCTCGCCGTCGAGTTCCGGCGAGCAAGCGTTGAACGAAGCGGACGTCCAAACCTGAGAAAACCGGCTGAAGATATCGACGATGGTCAAAGTTCGCCGCTTCGGCCAGTAGTTGGCCGATCAGCGCCATGACCGGACATTGGCACACCGCCCGGAAGCGGACATCGGGAGAGCTCGACTGCATTTACCAGATCCGCCCCCATTTTTGCCGTCGGCTTAATGACGAACGGGCACGGCGGATGCCCGCCGTGCCTAGCGTTAGAGGTCCGTTTGCTCCGAAAGGAGAAGCGCATCGTCGACCTCGATGCCGAGATAGCGCACGGTGCTCTCCAGCTTGGTATGGCCCAGGAGCAGCAGACAGGCGCGCAGATTTCCGGTGCGCTTATAGATCAGCGCGACCTTTGTTCGGCGGAGACTGTGAGTTCCATAGAGCGCTGGATCCAACCCGATCAAAGCAACCCAGGCGTCAAGGAGGCGGCCGTACTGGCGCGTTGAAATGTGATCACCAGGCCGGCTGCGGCTGGGGAAGAGCCAGCCCTCTTCACGAGGGCCTCTCTTTCTGAGCCACGCGGTAAGCGCCTCGCGAGCGGAATCGGTGAGTTCAAACGGCACCGGCCGCCCGATCTTCTGTTGAACGACGGCGGTCCGGAGGCGAACGGTGCCGCCGAGCACGACATCGCCGACGCGAAGGCGCACGAGATCGCATCCGCGTAGCTTGCTGTCGATCGCAAGATTGAACATCGCAAGATCACGAGTTCGCCCCTCATGCTGAAGCCGGGTCCGTATCGCCCAGATATGCTTTGGCTTCAGAGGTGGTTTCGGCCCGATGATGCGCCCGAGGTTCCACGCTTGATGAGGCACTTGGTTCTGCGCTTGGATATCCATGGCAGATCCCCTCTTGGGATGCCGCATCCGAGGTTATTCTATCAAATATAGCGGGGCTTATCGCTCCCTCGCGCCACAACCAGACATTGGGAATGTGCCACAGAGCAGAAGTTGCCGGCCACTCACGAAAGCGGATGGTGAGCTCTGCCTGTGGAGCACAGCTGGTCCTTCGACACTGCAATGTCCTGGCCGCACGCCTACGGCCAGTCGCAGATCATGTTTCGCCTTGCGGCTCGATGTTAGTGCGGTAGCAGCGACGCCAACGCCCGTGCTCTAGACGTCTTGCTCAAGTCGATGCCCAGGCCATCCTCGCTACAGCGCGATCGAGAGCTTCGTCGACGAAGCTCGCCTCCAGCGCACCGGCCGGGCTGCATGAACATCGATCTCACCCACAGGGGCACGATGCTCAGCGTCCTGGCGCGCGATCCGGGCGACGGCACGCTCGGCATCGCGCTGGCGTCGAGCTCGATCGCGATCGGTTCGCGCTGCCCGCATCTGGAAACCGGGCGGGCGGCCATTGCGAGCCAGGGCTTCACCAATCTCAAGGTCGGGCCGCTGGCGCTCGACCTCGTCCGCTGCGGGCTGACGGCGGCCGAGGTGCTGGAGGCTTTGCGCCAGCACGATCGCTGGCTCGACTACCGGCAGATCGGCATCCTGACCGCCGACGGGCAGATCGGCGCGCATACGGGTAGCCAGGCGACCGGCTGGGCCGGGCACCGCATCGGCGAGAATCTGCTTTGCCTCGGCAACGGGCTCGCGCCCGGCGAGGCGGCGCTCGACGCCCTGGCCGAGGGCTTTGCCAATGGGCCGCCCGGAACGCCGATGGCCGATCGCATGCTGACCGGGCTGGAGAGCGCCGCCCGCCTGCTCGACGGCAGCTTCCCGATCAACTCCACCTCGCTCCTGGTGCGCTCGCCCGGCGCGGAGAGCCAGATCGACCTGCGCGTCGACCTGCCGAGCCGCCCGGTCGAGGACGGGGGCGACGCGCTGGCCGATCTGCGCCGCCTCTATGACGAATATCTGCCGCTGGTCGACATCTACGCCGCCCGCTCGGTGGCACCGCGCGCCTTCTGACCTCAGCCGGGAGACTGACAGCATGACCTTCACCATCGTTGCCCGTTGCCCGCAGACCCAACTGCTCGGGGTCTGCCTCGCCACCAGCCCGCTCGGCGTCGCCTCGCGCTGCCCGCATGTGCGCGGCGGCGTCGCGGCGATCTCCTCGCAATGCCATTCGGACTGGCGTCACGGGCTCGTAGGCCTCGAGCTCGCCGCCAAGAGCTGGTCTCCCGAGGAGATCCTCGGCGCGCTGAAGCAGAAGGATCCCTTCTTCGACTATCGCCAGATCGGTATCGTCACGGCCGATGGCCGGGCCGCCGCGCACAGCCCATCGAAGGGAAAGGTCTATACCGGCCATCTCGTCGGGGAAGGTTTCGTCGCGATGGGCAACGGCCTTGCCGGATCCCAGGTGGTCGACGCGATCCACGATACCTTCATCGCGAACGCGACGGTACCGTTCTTCGAGCGGCTGGTGCGGGCGATCGAAGCCGGCGCGGCCGCAGGCGGCGAGTTGATCGGGCACAAATCCGCCGGCCTGATTGTCTGCGCGCCCGAGGTCGAGCGGCCGCTGATCGACCTGCGGATCGACATGGCCAACCCGCTACCCGAGGAGGGCCGCGATGCGGTGCGCGACCTGCGCCGCGTCTTCGACGCCTACCAGCCGCTCGTGCCGTACTACGCCGACTACTGGCTCGATCATCCCGATGTCTCCCACGCGCAGTATCTCGACATGACGGCTTCCCGCGGCGCGGAGGCCGCGGCAGGATCGCCGTGACATCCGGAATCGCTGCCGGCGACGGCAGCTGATGGCCGGGCCGGCCGCACGGGAGGACATCGTGAAGAAGCTGATCAACGATCCCTGCAAGGTCGTCAGGGAGATGCTCGAAGGGCTCGTCGCGCTGCATCCGGGGCTTGCCTTGCTGGCGAACCACGACGTCGTGCTGCGCAGCGACCTGCCCGAGCCCGCCAGCCGCCAGGTCGCGGTGATCTCCGGCGGCGGCGCCGGTCATGAGCCGGCCCATGCCGGCTATGTCGGGGCAGGCATGCTGCACGCCGCCGTCTCGGGCGACGTCTTCACCTCGCCGTCGGTCGATGCGGTGCTGGCCGCCATCCGCGCCGCCGCGGGGCCGGCGGGCGCGCTCCTCATCGTCAAGAACTATACGGGCGACCGGCTCAATTTCGGTCTGGCGGCGGAGATCGCGCGGGCCAGCGGCATCCCGACCGAGATCGCCGTCGTCGCGGACGATGTCGCGCTGCGCGACACCGTGCCGAGGGAACGGCGGCGCGGCATCGCCGGCACAGTGCTGGTCCACAAGATCGCCGGGGCGCTCGCGGAGCAAGGACAGTCGTTGGCGGCAGTCGCAGCGGCGGCGCGGGCCGCTGCCGCCGCCACGGGCACCATGGGCGTGGCGCTCGGGGCCTGCACCATCCCGGCGGTCGGCGTCCCCGGCTTCACGCTCGGCGAGGACGAGATCGAGTTCGGCCTCGGCATCCATGGCGAGGCCGGTGTCTCCAGGCAGCAGATCGCCTCAGCCGACGCGATCACCGACCGGATGCTGGAGATCATCCTGCGCGAAGGTGGCCATGGCGCCGGAACGCGCATCGCGCTGCTCGTCAACAATCTCGGCGGGACGACGCAGATGGAGCTCGCCGTCATCGCAGGGCGCGCCCTCGCCCGCCTGCGCGAACAGGGGCTGGTCGTCGAGCGCGCCTGGGCCGGCACCTTGCTGAGCGCGCTCGAAATGCCGGGCTTCTCGCTGTCGGTGACGGCGGTCGATGACGACAGGCTCGCCCTCCTCGACCGGGCGGCGGCGGCTCCGGCCTGGCCCGGCGCCGGCATCGTTCCGCACGCGCCGAGCCTTGTGGGCGCCGGGGAGGTCGAAGCTGCGGACGAGACGATGACCTCGGCCGACAGGCTGGGCGCCGCGGTGCGAAACGCCGCCCTCGCCTGCGCGACGGCGCTGGAAGCGGCAGAGCCCCATCTGACGGAGCTCGACAGCAGGGCCGGCGACGGCGATCTCGGCGTCAGCATGAGCCGTGCCGCAGCCGCCATCCGGGCCGGTTGCGCAGCGGACCGATCGGACAGCGCCGCTGCGGTCCTCGCTCTTCTCGCCGGGCAATTGCGGCGCGCCATCGGCGGCAGCTCGGGGCCGTTCTACGCGGTCGGCCTGCTGCGCGCCGCCCGCCGCCTCGCCCAGGGGCCGAGCGGCGGGCTCGCAGACTGGGCCGATGCGTTCGCAGCAGGTGCCGACGCCGTCTCCGAGCTGGGAGGCGCCCATGCCGGCGACCGGACGATGCTCGACGCCCTGCTGCCCGCGGCACGAGCCCTGGCGGAAGCGGCGCAATACGGCCTGCCTCCGGCCCAGGCCTGGAGCCTGGCGGCGGACGCCGCAAAGGCCGGCGCGGAAGCCACCGCCACGATGAAGCCGCGGCTCGGCCGGGCGAGCTATCTCGGCGAGCGTGTCATCGGTACGCCGGACGGTGGCGCCGTCGCGGTGTCGATTTGGCTGGGAACGCTCGCGCATCGCTAGCCTGATGGACGCGGACGGGCTCTCCCCTTGGCGGGCAGGATGCTGTGATTCAAGTCTGCTGGGCAGGCTTGCCGACGCTAATTTCCCTCTCACGTCAGCCGTAGAAGCCCAATAGCAGCCTCAAGGTAGCAGAGCGCCACAAGCCGACTCTAGCACATTGCCCGAAAGCGGACCCAACCGAGCTTGGGTCTTTCGCATGACGGAGTGTGGCGTCTCGCCGCCGAACGTCTGCCTCACATCGTCGCCTTTGTGGCTAACTCTTTCTGAAATCCAGCGGCGAGATGATCGATCAGGCCGCGGACCGCTGGAGGCAGCCCGCGCCGGGTCGTGAAGACCAAATGCACGATGCCTTTGAGCCCGTGCCACGCTGGCAGCACGCGGACGAGGCGCCCGTCTGAAAGCGCGTCACGGCAGACATGATCAGGCAGGATCGCGACGCCCAGTCCGTCGATAGCGGCCTGGCGAACGGCCATCATGTCGGCGCAGCCCATCCGTGGCACGACGCGCACGGAACGGCTGCGGCCATCCTCTGCCTCCAGCTGCCATTCGAGACCTTCGGCGTCATCGCTAGTCGAGAGGGTCGGAAGCCCTGCCAGTTGCTCGACATCTGCGACCTCGCTCGCAAGCCGGGGCGCGGCCAGGAGAATGCGCGTGGACAGCCCGAGCGTGCGCATCGTCAAGGCGGCATCGCTTGTCAGCGCCGCACGGACCCATAGCGCCAGATCGATCCGCTCCGCGATCAGATCGACCGGCCGGTCGGTCGCGACGAGTTGCAGGCGCACCTTGGGATATTTAGCCAGGAACGAAGCCGAAGCGAATATTGCTCTGCGATTGCCGCCAACGGTTATCGCAAAGTTAGAGGCTCTCCTAGCCCGCGCCAGCCAAGAGCAAGCGAAACGGCTACCGAAGCAATGATATCGAATAGGCCCCTTTACTCTGCGGCCATCCTGCTTTGTGGGGAGTCTGTCCCGAGTGAGCTCTGTCTGCGCAAATGGGCGATCTGAGCGGTCAGTCCGACGATTAGCATGACGAAAAGGCCGGCCAGGGCTGCCAGGAGGACCGGAGACTTCGGATCGGTGACCAGGGGATGGCCATCCGGGACGCGACGAAGCGTTTCGCTGACGCTCGGCACCATCAACAGAAATGCCGTCAGAGTGAGGCAAATCGTTTCGAAGTAGGTGCCGCCACGGCCGAAACGCGCGATGGGCCCGACGCCGTAGCCGGCGACCAGCAGCAGGATCGTCGCCGCGCCGATGCCGTAACTGATTGGCTCACGTGCAACGAGAAACACCGTTATCGCGCCGATCAGCATTGAAACAAAATAAAGGGCGCCAGGCACAGATCGCGGCACGATCCTGCCGTGTCGGGCAAACATGTAGATGGCGAGCGGAATGGCTGGCAGGCTGCCGAGCGTATGCACCCAGCCCAGTGGCGAAATTCCAAACATGAAGTTGTCCTGTTTTTCCGATCTGGTGCGATTGATGATCCCGATCGACCGGCATCGCGGCTGTGGAGGAGCGGCGGTTCTCGGCTCAAATGGAGCCTTCATCGTTGGCGACAGGCGCCTCTGGGTATGTCGTGGACGGTTCTCAAACCTGCCGCTGCGCCTCGTCATGCGAAGGAGGCGCCTGCCGGACGAGCGTGATGCTCAGGGCTACGCCTCCGACGAGACAGAAGGCGATGCAAAGGACGGCGACGATAAGCGCCTGCGTGATGGCGGCGGGATCGGTCCGGGTGCCCAGCACCCCATAGAAGATCCCACCGATCACGGCGACGCTGAGCGCGGTGCTGACCTGGAGAGTCGAACTGGCGATGCCGGCGATCATCCCGGACAAGGCCGGCGCGACCCGGCCTGTCACCATCCGCATCAGGGTCGGCAGTGCCAGCCCCTGCCCGAAGCCGATGACGAACAGGAGGGCGGCAAGCGGTATCGGTGCGGGATGCACGCCGGTGAATGTCGCCGCGATGAGGCCGGCGAGGCCCAGAAACCCGACAACCTCGAGTCCCATGCCGATTGGATTGACATAGGCACCGCAGAACCGCCGGAGAAAGGGTGTAGACAGCGGCCCGAGCAGGAACCCGGCACCGAACGGCAGGAAGACGAGGCCCGCCTGCAGCGCGGTCATATGCAGAGCGTCCTGCAGATAGACGGAGAGCAGCTGGAAAAAGCTGCCGATCGAATAGAACAACAGCGCGATCAAGAGCGCACGGCCCAGTCCCGGTGCCCGCAAGACGACCGGGTCGAGCAAGGGCGCACCGCCTGCTCGTGACAACCTGGTCTCGTAACGCCAGGAGAGCCGCGCCAGCAGCGGTACCCCGACGAGCGACAGCCAGGACCAGAGGGGCCACCCAGCTTCGCGCCCCTCGATCAGCGGAACAAGCAGCGCACCGAGCGTCAGCATCGAGAGCGCCATGCCGCCGAGATCCAGCCGGCGTGCGTCGCGGGCGCGCGTCTCCTTCAGCAGAGGAATGCCGAACAGCAGCACGAGCATCGCCACCGGCAGGTTGACCAGGAAGATCGCCCTCCACCCCAGTCCCATGATATCCAGCGAGATCAGGACGCCGCCCAAGGCCTGCCCGACCACCGCGGCCAAACCGAAGATCGCACCATAGATGCCAAGCGCGAGCGGCTTCTCCTTCTCCGGGAAAATCGCCTGCACCGAAGCGAGCGCCTGGGGCGCGATCAAGGCAGCCGTTACGCCCTGCAATGCGCGCCCGGTGACCAGCGCCCAGGGCGACCAGGCAAAGCCGCAAAGCGTGGAGGCGGCGGCAAAGCCAATCAGGCCGAGAAAGAACACACGGCCGCGACCGAACAGATCGCCGAGCCGCCCGCCGGTCGTCAGCGTCACGGCATAGAGCGCGGCATAGGACGAAATGACGAGCTGCTCGGCGGAGGAGGAGGCACCCAATTCCCCCCGGATCGAGGGAAGCGCCACATTGACGATGAAGAAGTCGAGCGGCGGCAGGAACGTCCCGACCAGCAGGATCACGAACATGGTCCAGCGCCGCGGTTCGAGCAGGGCGTCACCGTCCCGAGCCGCAGCGGCCGTTAGGGCCGCTGCTTCACACGTCGTCGCGCTCATGAACGCATGTCCTGAACTTCGCTGCCGCCGATCGATTCAGTCCGCCCTCGTTGGATATCGAAGTCGGTCGCGATGGAGATGTCGCGCCAGGCGGTGATGTCGGCGCGGAAGGCCGCCAGCTTTTGCTCCGCTATCGCGTGGGCGCGCGGCCCGATCGGGAGGTGCAGCGGCGGATGCTCGGCATCGACGGCCTGCAGCATCACGGCGACGGCTTTGGCCGGGTCGCCTGCCTGCCTGCCGTTATTGGTGTGACGGTAATGACGTCTCGCAGGCACCGTCTCGGCATAGGCGGCGATCTCCCGCGCCGCGGTGATCATCGAGCGACCGAGAAATTCGGTGCGGAAAGGGCCGGGCTCGACGATGATCACGTGTACGCCGAGCGGGCGAAGTTCCTGTGCGAGCGCTTCGGACAGGCCTTCGACGGCAAACTTGCTCGCATTGTAGAAGCCGAAACCCGCGGAGCCGGCGATCCCGGCACCGGAGGAGAGATTGACGATGCGGGCCCCGGCACGTTTGCGCAGCGCCGGCAGTGCGGCGCGGGTCATCTCGATCAGGCCGAAAAGATTGACCTCGAACATCGGCCGATATTCGTCAGGCTCTCCCTCTTCGATCGCGCCGATGAGACCGAAGCCGGCATTGTTGACGAGGACGTCGAGACCGCCAAACGCGCTTTCGGCCAACACCACGGCCCTTGCAGCGTCACCGTCGCGGGTGACGTCCAGCGAAATGCTACGCACAGTCTCGGGATAGCGTTCGCCCAGCGATTTCAGGCTATCCGTCGAACGGGCCGTCGCGACGAGGCGATCACCTCGCGCGGCTACGGCCTCGGCAAGCTGCCAGCCCAGGCCCGACGAGCATCCTGTGATCAGCCAGGTTTTCATCATGTTCTCCTTCAGCGCTCAGACCAAGCGCCACACAAACCTGCCGCGACAAGCGGCCGGCGCGCTTTTCGTCTTCAGTGGATGCGGAGAAGATAGGCGGTTGGATTTGTTCGATAACTGACAATACCGTTCGATCTCGGTTCAGTTTTGTGGGTGTGGCGATGGAGTGGAGCGACGTCAGGATCTTTCTGGCCATAGCCCGTACCGGCACGCTCGGTGCTGCCGCCCGCGTGCTCCATCTGAGCCATCCCACGGTCGGACGCCGCCTTCGGGCACTCGAACAGGCAACCGGCCACACGCTGTTTCAAAGAACGGCCGAGGGTTTCATTCCGACGGAAGAAGGCAATGCCGTCATCGCTTTGGCCGAGCAGATGGAGGAAGGCGCGCTGGCCATCGAGCGGCGGCTCGCCGGACAGGAGCAAGCCCTTCAGGGCACCTTGCGCATATCGTCTGCCGACTGGTTCGGCGCCTATGTCCTGCCGCCGATCATCGACGACTATGCGAAGGCCTATCCGGACGTTGATCTGGAAATCCTCACGGGTACCCGCCTGTTCAGCCTCGCGCAGCGGGAGGCCGACATCGCTTTCCGGATCGTCCCGTTCGACAACCCCGATGTCGTGCAGCGGCGACTGGTCAGTCTGCCCTACGGCGTCTACGTCGCTGCAGGCTCGCCCGAGCCTGTGTATGGTGATGGAGCCGGCTTCCGGCTGATCACCCACGACACGTCGACCGGCCAGTTCCCGGATATTGCCTGGCTCATCGAGAGCTTTCCGAACGCGAAGCCTCTCCTCCGATCGAATAATCGGAACGTGCAGGGGCGGATGAGCCGCCAAGGCATTGGCATCGCCGTCCTGCCCCAAGTGGTCGGAAGTCAGATCGTGGGTCTTCGCAAGCTCGATCTGCCGGCAGAGCCACCCTCACGGGAGATCTGGATGGGTTATCACCGGGACATCCGGCGCCTTCAGCGGCTGCGGGCCTTCATAACCGTCGTGACCGATCATATTGCGAAGGCACCACTCCAACTGTGAACGCTGCAGTCGACAACTTCAGCCAGAAGGTCCGGGCGGTTCCCTTCGTGTTGCGCCACAAACCGACCTTGGCAGTTCATAGGAAGCGGACGAGCAGACGGGAACCTGCTGAGCACGTGGGCAATTCGTTGCTGCAGGGTCAGCCATCTTTCTCGGTCGAATGGTCGTGATGTGGTAGATTGGTTGGTCAATCGTGGTAGCGCCTCCCGACGCTATAGCATCCTGGACAATTCTGCGCTGATCAGCTGGGCCGTTTCACGCACCAGCCTTCCGCAGAGTTCGTGGCGCCGCTCGTCGTGCCGGTACACCGGCATGCTGATGCTGACCGCTCCGATCGGCTCCCGCGAACGATTGAAGATCGGGCTGCCGAAACAGCGGATGTCCGGCTCGTTTTCCTCGTCGTCGAAAGCGAAGCCCTGCTCACGCGTCCGCTTCAGTTCATCTAACAGCGCTGCGGGTGTTGTGAACGTCTTGGCCGTGTAGCGCTTCAGATCCAAGCCCTTTATAACGTCCAAGAGTCGTTGGTCCGGCAGACCTGACAGCCACGCCTTCCCTACGGACGTGGAGTGAAGTTCGACCTGGCCGCCAATGCTGGTTTTCATCTGTACCCTGTTGGAGCCTACCAGCTTGTCTATGTAGACCATCCGGTTGTTGCTCGGCACTGCAAGATGAACGGTCTCGTCCGTTGCGTCGCGAAGCGACACCAGAAAATCCCTTGCGATCGTCCGCAGGTCGGAATCCTCCCAGGTCTTTGCGGCCAACTGGAGAAGGCGTGGCCCCAGCCGAAACGTTCCATTCTCTCCTGCCTGCGTGACAAGCCCCTCCGCCATGAGCGCCGAAACGAGGCGGTAGATCGTACCCCGGGGAAACGGTGCGCGCTTTGTCAGCTGGGCGATGTTTAGCGTTCCGGGAGTGTCGGCGATAATCTGCAGCACCGTCATGAACTTCGAGAACGAAGCCGCTCCTTGTACGTGATGAAGCGCTCCACCATCGCCCTCATCCTGCTCATTCTTGGTCACGGGCATACCTCGCAAGCTTGACAACGAAACACCCCGGCTCTACAAAATTTGGGCAGATTGTCCACATTGTAGTCAATTCTCTTCGCCGGTTCTAGCCGCGTGATCGAGGGGGATCAACGGCAAACTCTCGAACGCCGAATGTGAACGAATCGAATCCCCACGCCTTCCGCAAGAGAAGGCTCGGGAGGTCATGCTGGGAGGAAGCAGATGTCCAAAAAAGGCTACTGGGTTGCTTTGGTCGATATCGCAGACCATGAGGGATACAAAGACTACATCGCGTTGAACAAGGCGGCTTTCGATAAATACGGGGCCGCCTTTGTCGTTCGCGCTGGACAAAGCCAGGTTATGGAAGGCCCCGCCGCGAACCGACTGGCCGTCATCGAGTTCAAGGATTACGAGACCGCGCTCGCCTGCTACAACTCTCCTGAGTATCAGCTTGCTATCAAGGCTCGCGAGAAGCACGCCAAAGTGCATCTGGCCGTGGTGGAAGGTGTCTGACACCGGACGAATTGCCTGAGGCCTCCCGTCATTCCGACGGGAGGAATCGTCGCCTTTATCTTGCGTGCAGTTCGATCGGATACGTAGACAGGGCCACCAGCCCAGCTCGCTGGCAGGGCCCACCTCAAAGTCTCCGGAGCTTCGTCAGAATGCGGCGAAAGCCGCTGCATGCGCGCACAACCTTCGTGAGCGGTCATGTCCTCAGCGTTGCAGTGGCTATTCAAGGCGTTCGACGTCTTCGTCGTCATCGGAATGGCCGTCATCAGCCTCCTCATCTTTACGAATGTCGTGCTGCGCTATGGCTTCAGCTCAGGCATTCCGTTTGCCGTCGAAGTCTCCCGCGTCGTCCTCGTCTGGGTCATCTTCATGGGATCCGTGGTGGCCCTCGCCAAGGGCGCGCATCTTGGCGTCGAGTCTCTGGTCGTCCGGCTGCCCCCAAGGGCGCGCCTGGTCTGCTTTCTCGTTTCATATGGTTTGATGCTGTGGTGCTGCTGGCTCCTGGGAGAAGGCAGCTGGGCGCTCACCGTCATCGAGTGGAGCAACGTCCAGGCACTTTCGGGAATTCCCGTCGGCGCCATCTACGCCGCAGGGCTCGTCGCTGCGGTCCTGATGGCCGTCGTTCTCCTTCTCGATCTGTGGCGCTCGCTGCGCGGCATCCTGCCTGCCCCGTGGTCGGGAGTGGAACATGTCGAGCCGCTGCCGGTCGTGCCCTCCGCGCTGACTTCGGAGAAAACACCGTGAGCGGCCTGGTATTTATCGGTTCTCTCCTCGGTGCCATGGCCATCGGGGTTCCCATCGCCTTCGCCCTGATGCTGTCGGGGATTGCGATGATGCTGCTGATGGGAAATCTGGATGCCAACATCTTGGCCCAGCGCTTGGTCAATGGCGCGGACAGCTATCCGCTGATGGCGATCCCCTTCTTTCTCATCGCGGGCGAGCTCATGAACGCCGGCGGCCTATCCCGTCGCATCGTGAACGTGGCCTTGGCACTCGTCGGTCACATCAGGGGCGGCCTCGGTTATGTGGTCATCGGCACGGGGCTGATCCTTGCCAGCGTTTCCGGCTCCGCCATCGCGGACACGGCGACGCTCGCGGTCATGCTGGTCCCATTGATGCGGGATGCCGGCTACCATATGGGCCGCGCCTCGGGCTTGATGGCGGCAACGGGCATTATCGCACCGGTCATCCCGCCATCCGTCGGCTTCATCATTCTGGGCGTCACCGCGAATATTTCCATCGTCGGCCTGTTCTTCGCCGGAATCGTGCCCGGCATCATGATGGGGGTGAGCCTCATGATTGCCTGGTGGTTCCTGTCCAAGAAGGAGATGGCGACGGTCCGGCTCAAGACGCCGCGCAAGGATCTCCCGAAAACCATCGTGGCCGCCGGTTGGGCGCTGATGATGCCGGTGATCATCCTCGCAGGACTGCGGTTCGGCATCTTCACGCCGACCGAGGCCGGCGTCGTGGCTGCCGCCTATGCGCTGTTTGTGGGATTGTTTGTCTATCGCGAGCTTACACCGCGCTTGCTCTATGACGCGCTGCTCTCGGCCGGTCGTTTGACGGCCGTGATCATGTTGCTGGTGGCAGCCTCCATGATCTCAGGCTTCATGCTGACGATCTCCAATATGCCCGCCCAGCTCGTCAGCCTCCTCGGCCCATTCATCAAATCTCCGATCCTGCTGATGGGCATGATCGTTCTGGTGGTGTTCATCGTCGGCACGGCGCTCGACTTCGCACCCTGCATCACCATTCTGGTGCCCATTCTCATGCCGGTCGTCAAAGCGGCCGGTATCGACCCGGTTTATTTCGGGGTCGTCTTCATGATGGTCAACGCGGTCGGCCTGATCACACCTCCTGTCGGGACGGTCCTCAACACGGTATCCGGAATCAGCGGCGTTTCATTGGAGACGGCGACGAAGGGAGCCATGCCCTATCTCGTGGCCCAGATGCTCCTCATTATGCTGCTGGTCCTGTTCCCGGCATTGGTGACCGTGCCCGCGCGCTGGCTCCATTGAAGCTCGGACTGTCGAGGAGCTGACCTGGACAGGGCCGACGGCTTTTCCAGGGATACGACAAAAGGCCCGCCAGGGCGCTGGCGGGCCCTGACGCGTGACCAGGCATTGCGGCGATCGAGCGAGACTGAAAGTCGGTGACGGGACGCGACACGGTCTTGGCAGCAGTACCGGGACCAGCCCGGCACTGCTTTACGAATTGCCCGACCGGACGATCAAAGCCCTCCCGCGACCGTGATTAGCGTGCCTGTCATGAATCCGGAGCCGGGAGAGGCAAGCATCAGGGCAGCGCGCGCGATATCGTCGGGCTCCGCGATGCGCCCCATCGGCGTCGCCGCGGCAATCCTGGCGGGGCGCTCGGGATTTCCGCCTTGCGTATGTATGCGCGTGTTGGTGGTCCCGACACGGATGGCATTCACGCGGATGCCCTCCGGTGCCAGCTCCTTGCCCGCGCCAAAGGTGATGGATTCAACCGCTCCTTTGGTTGCGGCGTAGTGGACATATTCGTTGGGGCTGCCGAGGAAGGCGGCCAGCGACGACATGTTGACGATGGTCCCGCCTCGGCCGCCCTTGCGGGTCGACATGCGTTTCGCGGCCTCCTGGATGCAGTACATGACGCCGAAGACGTTTATCCTGAAGGCGGTTTCCAGCACCGCAGGCTGCAACTCCTCTATCCTACCTGCTTTCCCGATGATCCCGGCATTGTTGACCAGGCAGGTCAGTCTCCCCAGTTCATCGTCGCAGGCGCTGAACAGAGCCTGTATGTCCTCCCTCTTGCCCACATCTCCCTGGACCGCGATGGCCCGTGCGCCCGTGGCCCTGCAAGCCTCGACGACCTCGGACGCTGCGGCGCTGTCCGAGAGATAGTTGATGCAAACATCGTAGCCTTCAGCGGCGAACAGCCTGGCTGTTGCTGCACCGATGCCGTGGCTTGCGCCCGTCACGATCACGATCGGCCTCACGGAACGTCCTCCTCGGTCCTTGTCTGGGAGTGTTCGGAGCTTAAAAGACGGCCTCGAGGATGGCGGCGTAGTCTTCCTTGCTCAAGGGACGTGGATTGGTCGGGTGACTGTGGTCCGCAATGGCTCTTTCACACACCCAATCGATGGCGTGGCGGGGCACTCCAAGTTCTGACAATTTCGGTGTGATGCCCAATCGACCGTTCAACGCGTCCAGTGCGTCTGCGAGGGTTGTTCCATCAAGTCCCGCCAGGCTTTCGAGGTGGCTGACCTTCTTGGCAACTGCTGCAACTTCCACGTTCCACCGAAGGACGGTCGGCATCAGGATGGCGTTGAGCGTTCCATGATGAAGCTTTGCCTCCTTGAGCCCGCCCAGCGCATGGCTCAGCGCATGGACGGCTCCGAGGCCCTTCTGGAATGTCAAACCGCCTTCCAGGGCGCCCATCATGAGTTCGGTCCGCGCCTCGGCGTTCGCGCCATCCGCGTGCGCAACAGGCAAAGCCTTCCAGATGCGCTTGAAGCCGTCGGTAGCGATCGCCTCTGCGGGCGGGTTGAAGCGGGGAGACAGGTACGTTTCGATACAATGCGACAGGGCGTCGAGACCTGTCGAGGCCGTCAGACCCGGAGGAAGCCCCATTGTCAGGGACGGGTCACAGACCGCTCTGCGCGGGATCAGGAACGGGCTGATGAAGCCGAGCTTTCGGCCGTCATCCAGCGTGATCAGTGCCGCGCGTCCGACTTCGGATCCCGTGCCAGCCGTCGTCGGGATGGCCACGAGCGGCGCCACGGCGTTCGTGATGCGAGCCACGCCGCCCAGGATCGCCGCGTACCGCTCCAGTTCGCCATCGTGCGTGGCAAGCAGCGCCACGCCCTTGGCCAGGTCGATCGGAGATCCCCCGCCAATTGCCACCACGCCGTCGCAGCCACCTTGCCTGTACAGTGCGAGACCAGCAGCGACCGCGCTTTCCGTGGGGTTGGTGGGAACGTCCAGGAAGACCGGAGCCGACTTCAGGAACACGAAGCCCGGGCGGTCGAGCAGACCAGCAGCTTTGATGCCATGATCGCTGATCACCAAGGGGCGCGACACGCCGAGTTCGCGGAGAGTTTCCGCCAGCGAATCGGACGCTCCGAGCCCGAAGCTAATGTTTGTCAGATAGGTTATCGTATGCACCTGCCGTCCTCCCTTGACGTTGCGCACCTTTATCGCTGCAGCGGCGCGGCATACGGCATGTCATTGTTTAGCCGGCGCATACACACGCATGACGACAAGCGCCGACTGTCCATTATATGGACATAGTGTCCATCTAGGTGTAGGCGGAAGTCTCGCCTTGTCAAGCACCTCTCTGGGTTGCGGCGATACCGCCGCCGCTCGGCGCCTTGGGTCGCGCCCTTCGCCTGCGCCACAAACGGGAACGTATTCCTGGCTTGAGTTGAGCAAATCCTTGGCTCTCACCCTTGCTCAAGGCGTCGTCGTCATGCACAACGTGCAGGCCGCGAAGGCTGCCGGCGTTCAAGCAGCGATCGAGGCGACCGGCGCGAGCTTGCTCTACCAGCCGCCCTACAGTCTCGACTTCAAGCCCACCGAGAAAGCATTCTCAAAATTCAAGGCTTCGCTGCGCGCAGAGGCCGAAGGAACAATCGATCACCTCCGAGGCAACGTCGGCTCTCTCATCGACATCCCTAACCCGATCGAACGCACAAACCAGTTCAAAGCCCCGGGATACGATCCAGAATAAACGGGACGTCTTCAAGACTCCTTCCGATCGGAGCCGCGGCCCGCCGATAACTATCAGCAGCCACGATCTTAATCCAACTGACAAGCAGCCGATCGCGTGCCCCAGAGAGCGGTGATGAAGCGTTGACAATTGGTTTTTTGTCTGCCCATCATAACTTATTGGACATATAGTCCATATTATGGACATTCCCTCAGGTTGAAGGTTTGGGTCGGATCCGGGGGCTACGTGGAGAGTGATCTTGCCAGTGGCCCGCTCCCTGCGGTCGGGCCATGGATCTTGTCTACCTTGGCGGCGGAGGGAGGGCGTCGGCCAATTTGTTCTGGGATTGCGCCCATCGCAAATCCAGCAATTTGAGGGTTACACTGCCATCGGCACCGAATTCAACGTGGAGGGCACTAAAGATAGGGCACTCTTCGCTTCACGGCAGAAGGCGGGACGCAGTTCTTCTTGGCTGAACTGGCCATATTCGAGTGCCAACCCCGCTCCCTTCTTGACGACAGTTTCTGCAGTCTTGGTTCCAATAACAAAATTCTAGTGGGAGGTTAAACCATGAAAATGAGGTTTCTGACTGCTGCACTTCTGGGAGTTCTTCTGGCCGCTCCGGCCATGGCCCAGAATCCGCGCTTGGGATATGTGCCTGTAGATGATCATCCGGTTGGACAAGCTTCGCGTCATTTTGCGAAGCTGGTTGGAGAGAAGACCGGTGGCCGCATCAAGATCGAAACATTCGGCAACGGCGTGCTCGGAAGCGAGCCCGAGATGCAGGCGTCGGTTCAGGCGGGCTTCATCGACATCATGGTTGGCCCTACGCCGAACCTGGTCGGCGTAGTCCCGCAATTCATGATCTTCGACCTTCCGTTCTTCTATAAGGACTTCGCGGCGGTCGATGCCGTCATGGACGGTCCGGTCGGCGAAAAGCTCTTTGCACAGCTCAGAGAAAAGACCGGCATTGTGGGGTTGGCCTGGTGGGACAACGGCTTCCGTCACATGACCAACGCAAAACGCCCCGTCAACACGGTGCAGGATATGGCCGGACTCAATATTCGGGTCATACCGAACCCGCTGTTCATCGCGACGTGGACAGCCCTGGGAACCAATCCGACGCCTCTTCCTTGGCCCGAGCTTTACAGCGCACTCGAAAATCGTGCCGTGGACGCTCAGGAGACGCCGTACGCTCTGATCTATACCGCAAGATTCTATGAGGTGCAGAGCCATCTGGCCAAGACGGGGCACGTCTATACGCCGTTCGTTCTCCTTGCCAGCCGCAAATGGTTCGGCAGCCTTTCGGACAAGGACAAGGCTGTGGTCATGGAGGCGGCGAAGGAATCGGCAGCCTTCCAGCGGGATCTTTCCCGCAAGGCGGCTGAGCAGCTGGAAGGCGAGCTGCAGGCGAAGGGCTTCAAGATTACCCAACCGACGCCTGAAGCGATGGCAGCCATGAACGCACGCGTTGCGCCTGTCGTAGCAGAATACAGCAAGAAGATCGGCGTCGACCTCGTTGAGGAGGCGCGCGCCGCCATGGCAGCGAGTGCCAAGCCGTAAGGGGCGCTAATGGCGCCGGAGCCTGCTCCGGAGCCATTTGGCAGGCGGAAGCTCGAACTTTGGCCCGCGCCGCCTGTCCGCCCACCGCGGCTTCTACGCTTGAAGGCGCCCAAGCTCGTCGCGCACGAGGAGCGCCCGGACACCAAAATCGATTTTGCGGAGGACACCCGAATGACTTTCATCGACAGACGCAGTGTGCTCAAAGGCACGGCTGCCGGCGCGGTCGGCCTCATCGCCGCGCCTGCCATGGCCCAGGCCAAGTTCCCGTCCCGGCCCGTCACGCTGGTTTGCCCCTGGGGCGCCGGCGGTGGCACGGACGCGGTCGTCCGCATCATCGGCGCGCTGCTGGAAAAGAGCCTCGGCCAGCCCTTTAATGTGGTAAACCGCACCGGCGGCTCCGGCGTGGTCGGCCATTCGGCGATCGCGACGGCTGCGCCCGACGGCTATACGCTCGGCATCATCACCTCCGAGATCGCGATGATGCACCATCAGGGGCTGACGCAGCTGACCTATGCCAGCTACACGCCGCTGGCGCTGATGAACGATGACCCGCCGGGCGTGCAGGTGCGGTCGGATTCGCCCTACAAGGACGTCAAGCAGTTGGCGGACGCGATCAAGGCCGCTCCTCCAGGCAAGTTCAAGGCGTCCGGCACCGGCCAGGGCGGCATCTGGCATCTGGCTCTGGTCGGCTGGATGCAGGCGATGGGGCTGAAGCCCGACCATGTCGCGTGGGTTCCGTCCAACGGCGCGGCCCCCGCGATGCAGGATCTGGCCGCCGGCGGTATCGACCTCGTGACGTGCTCGGTGCCGGAAGCACGCGCTATGATCGACGCCGGAAAGGCGAGATCGCTCGCGATCATGGCAGCGCAGCGCAACCCGCAGTTCAAGGACGTACCGACCCTCAAGGAGGCCATGGGGTTGGAAGTGCCGCTCGGCTCCTGGCGAGGCATTGGCGGGCCGAAGAACCTGCCGCCGGATGTCTCCAAGCTGCTCTCGGCCGAGCTCAAGAAGATTTACGACTCGCAGGAGTACAAGGACTTCATGAATTCGCGCGGCCTGACAATGAAGTACGCCGATGCGGACGCCTTCGGCTCCTTTATGGCCGACAGCGACAAGGCGATGGGCGCCTTCATGAAGGCCGGCGGGCTCGCCAAGGGCTGATCCGCCAGAGCCTCAAGGCAACTGGGCGCGGCCGCGGAGGCCACGCCCGGCCTCTTCCCGTCACCGAAAGCCGCTGTCCGTGCTCCTGTCCGACAAGGTCACCGGAGGTGTTGTCGCGACGCTCGGCGCCGCCGCTTTCTTCTACGGCTCGAAATTGCCGCCGGTGCCGGGCCAGCAGGTCGGGCCCTCCGCTTTCCCGATGGTCGTTGGCGCCGGGCTGGTGCTCTGCGGCGTGATGATCGAGATCGACACTGCGCATCGCCTCGCGGATGTCGCGCTTATTTTTCGGTCAACCGCTCGTGGAGGCGGACACTGCGGGTTCCGAAGTGAGCCAGCGGCCGTAGGCCGGTCAAGGTCGACACCGCCTGCGAGAGGTTCGTCTTGTTATCGAAGTGGGTCGCCGTGGCGATCTCAGGCATCAAAGTGCCGATCTGCAACACCAGTTCCGACAATCGGAGTTTCTCGAGCCCGATACCGGTCGTCTTGAAAGTCTTTTTCCCATCTCGCTCAAGGCGGCGTTCGACCTCGACCTCGCTTCCATCGACCAATGACCTGAACTTCAGACGCACCCAGGTGTCGATCTGCAGCCGCCCGTCTGATTGGAGAGCGCTAACACTGTACGGCTGTCTTGCAGCGGAAGTGAGAAATCGGTTCCGCTTGAAACTTGCAGGGCGTTTCCGGCCGCCAAATGCAGGACAACCTCATCCAGAGTCAGGTCTGCAATACTGATCGCCATAGGCCCCAGTAGCCGTGCGAGCATGGCCACCGGCCCGCCGATTCTGCTGCAATTCTGATCATACGATGGAAAGACGCAAGACTCGTCGCTTGAGGCGACCAGCCGCTAAGCGGAACTTGAATGTCCACCATGAACCGGACTTTCGCGGAAGCCACACGCTGTCCGTGATCCCAAGTGGCGAAACATTGGTCATACATCGATACGGCGCAGCGAACCCGCCCAATTCCCGAGCTCTCTCTAGCAGCCAAGGCTACTGATTAGGCTGAGATTTGCTTTTGCTACGCGGGACTTAAACTCGTTTGCCAAAGCGGCGCCGCATCGGAATCCTTCATCGAAGCAATCGGTTACCCGATCGCCGTTGATGGATGAGGAAATGCACATGCGCCGCCGCACACTCCTGGCCGGAAGCGCCGCTCTCGGCGCGGCATCGCTTCTGCCGCGCTTCACAGATTCCGCCAAAGCTGCGGATTCGGCCGTCCTGCGTTTCGTCCCGAATGGCGACATCGCCAATTTCGACCCTATCTGGGGCACCGCCTACAGCGTCCGCAACGCTGCCCTGCTGGTCTGGGACACGCTCTACGGCATCGACGAGAATCTCGTTCCGCGTCGGCAGATGATCGAGAGCGAGGACGTCTCCGCCGACGGATTGAGCTGGACCTTCAAGCTGCGCAGCGGCCTGAGCTTCCACGACGGCGCGCCGGTGACCGCGCGCGACGCCGTCGCCAGCATCCGCCGCTGGGCCGGACGCGACTCGATCGGCCAGTTGATCGTCGCCATTCAGGACAGCCTAGAGCCGCTCGACGAACGTAGCTTCCGTTGGACGCTCAAGAAGCCCTTCCCGAAGATGATGCTGGCGCTGGGCAAGGCCAACGCGCCCTGCTGCTTCATCATGCCGGAGCGGATTGCCGCGACCGACCCGACCAAGATGATCTCGGAGTATGTCGGCAGCGGCCCGATGCGGTTCGTCGCGAACGAATGGGTCGTCGGCGCCAAGGCTGTCTTCGAGCGTTTCGACGGGTATCGCCCGCGCGAGCAGGCCGCGTCCTGGATGGCCGGCGGCAAGCGCATCGGCGTCCAGCGCATCGAATGGATCATCATGCCCGATCCGGCGACAGCCGCGAGCGCCCTTCAGCGCGGCGAGGTCGACTGGATCGAGCGCCCGCTGAACGATCTGATGCCGCTGCTCGGCGCCGACAAGGGCATCCGCACCGGCATCGCGAACAAGCACGGCAATGTCAGCGGAATCCGCTTCAACCATCTCCAGCCGCCCTTCGACGACGTCCGGATCCGCCAGGCGGTTCTCATGACGCTCGACCAGAGCGAATACATGCAGGCGATCTTCGGCGAACAGAAGGATCTCTGGCAACCGATGTATTCCTTCTTCACGCCGGGGACGCCGCTTTACACCGAGGCCGGCGCGGAACTGCTGAAAAAGCCGCGCGACTTCGCCGCCGCGAAGGCCCTGGTCGCAGCCAGCAGCTACAAGGGGCAGCCGATCGTGATGATGGTCGCGCAGGACAACCCGACCGACAAGGCCGTCGGCGATGTCACCGCCGAACTGCTGAAGAATCTCGGCATGACCGTCGACTACGTCGCGACCGATTTCGGCACGATCCAGCAGCGGCGCCAAAACAGGAAGCCGGCAGCGGAAGGCGGCTGGCATATCTTCTTCGTCAGCCATGCCGGAACGGACTGCGTCAATCCGGCAGCCTATATCGGGCTGCGCGCGCGCGGGGAGCAATCCTGGTTCGGCTGGCCGAAGAGCCCCGCCGTCGAGGCCGGCATCGCCGACTGGTACGCCGCCGGCACGCCGATGCCGAGAAGGCCGCCGCCGACAAGATCAACGCCGCGGCCTTCGAAGAGGTGGTGTTCGCGCCGACCGGCTTCTTTCTCGCCAAGCAGGCCTGGCGTGCCAATCTTTCCGGCGTCGTCGCCGCTCCCTATCCACAGTTCTGGGGGGTGACGAAGGGCGCCTGACCCGAAGCGCTTCTCCGCTTCTTTGGCGCACGGAAATGCTTCGGGCCTGAGCCTGATCGCCTTATCTTTTCCCCGAGCCGCCCGCTTCGCTCATCCCTGTTCCCCCCGTCAGCAGACTTCGAAAAGAGATGCCCATGACTACCAAGCTCCAGCTCGCCGTCGCCCAGATGGGGCCGGTGGCGCGTAGCGATCCGCGCGAGCGCCCGGTCGAGCGAATGATCGTCCTGCTCCGCCAGGCCGCCGCTCGCGGTGCCGGCTTCGTGGTCTTCCCGGAGCTGGCGCTGACGACCTTCTTCCCGCGCTGGTTCATGACCGACGACGCCGAGATCGACGCCTTCTATGAGGAGCAGATGCCCGGTCCGGCGACCGCGCCGCTGTTCGCGGAGGCGCGCCGGCTCAAGCTCGGTTTCATGCTCGGCTATGGCGAGCTCGTTCGCGGTGCCGGGGGCACGACGCGCTTCAACACCACGATCATGGTCGGGGCCGACGGCGGGATTATCGGCAAGTACCGCAAGATCCATGTCCCGGGCCATCGCGAGCACGAGCCGAAGCGCGCCTTCCAGCATCTGGAGAAGCGCTACTTCGCCACCGGCAATCTCGGCTTCCCCGTCTATCCGCTGGGCGGCACTCCCACGGGGATGCTGATCTGCAACGACCGACGCTGGCCGGAAGCGTGGCGCATGCTCGCGCTCGGCGGCGCCCAATTGGTCTGCGTCGGCTACAACACGACGCTGCACAATCCGGAGATCCCGCAGCACGACCATCTCGTCTCCTTCCACCACCTTCTGTCGATGCAGGCCGGTGCCTACCAGAGCGGCGTTTGGGCGGCGGCGGCGGCCAAGGCCGGCCATGAAGAGGGTTCCCACCTGCTCGGCCATTCCTGCATCGTGGCGCCAACCGGCGAGATCGTCGCGCTGGCTTCGACCCTGGGCGACGAGGTGATCACCACGGAGTGCGATTTCGGCCGTTGCCGGGAAATCCGCGACAACATCTTCAACTTCGAGCGTCACCGCCAGCCGGAGCACTATCAGCTCGTCACCCGCCTCTCCGCCTGAGACGAAGTCGCTGTTGCCGCGCGGGAGCCGCCGCCATATCCCTGTCGAGAAGGGGATCTGAATGGCGAAGCGAGACGGCAACCTGCGGCTTCCGCTCAATGCGGTTCGCGCCTTTGAGGTCGCCGCGCGCCATGAGAGTTTCGCTGCCGCCGCCGAGGAACTCCACGTCACGCCGGCCGCCGTCAGCCGGCATGTCAGGCTTCTGGAGAGTTTGCTCGAACGGCAGCTCTTCGAGAGACGCCCGCAATCCCTCGTCCTGACCAGGTTCGGGCGCGAATGGCTCCCTGCCTTGACCGACGCCTTCAACGTCATCGAAAGCAGCGCGTCGAGGGCCTTTCAGCCGCGCGAGGCCGCAACGGTCACGCTCTCAGTGCAGGCGGCCTTCGCAGTCGGCTGGCTGTTGCCGCGCCTAGCCGACTTCTACCGCCTTTTCCCGCAGATTGAGCTGAAGATCTACACGCATACGGAGACGCCGATGCTCTCCTCCGATGGCCGGCATGACGCGATGATCATCTCCGGTCGCGGAGAATGGCCGGACTGCGAGGCGACGTTCCTGTTGCCGAACCAAATGCTGCCTGTCTGCAGTCCTGCTTATCTCGGCGACAGGCCTCCGCCGCGGCAGCCGAGCGACCTGCTTGCCGAGGCCCTGATCGTGTCGGAGGCGAACTCCGAAGACTGGCGCGACTGGTTCGCAAGCTTCGGCTTGAAGCATGTCACGATGCCGCGTCGCATCGCCTTCCCGACCGGCTTTCTTCCGGTGCAGGCGGCGATACACGGGCTCGGCATTTCGCTCGCCGATCGTTCTCTCATCGGCGACGACCTCGCCTCGGGTCGGCTCGTCATGCCCTTGGACGCGCCGATGCTCAATCGCGGCACGGGCTGGTATCTTGTGGGCGTACCCGGGCGGCGCACTGACCGCCCGTATCATCAGGTCGTCACATGGCTTCGCGCCCAAGCGGAGCCGTCGGGCTAAGTGCATCAAAAGCGGGCAGGTAGCCAATATACCAACTCGGCGCGAGCTTGAAGTGACCTCCGTCTCGGAACCGTCACCAGACTTGCTCTGTCGATGAAAAGCAGATCGGGCCGAGGAGATGGCAAATGATTGCTGATCAGCCTTCACAATAGGAGCCCCCAACAAGCGGGACATCGATGCCATGTTCGCCAGAGGTGGAACTCCGCTCAAATGCGGACAAAAAAGAGCTGGGCTAAGCGCAGCCTGAAGTCTAGGAAAGAAAAACTCAAAAGAGCAGCGCAGCATCTCTGCTGCGATGCGATAAAATTCGAAAGCAAATGCTATTTCAGCAAGGATAATAGGAGGCTGGAGCTGCGACAGCGGACACTGCGCGTCGGCCACGGTCAAGCAGCCCTCGGCAGGCGCAGGCCTGGCGCGAGGCTGCCGACATGCTTGAGATCGGCGATGAAGCGCCTGGTCTCGCTCTCCTTCGCCTCTTCGTCCGGCAGCCGCAGCAGATAGGAAGGATGGACAGTCGCCAACAGCGGCGTGCCATCCGGCAGCACCAGCTCGCGCCCGCGCGCCGCAGTCAGCGAGCCGGCATGACCGGTCAGCGCCTTGAGCGCGGTCGCGCCCAGCGCCACGACCAATTGCGGTTTGACGAAGCCGAGCTCGAGATCGAGCCAGAAGCGGCAGGCCTTGACCTCGCCCGCATTCGGCTTCTCGTGGATGCGCCTTTTGCCACGCAGCTGGAATTTGAAGTGCTTCACTGCATTGGTGACATAGGCCTGGGCGCGGTCCAGCCCGGCATCGGCCATCGCCCGGTCAAAAACCTTGCCCGCCGGGCCGACAAAAGGCTTGCCGGCGAGGTCTTCCTGGTCGCCGGGTTGCTCGCCAACGAAGACGACCGGCGCGCTGTGCGGTCCTTCGCCGAAGACCGTCTGCGTTGCATCGCACCAGAGCTCGCAGCGCCGGCAGGAACGCGCGGCAGCAGCCGCCTCCTCCCAGCTTTCGATCGCGGAAATATCGGAGACGGCCGGTTCGGAAGCCACCGCAGGCCGTCGCTTCTGCGGTGAGGTCGGAGCGCTCATGATCATCTCCTGCGTTCGCCGGGCGGCGTCGGCGATCAAGGGAGAAATCAGTTCGGCCTCCGGCAGGTTCCGCCAGTATTTCACCGGCATCTCCGCCTTCATCGCCTTGGGCTTCAACCGGGCCGGGTTGAAGATGCTGGCGTAATAGGTCCGCCACCACTCCTCCATCGCGTCGCTGGTCGGCGCCTGCGCCCGCGTCGCCCCCTCGCCGAGCTTGAGTTCGCGCCCGTCCCAGAGCAGCGTCCCGCGCGGCGTCAGGATCGTCCAGCGCATCGTCGTGAAACGCTCGACGAAGAAGGGCGCGACCTTCTCCAGGATGTGGTGCTCGGGCTCGAACCAGGCGACGAAGGCCTCGCCGCCTTCCCCGTCATCCACTTCCCGGAAGCGCACGAAGGCGGTCATCTTGTGCATGTCGCGCCGGACCGAGCGCGCCAGCGCCTCGGCGCGGTGAACGTCGTGGTCGGAGGCGATCTGGAGCAGTTCCCGTTCCTCCTGCAAGCGCCAGAGCAGGCGATAGAGCAGGTCGAAGCGAGCGGGATCGCTATGGCAGATCACCTCCTGCGCCAGCGCAATGAAGGCGCGTGGCACACTCAAGCCTCTGCCCTCGCCGCCCTCGACGACATCCTCGCCGAACAGGCCAGAATCGCTGTCGCCGACACGCCAGTCGATCGCCGATGGCGCGACCAGCGCTTGCGCGAAGCGCCGGGCAAAGCCGCGCCAGCCCTCGAAATCGGCGGGGTGGTTGAGGCGCGCGACGAACATCAGAGCAGCGCCAGTTGCTGCGGCTTCGGCGCCAGCTGCGCCTTCAATCGCTCGCCGTCGAGCGCCGCGCCCGGCTTCCAGTCGGCGGTGACGATGAACTGCCGGAGCACGCGCAGGGAGCGCACCAGCCGCCCGACATCCTCCAGCCGCAAGCGCCGGAACCGCCGCATGGCGAGGATGCGGTCGACGCTGCGTGTGCCGAGCCCGGGAATGCGCAGCAGCAATTCGCGCTCGGCGCGGTTGACGTCGACCGGAAAGCGGCCGCGATGGCGCAAGGCCCAGGCGAGCTTGGGATCGACGGAAAGATCGAGCATGCCGCCCGGCGCCGCATCCATGATCTCGTCGACCTCGAAACCGTAGAAGCGCGTCAGCCAGTCGGCCTGGTAGAGCCGGTGCTCGCGCAGCAAGGGCGGCTCCGACAGCGGCAATTGCTTCGACGAGTCGGGGATCGGGCTGAAGGCGGAGTAGTAAACCCGGCGCAGGCCATAGGCGCCGTAGAGCTGGGCGCTGCGCTGCAGGATGGTCGCGTCGCTGGCATCGTCGGCGCCAATGATCATCTGCGTGCTCTGCCCGGCCGGGGAGAAGGCCGGCGCCCGCTTCGAGCGCTCGCGCTCGGCTGCAGCCTCGTCGATCCTCAGTTTGAGGCCGCCCATGGCGCTGCGGATGTCGAGCGGCTGCTTTTCCGGCGCAAAGCGCTTCAGCGAGGTCTCGCTCGGCAATTCGACATTGATCGAGACCCGGTCGGCGAACAGGGCGGCGCGGTCGATCAGTTCCTGGCTCGCGCTCGGGATCAGCTTAAGATGGATGTAGCCGCGAAAATCATGTTCCAGCCGCAGGCTCTCGGCGACGCGGACCAGCTCGCCCATGGTGTAATCCGGCGAGCGGATGATGCCGGAAGAGAGGAACAGGCCCTCGATATAGTTGCGCTTGTAGAAATTCAGCGTCAGCGCCACGACCTCCTCGACCGAAAAGCGCGCCCGCCGGACATTGCTTGAACTGCGGTTGATGCAAAAGACGCAGTCGTAGGAGCAGAAATTGGTCAGCAGGATCTTCAGCAGCGAGATGCAGCGCCCATCCGGCGCATAGGAATGGCAGATGCCCGAACCCGTGGTCGAGCCGACGCCCTTGCCGCCGACCGAATTGCGCTCTGCCGTGCCTGAGGAGGCGCAGGAGGCATCATACTTCGCAGCGTCGCTGAGAATCTCCAGCTTCTGAAGCGTGGTGAGCTGTGCCAAGCTCGCCTCCATGTTCATGATATGTTCTATCTTGAACCAAACGCTCTCTCACCGCCAGAGGTTCCAGCTCGCATGATCGTCGCACTTGCCGATGGCAGTCACCCTTCCAGCGCATCGGCTGCCAGTAATCGGCGTTCGACCCATTCGATTGCGGAATACACACATCAACCCCCAGCAAGGAGCACCCATGCCGGGGCGTGGTCGCTTGCATGTTCGCGCCCTCGCTCCTCCCGATCGACGCCGGCTTCGATCAGGCGCTCAGCGAGATCTGGAGATAGCAGGATGTGATCGAGGCGCAGGCCTGCGTCACGCGGCCAGCGCTGTCGCTTGTAATCCCAGAACGTGTACAGGCGCTCGGTGGGGTGCGCCTCGCGTAATGCGTCGACCCAGCCCTGTTTCACGATCTGGGCGAAGGCCGCACGGCTCTCAGGCTGGATCAGCGCATCATCGTCCCAGGACTTTGTCGGATAGATATCGAGGTCGGTTGGCGCGACGTTGTAGTCGCCTGCAAGAACGACCGGCACGCCTGCGGCCTTGAGGGTCGCAGCGTGGCGAGTCAGGCGCTTGAACCAAGCGAGCTTATAGTCGAAACGTGGCCCGGGTTGCGGATTGCCATTGGGAAGGTAGAGACATGCAATCACGACGCCCCGCACCGCTGCTTCGATGTAGCGGCTTTGGCGATCTGACGGTTTCCCGGGAAGCTCGTCGCGGATCAAAATCGGAGCGGCGTTCCTGGCGAGGATCGCGACGCCGTTCCAACTCTTCTCGCCGCGCCAGACCGCCTGATACCCGACCTTGTTGATTGCCTCTTCGGGAAACTCGTTATCCCGACACTTGAGCTCCTGCAGGCAGACGATGTCGGGCCCGGCATGGGCAAGCCAATTCAGAAGGTTGTCGAGGCGGCGCCGGACATTATTGACGTTGTAGGTCGCAATAACGAGGCGCTTTTCTCGGTCTGGGCTGCTCTTGGCCATGGCGGCACAACCGCCTCGAGCGGCCAGTGTTCCCCGCAGGACACTCTGCCGCCGTCATTCGACGTTGCCCTGAACGTCCATGTTATGTTCTCGTTCGCGCGCACAGGTCGAATCACGCATGAACGCGCACGTTTATCTCGACAGCCTCAACCCGGCGCAGCGGCGGGCGGTATCGCATGGCGGTGGCGCCGCCCCTGCCCCGCCCGTGCTGATCATCGCCGGAGCCGGCTCTGGCAAGACCAATACGCTGGCGCATCGCGTCGCCCATCTCCTGGTCTGCGGCGCCGATCCGCGGCGCATCCTCCTGATGACCTTCTCCCGCCGGGCCGCTTCCGAGATGATCCGCCGCGTCGAACGCATCGCGCGCAAGGTGATGGGCGACGGCGCCGGCGTCGCGGTCGATGCGCTGAACTGGGCCGGCACGTTCCATGGCGTCGGCGCCCGGCTGCTGCGCGACCTCGCCGAGCAGATCGGGCTCGATCCGGCCTTCACCATCCATGATCGCGAGGACGCTGCCGATCTGATGAACCTCGTCCGGCACGAGCTCGGCTTCTCGAAGACCGAGACGCGCTTTCCGACCAAGGGAACCTGCCTCTCGATCTATTCGCGCTGCGTCAATGCCGAGCAGCCGATCGAGGATGTCCTGCGGCTGTCCTATCCCTGGTGTATCGCCTGGGCGGAGGAGCTGAAGCAGCTCTTCGGAGCTTACGTCGAGGCCAAGCAGCAGCAGAACGTGCTCGATTACGACGACCTGCTGCTCTACTGGGCGCAGGCGATGAGCGATGGCGATCTTGCGGCCGATGTCGGCGCGCGCTTCGACCATGTCATGGTCGACGAGTATCAGGACACCAACCGGCTGCAATCGTCGATCCTGCTGGCGCTCAAGCCCGATGGCCGCGGGCTGACCGTGGTCGGCGACGACGCGCAATCGATCTATTCCTTCCGCGCCGCGACCGTCCGCAACATCCTCGACTTTCCGCTCGCCTTCTCGCCGCCGGCCGAAGTGATCACGCTCGACCAGAACTATCGCTCGACGCAGGCGATCCTCGGCGCAGCGAATGCGGTGATCGACCTCGCCGCCGAGCGCTTCACCAAGAACCTCTGGACTGATCGCGCTTCCGGCGCCGCGCCCGAGCTGGTCAATGTCCGGGATGAGGCTGACCAGGCGCGCTTCATCGCCGAGACGGTGCTGGAGAACCGCGAAGCTGGCGCGCCCCTCAAGCAACAGGCCGTGCTCTTCCGCGCCTCGCACCATAGCGGCCCGCTCGAAATCGAGCTGACGCGTCGGAACATCCCGTTCGTGAAGTTCGGCGGGCTGAAATTCCTCGACGCCGCCCACGTCAAGGATTTGCTCGCCCTGCTGCGCTTCGTCGAGAATCCCCGCGATCGGGTCTCCGCCTTCCGCGTGATGCAGCTCCTGCCCGGCGTCGGGCCGACCTCGGCCCAGCGCGTCATAGAGCATCTGGCGCAAGCGTCCGACGGTGCGGAAGCCCTACGTGACGCCCCCGCTCCTGCCCGCGCCGGAGAGGACTGGACCGCCTTCATCGAGGCGATCGAGGCGTTGCGCTCTGGCCGGTCAGGCTGGCCTGCTGAGATCGAGCGCGCCCGGCTCTGGTATGAGCCGCATCTGGAGCGCATCCATGAGGACGCAACGACTCGCCAGGCCGATCTCCTCCAGCTCGAGCAGATCGCCGGCGGCTATCCCTCGCGTGAGCGTTTCCTGACCGAATTGACGCTCGACCCGCCCGACGCCACCAGCGACCAAGCCGGCATGCCGCATCTCGACGAGGACTATCTGATCCTTTCGACCATCCACTCGGCCAAGGGGCAGGAGTGGAAATCGGTCTTCGTCATGAATGTCGTCGACGGCTGCATCCCGATCGATCTGGGCGCCGGCGCCAAGGACGAGATCGAGGAGGAGCGCCGGCTGCTTTATGTCGCGATGACACGCGCAAAGGACGATCTGCACCTGATGGTGCCGCAGCGCTTCTTCACGCACGGCCAGTCATCGACCGGCGACCGGCATGTCTATGCGGCGCGCACGCGCTTCATCCCAAATACCCTGCTGAAGCACTTCTCGCGGCGCGCCTGGCCGCTGGCAGCGCCGGCCGACGCGCGAGCGGCCTCCACCGGCCCAACAATCGACATACGCGCCAAAATGCGCGGTATGTGGCGGTGACGGCCACCAAGCGTCTTCTCACTCAGGCTGCCTCGGCAGCAAGTTGCTCGGCATATTTGCGGCGCATTTCCAGGCAGTTTTCCTCTCCGTCCAGCCAGGCCGAGTAAGCTGCCGGTCGGATCGTGACGAATTCGATCGTCTTGCCCTCTCTGAGGAGGTCGTCGACCGTTTGCATGACGCTTCGGTACCAGCGCTCGTAGCTCTCCTGAGAAAGGCCGCCATGGCCGCCTATCGCCAATAACTCGGCGAAATCGGCCTCTTCGTACCAGGGCAGAATCGCCGTGTACGACCTTGTCTGGCCCAACATTCGATTGCCGATCTACCGCATCCCATTTGCGGCTCAAGAGGTCTGAGAACGACCCAAGCAGGGGGCGTCGGCGTATTTCAGTGGGCGCTCAAGACGCCCCGCAGTCAATTTCGAAGTTCCGAATTTCCCATCATCGGCCGCGCGGCGCCGGCCTTTTCACCGCCCTATGCCGCTTCGACAGAAGGCGCGAGGACGCGCCCATGAACCGCCAGATGCTTGTCGCTGCGGTTCATGACTACGAGCACGACCGACGTCCTATCCTCGCAATCAACGACCAGCCGATAGCAAAGCAACGCGTCGTCGAGCGCTGTCGTATCCAACAGGAGATAGCCGACGCGGCGATCGTCGTAATCACTCGCGAATTGGTACACGACCTCGACACCGCGCCCATCGCGCAGGTTCAGATAGCCCTTCCCAGTAAGCATAGCCTGTCTCCGCCTTGGCAGCGTCAACATGCGCCGCGCGCGGTCATGTCCAAAAGCGGTATGGAGACAACGGCCCGCCAATAGGGCGCCACTTTCTAAGCCGTGTCCATGTCAAATGACAGGAACTCGCACTGTGCAGGCCGAGCCGAAGAAGCCTTCGCTTTGTCTACCGTGTCGCGCAGGCCCTTGAATGAGGCGTGGCGCTTGCGTCCTGTGTTCTGCCCCGTACATACGAAAACCCCGCCGGGATCGCCGACGGGGTTTCTAGGCCTCCAGCCCTTTGCTCTGCCAGGGCGGCGAGCACTACCGCGAATTCTGCCGTCTTAACGCCGGATTTCGCGGGCTGTTCCAAACGAGAGTGTAGCGAGCGCGCCTATGCGGCAGCGGCAGCGCCCTTACGGGTCGATGTGCTCAGGCATCGCTTTCAGCTGATCCTTGGTCCAGCTGGTAAGCGCATGAACTTCACCATCGTCGTCCCGCATGAAATCGAGCTCGCTGGCCGGAACGGCTACCGGCTTAGCGCCGATGCCGAGGAACCCGCCCACATCGATCACAACCTGAGCGGTCGGCCCTGCGCCATGGATATGAGAGACGGAGCCGATCTTGTCATCGCCCGGACCATAGATCGTCGCACCCTCAAGAGTGTCGGCGTTGAACTCGGTAGCGGACAATCGCACGTGCTTGGAATGGTCCATGGTTTCCTCCTCGTTCCCCAGAACCAGATGAACCATTGGCGACATCGGGTGTTCCCCTTCGGCGATCAGCGCATCGGCTCGTCAGGGAACAGAAGCTGCCTTTCGCCACTTGATTATCCCGACGAGGGATACCTATGGCGCATTCCAAAGCTCGCATCGCTCAAGCTGCAGTGCCTGCGCCTCGCAAGGGCATGCCGAGTCCGCGTCTCGATGAAGCCGAGTTCAAGCATCGCTTTCTGCGGCAGTTCATCGATCCCAGCTACGACCGTGTTCGCACCGAACTGTCGGATATCGCCGATATCGCCTGGCGGGCCTACGCGGCTTCGCGCAAGAGCCCGATCACTCGCAAGGCTGGCGCGGGATACGCGGACCCTGAGTACGACCTGTCGGTCGATTGGCTTGCCGCCAAGGCTGCAATCGAAGGCGCGGAAGCTCGCTACTGCCGCCGCGATGGCCCCAGGCATATTCTGATCATCAACGCCTCTTCGCGCAGCGAGCACAGCTGCCCAGGCGAAATGTCGAAGAGCTATCGTCTGGCTGAACTGGCACAGGCGGTCTTCAACGAGGAGGGCGGGCTGACCAGCGAGCTTCTCGATCTCTCACGGCTGGCATCGGAGTATGGCCGGCATATCCACCCCTGTAAGGCCTGCTTCTCGACGGCTGCCCCACTCTGCCACTGGCCGTGCTCCTGTTATCCGAACCATTCGCTCGGTCAAAGCCAGGACTGGATGAACGACATCTATCCACTCTGGGTCGAAGCCCATGGTGTCATGATTATCAGCCCGGTGAACTGGTATCAGGTTTCGAGCCCACTCAAGCTCATGATGGATCGGCTCGTTTGTGCCGACGGCGGCAATCCCGACCCCACGACCACACATGGCAAGGACGCCGCGACGGCAAAGGCGATAGAGCTCGCGGGCTGGGACTATCCGCGCCATTTGGCCGGGCGGCTGTTTTCGGTCGTCGTGCACGGCGATGTCGAAGGCGCTGAAAATGTCCGGCGGTCGATCTCGGATTGGTTGCGGTTCATGCAGTTGGAGCCGGCCGGACCGCTCGCCGAACTCGATCGCTATATCGGGTACTGGGAGCCCTATGCGACCAATCACGACGCGCTCGACGCCGACATCGCGATACAGGACGAAGTGCGTAATGCGGCACGGGCGCTGGCCGAAGCGGTGACGAAGCGCCGCGACGGCCAACTCGAGTCAGTCGGGACGCAACTCAGACAGCCGCGCCAGAAATAAAGTGGACCATGCTTCAACGCATGCTGCGTGCAACGCGAGAACACCGCTCGACGGGCACACCGAGCACAAACCCGGCGACGACTCCAGACGGCCAGTGCGCAAGCGTGAGCATGCGCGTCCCAGCCAAGGCGCCCGAGATGAGCCATATGGCTGCTGCTTGAGGCCCGCTTTCAAAGAATGATGCGATCGCGCCCGCATGCATTGCGTGCCCCGATGGCATTGCGTCGAAGGCGCGCCCGGTATTCTCATCCAGCCCGTTCGGAATGGTGCGGTCGGGCCGCTTCTGGGCGATGACGCGCTTCATCGCATGATGCAGCATCGTCGTTGCGCCTATTGTCGCGATGAACCGCGTAGCGGCCGCCCGACTGCTGCTTCGTGCGGGTGCGCAAAGAATTCCAAGGCCACCCAGCGCCAGCAATACTCTCGCGTCGCAAAGCCATCCAAGAGTGTCTGCGGTTCGAGCAATCGATGGTGGAACTGAGCGTGCAAGGCTGCGCGCGATCCGGAAATCCAATGCGGCGATCCGCAGATGGATGGGTCTCAATGCCAAGCTCCCGTGGCCGTCAGCCCCGCGGCTTCGGGCCTGGGTGACCCGCATCCCACGCCTGGATGTCGGCCATCAGCCGGTTCAACTCGCCTGCTCGAGCGGTGTTCTCACCATATTTGGAGAGCTCCGCGACACGCCGTCTCGCCTGCTCGTATTGCTCAAGGGACTTGATCGGGTTCTCCATGCCTTCCGTCGGAGGACAATCCTGCTTCGGACGATAGGCATTCACCGCATCGATCAGGCCTGCCTTCTCAGCCTCCTCAGCCGTTCCTGGCGGGGCGACCGCAAGTTCGGCGACGCGCTGCTCCGCGGCCAGGCAATCTCCGGAATTCTGAACTGAAGAGGCATTGGGGCCGAGAACAATCTCTTTGCGCATGGAATACCTCTGGAACTTGGGTCTCCATCGCAACCCTCTCGCCACCCGAGAGTTCCGCACCGCGCCTCAGATGAGCAGCTCGGGTGCATCAATCTCTGGTGCCTGCAACCCAAGCGACGTCATCTCCGGATCATTCACGTCGATCGTGCGTTTTCCCCAGGCGGCCTCATCGGCGCCATATGCGCTTCCGTCACCAGAATTCGAACGAGAGAGCAGAGGAGCACTCCATGTTCGTCATCATGGGTGGGACTGGGCATGTCGGCTCGGCGACAGCCGCTGAATTGCTGAGACGAGGCGAAGCGGTGACCATTGTCACGCGTGATCCTGATCGGGCAGCCGGATGGCGGGCGAAAGGCGCCAAGCTCGCGCAGGCCGACGTCGACGACATGTCGTCTCTGCGAGCTGCATTTCAGCAGGGACGACGAGCCCTCCTGCTCAATCCTCCTGCGGACACCTCCACGGACACGGATGTTGTCGAACGGCGGACTGTCGCCAACATCCTGCAGGCGCTTGAGGGCTCGGGGCTAGAGAAAGTCGTTGCGGAATCGACGGGGGGCGCTCAGCCCGGCGAGCGCATCGGTGATCTCAATGTCCTTTGGGAACTCGAGGAAGGCCTCCGCGCACAATCGATCCCTTCGGCGATCAACCGCGCCGGTTACTACATGAGCAATTGGGATGGAATGCTTGAACCCGTCTGCAGCACAGGCACGCTACCAACCACGTTTCCAGCGGATGTCTCGATCCCGATGGTCGCACCAGATGATCTCGGCAGAGTTGCCGCGGCGAGGCTCTTGTCGCCGCTCGGTGATATCGGTGTGCGCTACGTCGAAGGTCCGAGGCGCTATTCAAGTGAAGATGTCGCCAAGGCATTCTCGGCTGCCCTAGGCAAACCCGTCGAGCTCTCGGTCACCCCACGAGCCCAGTGGAAGGAAGCGTTCCTGCAGCTCGGCTTTTCAGATGCGGCCGCGGATTCATATGCACGGATGACCGCAGTCAGTCTCGATGGGGGCTTCGATCTGTCCGACGATCCGATTCGAGGCACCACAACTCTCAAAATGTATGTGCATGAGCAGGCAAGAGGACGCTCTTACGAAGCTCGTGAGTGGCCGCCCGTGCGGTGATCCGCGACCATGCTTTGATGTGCCGCGACTGTAGCCATGGCGAGCGAAAAGGCGATCGGCATCGAGGTCACGATCTACAATCCTACTCTCGACGCCGATGGGAGCGCCGGGCGCCTGCTCGTCGACATCCTGGTGAAGGCCCTCTCAGATTTGGCAGCTTAAGTAGGCCAATCAACATTGCGAGGGCCTGAGGCTTTTGCGTCAAAGCGCAAATTAGCCCGGCCTTCATCAGAAGGCCGGGCCTTGGATTGCCGAGAGGCAACCGCGCTTCTTTTGCTGTTCCCCCGACCGCCGACCAGAGCCATCGAGCAGCCGGTACATCCGCGGCGAGCTCGAAATTTGGCAACTTGGTTATTCGGTCTTCGCAGAGCGTAGCCGAATCCGCTGGCGTCACTACTTGCGATTTCGGAGATGCTTGGCACTCTTGTGAGCGCCAAGCAGCAACTCTGGGTGAGTTGAATGCCCTTAGATGATGGGGCCGCGATAGCGCTCGGCATTCGCGTCGAACCGGCTCCATCCTTCGTTCCGATATTCGGTGAGGCGCTCATCGCGATCGATCGGTACAGCGCTGTCCATGATCGCTTCGGCCGCCGGTGCTTGGTCTTCATGCGCCTTGACCGACACCACGGTGCCGCCGCGCCGCACCGTCTCGGCGTAGTAGTTCGCGCTCTCCTCATCCTCGCCTGCGCTGGTGAACGCACCGATGATGCCGCCGGTCACGCCGCCTGCTGCGGCGCCGGCCGCGGTTGATGCGAGCCAGCCAGCCGCGACGACCGGGCCGATGCCGGGGATAGCAAGCAGACCGAGGCCTGCGAGCAGCCCGGCAGTCCCGCCAAGAGCCGCACCGATACCAGCGCCTTCGCCGGCATTGCTGTTGTCGGTGCTCTCATGGCGACCGACCAGACTGATGTTCGCTGCCGGGAAGCCAGCGGACTGAAGCTCTTCGACCACACGACGGGCGACATCGTAGGTCTCATAGGAACGTGTGACGGTACGCATGAGAATTCTCCTCCTCTTGTGATCAAGAACCGGCAATCAGTTCCGGGTGATGTTGCCGCGATAGTCGATCGAGACGCTCACCTGCGCGCCGGAATGAGTAGCCCTGCCCTTCCAAACGCCGTTGTCGTCCTTCTTGAGCTCGCTCACATTGGAATAGCCATTCGCCTCAAGACGGCTCTTTGCCTGCCCCTCGGTGAAGCTGTTGGCGCCGGGCAGCGGCGCGTTCGCATCCGCTGGAGCATTGGGGGATGGGGTCGGGGATGTGGTCGACGTTTGAGCGACAGCGACCGTCGACATCAAGGCGCAGAAAAGGGACGTGAGAACCACGTTGCGCATCGGAATCTCCTTATGTGGCAGATAGTTAGCCAGGTGCTAGAGATAACGGCAGCAGCGAGGAGAAGTTCCGTCTCAGCGTCCGAAGAATGGCTCGGTCAGATGCATCCGGGGCGCGGCAGCTCACTGCAACGACTGCGCTGGAATACGACGCACTAATGGCCATCGAGATTCAGGATCACCGTGTAGATTTCTGCGCCAGTGGCATCCTTCACGGTGACCGCCAGCTCCATGTGATCGCCATTGGGCAGCTTTTCGCGGTTCAGCCCGGAAACGAGTTCTTTGGCGGCGTTCTTGGCGGCTTGGTCATTGGGCAGATCGGTGCCCTCGTCGTCCATTTCGACCTGCTCGCCATCGCGCGTGTGAAAGAAGTACCGAGGCATGCCTGTCAAATGCGGCTCGCCGTCCGGTGTTCCCAACTCCATCTCACTTTTTGGAGCCGGTTTCCCGCAGATGCAGGTAGTCGGGATCAAACTCAGCCAGTTTGCACAGGCCTGCCCAGTCAAGAATGGTCAGTTTGTTTGACCGCACGCGCACGAGTCCAGCCTGCCTGATCTCTCGCAGCTTCTTGTTCATGTGCACTGTGGAGAGCCCGAGCGCGTCGGCGATTTCCGGCTGCGTCAGCGGCAGCTCGCAGGTCTTGCCGTCGGACAGGCCTATCGCCGTCATCTTGGTGATGAACTCGCAGAACAGGTGGGCGATCCGGCTTGGCGCCGAGCGCCGGCCAATTCCAACCATCCATTCCCGGTAGATCGCGGCCTCCACCAGCGTCTCGCGCCAGAATGCTTCGGCAATCCGGTAGTAAGCGCGGGTCAGCGATCGAACAGCCTCGTGAGGGATGAAGCCGACCACCGCGGGTGTGAGCGTTCCAAGATTATGATCCATCTTCTCGATGAGAAGCGAATGGATGTCGGGGATGTCGCCAGGCAGATGCAGTGAGAGGATCTGGCGCTGTCCGTCACCGACAAGCTTGTAGCGGCACACCAGCCCTTCCGCGACGAGGCAGCATTGCTTGGTGCGGTCCCCTTCGCTGACGATGTCGTGGCCGCTCTCGAACTGCTTGAGAACAAGCGGGAGGCGAAGCAGCTCATCGCGCTCCTCGGGGCGCAAGGGCGAGTTCGTCTCGAGCTTCCGAACGAGCCGTTCGAGATAATGGTCCTTATCCATCAGCCCTCGATTTCACGCGTCTGGATCCATCGTATCAGCCATCGCATTCTTTTTCGCCTGCGGCAGCAGCGTCATCAAAAGGATGAAGGATGCGAGCAACAGGCAAACGCTGTTGGTCACGATCAGCGGCCACTCGCCGAGCCCGATCCCGTAGAGCGTCCAAAGCGCGAAACCGGCAACCGTGAAGCTATACATCACCGGCGAGATCGAGCTGGTGTCGCGGCTTTTGACGATACGCCAAGCCTGCGGCACGAAGCTGATCATCGAGCACAGCGCAGCAACCGAACCCGCGATCGTTATCCAGTTCATGGCCCGCCCGCCGATCGAGCGGTAGGAAACGGAAGCCAAGGCGTGCTCCGAGATTCCGGGGTAGCCGATGGCAACCAATCGTTCACCAACATCTCTGGCATTTGCCTTAAATGCCTCAGGGCCGGGAACGATCCACCCGACGCGGAACTTCTTCGCCTGCAACGAGGATTCATTCGATGCGGAGCTATGTCCCCTTGGAATTCTGGATCTACCTGGCCCTGGTGCTCAATCTGGCGCTGGCGCTCGCGATCAACCTCTAGTCCAATACTGCCGGCCGCGCGATCGCTGTGCATATGCGGGCCCTATCCCAAATTTTCATCGAAGGTGATGAACGCAAGCGTGCCGATCGGCTGGCTGCGGTATTCAAGGGTCGAGCCCAGGCTTTTCGACATCGCCGCGATGATCTTGCCGCCAAGCCCGCTGCCCTTCGCCGCCCCTTCGCCCGTCCAGCCAACGCCGTCATCGGCGACGCTGAGCGTGATCTGATTGGACGGAGTCCTGGAAACGCTGACGCGAACCTCCCCCTCACCGACCGGGTAAGCATATTTCAAAGCGTTCGTGACGAGTTCCGTCGCGATCATGCCGACTGAGACAGCCCGATCCGTCTTGATCGAGACGGGCTCGGCGTTGAGCTTGACGATGGGTGTCCTGCCCGACGCTGTGATCGAGTTGCCCAATTCGCCGACGAGCGTTTCCAGATAGGCTGAGAGATCGACCTGCTGGACATCCGTCGAGGTGTAGAGACTGCGATGCAGGTTCGCGATCGCCGTGATGCGCGCCTGCGTCTCCGCCAGCGCAGCCTTGGCTCCCGAGTCCTTCACTGCGCCCGCCTGCATCCGCACCAGGGAGCCGACGAGCGCCAGGCTGTTGGCGACGCGGTGGTTGACCTCGGCCAGAAGCATCTCGGCGCGGTCCCTGGCCTGCCGCACCTCTTGCTCGGCCGCTTCCTTCGCCCGCATCAGCCGGGCCCGTTCGACGGCCTGTTCGAGCGCAGCCACCAGCAGCACCTCGAAATCATCGCCGATCGCCTTCACGACATAGTCGACAGCGCCGGCCTTGAGCGCCTGGACCGCGATGGAAAGCTCGGTCGAGGCCGTCACGTAGACGACAGGCGGCGCGTGCTCACGTGCTCTCAGATCCTCGAGGACAGCGAGTCCCGAGGTCGTGCCGAGGTCGTGGTCGAGAATGATCACGTCGATATCGCCATCGGCCAGACGAGCCAGCCCAGCCTCGGCTGTCGCGACGTGGTCGACCTGGTAGCCGCGGCGACCGAGAATGCGTTGGACGAGCCGCCCTAGCGCGGCGTCGTCGTCGATATAGAGCGCTTTGATGATGCGGTTGGGCATTACCGCGTCGCCGCCGATTGCATCATTCGGTTTCCGGGACCTGCATGACCGAGAAGAACAGTCCCAACTGTTTGATGGCGTTGGCGAAACCTTCGTAGTCGACCGGCTTGGTGATGTAGACATTCGCGCCGAGATCGTAGCAGCGCTGGATCTCGCGGCTGTCATCGGTCGTGGTGAGGACGATGACCGGCGAGCGACGCGTAAACGAATTCGCCTTGACCTTCTCCAGGATGTCTACGCCCGCCATGTCCGGCAGGTTGAGGTCGAGCAGGATGAGCAGCTGCCGGCGCGAGCTGGCTTCGCCTGTCCCGTCCGCACCGAACAGGAACGCCAAGGCGTCCGTACCGTTCTGAAAAGGGATGATCTCATTGTTCACGCCGGCGCGGCGGATGTTCTTTTCGATGAGACGAGCATGACCTTCGTCATCCTCGATCATCACGATTGAAACCGGCTTTGCATTGCTCACGTGGCGGCACTCCGCTGGACCGCGCCGAGATCGGGCGGCAACAAGATCGAGAAGGTCGTGCCAGCGTCCAGTTGGGAGCTGACGGTGATGTCGCCGCCGAGGTTGCGGACGATCGTCCGGACATGCGCCAGGCCGATGCCTTCGCCCGGCTTGTCCTGCGTTCCCGATCGACGAAACAGCTCAAAAATCCGTTCGTGGTCGGTCGATGCAATGCCGCGGCCATTGTCCTCGACGTCGATGACGACCCAACCTGACTTCTCCCGCTTCGCGCGCATGACCACTTTGAGCTCGCGCTTGGGAGACCGGTACTTGATCGCATTGTCGAGAAGGTTGCCGAGGACCTGCTCCATCGACAGGCGGTCGCTGCGAATCTTGACCGGCGGACAGTCGACGGTGATGCCATCACCATTCTCACTCGCCTGATGGTGCACGGCCGCCGCCGCGGCCTCGAGTGTCGCGGGAAGGTCGATCGCTTCAGCGCGCAGGACGCGCTTGCCCTCCCGCGAGATCTTCAGGATGGCGTTGATCAGCCCGTCCATCTTGCGCGTCGAGGAGCGTATGAAGCTGATCGCTTCCGGCAGGTCCACATCGACCGCGTTGCGGGCTTCTTCCAGTGTTGCCGGGGTAGCCGCTTCGCCGGCATCGAAATAGGCCTTGATCGGCGCCGCCGTCGCTTCGAGTTCGCTCGTGAATCCCATGATGTTCACGAGCGGGGCTCGCAGATCATGGGTCACGATATAGGCGAAGCGCTGGATTTCTTCATTGGCCCGGGTGAGCGCTTCTGTGCGCTGCTGCACGCGGTCTTCCAGCCCTCTGTTGAGAGCGGCGACCTCGGTTCTGGCCAGGATGATCTCTCGCGTATATCGCGCGATCGTCCAGAAGGCCGCGGCCGCGAAGAGGAGGATGACGAGCGCACCGAGCACGATCGTCCAGCGCAGCCGCGTCGCGGCGGTTTCCTGGCCGGCAATCGCCTGCCGCAGCCGTTGCTCGGATTGTGCGATGATATTGCCCAGGCCGACGCGAACATCGTCCATCAGATTGCGGCCCGCACCCTGGCGGACCGTGGCGATGGCATCGTCCCAGGCGCCGCGCTCAGCCAAGGCAATTGTCTGCGCCAGTTCTGCCAGCTTGCTCCGCAGCGCTCTCTCCAGCCGCCCGACCTCGGCCTGCGCCAGCTCGGCTGCCCCGGCCGAAGCCTTCAGGCGCTGCAGTGTCGCCTCGAACTTGCCGACAGCATCGGTGTAGGGGCCGAGATAAGCAGTGTCGCGCGACAGCAGATAACCGCGCTGGCCGGTTTCCGCGTCCTGCGCGAGCGACAGAAGGTCGGCCGTCGCGCTGCGCGTCTCCCGGACGGCGACGACCTCGTCGAATTGCCGTTCCGAGGCCCAGGTCAGCCAGAAGGCCGCGATGACGATGATCAAAAGGGCAATGGCCCCGCCCGCGAGCAGCAGGAGATTCGAGCGAAGGAATTGCGCGGGAGAAATAGGCATCAACAGGTCTCTGCGGGCGGGCCTGCATGGCGGGAGCCCCACAGCGACGCAATAGCAAATGACAGGGTTCCAAAAATTTAAATCCGGGGCCGGACGATTGCCCTGCGAGACCACGGCGGTCATGCTCGCGACACCGAGAAGGAGGCAGGAATGGCGACCGGAACAGTCAAGTGGTTCAACACGACGAAAGGCTTCGGCTTCATCCAGCCGGATGGCGGCGGGCAGGACGTGTTCGTCCATATCAGCGCAGTCCAGCGCGCCGGGCTTCGCGAGCTGCAGGACGGTCAGAAGATCTCCTATGAGGTCGTTGCTGATAAGCGGTCGGGTAAGTCGTCGGCGGAAAATCTCAAGGCCGAGTAGACGCCGTCCACGACTTGCCGGCTACGCCGCCAGCCGACCGGGTGGTGGCCACCCCGAAGTGGGGAACAACCAGCTTCCACTCCGGTTGCAACGCAATCGGAGGAAAATGTCATGGCCAAGCAACCGGAAGCCCTCGCCACCTTTGCCGCCAGCGCCAAGAACGCTGGCAAGAAGCCAAAGGATATCGGCCTCGAAGCGACACCGAAGACCAAGGCCATCCCAACCGACCCCAAGAAGAAGAATGAGGCCGCTCGCAAGGTGCTGCGGGAAGGCGTGCTTCATAAGGATCAGGGTGCGGACAAGGCCGTCGACGCCCTGCCTGATCGGACGCGAACGAAGAAGGCCTGAGGCCGAAACGCTCGCGGGGCCCAGTCAGCTCCGAGCCTTGCTGCGGCTGCCTCGGCGAGCCGAGGTTGAAGATGCTTTCCGCGGTGCTGGACCGCGGCGTTTTGGGGTAACGTCCTTGGCGCGGCGCGCTCGCGTTTCGATGTTGAGGCGATAAAGGCCGTAGCCGATTGCTCCGACGACGAGGATCGGCGCGGGCAACCTCGCCGCCAGGAGCGTCAATGGAACGGACATCCCCTCGGGGATGTCGCCGCGCTCGGTATCGCGCGCAATCCACGCGGTCGCGACGCTGTTGAGTATGGTTTTGATCATCTTTTGCGCTCGGCGTTACGGCGATGATGGAGGTCGCTGGTCAATCGAGCCGCACATTGGCTGTCTTGTCCGCATAGTCTTCCTTGGGGTCGGAGCCAAACAACAACTTGATGCCTGCGATCAGGCTCCACTCGTTCTCCCAGATCTCGGCCTGATGCGGATCGAAGCGTAGCAGCGCGAGCTTGGGATCATCCTTGCCTTGCTCATACCAGGCCGCCACGAAGCGGTTCCAAAGCCGGTCGATGACCGCGCGATCATTGTCGAGCGCCAAGGTGCCGTTGATCCTGGCGAAGAGGTCATGCCCTTTGTCGGCAAATGACATGAAAGCGTTCTGGCTTCCTGCCAGTGCCTTCACCAGTTCGGTGTCCTTCGCGGAGAAGATCCACAGCGGTCCGTGATCGGCATCACCGTCGATCTGCACGGTCATCGGCCGCATCAGATTGTCACCGGATCTTTCGAGCCCGAGCATGACGGTCATGTCGGAGCGGAGCGCCTTCCAGAGTTTGGCTTCAAGCTCGTTCGGTGTCGGCATCTCGGGCTCCCGTTGTGACGTTTGTCGGACAACCCTGGAGCTACGCGCGAAGTTCCGCGTGAGCGGACGCTGCTCCGCTCCGCTGATTGCATCCGAAAGCGACGATCGGGAACGGCGGGGCCGCGCCCAAGTTCTTCTCGAAAGGTCGCTTTCGGGAGGGAGCACGATGGCTGGCAATTCTCTTCCGCCTAGACGGGCGGGAAACGCCGCTGCGATTGCTGTGGTGATATTAGCGACAATGGCGGTGGCGCTCTTTGTCGGCTTCAATCTCTATCACGCTGATACGCAGAAGGAGCGCCAGTCGGGACAGGTCGATCCGAGAGACGCCCCCAAGAGCCCGACCGATCTTCAGGTCGCGCCCGTCAAGCCCAGCCAGCCCAATTGAATTCGGCATAGCCGCAAAGCGACTGGGAACCCTCCTCGCAGTTGCTCGTTGGCCTTGAAGGTAAGGAGGTCACCATGAGCAAGCAGCCCCCGATCCCGCAGGCCAACCGAAGCGACAAGGGCCCCGGCGAGCCAGGTCATCAGACAAGGGATCCGCACAAGGCCGAGCCGAACGAACGGCCGTCAAACGCCGCGTCACAAGGCCAGCAGGGAAACACCAAGATCAACACGACCCATCAAGGGCATCAGCAGGATCGCTAGTCCGTCTGCGCGCTGCCGATCAGTTCGAGGAGCAACAACGTTTGATTGATTGAGAACCTTCGGGCGCGCACCCGGGCGAATGATTGGTGAGAAGCGTGCGAAATGTTTCAAGGCTTTACTCTAGATCTGATGGAGTTGAGCGAGGCCACATTACGCGTGCGGCATGGCGGCAAGGGCGAACCCTTGCTGCTCTTGCACGGCCACCCGCGTACCCATGCGACCTGGCATCGGGTCGCGCCAATGCTGGCGACTGATTTCCATGTCGTCTGTCCGGACCTGCGAGGCTTTGGGCAGTCCTCACATCCTCCTCGAATATCCCATCATGCCGGCTCGTCGAAGCGCGCGAAGGCGCAGGACTGCCTGGAGTTGATGGCGCGGCTCGGCTTCGACCGCTTCCACGTCGCTGGCCATGATCGCGGTTCGTACACGGCTTTTCGACTGGCGATGAGACGATGGGCTCTGAGAACTACGCGGACTTTCTCGCGGCCATTCAGGATCCCGATACGGTCCGTGGGATGCTGGAGGACTATCGCGCCGGGCCAGCGCTCGATCGCTTTCACGACGAAGCCGACCGCGAGCACGGGCGAACCTTGCAGTGTCCCCTGCTCTGCCTGTGGTCCGAGGGCGATGATCTGCCAGAACTCTATGGAGATGTGCTCGACGTCTGGAGGCCCTGGGCGCCGGACCGCCGCGGGCACGCTATAGCCAGCGGCCACCACATGGCGGAAGAGGCGCCGGAGGCTGTCGCGCGGGCGCTTCGGAGTTTTTTTATCGAGCGGTGAAGCGCGACGGCTGAGCATGAACCGATCGCCGCCTGCTGCGTTGTTGACCTGCGGCTTGGAGGGCGCGATGAGCCATCATTCTCCGGAACTGGTCAGCCACGTCCTTCCGCTCAGCCACCGGGCGCCGCCGAGCGGCAAAATATTGAGGGAGCGCTTTCTACTCCAGATGAGCGAAGGCGACATGCTGGACGCACTCTCCTGTTTCTCCGGCCGCAGCGTCAGCTCAGTGGCCTGGCTACTCCAGCAGGACATGATTGTACCTGGTGGCCTATTGCGGGCTGCTATTGAACTGGATCGAAGAAACATGGAACTCCGTCGGAAGCGGACGATCTCGCTTGCGACTGATCAGCTTTTCGGTCCTCGCCGAAATTGAGAAACACCGCCAGCGTTCCTAGAGCCCATCGCTCCAATGCTCGAGCAATGGCCCCTCGCGGCCAAACACGGGATCTTTTGCAGGCCTCGCCAACCGGCTGATAGCAGTCCGTATATCGACGGTCGGCGCATCGCGCAGGATGTCCCCGCTCTGCCCCGGAGGATAGGCGCCGACGACCAAGAAATCGCTGCTGGCACTGAGCCGGCGATGGCCTGTGCCGGCTGGTAGCAGAACAACATCTCCCGAGCGGACGCCAAGTTCTCGGCCGCCTTCACCGCCTAGGAGCAGTTCGGCCGAGCCCTTGGCAATGCCCAGGACCTCATGCCCTTTCGAGTGGTAGTGATGGAAGTCGTAGATTCCATTCCGCCAAGCCGGTGGCCAACCATTTTCGTCAAAGCGCTGCTCGATTGCGCTGGCGAGGTCGGCCAGCTCCGGCGGGAAGGCATGCCGATAGACCAGAGCCGGGAAGCGCGGATTGTTCGGGATTGGTCCGCGCTCCTCGAAGGGTAGGACGAGTATCGTCGGCGATGCCATCGATGACGCTCCGATCAACCCGAGCGAGGCCCGCTCGGATCCCGATCCCGCCCATGACCGTTTCCGGGAGTGGCATCGCCATCCCCGGACAGGACGACAGGGTTGGCGCTCGTCATGCCTCCAGGGTTGGGCTTGGCCTGAGAGGGCGCAAACTGGCCTTTTGCATCCTGCTTCGCCGGCTCACGGGATTTCACCTCCTCCTCCCGCTCAGGGCTCAATGGATTGCCGTGTCCGTCACGCATGATGAACTCCGTTGACTATGGTTCAGCGCGGCCCCCAAAGGCGTGTCAGGTCGAGCTCCTCGTCACGATGCTTGCCGCCCAGTTGCGCCGCCATCCATGATGCGGCTGCGCCAACCAGCAGGGCGGCAGCCGTCAGGAAGGCGGTGAGCACGCCGATCCGGCGGGCGCGCTCGGCGGCCTGCTTGGCGGTTTCCTTCGCCTGATTGAGCCGGGCAAAAGCCTCGTCGATCCGCTTTTCTGCTTCCGGTTGGGCGAGGTTCATCCGAGCCGCCATGCGGCTGGCGATGTGAGAGCGATCGGCTTGGTCGAGCTGGCCGCTGGCGAGACTACGAACCAGAATGCGCGAAGCCTCGTCACGTTCGGCTTGCGTCACCGGTTCGGTCCCGGTCGAGCGGGTCAGTGTGTCGGTTGCGGTCGCTAGCGGATCGGCTTGCTGGCTCAGCACGGCGCTTGCCGCCGATGTCGCAGCTGCAGCTCCAGTCCCTGCGGCTCGGGCGAGGCCGGCGGCAGATGAGGCCGCCAGTGCGGCGATGAGCAGAGCGCCGACGGCCCAGACCACGAGCCCATGTGCACCGTCCCGGACGTGCCGCTCATGCAAGGTCGCATCGGCTACCGGACGCCGCATCCGGCCGGCGAGATAGCCGCCGGCAGCGGACGCGGTGACGGTGACCCACAGCGCCCAGAGCGCGCCCGCGATAGCCAGCGCCGTGAGGCCAGTCGAGCGCGAGGGCTCAAACGAGACGAGGCTCAGCCCGATTGCCGAGCCGAATGTAGTGAGAAGCGTTGTGATGGCGGCCGAAAGGGCAGCGCCTCCGAAGATGGCGCTCCATTCAAGATAGGAGCCGGAGCGGGGGGCAGATTGGGTTGGAGCAACAACTACGACATCTGTGGTTTCGCTTGCCATGGCACGCTCCTATCGCAGACCGAAGAAGGAGAGGATCGCCATGACCACGACCACGAGGCCGACCAGATAGATGATGTCGTCCATGGAAGTTCTCCGAGTGGCGCGCTTGGCGGGACTGCCGGGAGAACTGCTGAAAAGTTAGTGAGTTCCGTAATTTGCTTAGAGGGGCTGGCTGGCGGCGCCCAATCGAAGTCGCCGAGCAGATTCAGCGCGCGCTTCCGGACCCCGCCGGTTCTAACAGACATCCAGGCTTGCCGCAGACCGCAGCCATGAGCCCCACGCTGCCGCCGATCTTACGAAACGACTTTTGAGAGATCTGGGGGGTTGCGCTTTTCGTCCGTGATGCCTGAGGGTGCGCTCGCTGGTTCGGACAGCGGTAGTGCCGAGTCCATGATCGCCTCGATGCGGCCAATCTCCTCAGGCTCAACTGCTACCGTGACGAGAGCAGACCCGCTGTTGACCGCCTCGGCATGCCGCTCGGCGTCCGTATGTGGAACCCCGGCATCGATCAGCGCTCCGGCGAGACCGCCTGCGAGCGCTCCAACTAGGGCTCCGCCCAGGAACCAGCCCGCGGCGATGACTGCCCCGACGCCCGGCAGAGTGAGCGCGCCAAGGCTCAAGACTGCGCCGGTTGCCGCACCGGCCGCGCCACCGACACCCGCCGCAGCGCCGGTATTGTCATCGCCACCCTCCTGGCGCCCGACCAATCCGACGCGTTCGGCCGGAATGCCGTCTCGCGAAAGACGGACGACGACGTTCCGCGCATCCTCGAAGCTGCGATAGTGGCGGGTGATCATCTGAGTCATGACGTGATCCCTCATTGGCTCGCGCGGCGTTCGGCGTTGCGCTTTCGCGTCGCGGCGGCCTTTTTCGCAGATGCCGATCGCTCTTCGGCCGAACGCGAAGCTGCAGCCTTTCCACCCTTCCGTCCGCCCTTATGTGCGGCCGGATTGCCTGTCTCCTTGCCACGCCCGGATCCGCCGGGCTTCTTGCCACCGCCATCATCCTTGTTGACGGTCGCCCAGGCCCTGCGCTCGGCTTCTGTTTCGGAGACACCGCGCTTCTCATAACCCTCAGCGATGTGCTCGGCCTTGCGTTCCTGCTTGTCAGTGTATTTCGACTTGTCTCCACGGGGCATCGCGCGCTCCCTTCAAATGAAGCGTGTCCGGCAGCTCACAGAGCTGTGCCTTTCCTGAACAACGTCCCACGCCTGATGAAAGTTTCTCAGTGCACGCAGGCCGGGGTCGGCGTGGCCTCGCGTTCCGCGGCGAAAGCGGCGATCGGATCGGCGGGGCCACTCACCGCTCAGCTCGACGGAACCGTCACACGCCAGATGGCATTGCCGACGTCATCCGCGACCAGCAGGCCATTGCGCTGGTCGACCAGCACCCCGACGGGACGGCCGCGCGCTTCGCCTTTCTCATTCAGGAAACCGGTGAGGATCGGCCTCGGCATGCCCGCCGGCTTGCCTTCGGTGAAAGGCACAAAGATGACGCGATAACCCACCGGTCGCTCGCGGTTCCACGAGCCGTGCTGTCCGACGAATGCGCCACCGGCATAGGCCTGACCCATTCGTCCATCCTTGACGAAGGTGAAGCCGAGCGAGGCGCTGTGGGAACCGAGCGCGTAGTCGGGCTTGATCGCCTTGGCGACGAGGTCCGGACGCGACGGCTCGATGCGTTTGTCGACATGCTGACCGAAATAGCTGTAGGGCCAGCCATAAAAGCCGTCACGCTTCACTGAGGTCATGTAATCGGGGACGAGATCATCACCGATCTCGTCGCGTTCGTTGACGGCGACCCAGAGCTCCTTGGTTGTTGGATTCCAGTCGATGCCGACGGGATTGCGCAGGCCGGAAGCGAAGACCTGCGTGGCGCCGGAGCGCGCATCGATCTCGAGCACAGCGGCCCGCTGCTCCTCCTCGGCCATGCCGTTCTCGCCAACATTCGAGTTCGAGCCGACGCCGACATAGAGCTTGCTCCCGTCAGGGTCGGCGAGGAGGCTCTTGGTCCAATGATGATTGCGACCTGCCGGCAGGTCAGCGACCTTGACGGGCCTTGCCGCGCTCCTGGTCTCGCCGGTGACATAAGGCACGCGCACGATCGCATCCGCATTGGCGATGAAGAGCTGATCGCCAATGAGCGCCATGCCGAAGGGCGAGGTCAGGTTCTCGAGGAAGACGCTCTTCGTCTCGGCGATGCCGTCGCCATTGCCGTCGCGTAGCAGGGTGATGCGATTGGCGCTTGGCGTCTTGGAGCCTGCCTTCTTCATGAACAGACCCTGGACCCAAGCGCGCACACCGTCCTGCTTGTCGTCAGGCTTCGGCGGTGCGTCACTCTCGGCGACAAGAACATCGCCATTGGGCAGTTCGTAGAGCCAGCGGGGATGCTGCAGCCCTGTGGCAAAGGCAGTGACCTGCGCGCCATTGGCGGCCACTGGCTTCTCGCCCGGTTTCCAACCGATGGCATCGGCGACCTTGATCGTGGGCAGCCATGAACTCGTTGGCTCCGGCAGGATCGGGTTGGGTCCGTATCCCGCTTCCTCCGGCAAGGAAGGTTCACTGCAGGCCGCCAGGGCCAGGAGGGACGTCGCGACTCCGCTCGTCAGGAGTGCAGTTCGGAACTGTGCCATGGCATCAACCTCGGGATCCGGCCCCCGCAGATCTGAACGCCATCCGCCATGCTTTGTTCGCGCATGCCTCGATCGGTGCGGAACCGTGGTCCCGATCGAAGGTTGTCGCCAGAGGGGGAAATCGCTTGCAGTGCTCGCGCGGGTCCACGACGCAACGTCCTGACGCATCCGGACCGGTCCTGGTCGGGGCCGCGGTACTCGCCGTATCCGGCCTGATCACAGGGTCGCTCGTCGAACTCGGCCCGCTATCCCTGCAGATGTTGCAGCACTTGGCGCTGATGAACGTGGTTGCACCGCTGGTGGCGCTCAGCCTGAGCGGGCGCGGTCCCTTCGCCCCAGCCTCGCTACTGCTCGCAGGCTTCGTGCAACTCGTCGCGCTCTGGGTCTGGCATGCCCCGACTGTGCAGCATCTCGCTGCATCGTCCTCGGCAGCCCAGGCTGCGCTCATGAGCGTGCTCGCTGGCGCCGCGATCTGGTTCTGGTGCGCGCTCATCGCCGCATCGCAGTGGAGGGGATTGATCGCGCTCCTCCTGACCGGAAAGCTGGCCTGCCTGCTCGGCGCCCTGCTGATCTTCGCGCCGCGCGATCTCTACAATCTCGACGGCCTCGTCCTCGCGCTCTGCACGACAGGACCGTCCAGCCTTGCCGATCAGCAACTGGCGGGCCTGCTGATGATCACCGCCTGCCCGCTTAGCTACCTCGTCACCAGTGTCGCGCTCGCCGCCAGGATGCTGGCCCGGCTCGACAGCGACCGGCGCCTTACCGATGCCAGCGCTCGCGCACGCTAGACGAGCGGCGGCCTGGCTGCTCGCGACGCCACATCGCGCGCTCGGCGTGGTCCTGGCGATTGGCGTGATGGTGATGGCGAGCGCCGTGCTGTTCGCATGGTCAGGCGCCTACAATGTTGCAGCGAGTACCGGCCATTTCCGGATCGTCGATTATTTCCTGCGCTTCGGCATGGAGAATTCTGTCAGGAGACGGGCCCCCGTAGCCACACTGCCGGAAGGCGACGATGACGATCGGGTGCGCCTCGGCGCCGGCCATTTCCACGCAGGCTGCGCCTATTGCCACGGCTCGCCGGGGACACCGATCAGCCCGGTTGCCGCCAGTATGCTGCCGCCGCCACCCGATCTCAACGACAAGGTCGGCCTCTGGCGCGATGGCGAGCTGTTCTGGCTCGTCAAGCACGGCTTGAAATATGCCGGCATGCCCGGCTTTCCGTCGTTGCATCGCGATGACGAGATCTGGGCCGTGGTCGCCTTCCTGCGGCGCTTGCCGAGCCTGGATCGGCGTGGCTATCGCGAATTGGCGCTGGGAGAGATCGAGCCGGAACCGCAGAGCGGCGCGGAAATCGCGACAGGTCAGACCGAGGCAGACGCGATCGGCGCCTGCGCCCGATGCCATGGCGCAAGACAGGCCCCGCCGAGCCGCCTCGTTCCGATCCTGCATGGCCAGCCGACGGCCATGATCGAGAACGCGTTGCGCGCCTACGCTGCCGGCGAGCGCGACAGCGGCGTGATGCAGACTGCCGCCGCCGATCTCTCGAACGGCGCCATCGGTAGGCTCGCGCGCTACTACGCCTCGCTGCCGCGGCCTGTCACGCAGGAGGAGAGTTCCGATCCCGCTGCTGTTGCGCGGGGCGAAGCGATCGCCCGCGATGGCGTGCCCTCGCGCAGCATTCCGTCCTGTCTCGGTTGCCATGGCGCCGAGGCCGCCCCCGAATATCCCCGCTTGGCTGGGCAATCCGTGCGCTATCTCGAAGGCCAGCTCGCAGTCTGGCGCGCCGGACTCAACGATCGCAGCGTGACCGGAAAGATCATGGCGCCGATCGCGCGCCGGCTGAGCGAGGCGGATGCGCAGGACGTCGCCGCCTATTTCACGAGCCTCGCTGCCGCGCACGAGGCAGGTCGATGAGACGCTACCCTGCCAACCCTGCAGTCATCGTCGGCTTCGGAGCGCTTTCCGCCTGCTCGCCGCAATCGGCTTTGTCTCCCGCCGGCGATGAAGCGGAAAAGATCACTCTGTTGAGCTGGATCCTTTTTGCCGGCGGCGCCGCGATCTTCTTGCTCGTGCTCGCAGCCCTTGGCGCAGCGATCTGGGGGCCTGGACGCATACGGCGAGCGCTCAGCGGCGATGGGCTGATCAGATGGGGCGGTATCGTTTTCCCGGTGGTCACGCTGAGCCTTCTGCTCGGCTATGGGCTTTGGCTGATGCGCGAGACGATCGCGGCGCCGACACCGCCCGAGCTGCGGATCGACGTGACCGGTGAACAATGGTGGTGGCGGATCGCCTATCAACGTGAGGGCGCATCGCCGGTTTCGGAGGCCAACGAAATCAGGATCCCAGTCGAGCGCGACATCGAGTTCACCCTGCGCTCCAACGACGTCATCCATTCGTTCTGGGTGCCGAGCCTTGGCGGCAAGCTCGATATGATCCCCGGCCGGACCAATCGGCTCCGCCTCAGGGCAGATCGGCCGGGCGTCTATCGCGGCCAGTGCGCCGAGTATTGCGGCGGCCCCCATGCGCTGATGGCGCTCGAAATCGTTGCGGTGCCACAGGCCGAATTCGACGCCTGGCTGGCTGCGGCAGATCAGCAGGGCCGAACTGTCGACGAACGTCTTGCCCGCGGCGAGCAACTGTTCCTGTCGGCCGGTTGCGGCGCCTGTCATGCCGTGCGTGGCACGCAGGCGGCGGGGGTAATCGGCCCCGATCTCAGCCGCGTCGGTGGCAGGCGCTTTCTCGGTGCGGCGACCCTGCGAACGACGCCTGAGAACCTCGCCGGCTTCATCAGCGATCCACAAGCCAGCAAGCCCGGTGTCCTGATGCCGCCCTTCGCGATCTTTTCAGGCGAGGACATGGAGGCGCTGACGGCCTATTTGGGGAGCCTGACATGAGCGCTCCAAGACCCGCAAGCGCTACCGAACTGCCCTCCCCTCTGCCGAGGCCCGAAGGCGAGCTGGAACAGCTGGCGACCGTCTGGAAGGGCCCGAAAGGCTGGCGGGTCATCGGTGAAGTCAACAACACCATCATCGGCTACTTCTACATCGCGGCGGCGTTCCTGTTCTTCCTGCTCGCCGGCATCCTCGGCCTGCTGATCCGTCTGCAGCTCGCCGTTCCTGGCAACGATTTCCTCTCGCAGGACACCTACAACCAGATCTTCACCATGCACGGCACGGTGATGATGTTCCTGTTCGCCGTGCCGGCCGTCGAGGCGGTCGGCATCCTGCTGCTGCCGCAGATGCTAGGCGCCCGCGATCTGCCCTTTCCGCGGCTCGGCGCCTTCGCTTTCTGGGCCTATTTCATCGGCGGATCGGTCTTCTTCTGCACGCTGTTCTTCGGCGTCGCGCCGTCGGGCGGCTGGTTCATGTATCCGCCGCTGACCGGCACGCGCTTCTCGCCCGGCATCGGCGCCGACTGGTGGCTGCTCGGCATTGGCTTTATCGAGATCTCCGCTATCGCGGGCGCGATCGAGATCATCGTCGGCGTGCTGCGCACCCGTGCCCCCGGAATGACGCTGGCGCGGATGCCTATCTTCGCCTGGACGATGCTGATCTTCGCCGGGATGATTGTCTTCGCCTTTCCGGCGGTGATCCTGGCCACCATCCTGCTCGAGCTCGAGCGGGCATTCGACTGGCCCTTCTTCATCGCCGAGCGTGGCGGCGATCCGCTGCTCTGGCAGCACCTCTTCTGGTTCTTCGGCCATCCGGAAGTCTACATCATCTTCCTGCCGGCAGCCGGCATGGTCTCGATGATCGTGCCGACCATGGCCGGGACGCCGCTCGTCGGCTATCGCCTGATCGTGGTGGCGCTGATCGCGGTCGGCTTCTTCTCCTTCGGCCTCTGGGTCCACCACATGTTCACCACGGGCATTCCCGCCCGCTCGCTCGGCTTCTTCTCGGCGGCAAGCATGGCGGTGGCGATCCCGAGCGGCATCCAGGTTTTCGCTTGGATCGCAACGATCGCGGCAGGACGGCTCAAGCTGCCGGTGGCCTCGCTCTTCGTGATTGGCTTTCTCGTGATCTTCACGCTGGGCGGGCTGACCGGTGTGATGGTGGCGATGGTGCCGTTCGATCGCCAGGCTCACGACAGCTATTTCGTCGTCGCTCACCTGCATTATGTGCTGTTCGGCGGCATGGTCTTTCCGCTCTTCGCGGCGGTCTACTACTGGACCCCGGCCTTCAGCACCCGCCCACTCTCGGAGCGGCTCGGCCGCTGGGCCTTCGGGCTGATCTTCGCCGGCTTCAACATCGCCTTCTTGCCGATGCATGTGACCGGGCTGATCGGCATGCCGCGCCGGGTCTACACCTACCCGGCCGGCATCGGCTGGGACGGGCTCAACATGGTCTCGACCATCGGCGCCTTCATCCTTGCCGCCGGCATTCTCGTCTTCCTCATCGACGTGGCGCGCAATATGCGGCTAACGGGATCGCACCCCGCGGGCGATGTCTGGGGCGCCAATAGCCTCGAATGGCTGCCCAACCATGAGTATGCCACGCGCAGCATTCCGCGTGTGATTGAACGCGATCCGCTCTGGCAGCAACCAAATCTCGCCCGCGATGTCGAAGCTGGCGGCTATTATCTGCCGGGAACGTTGACCGGCGCACGAGAGACGATCGTGACCTCACCGATCGAAGCCGAGCCGCAATATTTAATGCGCCTCAGCGGACCCGGCTATGCGCATGTCAGCGCTGCCTTGTTCACCGCCAGCTTTTTCCTGCTTCTCACCGTCAAGGCCGTGACGCTCGCCGCAATCTGCGGTGTCCTGGCGGTAATTTCGATCCTGGTCTGGATGTGGGACAGCGATCCGCCATCGGCCGGCAAGGTCGACATCGGCGGCGGCATCGTTCTGCCGACCTATGCGTCGGGGCCGGCCTCGCACAGCTGGTGGGCCGTCGTCATCCTGCTGCTGGTCGCGGCTGCGCTCTACCTCTCCTATCTGTTCGGCTTCCTCTATCTCTGGACGATAGCGCCCGAGGGATGGCCGCGACGGTCGGACCTGCCGTCGCCAGCGAGTGCATGGCTGTCGTTCGCAGCCTTCGGCTTCAGCAGCGTTTTACTCGCAGGAGCCCATCACCTTCTCGGTCGCGGCGCGCGGCACACCGGGCTGCTGACGCTGGTTCTCCTCGCCGGGATCACAGCCCTTGCCGGAGGGCTCGCGCTCGACCTCATCGGCCACTGGCGAAGCGGCTTGCGCCCGCAAGCGAGTGGCTATGCGGCCATGGTGTACGCCAATGCCGCCCTACAGGCTCAGATTATCGCCGCGGTCGTCATCATCGCCCTCTTCGCGGTTGCGCGCCTCCTGGTCGGACGACTCGACGGCAGCAGGCGCGTCGTCTTCGACGTCCTGATGCTGCTCTGGGCCTACGCGATCGGCCAGGCATCCTTCGGCCTGCTGCTCACTCATGGCTTTCCGCGACTGGTGGCCGAGCCGTGACCAGCGCCGCTCCTTTGCGCCAAGCGGGCGTCGCGCTCGTCGGCCCGACTGTCTGGGCTGCCCATTTCCTTACGGTCTACGCGTCGGAATCCCTGGCCTGCCGCTTCGGTCTCCCGGCAGTCCATGACGCGATCATCGTTGGCGTAACCATTCTCGCGATGGTGGCGCTCACCCTTCATACGTCCCGAACCGGTCGTCGCCGTCGTGCGATGGTCAACGATGACCGGTTCGAGCATTTCCTGCAAAGAAGCGCATGGGCGCTGAATGCGCTCAGCCTCGTCGGTATCGGCTGGGCCGCGCTGGCAGCGATGCTGCTCAGCGCCTGCCGGTAACCTAACCCATCGCAAACTCCTCTGCTCAAGGAGCGGAGTTCCGAGGGCGGAGCGCTCTTTATTCGCTCTCTTCCGACCAGCGCTGCTTCGCATCATCGGCGGTGACAAGCAGCTTGATGATATCGCCTTCGATCGCGCCGATCAGGCCGATGTCGAGATAGTGGTGAGTGCCGCCCGAGGCGGGATCGTTCTTTTTCAGCTTGAGCAACTGGCCGGCGAGGCCGTCGACGGTGCCGACATGGCCCTGGTCGGACCCGACGACTTCGAGCCCTTCGCGAATTTGATCCACATGCATCATCCGAGTGTCCTCGCTCCGGTGAGCGCCGCGCGGCTATCCGAAGGGGCAACAAGGTGCTGGCGTGGATGTTCCGCCCCGCGCGAGAACCATTCAGCCCTGATGCTCACGGACATAGCGATGGTCGGTATGGCGACCGGCATAGTCGCGATCGATCTCGTCGATCAGTCGGTCGGCGTCATCACGATCGACCGCCCGCAGGATCGCATCGAGCTTTGCCTCCAACCTGTCCTCACCCTCCTTGGATTGCGGAGAACCGACATGGAGCAGGATAGCCAGGCCCGCGACCTGCCAGAGCAGTTGCAGGAATTCCGACTGCCAGTTCTCGAAGGTCTCGCGCAGAATTTGCACGGCGAAGCCTGTGAACTCGATGGGCTGGCCGTGTGCACCTTGCTCGCTGACATAATCGAGCCAGCCAAAGAGCCAGTGGCCCGCAAGGCTGAACAGGAAAAACCCACCCGTCACCCAAGCGAAGCCGTAGCGGGTCCAGATCGAGCGGTACATGGCGATCCTCCGGAGTGGGACAACCATGGCAATCCCGAGGCCTACCAGCCGGTTCCCCAATCACGTTTATGGTCGGGCCTATGCATCCACGTTCCCTCGATAAATTCCAACATGAGGGCAAGAGCGGGCTCGGCGTGTGTTTCGAGCAAAAAATGACTGCCGTCCAGAATATGCGCTTCCATTCGCGGGAAATCTTCCAGCCAGGACACTGTCTCGGCGAGCGCGAAATAGGGTTCGTGCCGGCCCCACAGCATCAACGCCGGCGGCTGCCATCTCCAGAGATAGTCGGCGATGGCGTCGAAGCGGGCGACGACATTGGCATAATCGGCGATCAGCGCCCGCTGCATCTCCATGCGGCCGGGCAGATTCATGACCGTCCAGTCCTCGATCCAGGGCTCTCCCTTGATCCTGGCGGCGACCTCCTCCGGCAGCCCGCCGGTGTATTGCTCGCGGGTGAATTCGAAAGTCAGATGCGAGGTCGCCTTTGCTTCGTTTTCTGCGGTCGGGTTCGCCCAGAACTCGAAGGTCGCCTCCCATAGCGGCCCGAAGCCCGAGCGATGGGCGTTGGCATTCTGAATGATCAGGCCGGCAACCTGATCGGGAGAGCGCATGGCGCTATCGAGGCCGACGGGCGCGCCCCAGTCGTGCAGGTAGATGAAGCGCTGGCCGACTGATCGGTAACGGAAACTGAGGGTCAAGCAGGCCCGGGACGAGCCTCCGAGCCGGACTGCTCGATGGCCCAGCGGGCAATCATCTCGAAGAATCAGATTCCTTTCGGCGCCGCGGCGCTGCAAACCTTCGTCTCCTGCAAGACGTAAGCGGCTTTCAAGCAGATGTCTTCTCGCCAGGGCGCAGCGATCAACTGGACGCCGATCGGCAGTTCGCCGCCAGTGACGGGCACTGCCGCAACCGGCAAGCCGATGCAGGAGATCGGCTGGGTGAATATCCCGAGACTGGGGCGTAGCGGCAAGATCTCGCCTCTTAGTTCCAGCGTCTTCTGACCAATCGGTGGTGCCGTAAAGGGCGTCGCGGGGGCGATGATCAGGTCGACCTCCTCGAAGACCCGCATCATCTCGGCGTGGAACCAGCGGCGCGCCCGTTGCGCCTGGATATACCAGGCAGCTGGAAGCATGGCGCCGGCCAGGAAGCGGTCGCGCGTGTCGGGATCGAAGTCGTCCGCCCGTTCCCGCAAGCGCCCAAGATGGAGGGCCGAACTCTCCGCATTCGTGATCAGGAACGCGGCCGCTCGCGCGATTGGCGCGGTGTCCAGCGCGATGGTACGTGTCGCGGCAAGTGATTGAGCCACGGCACTTACGGCCGCCGCCGCCTCCGGCATGCCGTCGGTCGCGAAATGCCCGCCCGCTACGGCGATCCGCAGACCCGAGACGCCCTTCGTCAGCTGCGCCGAGACCGGTTCGACCGGCCGCTGCGCGCAGGCCGGGTCATGCGGGTCCGGGCCTTGCAGCAGGTCGTAGGCCAAGGCGAGATCGGCGACGTCGCGCGCAAACGGGCCGAGATGATCGAGCGAGTCGCAGAACGGAAAGCTGCGCGTGCGCGGCAAGCGGCCATAGGTCGGCTTCAGGCCGAACACGCCGCACAGCGAGGACGGCACGCGGATCGAACCGTTGGTGTCGGAGCCCAGCGAGATCGGCGCCATCCCGGCCGCCGTCGCAGCACCGGAGCCCGAGGACGAGCCGCCTGCCATGCGCGAGAGGTCATGGGGATTGCGGCACGGGCCGTCATGCGCGTTCTCGCCGGTGAAATCATAGGCGTATTCGCCCATGTTGAGCCCGCCGATCAGCACGGCGTCGGCCGCCGTCAGGCGCTCAATCAGCACGGCGTCGCTCCGGGCGGGGGGCCGCTCGCGGTTGATCTTCGAGCCCGCCCGTGTCGGCAGGCCTTCGATGTCGAACAGGTTCTTGGCGGCGAAGGGTACGCCAGCGAGCGGGCCGAGCGGCTCGCCGGCAGCACGGGCCCTGTCGATTGCGGCGGCTTGCGCAAGCGCGCGCCCAGCCGTCACATCGGTGAAGGCGTTGACCTTTCGGTCGATCCTGTCGATCCGCTCGATGAAGGTGCGAGCGACGGCCTCGGCATCGATCTCGCCGGAGCGGACCTGCGCGGCGATCCGATGCGCCGGTGCGAAGACGTCGACGCTCACGCCTCTTCCTCCACCTCCGCCCGCCCCGGCCGGAAGACCGGGGCGAGTTCGAGCGTATCCTCGCCGACCGGTGCTGCCTGCACGATCCGAGCCATCGCTTCCGCAGTAGCCAGGAAACGAATCACGCCCTGGCGCTGCTCCGCCGTGATGGCGAGTCCCAGCGCCGCCGCCATCGCATCGAGATGGGTGGCCGGATCGCACTCCCGCGTCGCCTCGCTCATTCCGCCGGCTCCAGACGCGCATGCGGCTCGCTGGTCATCGCCTTCGTTGCCCTTTCGCCCGCAAGCTGGCGTGCGCAAAGCCAGAGGAAGCCGGCCACCATCGCATAGCCCAGGCTGATCGAGGGCGTCACGCCGAGCCCCTTGCCGATCCCGATGGCCTCGCCATGCATCAGGCCGAAATAGGTCAGCACCGCGCCAGCGGCGGCGAAGGCGGCCGCATTCAGGAATTGCTTCTCGATGACGAAGACGGCGATCGCGCCGAGGACGAGGCCGGACAGAATGGCGCCGCCGCCCATCAGCTCGAGCCCGTGATAGAGCACGCCCATATTGGCCATCTTGTCGATGCCGACGGCAGCTGCATTGGTACCGGCCGCGCCGAGTGCGCCGTCGATCAGGACTTTGGCCCAGGCCGCGAGATGCGGCGTCAGGGCGAGCACGATGGCGGGCGCATGGCTCGCCGGCGTGGTCTGGAATGCCTGCGCCCCGATCAGCATGCCGATATAGAGCAGGATCGGCGAGATCGCGACGATCGGCACCAGCGCCAGCAGCAGCGCGACGACGCCGAACCAGCACAAAGCGGCGACGATCAAGCCGGTCGCGGCCGAATAGCCGATGCGTCCGCCCATAGCCTTCCAGCCGGGATGGCCGATATACACCGCGTTGATGAAGGGGTTGCCCATCAGGCAGCCGATCAGAGAAACGACGCCATCGGCGGTCAGCACCCGCGTCGTCGGATAGTGGTCGCCCGCCGCTTCGGCGCTCTCGACATTGTCCATCGCCTCGACGAGGTCGTAGATGCCGAAGGGGATGGCAGTGACCAGGATGATGCCGAGATAGGTGAAGCCGGAGAAGACGTGGTCGACCGCCGGCAGCGGCAGCGAGAAGCCGAAATTGGCGAAGGCGGCGCCAAGCCTGGCGAGGCTCATGCCGCCGACGTCGAGCCCGAACAGTGCGGCGCCCCACGCTAGCCCCATGCCAAAGGCGATGGCGACGAGCCCGGCCGGGATGCCGCGCGGATAGCGCACGCCGCCGAACCAGCTCACCAGGATGATGGCGAGGCAGGTCAGGCCGATCGCCGGCGTCAGGAAGATCTCCAGAGCCGGCCGCATCGAGATGAAGGCGATCGAGACGCCGGCGAGCGTTCCCAGCAGGGCGGCGCGCGGCGTGATCTTGCGGACGAACGGGGCGATGAAGCCGCCGATCATCAGGATGAAGCTCTGGAAGAAGACCCAGACCAGCCCGGCCTCCCAGCCCTTGACCGGATCGCCGGTCATGCTCGCGATCGGCAGCATGATCACGAAGGTGACGACGAACATGTGCGGCACGCTGATGCCCGAAGGCAGCGCGCAGACATCCTCCCGGCCGGTCTCCTTCGCCAGCTTCCAGGCGAGCCAGGCGTAGTAGCCCGTAGAAAGCAACATCATCAGCCCGAGCGCCGGCAAGATGCGGCCGAAGACGATCTGGCTCGGCATCTTCAGCACGAATTGCAGCAACCCGGTCAGCACCAGGAGATTGACCAGGATGTTGGTGCCGAAGCCGAACAGGGCGTTCCAGTCGCCCGGCGTCCAGAGCTTCGGCGAGGTTTCAGTCGTAGCCGTCTTGGTCGCCATCTCTCCCTCCTCGCGTCAGGCCGCCTGGTCCTGCGCAGCAAACGCCGCCAGCACGGTATCCGTCGTCGAAACCCAGCCGAAGATTCCGCCCTGGGCCGCGATCATGCGTAGCCCGACCTCGTGGAACTCGGGGAAATAGGAGGCGCAGGCGTCTGCCAGCACGAGGCAGCGATAGCCGCGGTCATTGGCCTCGCGCACGGTCGTATGAACGCAGACCTCGGTGGTGACCCCGCAGACCAGCAGCGTCTCAATGCCGCGGTTGCGCAGCATCAGGTCGAGATCGGTCTGGTAGAAGGCGCCCTTGCCGGGCTTGTCGATCACCGGCTCTTCGGCAAGCGGCGCCAGCGCCGGAATGATGTCGTGGCCGGCCTCGCCACGGACGAGGATGCGGCCCATCGGTCCCGGTGCGCCGATGCGCTTCTCGGGCGCGCCGCGTTCGACCTTGGCACGCGGCGCATCGGACAGGTCGGGCCGGTGCCCCTCGCGGGTATGGATGACGAGCATGCCGGCGGCGCGCGCGCCGGCGAGCATGCGCCGGCAGGGCTCGACCGCCGCCATCAGCAGCGAGACGTCGTTGCCGAGCGCCGCGCCGAAGCCCCCGGGTTCGAGGAAGTCGCGCTGCATGTCGATGATGACGAGCGCGGCGCGCGGCAGGTCGATGCTGAGCGGGGACGGCTTCGCGGCGATCTCGGAGCGGCTCATGGCGGCCTCCGTCGGGGCTGACGGAACGGGCTTTGCAAGGGCTGTGCCTGCCAGCGTCACGGTCTGGTAGAAGGCAGAAAAGTCCGGACGGGGCGGCAATGGCTCAGAGATCACCGACAAAACAGGCCGCTTTTGCTGCTGTGTCTCTGTCTGGAGGGCCGCGGCAGACAATGCGACGAGCGCGCTTGCGAGCTTCCACCCGGCAAGGTGCATAATCTTTGCATGCAATGGCTTGAAGACTGCCTAGTTCATAGGCTCAACCAGAAAGTGGACATGACCTCGTGCCGACACTGACCAGCATTCTCGCAAGCCATCACGATGGCAGCCGCAGGCTCGCCGAGACGATCGCGACAAGCTATGCCCGCCTGCGCGCTCATGGCGACGAGGCGCTGTTCATCAGCCTGAAGCCCGAGGCGGACGCACTGGCGGAGGCTGAGCGCCTGCAGGCAGAGGGCCCGCAGGGGCGGGCGCTCTGGGGCATTCCGGTCGCCGTGAAGGACAATATCGACGTTGCCGGCCTGCCGACGACCGCCGCTTGCCCGGCTTTTGCCTATACACCTGGCCATGACGCCAGCGCTGTCGCACGTTTGAAGGCGGCCGGCGCGATCATCATCGGCAAGACCAATCTCGACCAGTTCGCGACCGGCCTCAACGGCACGCGCTCGCCCTATGGGACGCCTCGCAACGCCTTGCGTACCGATCTCGTTCCCGGCGGCTCGAGCTCGGGGTCGGCGAGCGCAGTCGCCGCCGGCATCGTCCCGGTCGCGCTCGGCACCGACACCGCCGGCTCGGGCCGCGTCCCGGCCGGCTTGCAGAATCTCGTCGGCCTCAAGCCCAGCCCCGGTCTCGTTCCGACCGCCGGCGTCGTACCGGCCTGCCGCACGCTCGATTGCGTTTCCGTATTCGCACTGACGGTCGCGGACGCCTGGCTCGTCCTGCAGGCCATGGCCGGCCCGGATGCGGACGACCCGTTCTCCCGGCCCGTTCCGATGGGGCGGCTCGGCGCCTGCCCGCCGCGTCTGCGGCTCGGAGTACCGAGCGAGCAGGAAATCGACTTCGCCGGGGATGAAGGGGCACGCGCAAGTTTCAAGCAGGCTCGCGCCCGGGCGCAAGGCCTCGGCGCCGAGATCGTGCCGATCGACATGGCGCCGTTCTACCAGACGGCGCAGCTTCTCTACGATGGCCCTTGGGTCGCCGAACGCTGGCTCGCGATCCGCGATCTGCATGAGCGCCAGCCCGATGCGATCCTGCCGGTGATCCGCGCGGTCATCGCGGGCAAGCCCTTGCCCGACGCCGCCGCCACCTTCGCTGCCCGCTATCGCCTCGCCGAGCTTTCGGTCGCCGCTCGCTCAGCGCTGAAGGGCCTCGACGCGCTGATGGTGCCGACGGCGCCGCGGCCGGTGACACTCGCCGAGATGGCGGCCGATCCGATCGGCGCCAATTCCATGCTCGGCCGCTACACCAATTTCGTGAACCTGCTCGATCTCTGCGCTCTCGCCGCCCCGGCCAGCCTCGCTGCCGACGGAACGGCGCGCGGCGTCACCTTCATCGCGCCCAGAGGCCACGACGGGGCGCTGGCCTCGATCGGTGCCTCGTTTCACGCCGCAGCCGCATTGCCGCTCGGCGCGACCGGCGTGCCGCATCCGGCCCTGACGGAGCTGCCCGCGAGCCCCGGGCCTGACATGGTCGAGATCGCTGTCGTCGGTGCCCATCTCTCTGGCATGCCGCTCAACGGCGAATTGACGGCGCTGGGCGGCAGTTTTCTGCGTGCGACAACGACGACCTCGGACTATCGCCTCTTCGCTCTGCCCGGCGGGCCTCCGGCCCGGCCCGGGCTACTCCGCGTGTCCCCGGGCGAAGGCTCCGCGATCGCGCTCGAGGTCTGGTCGCTGCCCATCGTGGGCTTTGGCGGCTTCATCGCCGGCATCCCGGCGCCGCTCGGCATCGGCACGCTCGCGCTCGCCGACGGCACGCGCGTCAAGGGCTTCCTCTGCGAGGCGATCGCAACGGACGGCGCCCGCGACGTCAGCGATTTCGGCGGCTGGCGCGCCTTCGTCACGGCTCAGGCGAGCACGGCCTAGCTATTGGCCGCCTCCGCATAGCTCCGGAACGCGTCGCGCACGATGCCGATATGGGCGCGCATCGCTGCCGCCGCCCCGCCCTGATCGCCACGCAGAATCGCCTGCACGATCAGGTCGTGCTCGCAATAGGAGCCGCCGAGCCTGCCGGCAGCGCGGAACTGGGCGCGGCGGAAGGGCGCGACGCGGGCCCGAGTCATCAGGGTCAGCTCGGCGAGATAGCTGTTGTGCGAGCCGGCATAGATCGCGGCGTGGAATGTCTCGTTCTTTTCGTGATAACGGGCGGGATCGCCCTTGTGCACCAGCACCCGCAGATCCTCGTGCAGCGTCTCGAGAGCCCGCCGTTCCACCGCGGTCATGCTGCGCGCGGCGAGACCGGCGCAGAGCGCCTCGAGTTCGGCCATCACCTCGAACATGTCGTTGAGCTCGCGTGGCGTCGGCAGGGCGACAAGGGCGCCGCGATGCGGGCGGACGCGGACCAGCCCGGAGGCTGAAAGCTGACGGATCGCTTCGCGAACCGGCGTGCGCGAGACGCCGAAACGGGCGGCGAGTTCCTGCTCGTCGAGCGGCGTGCCCGGCTCCAGCGCGCCCGAGACGATTTCGTCGGCGAGCCTGGCCCGCAGCGTCTCCGTCCTGGTCCGCGGCTGTGCCGTCGGCTTCGACTTGTCGGAAAGAGTGGCTTGGCGCGGCATCGGTTCCGTCCGGAGCGGCGGATTCGCCTCGCCGTTCTTAGCAGGCGGAAGCCGCAGCGTCATGACGCGGGGCGGCGGCAGGCCGGGCTCATTCAGCGATCACGCTGACATGGGCGGCGACCACCCGCCAACCTTCCGGAAACTTAACCCAGGTCTGGCTCTGGCGGCCAACCTTTCCGACCATCGAAGCTCGGCGGAACAGCGTGTTGGCCGTGGCCATCGCCTCGCCATAGCTGGTGATGACGGTGCGTTCCAATGCGCGTTCCAGGCCGACCGGGGAGCGCGCCGAGCGGAAGGCGGCGATCTCGGCATGTCCATAGAGATTTTCGGCGACGCCGTAGCGCAGCGTGGCCGGGCTGTCCTTGAACAGTCGATCGAGCGTCGCGACGTCATTGGTCGTCAGCGCGCGCTCATATTCGGCGAAGGCCGCCTCGACTTCGGCCAGCACGGCCGGGTCGTTGATCTTCATCGGGGTTTCCTCATCCAGTCATCGTCTTCTTGCGTCGGCCATGCTCTCGCTCACAGCGGCGGATGCGGGATCGCGGTCAGCAATTCCTTGGTATAGTCCGCCTGCGGCGCGCCCAACACCGCCTCTGCAGTGCCCTCCTCGACGATCTGGCCGCTGCGCATCACGATCACGCGGTCGCAGAGCAGGCGCACGACGTTGAGGTCGTGCGAGACGAAGATGTAGCTCATGCGAAGGCGCTGCTTCAGCTCCTCGAGCAGGTTCAGCACCACTGCCTGCACGGAGACGTCGAGCGCCGCCGTCGGCTCGTCGAGGATGACCAGATCGGGATCGAGCGCGATGGCGCGTGCGATGCCGACGCGCGCCTTCTGCCCGCCCGAAAGCTGATGCGGGAAGCGGTCGATCAGCTCGGTCGGCAGCCCGACCAGCGTGGCGAGCTCCTCGCAGCGGGCGCGCAAGGCGTCGCGGCCACGGAACGTGCCCATGCGCAGAACGGGATCGAGGATGGCGCGCTCGGCGGTGAAGCGCGGATTCAGGCTGTCGGTCGGGTCCTGGAACACCATCTGGATACGCCGGCGCAGCGGCGTCAGCGCGAACTGCCTGGCCGGGATCGACCCGATATCCTGCCCGTCGAAGACGATGCGGCCCGACGTCGGGTCGAGCAGCCGGTTGACCATCATCGAGGTCGTCGACTTGCCGCAGCCGGATTCACCAACAAGGCCGAGCGTCTCGCCACGCCGGACCGAAAAGCCGATACCGTCGACGGCCCGGAAAGCGGGCTTTTCCGGCTCGGCCTTGCCGGTCAGCTTCGCAAGGAGCGAACCAGCCGCCGGGCGCGGATACTCCTTGACCAAGTTCTCGACGATCAGCAGCGGAGCGCCGCCCTGATCCAGGTTTGGAATGCTGGTCCGGGAGGCAGTCATTGCTTCGGCCGGAGCTTCCGGCAAGAGGTCACGCAGCTGCATCCCGACGCGTGGCGTCGCCTTCATCAGTCGGCGCGTATAGGGGTGCTGCGGATTGCGGAAAATCTCGGCCGCGGCCGCGGTCTCAACGACGCGGCCCTTTTCCATCACCACGACCTTGTCGCAATAGGCGGCAGCAAGGCCGAGATCGTGGGTGATCAGGATCGTCGACATGCCGCGCTCGCGGGTCAGCTCGACGATGAGGTCCATCACCGCCTTCTGCGTGGTGACGTCGAGGCCGGTCGTCGGCTCGTCGGCGATCAGCAACTGCGGCTGGCAGGCGAGCGCCAGCGCGATCACGATGCGCTGGCACATGCCGCCCGAGAGCTCGAACGGATAGGCGTCATAGCGCTCCTGCGGACGCGCGATCCGCACCTTCTCCAGCGCCGCGATGGCCTTCTCGCGCGCCGTCGCCCGCGTCGCCTGGACGTGCTGGAGCAGCACGTCCTCGATCTGCTTGCCGACCTTGCGGATCGGATTCAGCGCGGCGCGCGGGTTCTGGAAGATCATCGAGATCTCGCGGCCGCGCAGGTCGCGCATCTGCGCTTCGCTCGCGCCGACGAGATCGATGCCCGAGAAGCCGATCGAGCCTTCGGCGACGCGGCCGGCGCGGTCGAGGATGCGCACCACCGCATAGGAGGTGACGGACTTGCCCGAGCCGGATTCGCCGACGATCGCGACCGTCTCGCCCTTGCCGACGCTGATGTCGATCGACTTCACCGCCTGGACCTTGCCGCGGCGGGTCGCGAACTCGACGGTGAGGTTCCTGACTTCGAGGAGTGGACTGGCTGCCATCGCTCAGTTCCTCCGCTGCGGGTCGACGAGGTCGCGAACGCCGTCGCCGAGCAGGTTGAAACAGAACACCGCCGTCATCAGCGCCAGGCCCGGAAAGAACGCGATCCACCATTCGCCCGAGACGATGAAGCTCGCTCCTTCCGCGACCATGATCCCCCATTCCGGCGTCGGCGGGCGGACACCGAGGCCGATGAAGGACAGGCCGGCGGCATTGAGGATGGCGTAGCCCATGGTCAGCGACATCTGCACCGCCATGATCGGCATGATGTTCGGCACGATCTGGGTCAGCAGCAGCCGCCATTCCGAATTGCCCGAGAGCCGCGCCGCCTGGACGAAGCCGGCCTCGCGCCGGACATTCGCCTCGGCACGCGCCACCCGGGCATAGAGCGGGAAATTGATAATCGCGGTGGCGATCACGATGTTTGTCACCGAATTGCCGAGCGCCGCGACGATGCCCATGGCGAGCACGAACAGCGGGAAGGCCATGATCGTGTCGGCGATGCGCCCGATGATCGTGTCGACCCAGCCGCCGAAGAAGCCGGCGGCGACGCCGGCGAGCCCGCCGAGCAGGAAGACGAGAGCCACCGAGGCGACGGCGATGGTGAAGTCGAGCCGCGTCGCGGCGATTACCCGGCTGAAGATATCGCGGCCGAGCTGGTCGGTGCCGAACCAGTGGGCCGCGCTCGGCGGCTTGAGCGCGGAGCTGGTGTTGGAGGCGAGCGGATCATAAGGCACGACCAGCGGCCCGAAGATCGCGGCGAACAGGATCAGCGCGAACAGGCCGAAGGCGAGGCCTGTCACCGGGTTCTCGGAGACGATGTGCCGGGCATGAGCCAGCAGCGAAGTCGAGGGCGGTGCCTCGAAGCGCAGCGGCGGCGGCTCGACCTGGCTCATGTCGTTCATCGGCTCAGGCCTCCAGCCGGACGCGGGGGTCGATCACGCCGTAGAGGATGTCGATCGCGAGGTTGAGGGCGACGTAGAGGATCGCCATGGTGAGGACGAAGCCCTGGATCGGCGCGTAGTCCGAGGCGATCAGAGCCTCGACGGCATAAGAGCCGACGCCCGGCCAGGCGAAGACCTTCTCGACGAGAACATTGGCGCCGAGCAGGAAGGAGAAGACCATGCCGAGCGTGGTCACGACCGGCAGCATGGCGTTCCGGAAGGCGTAGGTGCCGATCACCGCCCGCGAGGACAGGCCGCTGGCGCGCGCGGTGCGGACGAAATCGGCGCCGAGCACGGCGAGCATCGAGGCGCGGGTCATGCGCGTGATCGGCGCCAGCGAGAAGATCGCCAGGGTCAGCGCCGGCAGCGTGATCTGGGAGAGTGCGGCGCGGAAGGTTTCAGGATCGCGCGCGACCACGCTGTCGATCAGCAGGAAGCCGGTGACGCGGGGCGGCTCGGAGGCAAAGGCGTCGAGCCGGCCCAGTGGCGCCGGCGCCCAGCCGAGGATGAAGTAGAAGACGTAGACCAGCAGCAAGCCGGTGAAGAAGACCGGCAGCGAGACGCCAGCCGTCGCGACGATGCGGCAGAGATGGTCGATCCAGGAACCTTGCCTGACTGCCGCGAGCACGCCGAGCGGCAACGCGATCCCCATCGAGATCAAAAGGCCGAACAGCGTCAGTTCGGCGGAGGCAGGCAGGCGCTGGGCGAGATCGGCCGTCACTGGCTGCCCCGTCGTCAACGACTGGCCGAGGTCACCCTTCACCAGTGCCGTCACATAGGAAACGAACTGGACCGGCAAGGGCTGGTCGAGCCCGAGCTTGCCGCGGATCTCGGCGATGGCCTGCGGCGTCGCTGCCGGCCCGGCGAAATAGGCTGCCGTGTCGCCGGGCAGCACCCGTGTCAGCAGGAAGGTGACGATGATGACGCCGAGGATCGACGGAATCGTCGTCTTCAGCCGGGCGATGATCAGGCCAAGCATGATGGAGCCTCCGCTGCTGCCGTCAGTCCGAAGCGCGCTGCAGGCACGAGCCCGGGCTGACGGCCTGTTTCGTGCGTCCTCACGCTTTGGTCAGGTAGCGGAAGTCCGGCTCGCGGCAGGGCTGGAACTGGTAACCGCCGATCGACTTCTGCAGCGCGACGTCATGCGTCGGTTGGTTGATCGGCACCATCGGCACCTCGGCGTTCACCAGCTTGATGAAGTCGACGACATTGGCGTCGTAGGCGGCCTTGTCGGAAGCGAAGCGGGCAGCATCGACCAGCTTGTCCAGCGCCGGATTCTGGTAGGCTGCGATATTGAAGATCGAATTGTTGCCGTGCATCGTCCAGAACAGGTAGTAGTCGGGATAGTCGAGCCACCCGGCGAAGCGGTTCAGCACCATCGGGTTGGTCTTCTTGGCGATCTCGGTACGGAAGTTCGCACCCGGGACCTTGTTGATCTCGACGGTGATCCCGATCGCAGCCAGCGCTTCCTTGATCAGCACAGCCATTGGCTCGGCAACGGTGGCGTTGCCGGCGTCGAAATACAGCGTGGTCGCGAACGGGCCGCCCGCGGCGTCGACCAGCGCTTTGGCCTTGGCAACGTCGGTCTTGTAGGGGAAGGGCTGCGGCCAGGCGACCTTGGGCGTTGTGCCGCCCGACATGTCGACACCACGCCCGAACAGCGAAGCCTGCAGAATCTTCTCGTATGGCATCACCCAGGCAACCGCCTGCCGCAGCCGCACATCCTTGAACGGGCCGACCTGCGTGTTGAGATAGCAGCCCCAGACACCATTGGGGATCGGCACGCCGACGACATTGACCTTGCCGGCGTCGAGCAGGTCCTTGAAATCCTTGGGCGGCAGCCCGTACGACACGTCGGCGTCGCCGCGCTCCATAAGGGCCCGTCGCGTCGCGGGCGAGGCGATATCGCGCGCGATGATGCGCCGCAGCTGCGGCAGCTTCCCGCAAGCCCAGGCGTCATTGCGGACATAGATCGTCTCGACACCCGGCTTCCAGCTCTCGACCTTGTAGGCGCCCGAGCCGGCGATGTTGTTCTTGAGATACTCCTTGGCGTGCGGGTCACCGCCGCCGTTCTTTATGGCGAGCTCGGAGTCGAAGACGAAGGGGATCGTCACGGCGAGGTTGGGCAGCGTCATCTTGTCCTTGCGGACGAAATCGACGCGGAAGGTCTTGTCGTCGACGACGACGAACTGCTCGGGCTTCTCCAGCGAGCCGGCATTCATCTGGGTGGTCGCGAAGCCGCCGATCGTGCAGGCCCGGTCGAGCGACCACTTCACATCCTTCGCGGTCACCGGGCGGCCGGAATGGAATTTCGCGTCGCGCAGCTTGAAGGTACAGCTCATGCCATCGGACGCGAGCTGCCAGCTCTGGGCCAACTCGCCTTCGAGCTCGCCCATCGAGACCTGGTTGCCGCCGCCGCCCGGGATCGGCACCGGCTTGAAGCGCAGCAGGCGGTCATAACAGTTCAGCGCGACGCCATTGACGGGCTGCGAAGAGCCGATGCCCTGCATGTCCAGGCTGTTGGGCCCATATTCCTGCACGAGCAGCAATGTCTCGCTGCGGCTCGGGGCTTGCGCCCGCGCGCCCTGGCTCATGACGAAGGGAGCTGCCAAACCTCCAGCGATAGCCGCGCGACGCGTGATAGCCATTGTGCTCTCCCGGATTGCCAGAACCCTTCGAGGGCTCCGAACGCCTGATCTCAAGGGAGACAATGCAGTTACCGTGCCGGGTCAAAGCACGCGATGACGAGCGCCAACTCTCGCCCAAGCAGCTCGCCGCATCGGCAATTGCATACAATTGAACAGTTTATGCCCAATTTGTATGCAATTTCATTCATCGCCTTTGCAGACGGCAGCTGGCCTCGAAACGCATGCCAAGCTTGCAAATCGGCTCGCCCTGTCTGGCGGCGCCTCGACATCTTGTCGGTGAACGGAAGTCGCCGGCATCGAGACAAGCGATGTATACGGTCCCTCGGTTGACCTGCCGCAAAGCCGACATTCCGAGCGTCGGCTGAGGGCCAAGGCCGGCCTCGCGCGTCGTGACATGAAGGTCGGGCAATAAAAGAAAGCGCCCGGTTTGACCCGGGCGCCTCTCGATTTGCGGAACTTTTCCTGCAATCGCGGCAACGCTATGCCTCGATTTTCAATTCAGGAACGGATGGAATAATCAGCTGCACCCGGTCGTCGAGCCGCAGGTGTTGCACTTCAGGCAGGTGCCATTCCGCACTAGCGTGAAGTTGCCGCACTCGCCGCACGAGTCCCCGACATAGCCCTTCATGATCGCCTCGGCCCGGCGCTCGGAGGCGGTCGGCTGGGCGGCCGGCGCGGCGAAGCCGAGCTTGCTCATCTCCTCCTCGCCATAAGCCTCCGGCTCCTCCTTCAGCGCGGTCGCGCCGGCGGTGGCAAGGCCGGTGACGTTGCTCGCCGAGCGGGCGACCGCGTCATTGGCCGCCGCCCCGCCCTGGATGGCGAGCAGGTTGATCGGCTTGCCGCGGCGGAAGCCCGAGGAGGCCAGCGGGGTCGAGGTGATCGGCCCGGCCGCATCCGGCGCCTTGCCCTGCTCGACGCCGCTGCCCATCACGTCATGGCCGATCTCGCTGGGATCGACATGGGCGAGGTCGTGCCGGCCGAGATAGGAGATCGCGAGTTCCCGGAAGACGTAGTCGAGGATCGAGGTCGCGTTCTTGATCGACTGGTTGCCCTGCACGAAGCCCGAGGGCTCGAAGCGGGTGAAGGTAAAGGCCTCGACATACTCCTCCAGCGGCACGCCATATTGCAGGCCGAGCGAGACCGCGATGGCGAAGTTGTTCATCATCGCCCGGAAGGCCGCGCCTTCCTTGTGCATGTCGATGAAGATCTCGCCGAGGCGGCCATCGGCATATTCGCCGGTGTGGACATAGACCTTGTGGCCGCCGACCACCGCCTTCTGGATATAGCCGGTGCGACGCGCCGGCATCTTCTCACGCTCGCGGACGCGCTCGACCCGCTCCACCACGCGCTCGACGATCTTCTCGGCGATCTGGGTGGCGCGCGCCGCCAGCGGCTGCTGGTGCAGCGCCTCGATCGCGTCCTCGGCGTCGTCGTCCTCGTCGGCGATCAGGGCCGAGTTCAGCGGCTGCGACAGCTTCGAGCCGTCGCGGTAGAGGGCGTTCGCCTTCAGCGCCAGCTTCCAGGAGAGCAGATAGGCGCTCTTGCAGTCCTCGACGGTGGCGTCGTTCGGCATGTTGATGGTCTTGGAGATCGCGCCCGAGATGAAGGGCTGCGCCGCCGCCATCATGCGGATATGGCTCTCGACCGAGAGATAGCGCTTGCCGATGCGCCCGCAGGGATTGGCGCAGTCGAAGACGTTGTAGTGCTCCTTCTTCAGGTGCGGCGCGCCTTCCAGCGTCATCGCTCCGCAAACATGGACATTGGCGGCCTCGATCTCGGCCTTGCTGAAGCCGAGGAAGGGCAAGAGCTCGAACGACATGTCGTTCAGCTTCTCGGCCGGGACGCCCAGCGTGCCGGTGAGGAAGTCCTCGCCCAGCGTCCACTTGTTGAAGACGAACTTGATGTCGAAGGCGCTCTTCAGCCCCTTCTCGACCGCCTCGATCTTCTCATCGCTGAAGCCCTTGGCCCGCAGCGAGCCGGGGTTGATGCCTGGCGCCTGCTTCATCGAGCCATGTCCGACCGCATAGGCCTCGATCTCGGCGATATCGGCCTCGCGATAGCCGAGCGCGCGCAGGGCATCCGGAACCGCACCGTTGATGATCTTGAAGTAGCCGCCGCCGGCGAGCTTCTTGAATTTCACCAGCGCGAAGTCGGGCTCGATGCCGGTGGTGTCGCAGTCCATGACCAGGCCGATCGTGCCGGTCGGCGCGATCACGGTCGACTGGGCGTTGCGGTAGCCGTGCTTCTCGCCGAGCGCCAGCGCCTCGTCCCAGCTCGCCTTGGCCCGCTCCGACACCGTCGCCGAGGAGCCGCCGAGGCGCTCCAGTGTGGCATGGTCGAGCGGCACCGGCGTGACCTGCAGGCCTTCATAGCCCGAGGCCTGGCCATGCGCCGCGACGCGGTGGTTGCGAATGACGCGCAGCATGTGCGGCGCGTTCTTCTTGTAGCCCGGGAACGGGCCGAGCTCGCCCGCCATCTCGGCCGAGGTCGCATAGGCGACGCCGGTCATGATCGCGGTCAGTCCGCCGGCGAGCGCCCTGCCCTCGTCCGAGTCGTAGCCGAGGCCCATGGTCATCAGCAGGCCGCCGATATTGGCGTAGCCGAGGCCGAGCGTGCGGTACTCATAGGAGAGCTCGGCGATCTCGCGGCTCGGGAACTGCGCCATCGTCACCGAGATCTCAAGCACGATGGTCCAGAGCCGGCAGAGATGCTCGTAACCGGCGACGTCGAAGGCCTTGGTCTGGCGATCGTAGAACTGCAGCAGGTTGGCTGAAGCCAGGTTGCAGGCGGTGTCGTCGAGGAACATGTACTCCGAGCACGGGTTCGAGGCGCGGATGCGTCCCGAGGCCGGGCTGGTGTGCCAGTCGTTCATCGTGGTGTTGAAGTGCAGGCCGGGATCGGCCGAGGCCCAGGCGGCGTAGCCGATCTTCTCCCAGAGGTCGCGCGCCTTCAGGGTCTTGGTGACCTTGCCGGTGGTACGGCCGATCAGGTTCCAGTCGCCGTCATTCTCGACCGCACGCAGGAAATCGTCGGTCAACGAGACCGAGTTGTTCGAGTTCTGGCCGGAGACGGTGAGATAGGCCTCCGAATCCCAGTCGGTGTCGTAGGTGTCGAACTGGATTTCGGTGTAGCCCTGCTTGGCAAACTGGATGACGCGCTTGATGTAGTTGTCAGGCACCATCGCCTTGCGGGCGAGCTTGATCTCGCGCTTCAGCGCCGGGTTCTTCTCGGGGTCGAAGCAGGCATCGTCGGCGGCCTCGCAGTTCACGCAGGCCTTCATCACCGCCTTCATCGCCTTCTGGACGGTCTTGGAGCCGGCGACCAGGGCCGCGACCTTCTGCTCCTCCTTCACCTTCCAGTCGATATAGGCCTCGATATCGGGATGGTCGGCGTCGACCACCACCATCTTGGCCGCGCGGCGGGTGGTGCCGCCCGACTTGATCGCGCCGGCAGCGCGGTCACCGATCTTGAGGAAGGACATCAGGCCCGAGGAGCGGCCGCCGCCGGCGAGCTTCTCGCCCTCGCCGCGCAGCATCGAGAAGTTCGAGCCGGTGCCGGAGCCATATTTGAACAGGCGCGCCTCGCGCACCCAGAGGTCCATGATGCCGCCCTCGTTGACGAGGTCGTCCTGCACGCCCTGGATGAAGCAGGCATGCGGCTGCGGGTGCTCATAGCTCGACTTCGACTTCACCAGCTTGCCGGTCTTGAAGTCGACGTAGAAATGGCCCTGGCTCGGCCCGTCGATGCCATAGGCCCAGTGCAGGCCGGTGTTGAACCATTGCGGCGAGTTCGGCGCGACCATCTGCGAGGCCAGCATGAAGCGCAGCTCGTCATGGAAGGCGTGGGCATCCTCCTCCGAGGAGAAATAGCCGCCCTTCCAGCCCCAATAGGTCCAGCAGCCGGCGAGCCGGTCGAAAACCTGCTTGGACGAAATCTCGGAGCCGTAGCGCTCGGCTTCCGGCAGCTTGGCGAGGGCAGCCTCGTCAGGGACCGAACGCCAGAGGAAGGACGGGACGTCGTTCTCCTCGACCTTCTTGAGCACGGCCGGGACGCCGGCCTTGCGGAAATACTTCTGCGCGAGCACGTCACTCGCGACCTGCGACCAGGCCTCGGGCACCTCGATGCCCTCGAGGCGGAAGACGATCGAACCATCGGGATTGCGGATCTCGCTCACCGCCGAGCGGAACGGGATCGCCGAATAGGGCGACTGGCCGGCGGTGGTATGGCGGCGCTCGATGCGCATAAGCTTCGTCCCCAATGCTTGCCGCGGGCGTAGCAGACGCCCCGCGCGGCCGGTTGATCACCGGCTCCTGATGTCAGTCCAACTCGGTTTGATGCCCCTGGATCCCGCGACGGTGTGCCCCGTCATCGGTTTCCTGATGCGGCCAGCCGGAGCACGCACGTCGCCGTTCGCCGTCGCCATCTCTGGCGCGCCGCGGTGATCGCCTTGACCCGTCTGGGAACTCGTTTCGCGGGTCGAAAAAGGCGTCTCCGCCAGCCGTCACGCGACCGTCAAAATTTAGTCCCGATTGGGTCGCGCCGTCAAGGATTAGTGCGCATCGATAGGTGTGGATACGACATCTTGTAGGAAGATGTGGATCGCGGGGATAAGTTTCAAGGCACCCGCTAAGCCCAAGGAATCACATGCGGAATCGTCGCGCCGTTGCGAGCTTGCAACGATCCTTGCCGGTGCGAAACCACTAAAATCCGCCGCACCATGGTTAACGAAACGTCAATCGGACCCAGCAAAGCCTACCAGCGGAAGCGCTCTCTGCGGCAGCAGCCACAAGTGCTTGAATCCGCGCGATGCTTGGCCGGCTGGAGCGATCTGGAGAGCGGATTCGGACCGGCTCGAATCATGACCGAATCGTGGCGAGGGCTGCGATGTCGCTGCTGACGCGATTGGTCCGCCTTCTCGCCTAGCTGCAAGGGCAGCTGGAGAGCCGCCATGACCGACACCGTCTTCGAACTGCGCCGCTACACCTTGAAGCCCGGCGCGCGCGAGGCCCTGATCGCGGTCTTTGACACTCATCTGGTCGAGACGCAGGAAGCGGTTGGGATGAGCGTGCTCTGCCAGTTCCGCGATCCCGCGGCGCCCGACCAGTTCGTCTGGTTCCGCGGCTTTGCCGATCAGGTGGCGCGAACCCGCGCCCTCCCCGCCTTCTATGGCGGCCCGGTCTGGGCTGAACATGGCCCCGCCGCCAACGAGACCATGCTGGAATGGCACGACGTGCTGATGCTGAAACCGGCAGCGCCCGGCTTCGGCTTCAAGACGAACGGGCTTGAGCGGCTGCCGCCGGGAACCGCCGATCTCGATGACGGCCACCCCTATCTCGTCGCCATCCACCATCTCAGGCCTGATGCGGCCGAGGACGCAGTCGCGATCGCCGCCGAGGCGATCGCCGATGCGGTGCGCTCCACTGGCGGCGAGGTCCTGGCCAGCCTGATCAGCGACCGCAGCGAGAATGGCTTCGCGCGCCTGCCCGTGCGCGAGGGCGAATGCGTCGCGGTCACGCTGATCAGGCCTGCGGTCCCGCAGGCGATACCGGCTCTCGAAGCGGCCTTGCGCGGGATCGTGCCCGGGACCGGCCGCGCGCCCGACATCGCTTGCCTCATTCCAACCGCGCGCTCGCTGCTGCGCTAGAACTTTGGCCTCGCACCGCAGAGTCGCCGGGATTGCCCGGCCTGATGCGCCTGCAAGCCGGAGGCCTGACCGATGAATCGCCTGCTCGCCATCATCGCGCTCTGCCTCTGGGCCCTGCCGCTACGGGCCGAGCCCGGCCGGCATTGGCGGAGCATCGATCCGGCCTCGACCGGCTGGTCCGCGACCGCGCTTCAGCCACTGCAAGATTATGCGGAGTTGCGCAGGCCCACGGCCCTGCTGCTGGTGCAGAACGGCGCCATTCTCGCCTCCTTCGGCGATCCCGCGCGCAAGGTCGGCGTCGCCTCGGTGCGCAAGAGCCTGCTGAGCGCGCTCTACGGCAGCGCCGTCGCCGACGGACGGATCAGGCTCGACGCCACGCTCGCCGAGCTCGACATCGACGAAAAGCCGCCAGGGCTGACCGGGCAGGAAAAGGGCGCCACCGTCCGCGACCTGCTGACGGCGCGCTCCGGCATCTATCTGCCGGCGGCGCATGAGACGCCAGACATCAAGGAGAAGCGGCCGGCTCGCGGCAGCCACCCGCCGGGCAGCTTCTGGTTCTACAACAACTGGGATTTCAACACCCTCGGCACGATCTACCGCCAGCGCACCGGCGACGACATCTTCGAGAGCTTCGCCCGCCGCATCGCTGCGCCCATCGGCATGGAGGACTTCTCTGCCCGGGATGGCCGATATGCACTGTCGCCGGTCTCGATACACCCGGCCTATCCGTTCCGGCTGAGCGCACGCGATCTCGCCCGGTTCGGCGTGCTCTACACCAATGGTGGCAGCTGGAACGGCCGACAGCTCGTTCCCGCAGCGTGGGTGCGCGAATCGACTGCTCCTCACGCAGCGACCGACCGGCCGACACGTGGCTACGCCTATATGTGGTGGACCCTGCCGGAAGGCGGCTTCGGCAGGGGAGCGGCGCTCGCCTCCGGCTATGGCGGGCAATTGCTCGCGATCGTTCCGGACAAGCGCCTCGTCATGGTCCAGACCGCAGAGACCCGGCGCAGCGGCATCGGCACGCGCACCCGCGACTTCATCGCGATGCTGCGCAAGATCGTGGCCACGGCGCCGTAGCGACCGATGCCCGCAGCGCCCGGCCGCACTGGACATCACGCGCCAGCCTCTTCATAAGTCGCGCGACGGCCTGCAGGCCTGCGCGGACGCGAAGCGATGACCAAGACCCTGCTCCAGATCTTCACCTGGTGGAACGGCCAGACCATCGGCACAAGGTTCCACACCTGGCGCTTCGGCGAGAAGGTCGGCGAGGACGAGTTCGGCAACGTCTACTACCGCACCAAGGGCGGCAAGAAGGACAAGGCGCTCGGCGTCCAGCGCCGCTGGGTCGTCTATAACGGCCCGATCGAAGCCTCGACGATCCCGGCCGGATGGAATGGCTGGCTGCATCACACCGTCGACGTCGCCCCCTCCGAGGAGAAATACGTCGCTCGCGAGTGGCAGAAGCCGCATCAGCCGAACTATACCGGCACGGCGCTGGCCTATCGCCCGCCCGGCTCGACGCTGGGCGAGAACAAGACCCCGGCCGCGACCGGCGACTACCAGGCCTGGACACCGGGCCGCTGAGACCAATCAGCATGTCAGGTTTCATCGCCCGGTAGCGCCCTGCGCTACCGGGTTTTTCGCAATGCGGACTTACGGAACCCTGCGCAGCCTCGCCGGTTGTCTCGCGCAGCCTGCTCGCCCGGGAGACCGATATGGATCAAGATCGCCCGGCTTCGGCCCGCGTGCCGCTCGACACGCTGAACTTCTTCCTCGCAGATGTCCGCGACGGCCTCGGCCCCTATCTCGCGATCTATCTGCTCACGGTGCAGCACTGGGACGAAGCTTCAATCGGCTTCACGCTCTCGGCGGCCGGCGTCGCTGGGATCGTCGCGCAGACGCCTGCGGGAGCGCTGATCGATGCGGTGCGCGCCAAGCGCGCCATGCTGATAGCTGCGGCGATTGCGATCACGGTGGCCTCGCTGGCCATACCGATCTTTCCCAGCCTGATGCCGGTCGCGATCCTGCAGGCTGTCTCGGGCGTCGCCGGCGCGGTATTTCCTCCGGCGATAGCCGCCATCACGCTTGGCATCGTCGGGCCGAAAGCCTTCGCCAGACGGATCGGACGCAATGAAGCCTTCAATCATGCGGGCAACGCCACCGCAGCCCTTCTTGCCGGCGCCCTCGCCTATTGGCTTGGACCAGTCGCCGTCTTCTGGCTGATGGCGGCGATGGCGCTCGCCAGCATCGCCGCCACGCTGAGCGTTCCCGCAGAGCTGATCGACCACGATATCGCGCGTGGCCTCCACGACGTCCCGGATAACGGCCTCGCTGCCCGCCCCTCGGGATTCCGCGTGCTGCTCGCCAATCCGCCGCTTCTGATCTTCGCCTGCTCCACCACGCTGTTCCATTTCGCCAATGCGGCAATGCTGCCGCTGGTCGGGCAGAAGCTGGCGCTGGCCAATCCCGATCTCGGCACGACGCTGATGTCGGCCTGTATCGTTGCAGCGCAACTGGTGATGGTTCCGGTCGCGCTGATCGTGGGCGCGACCGCCGATCGCTGGGGCCGCAAGCCGATCTTTGCCATCGCACTGGCGGTCCTATGTCTGCGTGGCCTGCTCTATCCGTTATCCGACAATCCGTACTGGCTGGTCGGCGTCCAGTTGCTGGACGGCGTCGGCGCCGGCATTTTCGGGACGCTGTTCCCCTTGATTATCTCCGACCTCACAGCGGGCACCGGCCATTTCAATGTCGCCCAGGGCGCCATCGCGACTGCGCAAGGCATCGGCGGCGCCCTGAGCACCTCTGTCGCCGGCGCAATCGTCGTCGGCTACGGCTACGGCGCGGCCTTCATCACGCTCGGCATCGCCGCTGGCATCGCATTGGCGCTGCTGCTTCTGCTCATGCCGGAGCCCAGTACCCGGACTACCGCGCAGGCAATCGCGCCATGAACGCCCGGATGCGTTCGGCGATCTCGCCGGCATGCGTCTCCAGCGCGAAATGGCCGGCGTCGAACAGGTGCACCTCGGCGCCCGGAACCTGCTGCTTCAGATAGTCGACGCCCTTGAGCGTGAAGAACGGATCGCTCTTCCCCCACACGATCAGCATCGGCGGCTGGCGCTCGGCGAGATAGCGCTGCCAGGCCGGATAAGCGGCGAAGTTGCTCTGATAGTCGTGCAGCAGCCGCAGCTGAATCTCGCGATTGCCCGGCCGGTCCAGCCCGGCCTGATCCATCGTCCAGGCATCGGGCGAGAGCCGTTCGGCCCGCGTTGCGCCATGGGTGTATTGGAAGCGCGTCGTCTCCGGCTTCAGCAAATCGGCGAAGGGCTTCTCGGTCTCGGCGTTGCGCTCGCGCCAGAACGGCCCCATCGATGCCGTGATCTCCGGGTTCCAGCCCTCGGCATTGGCGACGGCGTTCTGCACGATCAGCCCGCGCACGCGCTCGGGCCGGCGCAGTGCCAGGCGAAAGCCGACCGGTCCGCCATAGTCCTGCAGATAAAGCACATAGCTCTTCAGCCCGAGCCGATCGACCAGCTCCTCCACCACATCGGCAAGACGGTCGAAGCGATAGTCGAACTCGGCCGGCGACGGCGCGCCGCTATGGCCGAAGCCGGGATAATCCGGCGCGATCACCCGGTACTGCCCGGAGAGGCGCGGAATCAGGTCGCGGAACATGTGCGAGGAGGACGGGAAGCCGTGCAGCAGCAGCAGCGCCGGCGCGTCCGGCGCTCCGGCCTCGCGATAGAAGACCTCGGTGCCGGCGATCTTGGCGGTACGGAAATGGGTCGGAACGGACTCGGCAGCGGCAACCGGTGTCATGGCGAGAACTCCTGTGGCGAGTGTGAGGGCGGCAAGACGGCGGAGGGTGCGGATCATTGCAAAGATCGTAACCTTTGTTTCTGTGTTTTGACGGTGTCACTTGATTTGAAACCTGTCAACCGATAAATGAAGGGTTACGAATTGGCGTGTTCGCGAGGTACGAAATGACAGCTGCGACCGAGACCTCCGGGGAGTTCCGCGACGGCTTTCCCTTCGTCGGCGGCGCGACCTGGCTCGACCTGCTGAACACCACGCCAGCAGGCGAAACCGGTCCTCAGGAGCTGATCGATGGTCCCGAGCGCGCGCTTGCCTGGCTGAGAGCGGCCGGGCTCGGTGATTCCGCCGACAGTGGACATGAAGCGACGACCGAGCTGCGCGCCTTCCGCGCAGAGCTGCGAGCCGTCTTCGACCTGCTAGAGGGCGGGCAGCCGCTGCCAGACACGGTTCTGGCATCCGTGAACCACCGGCTGGCCAGCCTCAACGGGCATCATGTCCTGCAATGCGGGAACTACGGACCAACGCTTGGGCTGGCGCTCGATCGCGCCGCCGCCGGTCCGGCCGCTCTTGTCGCGCTCGATTTCGCCCGTTTCGTCTGCGAGGCCGAGCCGGCGCGGCTGAAGCGCTGCGCCGCCGATCACTGCACGCTCGTCTTCTACGATCGCGGCCGCAACAATACGCGCCGCTGGTGCACGATGAGCCTGTGCGGCAACCGCGACAAGGTCGCCCGCTTTCGCGCCAAACGCGCCACGCGGTAGGATCGTGAGGGCTTCCTCAGCCCGCTCCGCCGAAGAAGTCGACCAGCAGCTTGATGTTCAGGGCCGCGATCGTGATCGCGATCAGGTAGGCGAAAGCGGACAGCCAGCGCGGCGCGACGAGTTCCCCCATCTTGGCCTTGTCGGCGGTGAACATCACCAGCGGGAAGACGGCGAAGGAGAGCTGCAGCGACAGCACGACCTGGGTCAGGATCAGGAGCCGCGCCGTACCGGCATCGCCAAACCAGATCGTCACGGCCGCGGCCGGCACGATCGCGATCGCCCGGGTGATCAATCGGCGCAGCCAGGGCGGCAGCCTGATCTTCAGGAATCCTTCCATCACGATCTGGCCGGCGAGCGTCGCCGTCACCGTCGAATTGATGCCACAGCAGAGCAGCGCGATGCCGAACAGGGTCGGTGCGATCGCCACGCCCAGCAGCGGGCCCAGCAGCTTGTGCGCGTCGCCGAGCTCGGCCACCTCGGTCTGGCCGGTCTTGTAGAAGGTCGCAGCCGCCAGGATCAGGATCGAGGCGTTGATCAGCAGCGCGAACATCAGCGCGACCGTCGAATCGATCGTGGCGTATTTCAGGGCCTGGCGCTTCTCGGGCAGGGTTTCGCCATAGGCGCGCGTCTGCACGATGCCAGAATGCAGATAGAGATTATGCGGCATCACCGTCGCGCCGAGGATACCCAGTGCCAGATAGAGCATCTCGGGATTGCTGACGATCTCCGTGGTCGGCGCGAAGCCCCGGATCACCTGCCCCCAGTTCGGGTCGGCCAGCGCGATCTGGATCGAAAAGCAGATCGCGATCACGCCGAGCAGCGTGATGATCAGCGCCTCGACCCAGCGGAAACCGAGCCGCTGCAGATAGAGGATCAGGAAGACGTCGAGCGCCGTGATGACGACGCCGATCTCGAGCGGGATGCCGAAGATCAGGTTGAGGCCGATCGCGGTGCCGATCACCTCGGCGATGTCGGTGGCGATGATCGCGGTCTCGGCGAGGAACCAGAGCACATAGGCGACGGGCTTCGGGAAGGCGTCGCGGCAGGCCTGGGCGAGATCGCGCCCCGAAGCGATGGCGAGCCGCGCACAGAGCGACTGCAGCACGATCGCCATGATGTTCGAGACCAGGGCGACGACGAGCAGCGTGTAGCCGAACTTGGAGCCGCCGGCGATCGAGGTCGCCCAGTTGCCAGGATCCATATAGCCGACGGCGACGAGATAGCCCGGTCCGACAAAGGCCGCCGCGCGCCGCCAGCCCGGTCCGGAGCCACGCACCGCGATCGAGCGATGGACGTCGGCGAGCGAAGCGTCCCCGCGCTCGCTGCGCCAGCCCGCGGGCAACTTCTCGACCCGAGCGTCCATGCACGATTCCTATTCTGCTCCTGCGATCCATTCGCAGAATATTGAGTTGCAAACGGTTTGCAAGTGCGAAAGCATGCTCGGGATATGCGCCTCGGGGCCGGAAGCGTCCCTGGAAACGCATGGCCGATGACGGAGCTCCGCCACAGCTTTCGGTGCGCGCTCCAGCCCTGAACGCTTCCCCGCCCTTTTTCCGCTGCGATTGCCGTGCTACTGCGCCCCGTCGCGCGCGGCCGCGCTGAAAGAGAATCGCAAGCCAGCATGCCTTCGCTCCGCAGGATCCTCGCCCTCGCCGCCGTCTCCGGTGCAGCACTCGCGCTGGCCGCCCCCGCCCAGGCCGACCGTATCCGCAACCCGACCGCGGTCTTCGCCGGGCTCGACAAGATCACCGGCCGGATCATCTCCTTCGAGGTGGCGATCGACGAGACCGTGCAGTTCGGCGCGCTGCAGATCACGCCGCGCGTCTGCTGGACGCGCCCGCCGACCGAAGCGCCTCAGACGACCTCCTTCACCGAGGTCGACGAGGTCACCTTCAACAACGAGTACCGGCGCATCTTCACCGGCTGGATGTATGCATCGAGCCCCGGCCTGCACGGCGTCGAGCACGCGATCTACGATGTCTGGCTGACCGACTGCAAAGGCGGCACCGAACTGGTGGTCGACCCGAAGGAGCCGGAGGCCGCGCCGCCGCCGCTCACGCCCGAGCAGCGGCGCCCTGCCCGGCCGGCCCAGCAGACGCCGGCGCCGAACCAGCGCATCGACGTCGCCCCGCCGCAGGGCGTGCCGGTGCAGCCGCGCCAGACGCCGAGCCAGCGCTTCTTCCCGACCAATCCGGCTCCGGGCCGCGATCCGGCCGGCAGCAACTGACCGTGGCGCGGGTCACCGGCATCGGCGGCCTGTTCTTCCGCGGCCGCGATCCGCAAGCCCTGTCGGCCTGGTACGAGCGACATCTCGGCATCGCCGACATGAACAAGGCTGTCTGGAGCCAGGATGCCGGGCCGACCATCTTCGGCCCCTTCGCCGCGACCACCGAGTATTTCGGCCGGCCGGAGCAGCAATGGATGGTCAATTTCCGCGTCGACGATCTCGGCGCGATGATGGCTTCGCTGCGCGCTGCCGGCATTGCCGTCGAGACCCGGCCGGACTGGGATTCGGAAGTCGGCCGCTTCTGCCGCATCCACGACCCCGAAGGCAATCCGATCGAGCTCTGGGAGCCGTCGTCGACGGCGACCGGCGGACCGGCAGCCTGAGCGACCTCAGCCCGGCAACTCGGCCAGCGCCTCGCGGCCGCTGACAGCCTGCCCCTTCGGCCAGCCCCACCAATCGCCATGAGCTGCGATCGCCGCATCGAGCAGGACGCGATAGGCCTCGCGTGGAATCTCGCGGGTGCCGAACTGCGAGAGGTGCGCGGTCTGGAACTGGGTATCGAGCAAGCGATAGCCGCCTCGGCGCAACCGGGCGACGAGATGCACCAGAGCCACCTTCGAAGCGTCGGTCTCGCGGTGGAACATGCTCTCGCCGAAGAACGCTCCACCCAGCGATAGGCCGTAGAGCCCGCCGGCCAGACGGCCCTCGTGCCAGCATTCGACGGTATGGACATAGCCGAGATGGAAGAGCTCGCCATAGAGCCCGCGGATGCGCCCGTTGATCCAGGTCTCCGCCCGATCCGGCCGGCTCTCGGCGCAGGCGGCGATCACCGCGGCGAAGTCGTGGTCGACCCGAATCTCGAACCGGTCGGAGCGGACGGTGCGAGCCAGCCGGCTGGGCAGGTGGAAGGCGTCGAGCGGGATGATGCCGCGGATGTCCGGCTCGACCCAGAACAGGCCGGGATCGTCGGCGCTCTCCGCCATCGGGAAGACGCCGGCCGCATAGGCGCGCAGCAGGATCTCCGGCGTGATCGCCGGCGCGCGCGCAGGTGTGGAACGGGCCTTCATGCAGCGATGGGAGCGCGGGCGGGCGGTTGAGTCAAACGTTGGCCGTCATTCTCGGGCGAAGCGAAGCGCAGGCCCGAGAATCTCGTGACGAGATGGCGTTATTTGAGCGTCTTCCGGCCTGAGATGCTCGGGCCAAGCCCGAGCATGACGATGTGCACCGGGCCTCACTCCTCGCCTGGCTGGTCCATGCCGCCATTGGCGAGGAATTTCTCCAGCCAGTGGATGTTGTAGTCGCCGTTCAGCATGTCCTGGTTGCGCACCAGCGTGCGGAATAGCGGCAGCGTCGTGTCGACGCCGTCGACGACGAACTCGTCGAGCGAGCGGCGCAGGCGCATCAGGCATTCTGCCCGGTTGCGGCCATGCACGATCAGCTTGCCGACCAGCGAGTCGTAATGCGGCGGGATGACATAGCCCTGATACGCCGCCGAATCGACGCGCACGCCGAGACCGCCCGGCGTGTGGAACGAGGCGATCTTGCCGGGCGACGGCCGGAAGGTGGCGGGATGCTCGGCATTGACACGGCATTCGATGGCATGGCCCTCGATGACGATGTCCTTCTGGCTGATCGAGAGCGGCGCGCCGGCGGCGATCCGGATCTGCTCGTTGACCAGGTCGATCCCGGTGATCATCTCGGTGACCGGATGTTCGACCTGGATGCGGGTGTTCATCTCGATGAAGTAGAACTCGCCGTCCTCGTAGAGGAACTCGATCGTGCCGGCGCCGAGATAGCCCATATCGGCCATCGCCTTGGCGCAGATCTCGCCGATCCGCTCGCGCTCGCCGGCGTTGAGCGCAGGCGAGGGCCCCTCCTCCCAGACCTTCTGGTGGCGGCGCTGCAGCGAGCAGTCGCGCTCGCCGAGGTGGATCGCCCGGCCCTTGCCGTCGCCGAGCACCTGGATCTCGATATGGCGCGGCTTTTCGAGATATTTCTCGATATAGACGGCGTCGTCGCCGAAATTGGCCTTGGCTTCGCTGCGGGCCGTGGCGAGCATGACGGACACCTCGTCCTCGCTGCGCACCACCTTCATGCCTTTGCCGCCGCCGCCCGACGCCGCCTTGATGATGACGGGCAGGCCGATCTCGCGAATGATGCGCAGCGCCTCCTCGTCATCGGCGACGCCGCCCTCCGAGCCCGGCACGCAGGGGATGCCGAGGCGCTTGGCGGTGCGCTTGGCCTCGATCTTGTCGCCCATGCTGCGGATGTGCTCGGCCTTGGGACCGATGAAGGCGATGTTGTGCCGCTCCAGGATCTCGGCGAAGCGGGCATTCTCGGAGAGGAAGCCGTAGCCGGGATGGACCGCATCGGCGCCGGTGATCTCGCAGGCGGCGATCAGGGCCGGAATGTTGAGATAGCTCTCGCGGGCCGGCGGCGGGCCGATGCAGACGCTCTCGTCGGCGAGGCGCACATGCATGGCGTTGGCGTCGGCGGTGGAATGCACCGCGACCGTCGCGATACCGAGTTCCTTGGCGGCCCGCAGCACCCGCAGCGCGATCTCGCCGCGATTGGCGATCAGGATCTTGTCGAACATCTCAGCGCGCCCTCACCGGTTCGGGCCGGCTCACTCGATCACCAGCAGCGGCTCGCCGTACTCGACCGGCTGCCCGTCCTCGACCAGGATGGCGACGACCTTGCCAGCGCGCGGTGCGACGATGTCGTTGAAGGTCTTCATGGCTTCGACGAGCAGCACGCGCTCACCCGCCTTCACCTCCTGGCCGACCTCGATGAAGGGCTTGGCTTCCGGCGAAGGTCGACGATAGGCGGTACCGACCATCGGCGAGTTGACCGTGCCGGGATGGGCGGCGGCGGCCTTGGCGTCTGCCGGGGCCGCGGCAGGCGCCGCAACCGCCGCAGGAGCAGCAAAGGCAGGCGCGGTGGCGACCGGCGCCATTACCGTTGCGGAGATGGTGCGGGCCACGCGGATACGCAGGTCGCCCTTCTGCACCTCGATCTCGGTGAGATCGGTCTCGTTGATCAGCTGCGCCATCTCGCGCACGAGTTCGGGATCGATGGGGCTCTTGGTCGCCATGGCGGATTTCACCGTCTTCGTGAGCTCGATGGACGGGACGGCAGGTCCCGAAGGAGGTGCGCATAAGCGAAGGGATGACGCCGGATCAAGCCGGCAGCTTCGCGAGTGTCGCGCGTCTTTACCCGGAACAGTGGGTCAGGAAAAGGGCGAAGGCGCCCGTTGGGCGCCTTGCCTATGCAAATCACCGCCGCTTTGGCCGCCGGTCCACAGAAACGACGCGGCAAAGCCGCTTCAAACGGCTACTGGGCCGACCATCCGGGCGGCCCCGTTCCGATCAGCTCAGCCGCTGCAGGTCGCCTTGCCGCATTTGCGGACGGCTTCGATCTTCTGCTTCAGCGCCGCCTGACCGACCGCGCCGAACACCACTTCGTCGCCGATGATGAAGGCGGGCGTGCCGGTGAGGCCGAGCCGGTCGCCGAGCGCGACGGTCTGCTCGATCACCGCGCGCGTCGCCGGCGCCTCCATCTCCTTCTTGACGCGCTCGATGTCGGCGCCGGCTTCCTTGGCGATCTCCAGCGCCTTGGCGCCGTTGATCCGGCCCTTGGTGGCCATCAGCTTGAGATGGAAATCCCAGTACTTCTGAGCCTGGAGCTGGTTCTTCACGGCGATCGCGACGCGGCTAGCCTCAACCGAATCGGGGCCGAGGATCGGGAAGTCCTTGATCACGACCTTGAGCTTGGGGTCGTCCTTGGCCAGCGCCCGGACGTCTTCCATCGCCCTTTTGCAGAAGCCGCAATTGTAATCCATGAACTCGACCAGGGTGACGTCGCCCTGCGGGTTGCCGGCGATCACCGAGGTCGCGGGGTCGGTGAGGCTGGCCTTCTCGGCGGCGAGTGCGTTGCGCTGCGCCTCGACCTGCGCGACCTGGTTGCGTTTCTCGAGCTCGACCAGCGCCTCCTGGATCAGCTCAGGGTTCTTCAGCAGCGTCTCCTTGATCAGCTCGACCACGGCCGCACGCTGCTCGGCCGAGAGCGACTGCGCCTGCGCCGGCACGGCGGCGGCGAGCGCACAGGCGGCGATGCCGGCGAGCGCCAATCGGCGCAGCGAAGAGAAGATCATGGTGACGGTCCTTTCCAGGGCGCGACTCAGGTGCGCTATCTTTGTTTGTCGGGGGGAACATACTCGACGATGTCGCGGGCGCGCAGTGCCGCAGGCGACCCCTGCGGCAATTTGGCCAGCGCCCGGCTCGCCTGGGTGTGGGCGACGGTCCAGTTGCCGGTAGTGAAGGCGTATTGCGCGGCCGAGAGCTCGGCCATCGCGACATTGCCCTTGGCGGCATAGGCGTTCGAGAGATGCTGGTGCGCTTCGGCCGAATCGGGCTCGCGCGTCGCGGCGTTCGAGAGCTCGCGGATCGCTTCGTCGAGCAGCGCCTTGTCACCTGTCTGCTGCAAGGCATGGCCGAGCATCTGCCGGATCAGCCCGGCCTGCGGCGCGAGCGAGACCGCCTGGCGCAGCACCGGCACGGCTTCGCGCGCCCTGCCCGCCTCGAGCAGGGCCTGGCCCTTGAGCTCGAAGAAATAGGCGTTCCTGGGCTGCTCGCCGATCAGCCGGTCGATCGCGGCGAGAGCCTGCGCCATCCGGCCGGAGCGGTAGTCGGCGATGGCGCGGGCATAGCGGGCCGCCATCGACTGGTCGGCCATGCCATAGCGGCGGGCGACGCCGCCTTCGCGCTCGACGAAGCCCATCAGCTTGGCGCGCATCAGGTCGTGGCGCGCCTGCAGCGCCGGCGGATCGGGCTTGTCGAAATTCGGGCTCTGCTTCGCCAGCGTCTCGAGCTGGGCGATGCGCTCGGTCGGCATCGGATGGCTGACCGTATAGGGATCGATCGCCTTCGACAGAAAGGCGCTGTTCTCGGCGAAGCGCCTGAAGACGGTGAGCATGCCCTTGGCCGATTGGCCGGCAACGGCGAGGAAGCGCACCGCCGCGCGGTCGGCCGCCTGCTCCTCCGAGCGCTGATAGGCGAGCAAAGAGCGCCGCACCAGCTCCTGCGGACCGGTGATCGCGCCCATCGCGCCGACCCCGGGATTGCCCATCGAGGCACCGCCGCTGCGCGCGCCGGCCACCACGCCGCCGACGCCGACGAGCAGGCCGGCGATCGAGAGGATCTGCGCGTTCTGCATCTCCTGCCGCAGGCGGGCCAGGTGCCCGCCGGCGAGATGGCCGCTCTCATGGGCGAGCACGCCGATCACCTCGTTTGGCGTCGCCGCATCCATCAGCACGCCGATATTGACGAAGATCGACTTGCCGTCGGCGACGAAGGCGTTGAAGGCGCGGTCATTGATCAGGATGATCCGGGTCCCGCGGGCATTGATCCCGGCGGCCTTGAAGATCGGCGCCGCATAATCGCGCAGCAACTGCTCGATCTCGGCATCGCGGATCAGCGAGACCGAGCTCTTCGGCGCTTGCCCCAGAGCCGGCACCGCAGCCGCGACCAAGGCCAGCCCGGCGACGAGGGAACGCCGCAGGCACGCGCTAGTTCGAGAGCGGTGACCAAAGGACTGCATGAGCTCGCGGTTCTTGTCCTCCGCAGGCGCGGCAGCGTCAATTCACAGCTTTGCCAGCGGAGCGCTCGGGGTTCCTGCAACATGATCGTGATCCTGCCATGGCAGGAAGCGAAAACGCTTGTCGCGCCCGCAAGGCAAGGCGACAGATAGCGCCTAACCGCACGAGGTCGTCATGTCGAAGCTGCTCCTCCCTGCCCTCGCCCTCGGCCTCGCTTTGCCGCTCTTCGCGACCGCCACGCCCGCGGCGGCCCAGAGCTGCGAGGACCTCTGGTACCAGCGCAACGAGATCTACAAGGCGCAGGGTTACTGCTTCCGCACCCAGCGCGGCATCAGCGCCTTCGGCAATGCCGGCTGCCAATACGACAATGTCGAGGACGTGCCGCTCTCGGCGACCCAGCGCCGCATCATCGCCGACATCCAGCGCGCCGAGCGCACAAACCGTTGCCCGCGCTAGGCACGCCCCTCCACCAGCCGGAACCGCTCGCTTGCGACGGCGTCGACCACAGCCGCCACAACCCCGTCGACCGTGAGACCGGCCGTCGGCAGGCCATGGCGCCCGAGCCTACCGAGATCAGCGAGCTGGCCGTGCAAGGCTGTGATCACCTGCGCGTCCGTCAGCGTATCGCCGCCCCGCGCCCGGCAGCGCCGGATCGCTTCCTCCAGCGGTCGCTGCAGCACGACATAGTGTACCGCGATCCCGTCCTGCCGGAACGGGGCCAGGAACCACGGGCCGATGATGCCGTCGACGACGACGAAATAACCGCCTTGGGCATATGACAAGGCGGCAGCGGCCAGCGCCTCCATCACGACTGCGTTCTGGGTATGCGCCTCGGGCAGGAAGGGCGCGAGGCTGCCATGCCCGATCGCATGCCAGAAATCGTCGGCGTGGAGATGCGCCTTGCGCGCGCCCTGGGGATCGGGCCAGGGCGCGCGCCACCGTCGTCTTTCCGGAGCCGGGCGAGCCGGTGAGGATGAGGATCTGGCCGGCGCGATCGAGCATGCCGCCTTTCTAGGGCCGCTGGGCGCGGCCAGCCAGATCACCCGGCGCTTGCCTGGCCAGCGTTATCCCGCCGCCTGGAACCGGACTTCGCCTCCGTTCAGGAAGCAGCTCTTGTCGAACAGCGACAGGTCGAGCGGGTTCGGCAGGCGGACATCGTCGAGATCGGGACAGGACTTGGCCGCCGGATCATAGGAACGGTCGATCTGCGAGATGAAGACGAGGATCACGCCCTTCTCCTGCGCGAATGCCTTGAGCATGCGGATCTGGGCACCAAGCTCGGGATTGCCGCGCTTCTGGTCGAGCAGCTGCAGGTAGTCGACGATCGCGAGCGTACCGCGCGGCGCCTCCGCCAGCGCCCGCATGATGTGGTCGGCGCTGATCGCCTCCGAATCGTCGAAGCAGAACAGCGCGTCGAATTGCGCGGGATCGACGCCGAGCGCCCGGAAGCGGCCGAGCGTGTCCTTGGCGGTATATTCCAGCGTGAAGAACGCGGCGCGGCGCCCCGCCTTCATCGCCGCCACGGCGAGTTGGAGGCTGAGCAGCGTCTTGCCATGCCCGGGCCGCGCGCCGATCAGCAGCAGGTCGCCCGGTGCCAGGCGCGCCAGCAGCCCTTCGGCGGACAGGTCCTCGGCGGATTTGGCCGCAAGCAGGCTCCAGGCGCCGAAACCTTCGCCTATTGCAACGCGATCGAGCGCGAGATGGAGCGGGATATTTTCCTTGCGCGACAGCTCCCTGGCCTGGCGCTTCAGGCGATGGACGGGTGCGGAAAGCTTCATCGATGGACCTCCTGATCCGAGCGACGTCCGCAATCCCTCCTTATGCGCAGCGCTCGAACAGTTGGTTCGACGAAGATGGAATGACCCTGCACGGCAGCGTGCTTCCCGGTTGGAGGGAGGAGGCGCGGGCCGCGCCTGGAATCAGAGCATAGCCGATCCCGCTCGGGCCGTCGCCATGCCCTTCTCCCATTCGAACCGCCGGAGATAATCGACGAGCGCGCGCAGCTTCGGCGCCATGGCGCGGCGGCTGGGGTAATAGAGATAGAAGCCTGCGAAATACGGGCAGAACTCCTCCAGCAGCGGCTCCAGCTCGCCGCGCGCGATCGCAGGGCGAAAGCTCTCCTCCATGCCGAAGGTGATGCCGGCGCCGGCGGCCGCGAGCTTGATCATCAGCGCCATGTCGCTGGTGGTGATCTCCGGCGAGACGGCGACGCTGAACTCCTTGCCATTCTCGGCGAACTCCCAGCGATAGGGCGGTAGCTTCGGCCCCGGCCGCCAGCCGATGCAGCGATGCGCCGCCAGCTCGCGCGGATGGGCTGGCACCCCGAAACGCTCGCGATAGCCGGGTGAGCAGACGGCGAGCTGGCGCTCCTCGCCGCCGATCGAGACCGCGATCATATCCTGCTCGATCACCTCGCCGAGCCTGACGCCGGCATCGTAGCCGGCGGCGACGATATCGAACTCCTCGTCGGTGACGGTGATGTCGAGCTCGACCTCGGGATTGGTCGCGGCGAAGCCGGCGAGGAATGGCCCCGACAGGAAGCGCTCGGCGATCGACGAGACTGCGAGACGCAGGCGTCCGCGCGGCCCGGAGCGCAGATCGCGCGTCGCCTCGACGGCAGCGCGCAGATCGGACAGCGCTGGTGCGAGATCGGCGAGCAGGCGCTCGCCCGCCTCGGTCAGGCTGACGCTGCGTGTCGTGCGCTGCACCAGCGCGATTCCCAGTCGCTCCTCGAGTTTGCGGATGGACTGGCTGACCGCCGAGCGCGTCACGCCGACACGGTCGGCCGCGCCGCGAAAGCTCCGCTCCTCGGCGACGAGCGCGAACACGGCAAGCGCGTTGAGGTCCAGCTCCATTGGTTAGACAGACTCTCCAGACTGGAAAGAAATCGGCGGCTTATCGCGACAATGGCCTGCTCCTAGCTTCCGGGCAACCGCGACAGAGCGGTTCCACGAAACAACCAGACGGAGCGGACATGGCCCTCGATAAGGTCGTCCTCATCACCGGCGCCTCCAGCGGGATCGGCGCCGGCATCGCCCGGGAGCTCGCAGCCGCCGGAGTGAAGCTGATGCTCGGCGCGCGTCGCACCGACCGCCTCGACGCGCTGGCAGAAGAACTCACCGCGCAAGGCGGTGAGATTCGCACCCGCCGGCTCGACGTCACCGATCGCGCCGATGTCGCGGCCTTCGCCGAGGCGGCGCGCGAGGCTTTCGGCCGCGTCGACGTCATCGTCAACAATGCCGGCGTCATGCCGCTCTCGCTGATGGCCTCGCTCAAGGTCGACGAGTGGGACCGGATGATCGACGTCAACATCAAGGGCGTGCTCTACGGCATCGCCGCGGTGTTGCCGCAGATGCTGGCGCGCGGCTCCGGCCAGATCGTCAACATCGCCTCGATCGGCGCCCTCGCCGTCTCGCCGACGGCGGCCGTCTACTGCGCGACGAAATACGCCGTGCGCGCCATCTCGGACGGCTTGCGCCAGGAGCACTCCGACCTGCGCGTCACCTGCATCCATCCTGGCGTGGTCGAGAGCGAGCTCGCCGGCACCATCACCGATCCGGCCGCGGCCGAGCTGATGCGCAGCTATCGCGCCATTGCGCTCCAGCCCGACGCGATCGGCCGCGCCGTGCGCTTCGCGATCGAGCAACCCGACGATGTCGACCTCAACGAGATCGTTGTCCGCCCCACCGCCACCCGCTGAGGAGGAAGCCATGACCCAATCCATCTCATCCCCCTTGCGCGCCGCCGCAGCCGCCTTCGCCATCGCGGCGATGCCCGCGCCCGCCATCGCGGAAACCAGCGAGGAGCGGCGCAAGCGCGGCGATGCCGTCATCCGCAGCCTGAACAATGGTGCGCCCCAGCAGGCGCTGGAGCGCATGCGGCAGGAATTCCCCTTCCTGGCCGAGGCGACCGAGGCTTATGCGCTCGGCGATGTCTGGTCGCGGACCGGCCTCGACAGCCGCACGCGCCAGCTCGCGGCGGTGGCGGCCTTCGCGGCGACCGGCCAGACCGCCTTCATGAAGGTCCATGCCGGCTACGCCCTCAACATCGGCGTGCCCGAGGCAGAGCTGAAGGAGATCGTCTACCTGATCACCGTGCCGGCCGGGATCTCGCGAGCGATCGCAGCGTCACAGGCACTGTCGGAGCTCTTCGCCGAACGCCGCAAACAGTGAAAAGGCATGATCATGAACAGCTTGCTCGTGAACGCCTCGCTGCTGCTGGCCGCCGGCATCGGTCTTGCCACCACCATCCAGAATGGACCTGAAGGATCCACCCGCATGATGACCACCCAGGCAGCCGCCACCGAGACCCCACAGAGCCATCCCTATGTCGGCATGTGGGTCACCGCCGACAATCATGTCCGCCACGAGCTGCTGCCGAATGGCCGCTATGACGAGGCACGCGGCAATCGCGAGAGCGCCTATCGCGGCCGCTACAAGGTCTCCGGCAGCTATATCGAATACTGGGACGACACCGGCTTCACCGCCGACGGCACCTTCGTCGATGCGGACACGCTGCATCATGGCGGCATGGTCCTGCGGCGGCGCTGACCAGAGGCCTGCCCTGCGTCGCGCAAAGCTGTGGAATGCAGGCCAGGCCTTGCCTTGACTGCCGGCGGGCGTGCTAGAAGCGCCGCCTTGCGTTTTCCGCCACGGCAAGGAGCGGCCTGGATTCCGGCATGAAGACTGGCATCGACATGGGGTCGACGCGGGGCGGCGAGCCCGCCGAGCTCGACCTCGCCGAACTGCTGGCGACGCGGCTCCTGGTCCAGGGCAATTCCGGCTCGGGCAAGTCGCATCTGCTGCGTCGGCTGCTCGAACAGAGCGCGCCGCTGGTGCAGCAGGCTATTGTCGATCCCGAGGGCGACTTCGTCTCGCTGGCCGACCAGTTCGGCCATGTCGTGGTCGATGGCACCGCTAGCCCGGTCGAATTGCAGAAGATCGCCCTGCGCGTGCGCCAGCACCGGGTATCGGTCGTGCTCAACCTCGAAGAGCTCGACGCCGACGAGCAGCTGCGCGCCACCGCCGCCTTCCTCGGTGGGCTCTTCGACATCGACCGCGCCCATTGGTATCCGATGCTGGTCGTGGTCGACGAAGCGCAGCTCTTCGCGCCGGTGATGGCGGGCGAGGCTTCCGACGAGGCGCGCCGGCTCTCGCTCGGCGCCATGACCAACCTGATGTGCCGTGGCCGCAAGCGCGGCCTTGCCGGCGTGATCGCGACGCAGCGCCTCGCCAAGCTCGCCAAGAACGTCGCGGCGGAAGCCTCCAACTTCCTGATGGGCCGCACCTTCCTCGACATCGACATGCAGCGCGCCGCCGATTTGCTGGGCATGGACCGGCGCCAGGCCGAGATGTTCCGCGACCTCGAGCGCGGCCAGTTCGTCGCACTCGGGCCAGCTCTGTCGAAGAAGCCGCTGCCGGTCAGGATCGGGCCCGTCGCCTCGGTCGATCGCGGCGGCGCGCCCAGCCTGATGCCGCTGCCCGAGCAGGCGCCCGAAGATGCCAGCAAGCTGATCTTCACGGCTGGCGAGGGCGAGGTCGCACCCGCGCCCTGGCCAAAGCAGCCGCGCCCGCGCCCAGTGGTGGCGCCCGAGATCATCCGCCGCATCGAGACGCATCAGCCGGTGCAGCCGCCCGAGCCCGAGATCGAGATGGACCCGGCCGAGCGCGCCGCAGCGCTGGTCGAGATCCTCAACGAACTGCTCGACGATCCCGAGGCGCGCGACCGGCCGGTCGCCGTGCTCTACCAGGATTTCACCGTTCGCTGCCGGATGCGCCGCGTCAGCGGGCCGGAGACGAGCCTGGACGCTTTCCGCAAGCGCCTCGCCGTCGCCCGCGCCGGAGCGAGCGAGGAGGTGCTGTCCTCCGATGCCTGGGAAAAGGCGCTGACGGCGGCTGAGACCCTGCCAGAGGACCTGCACGGGCTCTTCCTGTTCATCGCGCGCAGCGCCATCGAAGGCGCGCCCTGCCCCTCCGATGCCGAGCTGGCCGAGGCCTATGGCAGCCATTCGCCGAGCCGGGCGCGCCGCCTGATCGGCTATATCGAGGAACGCGGTCTCCTCGTCTGCCATGTCGATTTCCGCGGCCAGCGCACGCTGGCCCTGCCCTCGCTCGGCGTCGAGACGGCGCCGGGCCTCGCCTCGCCACTGGTCAAGGGCCTGCCGCCGCGACGGGCACGAGGCTAGATGTGATCCGCGCCGTCCTCCTCGATGTCGACGGCGTGCTGGTCACCGGGTGACCGCAGGATGGTCTGCACTGGAGCCATGATCTCGAACGCGATCTCGGCATCGCGCCCGAGCTGCTTCAGCGGCGCTTCTTTGCCCGGCTTTGGACCGATGTCGTCACGGGTCGTGCCGGTCTGCACGAGACACTAACGCCGGTCCTGGCCGAGATCGCGCCCGCGGTGCGCAGCGAGGCTCTTCTGGAGTACTGGTTCGCCCACGACGCGAGGCTGGAGGAGGCCTTGCTGGAGGATATCGCGAAGCTGCGCCGCAACGGCCTGACCGTCGCCTTGGCGAGCAATCAGGAGCATCTGCGCGCCCGCTACCTTTCGGAACGGCTGGGCCTCGCAGGCCATGTCGACCACTTCTACTACTCGGCAGCGATCGGCGCCCGAAAGCCGGATTCCGCCTTCTACCAGCATGTCGAGCAGGCACTGGGCGAGCCGCCCGAGACGCTCCTGCTGATCGACGATACTCTCGAGAATATCAGAGCTGCCCGGCAGGCCGGCTGGCGGGCCGTCCATTGGACGGCCCCTCGGCGCCTCGGCGACATTGTTGCCGAGGCTGGCGAGTGATGCTCAATGCCCCTTGCTGGTGCCGTTGAGCGTCATCCGGTCGACCCAGGCGATGCCCAGCGCCGAGACGATGAAGATGGTATGGATCAGCGTCTGCAGCAGCACGCCCGTGGTGGTGTAGTTCGTCGCCGTCGGCCCACCGATATTGCCGGCCTCGATGAAGGTCCGCAGCAGATGGATCGAGGAGATGCCGATGATCGCCATGGCGAGCTTGATCTTGAGGATCGAGGCGTTGACGTGGCTGAGCCATTCCGGCTGGTCGGGATGGTTGTGCAGCCGAAGGCGCGAAACGAAGGTCTCGTAGCCGCCGACGATCACCATGATCAGCAGGTTGGAGATCATCACCACGTCGATCAGCCCCAGCACGACCAGCATGATCTGCTGTTCGCTGAAGTCGAAGGCGTGGTTGACCAGGTGCCAGAGTTCCTTGAGGAACAGGAAGACGTAGACGCACTGCGCCACGATCAGGCCGAGATAGAGCGGCACCTGCAGCCAGCGCGAGGCGAAGATCACCATAGGCAATGGCTTGAGCGGCCCGTTGGCGGGAAGGTCGGCGGGTTCGGCGGAGTGCGACATGGGGCTCCCGGATCGGTGCTGCAGTGCGGAAATGTCCGCCAGATGGGGCCTGACGCGGCGACACGCAAGCCGAAAAACGCCGAATGTCGTTGGAAGTCGTTGAAATTTCGCCGCGTTTTGCGTTTACTCCGGTCGGTAAGGTGACTGTGCCTGGGCAGCTGATGCGGTTCCAGGCGAATCCTCCCAGTAGGGAGGGACAAGGAGTTCGAGATGATCAGGACGACGTTGATCGCCGCCGCCCTCGCCGGTGGTTTTGCCCTCGCCACGCCGGTTGTCGCTGCTCCGCTCGCACCGGCCACGGCGGTCGCTGCGACGGCCGGCTCGCCGAATCTGGTCGAGCAGGTGCAATACCGCCGCTATTACGGCGGCCCGCGCTACGGCTATCGCGGCGGCTATTACGGCCGGGGCTATCGCTATAATCGCGGCGCAGCTGTCGGCGCCGGCATCGCCGCGGGTGCGCTCGGGGCTCTCGCAGCCGGCGCGCTGCTCGCGCCCGCACCGGTCTATGCCGCCCCGCCGCCGCCTGTCTATGTCGCGCCCGCGCCGGTCTATGCCGAGCCGGATGCCGATGCGATCGCCTATTGCTCGCGCCGCTTCCGCAGCTACGACCCGTCGACCGGCACCTATATAGCGTCCGGCGGCGTGGTTCGCGCCTGCCCGTAATGCTGGGGCGCCGTCGCAAGGCTAAGTTCTTCGAACCTCCCGGCCCTGGCCGGGAGGTTTTTTGTGGCCGCTGCTGACTTGCATTGACGGCCTCACCGTCTCTTAGTCTCCGCTCGTCTGAATCGGAGTCGGCCCGTGCGTATCGCCACCTGGAACGTCAATTCGATCCGCCAGCGCCTGACCCATGTCCTCGCCTTCCTGAAGGAAGCCGAGCCCGACGCGCTCTGCCTGCAGGAATTGAAATGCGTCGACGCGGATTTTCCGCGCGCCGAGATCGAGGAAGCCGGCTGGCAGGTCACGACTCATGGCCAGAAGGGCTTCAACGGCGTCGCCATCATCTCGCGCAGCAAGCTCGAGGATGTCAGGCGCGGCCTGCCCGGCGACGACAGTGACGAACAGGCGCGCTATCTCGAAGGCGTGCTGCCGCATGGCGATGGCGTCGTCCGCCTCGCTTCGATCTACCTGCCCAACGGCAATCCGCCCAACACCGAGAAATACCCCTACAAGCTCGCCTGGATGGAGCGCCTTGCCGTGCACGCCAAGGGCCTGCTCGCCCATGAGGAGCCGCTCGTCCTCGCAGGCGACTACAACGTCATCCCAGAGCCTCGCGACGCCCGCGATCCCGCAGCCTGGACCGGCGATGCTCTCTTCCTGCCGCCGACCCGTACCGCCTTCCGCAAGCTGCAGAGCCTCGGCTTCACCGAGGCGCTGCGCGCCACGACCGATGCGCCCGGCCTCTACACCTTCTGGGACTACCAGGCCGGCGCCTGGCAGCGGAACAACGGCATCCGCATCGACCATCTCCTGCTCTCGCCGCAGGCGGCCGACAGGCTCGGCGCCGTCTCGATCGCCAAGCATGTCCGCGGCTGGGAAAAGGCCTCGGACCATGTCCCGGTGCTGATCGAGCTCAACTGAGCATGCTGAAGGTCATCGCCCAGGACTTCATCAAGCCCGAGAGCATCGAGCTGGTGGCGCCGCTCTACCGGGAGCTGGTCGAGAAGACGCGGGCTGAGCCGCTCTGCCTCGCCTATGACCTCTTCGTCGACCGGAAGGACCCCGGCCACTTCGTCTTCGACGAGCACTGCCGCTCCGAGCATTTCAGGCGGCTGGTACCATTGATCAACCGGCATCAGCGGCAAGATTGCATCGTCACGCTGATGGACGCGTTCGAAGGCTAGGCCGTGGAGATCCGACTCGAAACGCCGCGCCTGACGCTTCGGCCTTGGGGCGAGGAGGATATCGAGCAACTCACGCTCGGCTTGAACGATCTCGCTGTCGCAAAATGGCTGGCTTTCGTCCCTCACCCCTATTCGACCTCGCACGCCCGAAACTGGATCGAGAGATGCCGGGGGATTTTGAACGCAGGCGGTCGGCCAGTCGCATACGAATTCGCCGTCGAACTGAGGCCTGAATGTCGGCTGATCGGAGGAGTCAGCCTCAACAAGATCGACTGGCAGGCCGGGACGGCTGGTGGAGGCATCTGGATAGCTCGCCATTCTCAGGGTCGCGGCTATGGACGCGAAGCGTTTGACGCAAAGATCCGATTTGCGTTTTGCGAGCTGGGCCTGACGAAGCTGGTCAACGGGTACTTCGACGGCAACGGCAATTCCTGGGCGATGCAGCGCAAACTGGGATATCGGCGCGTAGCTGAGCTCCCCAGCCGTTGCATGGCTGATGGGAGGCAGACGATCGAGCATGTGACGACGCTGCTGCGTGGTGACTGGACAGGCCGCGAGGATCAGGCGTCCAACCGGACGTAACGCGACGCCGGCCTTGCGATGCCGGGATCCTCGACCACCCGCCGCTGCGAACGCCACAGGGGGCACGCGCCTATTGCGGCGAGCCGCGCTTGACGTTGTCCTTGATGAAGACGCGAAACGGCGTCGTGCCGCTGGCGCTGCCATCCGCCGAGCGCCATTGGCCCTTGCTGCAGAGCACGCCGCCTTGCGTCTCGCTCGCCTCGAATTCGATCAGGTTGTGATAGGTCGTGCCATCAGGCTCGATGGCACGAAACCGCGTGGTGCACTTGCCGCTGGCGACGACCGGATCGTAGTCGTGGATCATGATGCCGCCGCCGCCCGTGCTCGGGAAGGGATCAGTCAGCGGAGCCCAGTCGTCGAACCGCTCCTGAGCACGGGCACCATGGATGGCGAGTGCAGTGCAGACGGCGATAAGGCTGACAATAACGGTATCGCGCATGACGAGGGCTCCGAGGCCTGACACCTCGGTTACGCCATTGCGAGAACTCTGGATGCAGTCGCGCTCAGCGCCGCTCGGCGCGGCCATGCTGGCGCTCGACCAGGGCCAGAGCAGCCGTCCGGTCGCTCGCGCTCGCATTGGCGAAGGCGGCGTCATAGCGCTCGACGATCCAGCCCTCGCGAGCGGTATCGGCGCCCTCGCGAGCTAGCGCCAGCCACATCAGTCCGATGATCGGATGACGCGGCACGCCATCGCCACCACGCAGCAACATGTCGCCGAAGACAGCGCGCGCCGGGGCATGGCCCTTCTCGGCGGCGAGCTTCATCCAGCGCGCCGCCTGGCGCGCATCGCGCGAGACGCCGGTGCCGTTGAGATAAAGCCGGGCGAGATTGTACTGGCCGTCCGGGTCGCCGAAATAGGAGGCGGCGTAGTGGAACATGTCGAAGGCGCGGTCGGGATTGGGCTTCACATAGCTGCCCTTGATCCCGTCGAGAAAATAGCCGCCGAGCGCGACGAAGGCGGCTGCGACGATGCGCCCGTCCGAGGTGCCGGGAATCTCGTCGGCATTCTCGTCCGCGATCTTCGAGAAATACTCGAACGCCTTGAGATCATTGGTCGGAACGCCGTCGCCGCTGGCATAGACCCGGCCGAGCTTGAACTGCGCGGCGAGATGCCCCTGCGCGGCGGCGTATTCGAGCGCCTTGACCGCACCAGCCTGATCGCCGGCAGTCGAATCGCGCATCCAGGCCTTCAGCGCGTCACGGGCGCTGCTGAACGGGGCGATCGGCAAGGCGGTGTGGGCGGCAGGACCGCTCGGGGCCGGCGCGATCACGCCACGGCCGGGGCTGAGCGGCACGGGCGCGGCGCGATTGTCTACTTCCGGTTCCGGCAGGGCGATTCCGGGAATCGGACGCGGCGGCATCGGGAACCGCTCGGACGAACCGTCCTGCGCCCAGGCTGCCTGCTGGCAGCCCAGAGCCAGCAACGCTCCGGCAATGATGGCCTCAGATATCCGCATAGCACTGTGTCTCGGCTGCGCCTCCCGGATGGGTGACGGCGCCGCCCTTGGCGGATCCGACCGTCTGCGCGTATTTCCAAAGCGCGCCCGACCGGTAGTCCGTCTGGCGCGGCGTCCAGGCCTTACGACGCTCCTGAAGTTCGGCATCAGAAAGGCGGACTGCGAGCTTTCCTGTGATGGCGTCGAGCTCGATGATGTCGCCGTCGCGGATCAGGCCGATCGGCCCGCCGACAGCCGCCTCAGGGCCGACATGGCCGACGCAGAAACCGCGCGTCGCGCCCGAGAATCGGCCATCGGTGATCAGCGCGACCTTGTCGCCCATGCCCTGGCCGTAGAGCGCCGCGGTGGTCGACAGCATCTCGCGCATGCCGGGGCCGCCCTTGGGCCCTTCATAGCGGATCACCAGCACGTCGCCGACCTGATAGTCGCGGTTGGAGACGGCCTTGAAGGCGTCCTCCTCGCAGTCGAAGCAGCGCGCCGGGCCGGTGAAGACGAGGCTCTCGGTCGGCATGCCGGCGATCTTCACGATCGCACCTTCGGGAGCGAGATTGCCTTCGAGGCCGACGACGCCGCCGGTCTGTGTGATCGGCTTGTTCGCCGGGTACACGACGTCCTGCTGATCGTTCCATTTCACGCTGGCGAGGTTCTCGGCGATGGTGCGGCCGGTCACGGTCATGCAGTCGCCGTGCAGATAGCCGTTGTCGAGCAGCGTCTTCATCAGCAGCGGGATGCCGCCGACCTCGAACATGTCCTTGGCGACGTATTTGCCGCCCGGCTTCAGGTCGGCGACGTAAGGGGTCTTCTTGAAGATCTCGGCGACGGCGAAGAGATCGAAGTCGATGCCGCATTCATGCGCGATCGCCGGCAGGTGCAGCGCCGCATTGGTCGAGCCGCCGGAGGCCGCGACGACCATCGCCGCATTCTCCAGCGCCTTGCGGGTGACGATGTCGCGCGGGCGGATGTTCCGGGCGATGAGATCCATCACCATCTCGCCGGCGGTATAGCAGAAGGTGTCGCGGACATCGTAGGGCGCCGGCGCGCCGCAGCTATAGGGCAGCGCCAGGCCGATCGCCTCGGCGACCGTCGCCATGGTGTTGGCGGTGAACTGGGCGCCGCATGAGCCGGAGGATGGGCAGGCCACCTCCTCGAGCTCCTTCAGGTCCTCGTCCGACATCGCGCCGACCGAGTGCTTGCCGACGGCCTCGAACACATCCTGGACGGTGACCGGCCGGCCCTTGAAATTGCCGGGCAGGATCGAGCCGCCATAGATGAAGATCGAGGGCACGTTGAGGCGCACCATCGCCATCATCATGCCTGGCAGCGACTTGTCGCAGCCGGCGAGGCCGACCAGCGCGTCATAGCAATGGCCGCGCATGGTGAGCTCGACGGAGTCGGCGATGACCTCGCGCGAGGCCAGTGACGACTTCATGCCCTGGTGGCCCATGGCGATGCCGTCGGTGACGGTGATCGTGCAGAACTCGCGCGGCGTGCCATTGGCCGAGGCGACGCCCTTCTTGACGGCCTGGGCCTGGCGCATCAGGGCGATGTTGCAGGGGGCGGCCTCGTTCCAGCAGGAAGCGACGCCGACAAAGGGCTGCGCGATCTGCTTCGCGGTCATCCCCATCGCGTAATAATAGGAGCGATGCGGCGCGCGGGCCGGCCCGACGCTGACGTGCCGGCTGGGCAGCTTTGACTTATCGAAAACGCGCGCGTCCATTCAACTCTGTCCCGCCACCCCACCTGGCGGGCGCAAGCTGTGCCACGCCGCCGCCCGCCGGTGCAATCCATTCGCCCCGAGCAAGCTGCGAAGCATTTTTCTGCTCCGCACCCTGCCAGATGGGGCTTAATTCTTCCGTATCTCAGATAGTTACTGAAGTTTGCAGCTGGGGCCGCTTTGTGGCGGCTTCGCGGCAATTGCGGCAGCGTGCCGACGCAGCACTGCAATAGCTGCCGATGTTGTACAAATGTCACGAATTTTAGCAGTCCGAATGAAACACCCGGCAAGGTTCCTCACAACCACGACGCGTATCGACCGGGCACCATCGGTTCACGATCCCGATATCACCCGCTCACGCCGGGCAGATCATTCTGGATCGGCTCGACGAACGCCTCGCTCCCCGCCATTGCGGCAGCTGGCGCTGGACAAAGATGCTATCGCGCAAAGCGTTGAAGTCTTACGACTTTTGAAGCACCTGGCTGAACGCATCTCGCACGCGCCTGAGCGCGACCGGCGCAGATAGTTTAGAATTAATATAATGATGAGCTAGTTTAGAATTGATATAACACATTGAAACAAAAGGGATATTTCTTGACCGACCCGGTTTCGGCCTCTACCGCTCCGTTCCTGTATGGCCAATTTTTACAGCCCCGCCCGAAGGAGCGAGACATGACCATCAAGACCGCGCTTGCCGCGACAGCCCTGGCCTCCTGCCTGCTGGCCGCCCCTGCCCTTGCGCAGAGCGTCAACCTCTACACGACGCGCGAGCCGGCTCTGCTCAACCCGGTCATCGAGGCCTTCACCAAGGACACCGGCATCAAGGTCAACGCCGTCTTCCTGAAGGACGGCCTGCAGCAGCGCGTCCAGGCCGAGGGCGCCAACAGCCCGGCCGACGTGATGCTAGTCGTCGATGTCGGCGAGATCCAGGCCGCGGCCGATGCCGGCATCACCCAGCCGGTCAAGTCGGCGCTGGTCGACAAGACCGTTCCCGCCGCCCTCCGCGGCGCCGGCGACAACTGGATCACGCTGACGCAGCGCGCCCGCATCGTCGTCGTCTCCAAGGACCGGGTGAAGCAGGACGCGATCACCTATGAAGACCTCGCCGATCCCAAGTGGAAGGGCAAGTTCTGCATCCGCGCCGGCCAGCACCCCTATAACAACGCCTTCTTCGCCGCCTATCTCGCCCGCAACGGCGCCGAGAAGACCGAGGCCTTCCTGAAGGCGATCAAGGCCAACACCGCCCGCAAGCCCGGCGGCGGCGACCGTGACGTCGCCCGCGACATCCTCTCGGGCCAGTGCGACATCGCCATCATCAACACCTACTATATCGGGCTGATGAGCAAGGCGACGAACGAGCAGAAGGGCTGGTACGACGCGATCAAGCCGCTGAAGACCACCTTCGCCGGCGGCGGCACCCATGTGAACGTCTCCGCCGCGGCCATTGCCAAGAACGCGCCGAACAAGGAGAACGCCGTCAAGCTGATCGAGTACATGCTCGGCGAGAAGGCGCAGCACCTCTACGCCGACGGCAATTTCGAGTACCCGGTCAATGCCGACGTCAAGGAAGCCGCCGCAGTCAAGCTGCTCGGCGCGCTGACGCCCGACACGACCCCGCTCGGCGACGTCGCCAAGAACCGCAAGGCCGCCTCCGAGCTCGTCGATAAGGTCGGCTTCGACAATTGAGCCTGAACGCCTCAACGACACATGTAGAACGGCCGCCAGTTCGCTGGCGGCCGTCGACGCGTCTGGTCTACGTCACCGCAGCTGCCGCCGCATTGGTCGCGCTGCCGGTGCTGGCACTCGCCTTCACCGCGCTGTCGCGCGAGGCGCTGGCGATCTGGCCGCATCTGACTGCCAATGTCCTGCCGGTCGCGCTCTGGAACACCGCCCTGCTGCTCGCCGGCATCGCCCTGTTCTGCGGGGCGGTCGGCACCGGCGCCGCCTGGCTGGTGACGCAGTACGAATTCCCCGGCCGCCGTAGCCTGGAATGGCTGCTCGTGCTGCCCCTGGCGCTGCCGACCTACATCACGGCTTACGTCTACGTCGAGATCCTCGGTTTCCAGGGGCCGTTCCAGAGCGCGCTCAGGGCGCTCACCGGCTGGCGCTCGCTGCGCGACTACTGGTTTCCCGATCCGCGCAATCTGCCGGGCGCTATCCTGATCCTGGGGATCGTGCTCTACCCTTACGTCTATCTCAGCGTGCGCGCGCTCTTTGCGATGCAGAGCGCCGCGCTGATCGAATCCGCCCGCACGCTCGGCACGCGGCGCTGGCCGCTGTTCTGGCGTATCGGCCTGCCGATGGCGCGCCCCGCCCTCGCCGCCGGCCTCACCCTTGCTCTCCTGGAGACGCTGAACGACATCGGCGCCAGCGAATATCTCGGCGTCCGCTCGCTGACCATTTCGGTCTACACCACCTGGATCAATCGCGGCTCGCTGGCTGGCGCCACTCAGATCGCCTGCGTCATGCTTCTCGTCGTCGTCGGACTGATGGTCGCCGAAGCGCGCACGCGCGGAGCGCGGCGCTTCGCCCTGCCGGTGAAGCGGCCCCGGCCGGTCGGCCGCATCCAGCTTTCGGGGGCCCGCGCCTGGACAGCCGCAGTGGCCTGCTTCCTGCCGGCGCTGTTCGGCGCGGTGCTGCCGCTTTTCTACCTGACCGGCGAACTGTGGCGCCGCGACCTCTTCGCCCAGGCCGATGCGACGCTCTGGCGGGCGCTCGCCAACACCGTTGCGATCTCGGCGCTCTCGGCCGCGCTGATCGTCGCCATCGGCCTCGGCATCGCCGCGGCGCTGCGGCTCGGGCGCGAACGCGCCCTGCCGATGCTCGCCCGCATCGCCTCGCTCGGCTATGCGCTGCCCGGCACGGTGCTGGCGCTCGGGCTGCTGGTGCCGCTCGCCGCCTTCGACAACCTCGTCGCCGATGCGAGCCGAGCACTCTTCGGTGCCAGCCCTGGCCTGCTGCTGCTGGGGTCGGGCGCCGCGCTGCTCATCGCTTATCTCGTGCGCTTCCTGACCATCGCCGTGAACGGAGTCGAAAGCGGCTATGCCCGCATCTCGCCGCGCATCGACGACGCCGCCCGCTCGCTCGGCGCCAACAGGCACGAACTCCTGCACCGCCTGCACTGGCCGCTGATGCGCCCGGCCATCGCCGCCGCCGCCCTGCTCGTTTTCGTCGACTGCATGAAGGAACTGCCGGCGACCCTGCTGCTGCGGCCGCTCAACTTCGACACGCTGGCGACGCTGGTCTACGGCCACGCCGCCCGCGGCGTCTTCGAGGACGGCGCCCTGGCGGCACTGCTGATCGTCGCGATCGGCATCTATCCGGCGCTGAGGCTCGCCCGGGCCGACGAGCAGCGACCGGTTTCGCGCGAAAATTGAAATGTTTCCCCGGCTTTGCGAGTTTCGGCCCCCGTGCGGAACTCGACATTCGTGAGCCGGAGGAATAAACCCTTGGCGCGCGACGACATTTCGGCCGCCCCGGTCGAATCGCTCGCAATATCGGATTGCCTGACGACGGGGTCTCCGCCGTCACGCGGATGAAGGCCATACACCCGGCCATGTCACGACGCGTACTGATCCTCGGCCTCGCCGCGACCGCGCTGCTGCTCACGCTTGGGCTGCGGTCGTGGAATCTGGCCTTGTCGCAAGTCGAGCGCTCCATCGTCGCCGGCATCGAGACGCGCACCGGGCTCAAGGTGACGGGCCTGCGCCGCGCCGAGATCGCGATCCTGCCCTTGCCCCGGATCAGCCTGTCCGACGTGACCTTCGCCGACCCGCAGGGCGTGCTCACCGGCAAGGCCACGCGCCTGCGCGCCCGCGCCCGCCTGTTCCCGCTGATCGGCGGGCAGCTCGACTTCGATCGTATCGACCTGGTCGCTCCCGAGATCGATGTCGCCGCCGACGAGTCCGGCCGCGGTTACGCCGGCTGGCTCGATCGCATCCTTGGTTATCTCGCGCGGCTCGACAGCCAGACGCGGCTCGTCCTGAGTTCCGGCAGCGTCATGATGCGCTCAGACCGCACGGTCCTGACGACATTGCGTGACGTCAACCTGCTGATCGAGGAGCGTGCGGCCCGGGCGCCGGTCGCACTCGCCGGCTCCTTCACTTGGCGCGGCGAGGCCACCAAGGTCGACATTCTCTGGCCGGTTGCCGGCGAGCGGGCGCGCACGGCCTTCTCGCTCGGCTCGCGCCTGTTGAATCTGCGCCTCAACGGCACGCGCTCGGCCGCCCAGGGCACCACCAACGGCCAGATCGAGTTCAGCGCGAAATCGCTGTCCGACGCCCTCGCCTGGATCGGCCCTCGACCGCGTATCGCCTCCCTGGTTCGACAGATCGAGCTGACCGCGCAGGCCCAGATCAGCCAAGGCGGTATCGCACTCGATTCGGTCGTCGCCATGGTCGACGGCGACCAGCTCGAAGGCGCCCTCAAGCTCGACGGCGCCATGCCGAACTGGGCGCTGTCCGGCACGCTAGCCGGCGCCGAGTTCGATCTCGGGCGCCTGCTGCGGCAGGCCGAACCACAGCCTGCTGGGGCCGGCACTGAAACGAGCGGAACCCCACTCGAATTCGACGGCTGGACCACCAACGACGTCGACCTGCGTCTCTCGCTCGATGCCGCCCGGATCGGCGCCACGCGCTTCGGCGACCTGGCGGCCCAGTTGCTGATCCGCAAGGGCCGCTTCGAAGCATCGCTGCTGCGCGCATCAGCCTATGGCGGTTCGGCCCGCGCCCGCATCCTCGCCACGCCGGTCGCGGCCGGTGCGGACGTCAAATTGCAGCTCGGCCTCGAAAAGGTGAATCTCGCGCTGGCGGCGGAAGACCTGCCGGAACTCGCCCGCCTCAGCGGCACCGCAACCGGGCAGCTCGCCTTCGAAGGCGCCGGCGGCAGCCTGGAACAGGTCGTCGGCTCGCTGACCGGACGAGCCGGCCTGACCATCCGGCAAGGCGAGTTCCGCGGCATCGCCTTCCCCGACCTGCTGCGCAAGGCCGAAAAGCCGCCGACCTCGGCGCGCGACTGGCGTCAGGGCAAAAGTGCCTTCGAGACCCTGCAGCTCTCAGCTCTCGCCAATCTCGGCGTGCTCTACGTCACCGACACGCAGATCGCCGGCTCTGGCTACAATGTCGTCCTCAACGGCACGGCCGATCTCAGCCGGCGCTGGCTCGACCTCAATGGCGCGCTCAGCTCGACCACGACCTCGACCCGCGTGCCCTTCGAGCTCCGCGGCCCGTTCTTCGGTGCCGCCTTCACGCCCGAGATCGACGCATCCCTGCGGACGCCGGGCCCGGCGATCCCGCTGCTGCGCTGACTCGGCTCGGCGTCATTCTCGGGCGAAGCGAAGCGCAGACCCGAGAATCTGCAGACCCGAGAATCTCATGACGAGAAGGCGCTGTCGGAGCCTCCTCTCGCCTGAGATGCTCGGGTCAAGCCCGAGCATGACGCCGCCTGCCCCGGCCGGCCCCTTATCGGGCAAGCGGAAGGCTCACGCCTCCCCGGCCGGCACCTCGCCGCTGCCGTTCTCGCCCTCGCCGGCCTCGCCTTCTTCCTCAGCTTCTTCGCCGATCCGCTCGACCGAGACGACCTTCTCGCCGTCAGCCGTGTTGAACACGGTGACGCCCTGGGTCGAGCGGCCGGCGATGCGGATGCGGTTGTTCGGCCCGGCATCGACCGGCACGCGGATCACCTGCCCGCCATCGGTGACGAGCATGATCTGCTCCTTCTCCTCAGCCGGGAACGAAGCGACGAGCTTGCCATTGCGCTCGTTGACGACCATGGCGACGATGCCCTTGCCGCCGCGTCCGGTGACCCGGTACTCGAAGGACGATGAGCGCTTGCCGTAGCCATTCTCCGACAGGGTCAGGATGAACTGCTCGGCAGCACCCATCTCGGCGTATTTCTCCTGGCCGAGCTCGATGTCGCTTCCGGCCTCCTCGGCATCACCGCTCGTCACGGGCTCGGCAGCCTCGTCGCCTTCGCCGGTCAGCGCCCTGCGGGCGGCGGCGGCGCGCTTGAGATAGGCGGCTCGCTCGTCCGGCGTCGCGTCGAGATGGTGCAGGATCGCGAGCGAGATCACCTCGTCGCCGTCGGCGAGATTGATGCCGCGCACGCCGGTCGAGTCGCGGCCCTTGAAGACGCGGACCTCCGGCACGGCGAAGCGGATGCACTGGCCGCCGGCCGTGGTCAGCAGCACGTCGTCATGCTCGGAGCAGATCTGCACGTCGACGATCGAATCGCCCTCGTCGAGCTTCATCGCGATCTTGCCGTTGCGATTGACCTGGACGAAGTCGGAGAGCTTGTTGCGCCGGACATTGCCGGTCCGGGTCGCGAACATCACGTCGAGCCGCTCCCAGCTCTCCTCATCCTCCGGTAGCGGCATCACCGTGGTGATGCGCTCGCCCGTTTGCAGCGGCAGCATGTTGTTGAGGAATTTTCCGCGCGCGTTCGGCGCCGAAAGCGGCAGCCGCCAGACCTTCTCCTTGTAGGCTTGCCCACGTGAGGAGAAAAAGATGATCGGCGTGTGCGTATCGGCGACGAAGAGCCGCGTGACGAAGTCCTCGTCACGGGTCGACATGCCCGAGCGCCCCTTGCCGCCGCGCTTCTGCGACCGATAGGTCGAGAGCGGCACGCGCTTGATGTAGCCGGCATGGGAGACGGTGACGACCATGTCCTCGCGGGCGATCAGGTCCTCGTCGTCGAGATCCGAGCCCCAATCCATGATCTCCGTGCGGCGCGGGGTCGCGAAAGCCGTCTTGACCTCTGTGAGCTCGGTCTTGACGATTTCCTGGATGCGGGCACGCGAACGCAGGATGTCGAGATAGTCGGCGATCTCCTTGGCGAGCTTCTCCAGCTCGTCGCCGATCTCGTCGCGGCCGAGGGCGGTGAGGCGCGACAGGCGCAGCTCCAGGATCGCCTTCGCCTGTGCGTCAGACAGGCGGTAGGTGCCGTCGGCATTCATCGGATGGCGCGGATCGTCGACCAGCGCGATCAGCGGCGCGATGTCGTCGGCCGGCCAATCGCGCGCCATCAATGCTTCATGCGCCGCAGCCGGTGTCGGCGCCGTGCGGATCAGCCGGATGACCTCGTCGATATTGGCGACGGCGGTAGCGAGGCCGCAGAGCACATGGGCCCGCTCGCGCGCCTTGTTGAGCAGATAGCGCGTGCGCCGCGAGACGACTTCCTCGCGGAACTCGACGAAAGCCGAGATGAAGTCCCTGAGGTTCAGGATCTCCGGCCGGCCGCCATTGAGCGCCACCATGTTGGCGCCGAAGGAGGTCTGCAGCGGGGTGAAGCGGTAGAGCTGGTTCAGCACGACATCGGCGACGGCGTCGCGCTTGATCTCGATGACGACGCGGACGCCCTCGCGGTTCGACTCATCGCGCAGGTCCGAGATGCCCTCGATCCGCTTCTCGCGGACGAGATCGGCGATCTTCTCGACCATGGTCGCCTTGTTCACCTGATAGGGAACCTCGGTGACGATGATCGCCTCGCGCTCCTTGCGCAGCTCCTCGATATGGGTCTTCGAGCGCATCACGATCGAGCCGCGACCGGTGTGGTAGGCCGAATGGATGCCGCTGCGGCCCATGATCTGGGCGCCGGTCGGGAAGTCCGGACCGGGCACGATCTCGATCAGCTCGTCGATCGTGATCTCGGGGTTCTCGATCAGCGCGACGCAGGCGTCGATGACCTCGCCGAGATTATGCGGCGGGATGTTGGTCGCCATGCCGACCGCGATGCCGCCGGCTCCGTTGACCAGCAGGTTCGGATAGCGTGCCGGCAGGACCGTCGGCTCGTGCTCCTTGCCGTCATAGTTCGGCTGGAAGTTGACGGTGTCGAGGTCGAGATCCTCGAGCAGCGGCATCGCCGCCTTGTCGAGGCGCGCCTCGGTGTAGCGATCGGCCGCCGGGCTGTCGCCGTCCATCGAGCCGAAATTGCCCTGGCCGTCGATCAGGGGCAGGCGCAGCGAGAAATCCTGCGCCATGCGCACCAGCGCGTCATAGACCGCGAGATTGCCGTGCGGATGGTACTTACCCATCGTGTCGCCGACGATGCGGGCGCATTTGGTATAGGGCCGGTCGGGCAGGTTCTTGTTCTCGTGCATCGAGAACAAGATGCGCCGGTGCACGGGCTTCAGGCCGTCGCGGACGTCCGGGAGAGCGCGGCTCACGATCACGCTCATCGCGTAATCGAGATAGCTCTTCTTCATCTCGTCGGTGATCGCGATCGGCTTGATGTCGCCGCCCGGCTGCGGGCCGTCGTCGCGCTTGTCGTCGTTGTCTTCGCTCAAGGGAAAAAGTCCCGGTTACCGCTGGTTTTTCAACGTTCTGGCTAGCCGATTCCGGCTGTAGAAGCCAGCGAAACGCGATTCTATTCAGAGAAAATAAAACCGTTTTATTGCAGCGGGTTACACGGCGTTTTTGATTCGCTTTCACGCCCCTTCCGCATTCTCGCCATGTTTGGTGCGTGACGGGCGCTTCGGGGCGTGCCTAGACTGCCTCGCCGCGAAGAATCGCGCTGTCATTCCGGACCTACCGCGACGCGGCGCAACCGGGCGACGAGCAGCCGACAAGAGCAGAGCAACAGGCTCGGGGAGAGACATGTTCGCCGAATATCTCTCCTCCGCCCTGGTCACCCTGCTGGTGACGCTTGATCCGCCGGGCCTGGCGCCGATCTTCCTGTCGCTGACGCGCGGCATGTCGGCGAGCGAGCGGCGGCAGGTCGCGGTCCGTGCCTGCATCATCGCCTTCTGCATCATGGCCTTCTTCGGCCTTGCCGGCGACGTCGTGCTGAAGGCACTCGGCGTCTCGCTGCCGGCCTTCCGCATCGCCGGCGGCTTCCTGCTGTTCTGGATCTCGTTCGAGATGGTGTTCGAGCGCCGCAACGATCGCAAGCAGGCGACGGCCGACACCGCCATCACCAAGGATCATATCCGCAACGTCGCCGCCTTCCCGCTGGCGATCCCGCTGATGGCCGGCCCCGGCGCCCTGACCGCCGTGATGCTGCTCGCCGGCCGGGCCAATGGCGACATCGCGATGCTGTCCTCGCTCGCGGTGATCTGCGGACTGGTGATCCTGTCCTGCCTCGTCGTCTTCTTCCTGGCGGTGCCGATCGCGCGGCTGCTCGGCGTCACCGGCAATGTCGTGCTGACCCGCCTGCTCGGTGTCATCCTGGCCGCGCTGGCGGTGCAGTTCGTGATCGACGGCGTGCGGGCCGTGATCCGGAGCGGCTGAGCCGCCCCGGATCGAGCTTGGGCTCAGGCAGCTCGCGCCAGCCGCCAGCGGACGAGGTCGACGAGCAGGAAGGCCGCGAGGCTGACGCCGACCAGCGGTAGCGCCCAGCCCAGTCCCGCCGCGACGACGACCGCCGCCGCCCTGCCCGGCCAGCCGAGCCGCAGCCATGACTGGACAATTGTGCGCGGCAATGACCCCGGCGCCGGCCGCTGTCGCCACCAGATCCGGTAGCCGAGCAGCGTCGTCACAATCAGCGCGATGCCGAGCCCTGCCATCAGCACCTGGTTCAGCCAGCCGAACAGGATGCCCATATGGGTGTCGATGCCCCAGCGGATCAGCTTGGCGATCAGCGGGAAGGTCTCGAAATCGGCCCGGCTGACGACCGAGAGATCGCGCGGGTCGAGCGCCATCGTGTCGACCTGCGTCGGCCAGCTCCGGTCATATTCGCGGACCAGCCAGGCCTGGCCCTCAGCCCGAGGCGGCCGCATCTCGACATGTGGGGAATCGATGCCGGCCGCCTTCGCCGCGGCAAGAACGCCATCAAGCTGATCGACACTCCCCGGAGCCGCCCCTCCCACAGCCGGGCCATGGTCACCGTGATGGGCATGCTCGTCGGCGGCTGGCGCCGCACCGAGCTTGAGTGAGACCGAGGGCGTCACCCAACCGAGATTGGCGCGGAGAGCATCGATCCGGTCGCCGGCATGTTTCGACCAGGTCAGCCCTGTCACCGAGAGGAAGACGAGGCCGAGCGAGAGCGTCAGCCCGATCAGCCCGTGCCAGCGCCGGTCGCGCAGTGCCGGATTGGCGCGCGCTCGCTCGGCGGCCCGCGGATGGCGCCGCCAGAACCACATCAGGACACCGCCAAGCACCACTGCCCAGAGCCAGGAGGCCGCCAGCTCGCTGTAATTGCGGCCGAACTCGCCGAGCAGCAGGTTGCGATGGAGATAATCGAGTTGCGTCCGGAACGGCAGGATGCCGCTGGTGCCGTAGACGATGAGATCGCCCCTGATCGCCAGCGAGACCGGATCGACGAAGATCGCCCGACTCTCGGAATCTCCGTGGCCGGGCTGCGCGAACATCACGCGCGTCGTCTGGCCTGCTGACGGCGCGGGACGGATGGCGAAGAAGCGCGGCCCCTCGCCGATATGTTTGCGCGCGGCTTCGGTCTGGGCGGCGAGCGAGGCAGGCTCGCCCGTCGCCGTCGCAGTCAGTTGCTCGCGGTAGATGAAACTCTCGATCTGCGGCGTCAGTACATAGAGCGTGCCGGTCAGCGCCGCGACCAGGATGAACGGGCCGACGAACAGCCCGGCATAGAAGTGCAGCCTTCCGATGAAGGCCTTGAATTCGGACGATAATGCAAGGGTGCGGCCGGCATCGGCGCGCGTTCGAATATCCGCGTGGGCGGTCATGGCTGGATTTCCCGGAATGGACCTGCCGAAATGCCGCCAGCGCGCTGGCCTGGCGGAGCATTCGGTCATTGCGACGGAAGGCGGCCACAGGGCCGCCGCGGCGTCAGGTCCGGACGGGAGGTCCTCTCGGGCGGGCGGCGAGCCGCTCCTGTCCCGGCAGCGGTCGCCCGGTCAGATCGTCGAAACCGACGATCGTGACATCGGGCTCGACGCTTTCGGGGAGCGCCGGCCGCTCGGGCGGCGCATAGGCCGCGCCGATCCAGGCGCAGCCGAGCAGGCAGCAGGCGGGCAGATGTGGTGCCGGTTCCTCGCCCGGCAGCGGAGCGCTTTGCGCACCCGGCGCACAGAGCGTCAGATGCGCGGCGCGGTCGAGCAGCGCTGGCGCCAGGCTCTGTCCGGACACGACTGCGCCGAACAATCCCTGCAGCACGAGCACATAGGCCGCGATGATCGCGACCCAGGATCTTGCTCTGATGGACTTGGCTGCGCTCAAGGACAGGTTCCCCGGCACCGTCGATAGCGACGCGCCTGGTCCCTGTCCATCAGCCGAACCGCCGCAGCGGCTTCACGCCTTGACGTAGACCCACGCCTCCTTCCCGGAAGCGAGCTTGACGCTGATGCGCTTGTAGTCGGCGACCTCGTAGTGGTCGGCGGCTGCAAGCTCCTCGGCGGAGATGGCGAAGACCCTGCCCGGCACGCTGTCGGCCGGGTCGTCGCTCGGCGCCACTACCGGATGGAAGCGCTTGCCGCTGGTTCGGATCACCTCGGGATCGGTGATCTCCAGCATGGTCTGGGAAAAGCCCGGCATGGCGTCGTCATGGCCTTCGAGCAGACGTCCGAACGAGGCGAGCTGGACATTCTCCTGCTGCAGCGTGCCATAGGAGAAGAGGAGAATGCTGCGCTCTTCGGCCATGCCCGCGGTCCCCGCCCTTGCGGCTAAAGCGCCGCCAGCAGCTTTTCGCGCGCTGCGCGCGAGCCGGCAAGGCGCTGCCTTGCCGCAGCAAGGATCGCCTCCGGCGCCTCCTGCGGCGTGCCGGCCTTGAACGGCGGCTGCGGCGCATATTCCAGCGAGAGCTGGATCAATTGTGCTTCCTCCTCGCCGAGCAATTCGGCGATCACGGTGAGCCCGAAATCGATGCCGGAGGTGACGCCGCCGGCGGTGATCAGATTGCCGTCGCGCACCACGCGCCCTTCCGTCGGGATCGCGCCGAACCGCGCCAGCAGGTCATGCGCGTTCCAGTGACTGGTCGCGCGCTTGCCCTTCAGCAAACCGGCCATGCCGAGAACAAGCGATCCCGTGCAGACCGAGGTGAGATAGCGCACCTGCCCGGCCCGCTCGCGCAGGAACGCCAGGACAGTCTCGTCGTGCAGCAGCGGATTGACCCCGCTGCCGCCCGGCACGCAGAGCACGTCGAGCGGCGGGCATTCGGCGAAGGTCGTGGTCGGCGTCAGCATCAGCCCGGTCGCGGCTTTCAGCTGCGCCGTGTCCTTCCAGATCAGATGCACCTGCGCGCCCTTGGCCGATGCGAAGACCTCATAGGGGCCGGTCAGATCGAGCTGCTGGACCTGCGGGAAGACGAGGATGCCGAAGCTGAGGGACATGGGCAGAACTCCTGATTGACGGGAGCAACCTAGCGCGCAAAGCTCTGGCCGAAATGCCAAGCATCCCTCGCTTCATGCCAAACACGCACCGCATCGAGATCCTGACCTTCCCCGGCGGGCAATTGCTCGATGTCGCCGGGCCCTTGCAGGTCTTCGCCACCGCCAACGACTTGGCGCATGTCGCCGGTCGGCCCCTGCCCTATGAAACCGCCGTCGTTGCAGCCGAAAGTCGTGTCGTCACGAGTGCGCGGCTGGAGCTCGGCGCAGCGCCGCTTCCCGAGCCCACCGCGCCTTTGCACACCCTGGTCATCGCCGGCGGCTACGGCGTCAACGCCGCCTGCCGCGACGCGGCGCTTGTCGACTGGGTCCGGAAACGCGCCGCGGCGGCTCAGCGTGTCGCCTCGGTCTGCAGCGGCGCCTTCCTGCTCGCATCGGCCGGCCTGCTCGACGGCAAGCGCGCCGTGACGCATTGGGGCCGCTGCGCTGAACTCCGGGCGATGTTCCCGGCTGTGCGGCTCGAGCCCGACCCGATCTATGTCCGCGACGGCGATGTCTGGACCTCGGCCGGCGTCACCGCCGGGATCGATCTCGCCTTGGCGCTGGTCGAGGCCGATCTCGGCCGCGAACCGGCGCTCGCCATCGCCCGCCAGCTCGTCGTCTTCCTCAAGCGCCCCGGCGGCCAGGCGCAGTTCAGCGCCGCGCTGACCTTGCAGGAGAAGGACGAGCGCTTCGACCGCCTGCATGGCTGGATCGTCGAGAACCTGCGCGGCGACCTCTCGCTGGAGCGGCTGGCCGGAGAGGCCAGGATGAGCCTGCGCAGCTTCGCCCGGCATTATCGCCAGGCGACCGGCCGCACGCCGGCCCGGGCCGTCGAGGAGATCAGGATCGAGACGGCACGCCGCCTGCTCGAACAGGGCCTTTCCGTCGCCCAGGCCGGCCGCCGCTGCGGCTTCGGTTCCGAGGAGACTTTGCGCCGCGCCTTCCTGCGCCGGCTCGGCGCCAGCCCGCAGGCCTATCGCGACAGATTCGCGGGATAGCTTCGGCCGGCCCTCTACAGCGCCAATTCCATGACTCGTTCGCCATTGGCGTGGGTCTCGCCCGTGTCGCGAAACCCTTGCGCCAGGTAGAACGCGTGCGGCCCGCCATTGCCGGGCACGTAGCTCAGTGTTGCGAGCTTGTATCCCTGCTGCGGAAGGCCCTCCAGCCAGAGCCCGATCGCGTCGCGCCCATAGCCTTTGCCCTGGTGGCGCCTATCGATCATGAAGCGCCAGAGGAAGCAGCTCGCGCCGTCGTCCTCCGGTCGCCACATGATGAAGCCGACCGGCTCCTCATCGGCATAGATTGCCCGGAACACCGCAGCCAGGTTGAAATGCGCCTGCGCGATCGAGACCGCATTCGGCGCGACGAAGCCGCTCTGCGCCTCATGTGGCTCGAGCTCGCAGATCACCCGAACGGTCTCGGCCGTAATCTCCCGCAGCGAGACGATCGGCGTGCTCAAGCCATCATCCTCACTTCTCCAGAAAGGCCTTCACCGCCCCTTCCGCCTGCTTCATCGAGATCACGCCGTCGAGATGGCCGCGCGTGCCCTGGATGGTGACGTGGCTGACATCGCGCCCGGCCTTCTTCGCTTCGGCGACGGTGCGCTGGATCATCTCGTCGGGGAAGACGAGGTCCTTGGGCTGGCTGACGACCAGCAACGGCGCCTTGATCCGGCTCATCGCATCGGCGAGCGACTTGCCGCCGGCCGCGTAGAGCTGGTTGGCCTTGACCAGATAGAGGAAGTGGTTGGCGTCAGAGACCTTGGCGCGCGCCTCGCCGGCATTGTCCAGAATGCTCTGGACCTGGAACTTGTTGCCGAGTGCCTTGGCGGGATCCTCGCCCTCCTTGGCCGGGCGGCGGCCGAAGGTGCCATTGGTCCAGTCGCTATGATTGGCCTGAAGCGTCACCACCGTCAGCGCCTTGGCGAGGCCGGCATTGGGCGGCGTCTTGCCGTAATAGTCGCCCTTGTTCCAGTTCGGATCGACCAGGATCGGCGCCGCCCAGACATCGAGCCAGGCGATCAGCTGGGCGTCGGCCTCGGCCGCGCCGATCACCGCCATCGCCTTGCCGACCATGTCGGGATAGCTCGCCGCCCATTCGTAAGTCTGCAGCGCCCCCATCGACGGGCCGGCGACCATGACGAGCTTCTTGATGCCAAGACTCTCGACCAGGGCCTTCTGGACATTGACGAAATCGCCGATGGTCACGACCGGGAAGTCGAGTGCGTAGGGCTTGCCGGTATCGGGATCGATCGAAGCCGGGCCGGTGGTGGTTGTCTTCGGGTCGCCGGTGTTGAGGTTCACCAGCGAGTCGGCGGAGAGGACGAAATATTTGTTGGTGTCGATCGCCTTGCCTGGCCCGATGATCGCGTCCCAATAGCCGGGAGCGGCATCTGCGGCGGCATATTTGCCGGCGGCGTGCGAATTGGCCGAGAAGAAATGGCAGATCAGGATCGCGTTGGACTTGTCGGCGTTGAGCGTACCGTAGCTCTCCCAGCCGACCTTGACGTTCTTCAGCGTGCGCCCGCCTTGCGTGGTGTAGCTCGGCAGCTCGAAGACCTTCTTCTCGACCAGAAGCTCCTGCGCGTCAGCCATTCCCGTCACCATCATGCCTGCAACAGCGAGCGCACCCGCGATCCAGCCCTTCATGCCGCACTCCTCCGCTCCGGCCGTCGCACGGCCTTGAGCGCGATCAGAGCGGATTTGTCCGGCTAACGGAAGGGGGGATGAGGGCGCCTCGACCGGGTGAGCCACCCTTCCCTCATCCGTCAGCGCTTCGCGCTGCCACCTTCTCCCCCAAGGGGAGAAGGAAGCCTACAGCGTCTCCAGCAGCCCCTTGATCAGCGCCCGCCTTGGCGCGATCGAGGAGATCAGCGCGTATTCCTGCAAGGTGTGGGCGCCATCGCCGTCGATACCGAGCCCGTCCAGCGTCGGGATGCCGAGCGCCGCGGTGAAATTGCCGTCCGAGCCGCCGCCGGTCATCGGGCAATCCTGCAGATCAAAGCCGATCTTCGCCGCCACCGCCCGCGCCTGCTCATAGAGCGCCGCGACCTCCGGCGACTTCTCATAGGGCGGCCGGTTCATGCCGCCGGTGATGGAGAGCTTCACATCGGGATCATGCGCCTTCAGCCCAAGGATACGCTCTTCCATGACTGTGCCGTCAGCCACGGTGGTGACGCGGCAATCGACACTGAACCAGGCATGCTGCGGGATGACGTTCGCAGCGGTGCCGCCCCCGACCAGCGCGACAGTCGTGGTGATGCCGCGCGAGTAATCGGTCATGCCCTCGATCGCGAGGATCTGGTGCGCCGCCTCGCGGATGGCGTTGCGACCGTCGGCATGGCGCGACCCGGAATGCGCCGGCCGCCCTTCCAGCTTGACCTCGAAGCGGCCGACGCCCTTGCGCGCCGTGACGATCTTGCCGCCCTCGCGCGCCGGCTCGGTCACCAGCACCGCCATCGCCTCGCGGCCGACGGCCTCGATCAGCTCCCGCGAGGTCGGCGAGCCGATCTCCTCGTCCGGCGTGAACAGGAAGACCAGCGGCCGCTGCACTGTGCCGGCCTTGGCCGCGTCCTTGAAGGCCTGCAGCGCCAGCCAGGCGCCGCCCTTCATGTCGTAGACGCCGGGGCCGTAGAGCCGGTCCCCCTCGACCCGCACCGGCAGATCCTTGGCGCTGGTGCCGACCGGGTGGACCGTGTCGAGATGCGACATCAGCGCCACGGCCTTCTCGCCATTCCGGACACCGGCGCGCAGGATCAGATTGTCGCCGAGGCCATTGCGGCCGGGAATGCGCTCGACGGCGATCGGCAGGCCTTCGACCTCCCTGGCGACGAGGTCCATCATGCCGTTGACGCCGGGCACGTGATGGGTGGGGCTCTCCAGCGCAACCCAGACGGAGAGCGCGGGAACGGCGGGATCGTGAATGGTCATGATGGGGAGGATTTTCGCAGGAAAGCGTGGCGATAACAGGACATTGGCCGATTTGCCGGCTTTGTCCATGTCGAAACGCGCCTAGCTGCCCTGCGGGCGCAGCGTTTCAGAAAGTTTTCGACGCGGTGTCGGCAACGCCGATCCTCGTCCGTCCTCGAAGCACAACCACCGAGGACCAGACGATGCGCCCGCCTGCCGCCCCCGCCATTGCCATACTGCCAGCCTTGTATTGGCTGCGCAGCCTCATGGCAGCGCTGGCCGGCTTCGTCGCGGTCCTCGTGCTCGCGCTCCTGGCCGACCAGCTCCTGCGCTCGCTCGGCCTGCCGCCGCCAGCGGCCCAGCTCACACCGGAACTCGGCCGCCAGGCGCTTGCGGCCTGGCTGCGGGCAGGCTGCCTGCTGCTCGGCGGCCTCGTCGCGAGAGCGGCGTGCTCTAGATGCGCTTGACGTTCCAGAAGGTCGGGAAGCTCGGCAGCACGCCCTCCAGCTTGCGGCTGAAGGCCGTCGGCTGGAAATACTGGCCGAGCGGCGCGTAAGGCACGTCCTCGAAGGCCTGCTTCTGCAATTCGGCGGCGATTGCCTGCTTGGCCGAAAGATTGGCGGCCTCCATCCAGGCCTCGCGCAGCGCCTCGATCTTGGGCGCCACCGGCCAACCCGGCCAGGCCGCCATGCCATTGCCGCGCAGCGAGATGTGGCCGACAGGATCGAGGATATCGATGCCATTCCAGCCGGTGAAGAAGCAATTCCAGCCGCCATTGCCAGGCGGCTCCTTGTTGGCCCGGCGCGTCACCACCGCACCCCAGTCCATCACCTGATAGTCGACATTCATGCCGATGCGCTTCAGCATCTCCGCGCCGACCTCGCATTCGGCCTTGAGATTGGCGAGATCGGTGACGCCGAGCAGCACCACCTTCTCGCCCTTGTAGCCGGCCGCCGCCAGCGCCTGCTTGACCTTGCCGATGTCGCGCGGGCCGTTCAGCACCTCCATGCCGGCATCGTTGGCCATCGGCGTGCCCGGCGGGAACAGGCCGACGCCGGTGCGCCACAGCGTCTTGTCGGGCCCGCCAACCGCCTCCATGAACTCGGCCTGGTCGATCGCCATCAGCACGGCGCGGCGGATCGCCGGATTGTCGAAGGGCGGATGCAGATGGTTCATCCGCATGATCGCGATCGAGCCCGTCGTCTCCTTGATCGCGACCTCGAGCTTCGGGTCCTTCGCCAGCAGCGGCAGGATATCCGGCAGAGGCTGCTCCACCCAGTCGATCTCGCCGCTCTGCAAGGCTGCCGCCGCCGTCGCCGGGTCCGGCAGGGTGTGCCATTCGATCCGCTCGACATGGACGATCTTCGGCCCGGCGGTGCGGCCGGGCCTGCCGTCGCTGCGCGGCACGTAGCCCGCGAACTTCTCGTAGACCGACCGATTGCCGGGTTGGCGCTCGCTCGCGACGAAGCGGAACGGCCCGCTGCCGATCACCTCGGTGACCTGCGTCGTCGCCTCGGTCTTTGCGAGACGCTCCGGCATGATCACCGGCACCGCGGCCGTCATCTTGGCGAGCGCATCCGGCAGCAGCGGAAACGCCTTCTTCAATCGGAAGCGCAAGGTCTTGTCGTCGACCGCGGCGAGCTCGTCGGTTTGCGCCATCAGCGTCTGGCCGAAGGCATCGCGCTTGCCCCAGCGGTTCAGGCTGGCGACGCAGTCCTTCGCCAGCACCGGCGTGCCGTCATGGAATTTCAGGCCGTCGCGCAGCTTGATCGTCCAGATCTTGCCGTCGGCTTCGGCGAGCGCGCCCTCGGCCATTTGCGGCTGGGCCTTGTAGCTCTCGTCCTGCCCGAACAGCGTGTCATAGGCGAGGAAGGCGTGATTGCGGGTGACGGTCGCCGTCGTCCAGATCGGATCGACGACGGCAAGATCGCCCTGCGGCACAAACTTGATGACATTCTTGTCGGCGCCACGGCCGATATTGGGTTTGCTGACCGCAAAGGCGGCAGCCGTGCCTGCGATGAAAGCGCGACGTGTCGGCATTTCAGGCTCCCTGGAGCCCGTTCCGATCAGCTTGCACCGCAAGCCGATCGGCAAACGGTCTCCAAACTAAAGGGAGAGACGGATTCACCGATCAGATTGGAACAATCTGATCGGACCCGGCTCTACAACAGGGCGTCGATCCGGGATGGTGAAGCCCTGGCGATACGGCGGGCGTCAGGCAACCAGCATGCCAGCGGCCGGTCAAGCCGGCCGTCGAATCACCAGGATTGTTCAGGCCGCGTCGCGCAGGTCGCCGAGATCGAGCTCGATCAGGAAGTTTGGATCGGCTTCGACCAGCAATGCCAGGGCCGCATCGTCGGCAAGCGAATCCGCCAGCGCCCGAGCTTCGTCGCGAGCCGCCTCCGCATCGAGCCGACGCAGCAGCGCCATCAGCGCATTCACACCCGGCCCTTCAAGGCCCTCGCAGGCGATCAGCACCTGCGCCAGCAGGTCCCGGTCGATGCCGCCCGCGCCACGATGGCCGGGGGCCACTTCCTTCAGTGCCGCCACGGCAGCGGCGAAGGCCGGCAGCAAGGCTTCCGGCATCGTCGCCTTGCGATAGAGCGCCTTGAGGCCGGCGCCACGCCGGTCCCAGAGCAGCGCGCGCACGCGCTGCAGCGGCAGGTCGGACAGTGCTGCGAAGGCGGATTCGGCCAAAGCCGGCTCGCCGCTCAGCAGCGAGCGCAGGATCACGCCCGGCGTCAGGCGGCCGTTCTCGCGCAGGCAGTCGACGATCGCCGGGGCATCGCTGGCCTCGCTGCCGGCAGCGAGCGCGACCGCGACCCGCTCGGTCGATTCGCGGGCGAGCCGGGCGCTGCGCTCCTCGGTGAGCCAACCGCAGCCGGCGACGAAGGCGGCGAGCGCATCGGAGACCTTGGCCGCGATTGCCTGGCGCAGGCCCGCCGGCAGGTCGTCGCGCACCAGCATCGCCTCGCGCACGGCCCCGGCCTCCCCCTCGCGCTCGAAAATGCGCTCCAGCGAGAAATCCGGAATCTCCGCCGTCGGATTGGCGAGCAGCGCGACGAGCGCTTCCTCGCAGCCGACTTCGGCGAGCGCGGCGCAGATGCCGGGCGACAGCCAGGGCCGCTGCGCGATCGCGCGCTGGGCGAGGTCGTCGCCGATCGCAGCAGCATCGACCAGATCGGCCTCGGTCAGCACCGGCGACTGCGCCAGCAGCAGGGCCGCAACGTCGCTCTGCTCGGCGATCAGGCCGAGCACCAGATTGCGCGGCGCCTGCGGCGCGGCGGCGAGTTCCTCGGCGAGCGCCCGGCGCACCAATGGCGAGGGATCGTCGACCAGCGCAATCAGCGCTGTCTCGGCTTCGCGCCGATCCTCCGGCGACATCGCCGAGCGCAGATAGGCACCGGCCAGCGCGGCAGCGCCTTGCGCCCGCGCCTCGGCAGGCGCGGTGCGCGCCCAGAGTAGGAAGCGCCGAACGATCATCCGCGCCTCCCATGGGTCATGAACTGGCTGAGATCGAGCGGCCCACGCCGCGGCTTGCGGGCCGGAGCCGTTTCGCTGGAAGCGGTCTGCGTATCCGCCATTGCGAGGCCGCGCGGCCGCGACGGCGGCAGCGGCGCATTGACGGTCGCTGCAGTAGCCGAGCTGCTCGCGGCGTCGGCCTTGCCCGTCTTGCCAGCGGGCGCAGCTTCGCCGGCACCAGCCACCGAGCCGACACGCGGGAAATAGCGGGTCGACGGATCGTCGTCGACCGAACGGGATGCCCCGCCGCTGCGCGGCGTTGTCCAGAGATTGGCGACTGCTTTCGAGACCGGTGCGCGCGGCCCCTCGGTCGAGAACAGGCCGATCAGCCCCTTGGCCCGGCCCGGCGCCAGGGCGGCGGCGATCGGCACCACCGGCGGCTCGGCCGCATAGGCGCTCGCGGTGGCAGGCGCGCCCGTCGGCCGGGCTTGTGCCAGCATCGCGCCAGTGGTCGCGGCGACCTGGGTATTGGCGTGGCTGGCGGCGAGCAGGCCATAGACCTCCTGGGCACTGCGGGCCCGGCCAGCCTTGTCATAGAAGATCGAGCGGTTCGCGGCGGCAGCTTCCGGAAAATCTCGCGCGGCGGCGCGGGTCGGGTCGTTGCCGGCCGTGCGGATCAGGTCGGACGCGCCCCGCGCTCCCAGCACATGCGCCATATAGAGCTCGCCGGCCTGCGGCTGGCGCCCCAGCGCCTGGCCGAGCTGCTCGGCATTCTTCTGTGTCAACGCGCCGGCCATCACCGTTGCGACATGCGGATCGGTGCGCAATTGTAGGATCTTCTCGCGCAGCGCCGGATCGGACACCGTCAAACGGCCATTGCCGTCCTCGCTGATCGCGCCGGCATAATTGGCCATCCCTTGCTTCGGCCCCTCCTGCCGCATCATCGACAGCCAGGTCTGCTCGATGAACTGAAACAACCCGGTCGCGCTCGACGTGCGCGCCTTCGCATCCGGCTCGAGCGCGGATTCGCGTTGCGCCGTCTTCAGGAGATAGTCGAAGCCGACACCGGTCTTGTCCGCGCCTTCCTTGATCGCACTGACCACAGGATTGGCGGGCGTTGTCTCGCGGGTGCTCGGCGTGCTGAAAAGGAACATTGGGTCACTCGGGCCGCTGCCGTTCCAGGCGGACCGGAGCACCCGCAGAGACTGGACCGATTATGGTAAGCGAACCGTTAAAACGGCCGTTTGCCAGAGCCGGCCCCGAACGGAAAAATGCCACAGGAGCAAGACGATGGCGGAAGCGGCGCGGCATAAGCGGGGTGGGCTCTACTTCGAGGATTTCGAGATCGGCGCCTCGATCGAGCATCGGCTGACCCGCACGGTCACGCAGATGGACAACATGCTGTTCTCCAACATGACGCTGAATCCGCAGCCCTTGCACATCGACGCGCATTTCTGCGCGACCGAGACCGAATGGGGCAGGCCGCTGATGAACTCGCTGTTCACGCTCGGCCTGATGATCGGCATATCCGTCAACGACACCACGGTGGGCACCACCATCGGCAATCTCGGCATGACCGACGTCACCTTCCCTGCCCCGCTCTTCGAGGGCGACACGGTGAATTGCGTCACCGAGATCGTCGCCAAGCGCGAATCGAAATCGCGGCCGGATGCCGGCATCGTCGACTTCCATCACCGCGCCTACAAGCAGGACGGCACGCTGGTGGCGCAGTGCCGCCGCCAAGCCTTCATGAAGAAGCGTCCGGTCGGAGGGCAGGCCTGATGCGCTCCCTCCTCTTCGTCCCCGGTGACAACCAGAAGAAGCTGCAGAAGGGTCTGGAGAGCGGCGCCGATGCGCTGATCCTAGACCTGGAGGATTCGGTCGCGCTCGATGCCAAGCCGGCTGCCCGCGAGCTCTCCCGCGATTTCCTGAAGGAGGTCTCCACCAAAGCCAGGCGCCCCCGCCTGATCGTGCGCGTCAACGCGCTGACGACCGGCATGACCGAGGCCGACCTCGACGTGGTCATGGAGGGCAGCCCCGATGCAATCATGCTGCCCAAATCCGAAGGCGGACCGGACCTCAGTCATCTCGCCGCCCATATCGCGGTGCGCGAGGCGGAATATGACCTCCCCGACGGCGGAACCAAGATCATCGCCATCGCCACAGAGACCGGCAAGGGCATCTTCGGCCTCGGCAGCTATGCCGGCGCCAGCCACCGCCTCTCCGGCCTGACCTGGGGTGCCGAAGACCTCTCGGCCGATCTCGGGGCCGAGACCAACCGGCTGGAGAACGGCAGCTATACCGATCCCTACCGGATCGCCCGCTCGCTGCTGCTCTTCGCGGCTTCAGCGGCGCAGGTCGACGCGATCGACACCGTCTTCACCGCCTTCCGCGACGATGCCGGCCTGCGCGCCGAATGCGTCGCCGCCCGCCGCGACGGCTTCACCGGCAAGATGGCGATCCACCCGGCGCAGGTGCCTGTAATCAACGAGGTGTTCTCGCCCTCGCCCGAAGCGCTCGCCAGAGCCGAGGCGATCATCAAGCTCTTCGACGAGAACCCTGGCCTCGGCGTCGTCGGGCTCGATGGCGAGATGCTCGACCGGCCGCATCTGATGCGCGCCCGCCGCTTGAAGGCGCGCGCGCAGAAGCTGGGCTGACCAAGGCCTCAGGCATCGGACTCGGCGCAGGCGATCGCTGCCCCGGCCTGCGCCGTGTGCCTGACTGTACCGAAGATCAGGAAACTGATTGCAGCCAAGACGCCGGCGCTGATGCCGCCATAGAGCATCACCCAGCCGAAGCCCTGCACCAGCGCGGCGTGCACGCCGGCGCCGGACGGATCGTGAAGCGTGAGGATCGGATAGGCCTCTCGCAGCGAGCCGAGATTGCCGGCGGCGATCGATGAGGCCAGCGCCTGCAATTGCGAGCGATCGAAGGCGGCCGAGACGACATCCGGCAGCGACGCCCTGATCCCCTCGATCAGGATGAGCCCCATCACTGCGATATTGATCGCAAGCGCGATCAGCCGCGCACTGATGTCGATGCCTGACGCCATGCCCGAGCGATTGCTCGGAACCGAGCCGGTGGTGGTGTTCGTCACCGCCGTGCTGGTCAGGCCGAGGCCGATACCCGCCAGCAGAGCCCCCGGCAGCAGGGTCATCCAAGTCGCCTGGGCAAGGCTGCTGCCGAACCACATCGCGATGAAGCCGGCGCCGATCGCCAGCATTCCCAGGGGAATGACGAGCTGCGGCCCATGACGCTCCAGCAAGCGGTCGGACACGGGCGGCATCACCATGAACGGCACGGTGTAGGCCAGCAGCAGGAGCCCGGTGGCCTCGCTCCCGAGACCGAGGCCGCTTTGGACGTAGATCGGCAGGTAGATGATGAACGGCCAGTAGCTGAAATTCATGCCGATGCAGCCGATGATCGCGCCGCTGAAGCGGCGGATTCGGAACACGGAGAAGTCGAACATCGGCTGCGCCGCGCGCTTCTCCACCACCAGGAAGGCGAGGAAGCTGGCCAGAGCCAGGCCGGCGAGACCGAGCGCCGTAGCTGTACCCAGTTCGGCGCCCTGCGTGATGACATAGGAGAAGCCGAAGACCGCCAGGGTCAGCGTGACGATACCGGCGACATCGAGCGTCTTCGCCTGCGGATCGCGCGATTCGCGGATGCCTATCGCAGCGGGGACCAGCGCCAGGACAGTCAGCGGGACATGGATCAGGAAGACCCATTGCCAGCCGGCCAGGCTCGCGATCATGCCGCCGATCACCGGGCCGAAGCCGAGCCCGATTCCGCTGACGACACCCCAGATGGTGAAGGCTCTGCCCCGTTCGCGCCCGTCCGGGAACTGGTGCGAGATGATGGCGACGGCGCAGGTCAGCATGGCCCCGCCGGCCATGCCTTGCAGGAATCGACCGGCGATCAGGACCGCAGCGCTCTCGGCCAAGCCGCAGATCAGCGATGTCACGCCGAAGGCCGCGGTCGTCGCGATGAAGACGCGCTTGCGGCCAAAGCGGTCGGCGAGCGTGCCCGTCGCCATCAACACCGCCGTACAAGCGATGGTGTAGGCGTTCATGATCCATTGCAGCGCCTTGAAGTCCGCAGGCAGCACAGATTCCAGCGTCGGCAGGATGACCGGCACGCTGGAGATCTCGAGTCCGAACATCAGGGACGCGAGGCAGGCGGCAGCCAGCGCTGCCGCATTTCGCTTGGAAGGAGAAATCGCCATGACGAGCACCTTTCGGATCGATCCGCTTCGTTCGGGATCGACGGAGGCACTTCGTCTATGGGCAGACCAGACATGATAGAAATGATTTAATTTCGTATCTTTCAGTTCATGTGATAATAAATCTGCGTCATGGATTTTGCGCCTGAACTGTTGCGCGCGCTCGTCGCCGTCGCCGAGGCCGGTGGGTTCACCCGCGCGGCCGAGCGCCTGCATCTGACGCAATCGGCCGTCAGTCACCAGATCCGCCGGCTGGAAGATCAGGTTGGCACGCCTCTCTTCGTCCGGACCACGCGCAAGCTGGCGCTGACCGAGGATGGCGAAGAGTTTCTGCGCCATGCCAGGCAGATCTTGCAGGCCCATGCCGCCTTGAGCCGGCGCTTCCAATCTTCCACTCTCGCAGGCTCGATCCGTTTCGGCGTGCCGGAGAACTTCCTTGGCGACGAGCTGCCGCAATTGCTGAGTCGCTTCGCCCGTGCCTACCCTTCCGTGCGCCTCGAAGCCTCGGTCAGCGTCTGCCAGGACTTCAGCGTCGGGATCGAAAGCGGCGAGCTCGACCTCGCAGTGGCGATGCGCCGGGCCGGCGAGACCGGCGGGACCGTGCTGCGGCGCTCGCGCTATGTCTGGGCCGCCGCCGAGGATTTCGCGGTTTCACCGGGCTCGTCGCTGCCACTGGCGCTGTCGCATCCGCCCTGCCTCTGCCGCGCGGTCGCGATCGATGCCCTGGCTGGCTCCGAGGTCGAATGGCACACCGGCTTCACCTCGGCCAATCTGCACGGATTGCGGGCGGCGATGCTGGCGGGACTCGGCGCGTCCATCATCGCCGATGACGAGATCGAGCCGGGAATGAAGATCCTCTCCCCGAGCTACGGCCTGCCGCCGCTGCCCGATCTGGAATTTGCGCTGATCTGGTCTGACGGCGGCAAGACACCCTGCGCGCGCGAACTCGGCCGGCTGATCGCCGACACCGCCAAGAGCCTCGGCAGCCCAGTGTTGCATCGACCGGCGCGGGCGAAGGCGCTGGCTGGCAAACCGGGTTAACCGGGAGCTCCAAGCGATTCGGCCGATTCGGCTTTTCCATTTTGCGCCGGACCGCGACCGCCCGGTTCAGGCGCGGATCGCGTTCACTTGATCTGCCGGCACTCGTGCCGCGCCGCGCTCGCCAGGCATTCCTGCGCCTTCCTGGCGGTGTTGAGTTCGCGCAGCAGCCAGAACCCCGCTCCGATCATCACCAGCACGGCGATGATCGCGAGCAGGTTGACGGTCATCCGCCATTGCTCGTCCGGCTCCTCGTCCTGGCGCCGGACCATGGCGCTCAGCCGCCCGCAGGCCGGGTGATCGAGAACAATTCGCTGACCTCGGCATAGTCGCTGTAGCCGCAGCGCGCGATCGGATTGGCCTTGGCCGTGTCGAAGCGCCCATCGTGGATGAAGGCTTCGTCGACATAGGCCGCGACGACCTGGCCGAGCACCATCCAGCGCGGCACATCATTGCCGTTGACATCCCTAAGCTGCTGGATCGAGAGCAACTTGCATTCGAGCGCGGCCGGGCTCGCGGCGACCCGCGGCGGCTTGACGAGGCGCGAGGGCGCCATCTCCAGCCCGGCATGGGCGTATTCGCTTGTCCCCCGCGGCAGTGGTGCCGAGGTCAGGTTCATCTGCTGGTCGAGCGCCCTGGTGACCAGGCTGCAGGTGAACTCGCCGGTCTCCTCGATGAAGGCGACCGCATCCTTCTTGTTCTCGGAGGAGAACATCACGATGTTCGGCCGGGACGAGATCGCGTTGAAGAAGCTGTAGGGCGAGAGATTGACCTCGCCCTTGGCATTCAAGGCCGTGATCCAGCCGATCGGCCGCGGCGCCACGATCGCCTTGAACGGGTCGTGCTTGAAGTCGAGGTCGCGACCGCCATCGGTATAGTACACGGCGCTCACCCCTCGAACCGGCTGACGATCGCGGCGAGATCGGGCCGTTCGCGATCGGCCGGGCGGCCATCCGCCTTGCCGAGATGGACGAAGCCAGCGATGCGCTCCTCCGGCTCGAGCCCGAAGGCGTCCAGCACCTTGCGGTCGAAGGCGAACCAATTGGTCAGCCAGGAGCCGTTGAAGCCGAGCGCCTCGGCGGCGATCAGCATGTTCATGCAGACTGCGCCGGCCGAGAGTTCCTGCTCCCATTCCGGGATCTTCTCATGCTTGCGGGCGCGCGAGACCACGGCGATCACCACCGGGGCGTGGAGCAGGCGCTTGCGCTCGAACGCGACCTTATCCTCGTCTGCCTGCGGATTGCGCTCCTTGAAGACACTGCCAACGATCTCGGCCGCCTTCTCCTTGGCCGGGCCGGAGAACACGATGAAGCGCCAGGGCGCGAGCTTGCCATGGTCAGGCACGCGCGCCGCAACGGTCAGGATTTCGCTGAGCTGGGCATCGTCCGGCCCCGGAGCGGTGAGAAATTGCGGCGGCACCGAGCGACGGAGCTTGAGCAGGGAGAGCGTGTCGGTCATGAACGATCCGGAAGATGGCGCCGCGGCGGGGATGGTGGTTCCCAGTTAAGGTTTCGCCATGATGAGGACAAGCGAACCTGCTCCTTCCCCGGTGCAAGGACGATGACGGCGCAGCGCATGTTTCAACGCGACGAGTTCCAAATCCTGGCTGTGACGCCAGCAAGAGCGGCGCGCGCGGCAATGGCTGCGCTATTGGCGGCACTGGCCGTGTCGGGGCCTGTCTTCGCCCAGACGCCCGACGCCGCGCCTTCGTCGACGACGCCCGGATCGCCCGCCCCCATCGCTCCAGCCGCACGTCCCGGCCAGGTCACGCTCTCGCTCGGCGCTCAGTTCTCCGGCAATCGCAAGCCGATCCGCTCCGGCCTGGTCTGGCGTGTCCTGACTGAAACCGTCGACGGCTCGCCGCCCAAGATCGTCGCTCGTTCGAACGAGGCGGAACCCAGCTTCGCGCTCGACCCCGGCGTCTACCTGCTCCACGCCGCCTATGGTTTCGCCAGCGCCACCAAGCGCGTCACGCTCGGCGCCCAGGGCCTGAGCGACCGCCTCAGCATCAGCGCCGGAGCGCTCTCGCTCGCCGGCTCGATCGGCGAGACGCCGATCGCGCCGGCCCAGCTCAACTTCTCGGTGTTCGTGCCGCTGCAGGGCAATTCCGAGGGGCGGCTCGTCGCGTCCAACGCCAAGTCCGGAGAGCTGATCCGCCTGCCGGAGGGCACCTATCACATCGTCTCGACCTACGGCGATTCGAACGCGATCCAGCGAGCCGATGTTCGCGTCGAATCCGGCCAGGTCACCCAGGCGACGCTGCACCATCGCGCTGCGCAGGTGACCTTGAAGCTGGTCGCCGGCCCCGGTGGCGAGGCCTTCGCCGGCACCGCCTTCAGCGTGCTCACCCCGGGAGGCGACGTCATCCGCGAGGCAATCGGCGCCTTCCCGCAGGTGATCCTGGCAGAAGGCGATTATGTGCTGATCGCCCGGCAGGAGGGCCAGGTCTTCTCGCGCGACTTCAAGGTCGAGGCCGGCCGCGACCGCGACATCGAGGTGATCGCGCGCTGAACAAGCCTGCCATTCCGGGGCTTCGCGCAGCGAAGAGCCTGGAATCCATATCCACTGATCAAGACAGCGGACGCGGCACGGCCAACGTCCTTTCAGGAAACGGCATTGGTTATGGGTTCCGGGCTCGCTGCTATGCAGCGCCCCGGAATGACGAAGAGGTTCGTATCCTCAGTTCGTCGGCTTGCCGGGCTCCCGTCCGCCGCCGAGCTCGGCTGCGATGCCGTCGGCGAGGCGGATTGCCAGGCAGCGATAGCCGGATTCGACGACCTGGAGCCCGTCCATGCCGACGATCTCCTCCTCGCTGAAGCGCTTGGAGCCCGACCAGTTCTTCATCATGACATAGCGCGGGAAGACCGGGACGCCGGTCTCGCTTGCGACCTTGGCGAGAACCGCCCGGTAGTCGTCGTATTTGGGATAGCGCCCCTCGCGCGGCAGCCAGGGCATGTCCATCAGCACGAGGTCGATGCCGGCCTCCTGCAGCTTGGCGATGCCCTTGCGCAGGATCTTGGCCAGCTTCTCCTCGCCGATATCACGAATGGCGTCGTTGACCGCCGTCTGCCAGATCACCAGAGCGGGCTTCTCCGGGATGACCTCGCTCTCCAGCCGTAGATACATCTCATAAGCCGACTGGCCGCCGACGCCGAGATTCGTGACCTTGATCTCGCGCGTCGGCAGGCGCCGGCGCAGCTCCTCTTCCAGCACGGCAGGGTAGCTGCGGCTGGCTTCGCCGGAACCTGTGCCGGCGGTCGTCGAGGAGCCAATCGCGACGATGGCGAGGCGGTTGGTTTCGGTGAGCGTACGCGCCGAGACCGGCAGGACCGGCTTGAACGGGTTCTGCGCAGCGCCGGCCCGGCAACGCGCCTCGACCATCGGCACGACAGGTTTCGGCCCGGCGAATGCCGGCAGGGCCGACGCCAGGATCAAAAGAAGGGCGCTCAGGCCGTAGCGGCCTGCTCGCGCGGGGCGCTGGCGGCGCGTGCCGTGAGCGTCTTGTACCACGAGAGAAAGGTTCCTAGCCCGAGCAGGATGGTAGTCCCGCCCAGTGTTACGAGCAACTGCACCCAAAGAGTGAAGGAGCTCTCCGCAAGGATGATCTGGCCGGCGATCGCCAGCACGATCCCGGCGCAGAAGACTTCCAGCGAATGCCGCCCCAGCGCAGCGAGCCGCCGCCCGGCCATTCCGCTCAGGGCACTCGTATCCGGCCGCACGAAGCGCAGCACCAGCCAGGTCAGCGCCGCCAGGTGCGCGACACGCGGCCAGGCGAGATTGGTCTTGTCGATGCCGATCTGCAGGCTATCGATCCAGTCGTTCAGGAACGAGACGCCGAACGGATTGCCCGAGGACAGCTTCACCATCGCAGCGAACAGAAGGACGGTGGCGGCCACGATATCGAGCAGGCGCAGCTTCGGCACGCGGGCTCCGACGAGACCGAGGCGGCCGATGACGACGCCGAGCGTGAACAGCATCTGCCAGGCAAAGGGGTTGAAGAACCAGCCGCCCTCGCCCGGATGGTTCGGCAGGTTGAGCCCGGCATGGGTGGCGCCCTGCCAGATCGCGACGGAGACAAGCAGCGCCGCGAGCGGGCTGGTTCTCGCCGTGACGTAGATCAGCGGGAACAGCGCCAGGAGCACGATGTAAAGCGGCAGGATGTCGAGATAGAACGGCTGGTAGACCAGTCCGAGCGCATTGACGATCGCCGCCTGGGTGTCGCTGAAGAAGGGCTGGATGTTGATCGCCTCGACATAGAGCGCGTTCTGGGTGCGCACCACCGCGGTCGCCACGATGCCGCAGACCAGCACGAACAGCGCCAGATGCGCGATATAGAGCGTCCAGATCCGGGCGCCGACCTTGAGCGAACCGACGAGCAGGCCGCGCTGGTCGATCAGCCGGCCATAGGCGAAGGCGGCCGAGATGCCGGCAAGCAGCACGAAGACGTCGGCGGCGTCCGAGAAGCCGTAATTGTGCGGCATCGCGGCCGAGACGATGTTGCCGGGCATGTGGTTGATGAAGATCACCAGCAGAATCAGGCCGCGGATCACGTCGATGCGCAGGTCGCGGCCGGGTGAGGCCGCTTCGCGCGGGCCCTTTCCGAACAGCATCAGGCGCCAGAATCCGCTCACGTCACCACCGCATCGCCATGTCCGGCCAGTGAGGCGGCCGCACATTCGTTCATCTGCTGTTCATCTTAACATTGTGTTGCCGGTAAGGCTCCGGAGCTGCGGATCACAAGCCTGTGCATCAACGTGAAGGAGAAGCTTTGGTTCGGCGGTGGCGAGCGTACGCAGCTCAGCGATCCGTCAGCGGCTTCAACAGCCTGTGACGGATCGCATCACTCTTGAACGAGTGATGGCATGAGCTGGGTGAGTGGCGGAGCTGCGCTAGGCGCCTGCGTCCTCGGCCGCCTTCGCCGCGTCGCGCTTCTTCTCGACCCGGCGCACCGAGAATACCGACAGCTCGTAGAGCAGCAGCATCGGGATCGCGAGCATGAGCTGCGAGATCACGTCCGGCGGGGTCAGGACCGCCGCGATCACGAAGACGAAGACGATGGCGTAGCGGCGCTTGTCCTTCAGGAACTGCGCATCGATGATTCCCGCCTGGCCGAGCAGGGTCAGGATCACCGGCAGCTGGAAGGAAATGCCGAAGGCGAAGATCAGTGTCATGATCAGCGAGAGGTACTCGCTGACCTTGGGCAGAAGCGCGATGCCGGCCTGCCCGTCCGTCGCCGCCTGCTGCATGCCGATCGAGAACTTCATCAGCACCGGCATGGCGAAGAAGAACACCATCGCCGCACCGGCGACGAAGAAGATCGGCGTCGCCGCCAGATACGGCGCGAAGGCCTGACGCTCGTTCTTGTAGAGCCCGGGCGCCACGAACTTGTAGATCTGCGTCGCGATCACCGGGAAGGCGAAGAAGCCGGCGCCGAAGGCCGCGATCTTGATCTGGGTGAAGAGGTACTCGAGCGGCGCGGTGTAGATCAGCTGCACGTTCGCGCCCGGGCCCGCCGCCCAGATATAAGGCTGGACCAGGAGGTTGTAGATCTGCGTCGCGAAGGCGAAGCAGATGAAGAACATGATCAGGAAGGCGACGAGCGACTTGATCAGCCGCGAGCGCAATTCGATCAGATGGTCGATCAGCGGCGCCCGCGACGCCTCGATCTCGTCCTCGCCCGCGCGCTTCGGCTCGGTATTCGCCTCGACGACGCTCATGCCGTCTCTCCGCCCTCGGCCTCTGCGGCCTTAGGTTTCCGCTTGCGTGCGGGCTTGGCCGGCGGCTCCTCCGCCGGAACAGCTTCAACGGCCACGGCCGGCTCCTCGGTCGCGACGGTCTTGCGGCGGCGCTTCGGCTTGGTTTCCGGCTCAGGCTCGGCGACCGGCGCCGGCTCGATGCTGACGGGCGCCGGCAGGTCGGGCGCGGGCAGCTTGGCGAGCGTCGCCTCGGCATCCTTCATCGCCTTGTCGTCGGCGGCAGCCGGCTTCGAGGCGTCGGCGGCGCCGAAATCCTTCATCGGCTCGATCGGATCGAAATTGGTCGAGGCCTGGATCGAATTGCCGATGTCGTCGACCTGCTTCTTCAGGTCGGTGAGCTCGGCCTCGCGCATCGCGTCGTTGAACTGGCCCTGGAATTCGGAGGCCATGCGCCGAATCTTGCCGATCGCCTGCCCGGCGGTGCGCAGCGCCCCGGGCAGGTCCTTGGGGCCGATCACGACGAGCGCGACGCCCCCGATCAGCAGCATTTCGCTCCAGGCGATGTCGAACATCGACGGCCGGTCCTTTAGGAAATCTTGTATGGCGCCCGGTGAGCGCCGGAGACGGTTCCGATCGGCATCGAGCCGATCGGCGAACGTGCTCCTACGAGATCAGGCCTTGGTCTCGGCCTTGGCCGGCTGCGGGGTCGCGGTCTGGGCCGTCTGGTCGATCACCTTGGGATCGGCCGGCTGCTGCGCGGCGGCCGGCGGCGTCTCGTCCTCGGCCATGCCCTTCTTGAACGACTTGATGCCCTTGGCGACATCGCCCATCAGTTCGGACACCTTGCCGCGGCCGAACAGCAGCATGACGATGACGCCGACGACGATCCAGTGCCAGATGCTGACGCCACCCATGGCGGTACTCCTCCGAAATTGAACGCGCGGCCCGACTTGTCCCGACGGGCCAGATGCTTGTGCCGGAAACTAGGTGTCCCCTACAGGGAACACAAGGACTTCGTCCATCGTAATGTCGATACCGACATCCTCGCCTTCGACGAGGGAATCCCGCCGCGTAGGCAACCGCGCCATCAGCGGCTTGTCGAGGCCATCGACCGCCAGCTCGATATGGTCGACCTCGCCGAGGAAGCGCCGCGTCACCACCCGCGCCGGCAGGCAGAACCCTTTCGGCACCAGCCGGATCGCCTGGGGGCGCACGCCGACGACCGCGTTCGCTCCGTCGGCCAGGTCAGGCGCCGGAAACCGCCCGAGCGGGGTATCCACGGCGCCATTCCGCGCTACGGCCTCGATCTCGGTAAGATCGCAGAAAAATCGGGCGGCAAAGAGGCTGGCGGGTCGGCGGTAGAGCTCTTCTGCGGTGCCGGTCTGGACGATGCGGCCCTGCTGCATCAGCACGATCCGGTCGGCGACGCGCATCGCATCCTCGGGATCATGGGTGACGATGATCGAGGTCGCGCCGATCTCCTGCAGCAGCGCCATGGTCTCGTCGCGCACCACGTCACGCAGCCGGCGGTCGAGATTGGAGAAAGGCTCGTCCATCAGGAGCACGCCGGGGCGCGGCGCCACGGCGCGCGCCAGGGCCACGCGCTGCTGCTCGCCGCCCGAAAGCATGTGTGGATAGGCCTCGGCGAGGTCGGCGAGGCCGACGCGGGCGATCGCGCGCAGCGCCGTGGCATCGGCCTCGGCATTGCCATAGCCGCGCAGGCCGAAGCGGACATTCTCGCGCACGGAGAGATGCGGGAAGAGCGCATAGTCCTGGAAGACGAGACCGACCCCCCTCGCCTCCGGCTCGACGAAGCTGCCAGGTGAAGACACGTCCCGTCCTTCGAGCAGGACACGGCCTGCGCTTGGCCGCTCGACCCCGGCGGCAAGCCGCAGCAGCGTCGTCTTGCCGCAGCCGGAATGGCCGAGCAATGCGACGATCTCGCCGGGTGCGACATTGAGCGAGACCCCATCCAGCGCCGTCACAGCGCCGAATCGCTGCGTGACCGCGTCGAAGCCGAGCGCCATCGGGATGGCGGCGCCGGCCGTGCCGCGCCGTCCCCATCCCAACCAACGCGCTCTGCCCTCGCTGCGAGCCAACTCGTTCTCCTGCCGGCCTGCCGGGCTCAATCCCCTGCGCTGTGCTAGCTGGCTTCGCCGTCGTCAAGCGGCGTGAACAGGTCGCCGAGCGGATCCTCGTCGTCGCGCAAGCCCGGATCGTCGTCGGGAACCGGCACGGTGAGGTCCTTGGCGAGGCGCCCTTCGATGAAGCCGGCGCCCTTCAGTTCCTCCAGCCCCGGCAGGTCGTCGATCCGGTCGAGCCCGAAATGGTCGAGGAAGGCCGGCGTCGTGCCGAAGGTCACTGGCCGCCCGGGCGAGCGCCGCCGGCCGCGCAGCCGCACCCAGCCGGCTTCGAGCAGGATGTCGAGCGTGCCCTTGGCAGTGGCGACGCCCCGGATCTCCTCGATCTCGGCCCGCGTCACCGGCTGGTGATAGGCGATGATGGCGAGCGTCTCCAAGGCGGCACGCGAGAGCTTGCGCGGCGGCTCGGCCTCGGGCGCGAGCAGATAGGCGAGATCGGGCGCGGTGCGGAAGGCGAAGCCGCCGGCGACGCGCTGCAGCGTCACCCCGCGCAGCGCATAGGTCTGCTGCAATTCGGCAATCACCCGCTCGATCGGCACATTGGCCGGCACCGACTTCGCGAGGTCCTCGCCCGAGAGCGGCTGCACGGATGCGAACAGCAGCGCCTCGACGATGCGGCAGGCACGCGCCAGCGCCTCACCGGCATCCCAGTCTTCCTCGTCCTCGCGTTCGGCTTCAGCCACGGCCATGGCGCCTCACAGGCCGAGCGTCGGCGGCCGCGCCGAACGGCGGCGGACATAGAGCGGCGAGAAGGCGCTGTCCTGGCGCAGATCGAGCACGCCTTCGCGCACCATCTCCAGCATGGCCGAGAGCGACGAAGCCCTGACCGTCGCGGTCATCGTTTCCAGCGGCAGCCCATGACTGCGCATGTAGCGGGTGAGATAGCCGTCGATCGCGGTCCACTCCCCGGCCTCGCCGACCAGCCGCGCCAGCGCCTCGCGCGCATCGACCAGCGACAGCACCTGGCGATGGCCGACGCTCATCGGCTGGCGGATGCGCTTCTGGCGCTGCTGCGCATAGGCGGCCAGCAAATCGTAGAGCTCGGCCTCCCAGGTCGGCCGGTCGGACGAGGCGATCACCTCCGGCGCCCCACGGGCGAAGACATCGCGGCCGAGCCGCTCGCGCGTGGCGAGCCTCTGCGCCGCGGCGCGGATCGTCTCCAGCCGCTTCAGGCGCAGCGCCAATGCGGTCGCGAGATCGGCAGCGCTCGGCTCCTCGCCCTTGGGCGGCTCCGGCAGCAGCATGCGGGATTTCAGATAGGCGAGCCAGGCCGCCATCACCAGATAGTCGGCGGCGAGCTCGAGGCGCAGCGCCCTCGCCGTCTCGATGAAGGAGAGGTACTGCTCGGCCAGCGCCAGGATCGAGATGCGGGAAAGATCGACTTTCTGGCGGCGGGCAAGATCGAGCAGCAGGTCGAGCGGCCCTTCATAGCCGTCGACATCGATCATGAGCGAGGGTTCGCCGGTCATGCGCTCCGGCGTGCCGTCCTCCTGGAATGGCAGCTCAGCGGCCATCGATGGCCAGTTCCCCTGTCCTGCCCCGCCCATCCGGCGGGACCGCAACCCCGGGGAGAGAATCAGCCTAACCGCCGCTCAAAGCAAGGGCGCTGGCAAGCTGCGCACGGGTTCTGTCCACATCGAGTGGCTCCGGCTCGTGCCGGATGCGTGCCAGCGCCATCGCGGCGCGGCGGGCGCGCTGACCATTCATCTCCGGAACGGCGCCGGCGATCGCCACCATCTCGTCCATGATGCCATGGCAGTGCAGCACCACGTCGACGCCGGCCCGGATCGCCGCCTTGGCCTTGTCCTCGAACGAACCCGAGAGCGCCTTCATCGAGATGTCGTCGGTCACGATCACGCCGTCATAGCCGAGCTCGCCACGCATGATCTCGCGCACGATCTTCCGGGAGATCGTCGCCGGGCGGCGCTTGTCGAGCGCGGTGAAGACGACATGCGCCGTCATCGCCAGCGGCATGTCGGCAAGATGCCGGAACGGCCGGAAGTCATGGGCGCGCAACTCATCGAGGCTGGCTTCGACCACCGGCAAATCGTGATGGCTGTCGGCCTTGGCTCGGCCATGGCCGGGCATGTGCTTGATCACCGGCAAGACACCGCCCGCCAGCAGCCCCTCTGCCGCGGCCCGGCCGAGCGTCGCCACCATGGCGGGATCGCGTGCATAGGCGCGGTTGCCGATCACGTCATGGCTGCCGGCGATCGGCACGTCGAGCACCGGCAGGCAGTCGACATCGATGCCGACGCTCTTCAGGTCATGCGCCATCAGGCGCGCCGAGAGCCGGACGATCTCGCGCTGCTGCACGGGATCGTTGATCGCGAGGAAGGCCAGCGCCGGCGGATAGGGCGGCCAGTGCGGCGGCCCCATGCGCTGGACCCGGCCGCCCTCCTGGTCGATCAGGATCGGCGCCTGCCAGCCGACGCAATCGCGCATCTGCGCCGTCAGCGCAGCCACTTGCGCCGGATCCTGCGTATTGCGCTTGAACAGGATGAAGCCCCAGGGCCGCGCGTCGCGGAAGAAGGCCCGCTCGTCGGGGGTAAGGCTCGTGCCGAGGCAACCGGCGATGAAGGCGCGCGAAGTCATGGCGCCGTTATCGCCGATTCGGGGGCGGGCCGCATTGCGTCATTCTCGGGCGGAGCGCAGCGCAGACCCGAGAATCTCATGACGAGAAAGCGCCACCAGGAGCCTCCTCCGGCCTGAGATGCTCGGGTCAAGCCCGAGCATGGCGGCACCTACCGCAGCGACTGCGAGGCCTGCGCGTTGAAGGCGTCGAACGGCAGTTCGGCGACGCGGAACCAGAGCTGCTCCTTCTTCCAGTACGGCAGGAAGGAATCCCACAGCGTCTTGAAATTCGGATTCTTCGCCGCCTGGTCGGCATAGAGCGCGAAGGCCTCCTTGAAAGCAGCCTGCATCACGTCCTGCGGGAAGGCGCGGAGTTCCGCGCCGGCTGCGATCAGGCGCAGCAGCGCATCGGGATTGCCATGGTCGTATTTCGCCATGCACAGCGCGTTCGCCTCGGCGCAAGCGGCTTCGACGATGGCGCGGTAATGCGCCGGCAGCCCGTTCCACTTCTCCTGGTTGGCGATGAAGCTGACATTGGCGCAGCCTTCCCAGAAGCCGGGATAGTAGTAGTACTTCGCTACCTTCACGAAGCCGAGCTTCTCGTCGTCATAGGGGCCGGAAAACTCGGCCGCATCGATCGTGCCGCGCTCCAGCGCCGGATAGATGTCGCCGCCGCCGAGCGTCTGCGGGACCACGCCGAGCTTCGACATGATCTGGCCGCCGAGGCCGGCGATGCGGAACTTCAGCCCCTGGAGATCGGAGGCGCTCTTGATCTCCTTGCGGAACCAGCCGCCCATCTGGGCGCCGGTGTTGCCCGAGGGAATGGTGTGGACGCCGAACTTCTTCATCAGGTCGCGGCAGAGCTCGAGCCCGCCACCCTGATAGAGCCAGGCGTTCTGTTGGCGGGTGTTGAGCCCGAAGGGCAGCGAGGTCTCGAAGGCGAAGGCGGTGTCCTTGCCGATATAGAAGCTCGCCAGCGTGTGGCTGCATTCGACCGTGCCGTTCTGCACGGCGTCGAGCGCCTGCAGCGCCGGAACGATCTCGCCCGCGGCGAAGGTCTGGATCTGGAAATTGCCGTCGGTCGCCTCGGCGACGCGCTTGGCGACCTGCGTCGAGATGCCGAACAAGGTGTCGAGGCTCTTCGGATAGCTCGAGGTCAGGCGCCAGTTGATCTTCGGATTGGTCTGCGCGATCGCCGGCGCGGCGATGGTCGCGGCGGCGGCCCCGGCGGCCGAGGTCTTGAGAAGCTTGCGGCGGTCCATGGTGGTTCCTCTCACTTGCGGGCCTTCCGCATTGTCAGATCGGATTGGGCCGCGGATTCGGGGGCGAAGCTAGAGCACGCGCAGACCACGCTCCAGCCACGGCGCCGCAACGCGCGCATGTCCGGATCGCGGGAGCAATCCTGGATTCTTGCACAGCGGCATGGGGATGTGGTTCAGCCGCCCGCGCTGCGAGCCAGGAGGCCGGCGCCCAGCATGGCCAGCCGGCAGACCGTGCGGGTACCGAGGCCGTCGATGTCGGCCTCCGGCACGAATTCCACGATATTGAAGCCGACGATCGGCGCCCGCTCGGCGACGCCGTTCAGCAGCGTGACGACCTCGCCGAAGCCCAGCCCGCCGGGCGTGCGGCCAAGCACGGCGGGCACGACTGAGGGATCGAAACCGTCGACATCGAAGCAGACCACCACCGGCCGGCCCGGCGGAACGGCCTCGATCGCCGGCGCCATCCCCCTCGCCCGCAGGATGCTCATATCGATCAATTGCGCTCCAGCGGCCCTGGCTTCCGCTACGTCCGAAGGCCGGGCGCTACCGGTACCGCGCGCGCCGACCTGCACGATCGTCTTGACGCCGTCGAGCTCCGAGGCCCGCCGCATCGTGCTCGACAGGCCGAAGCGCTCGCCCTCGACCTCCTCGCGCCAGTCGATATGGGCATCGACCTGCAGGATCGTGACCTCGCCGCGCGCCGCCAGGGCCCCGAGCGCCGGAATCTGGACGCTGTCGTCACCGCCGAGCAGCAGCGGCGCGGCGCCCCGCGCCAGCAGCGCCTCATAGGCCGCCGCGATTCGCGCGCGATTGCCGGGCAGATCGGTGGGATCGAAAGCGAGGTTGCCGCAATCGACGAACCGCCGACCATCAGGAAGCAGCGGCCCGCCGAGATCGAAATCGTAATGCGTGAGCTTGGCCACTTGGCCAGCGCTGGCGCGGCGGATGGCGACCGGTGCCGATTCGCTATGGGCCCGGCCGGACGGATAGGGCGTCGCGGCCGGAATGCCGATGACCGCAACCGCACCATATGGCACCGCTTCTGGCGCGAACCCCTCGCAGCTGAGGAAGCGCGGTTCGTTGGTCGGATCGGAAGACATGCACTGGAGGCCCGCATCGCTGGAGACGGCGTCCAGCCTGCCTCGCCAGCGGAGCCCGGAGCAAGCGAAAGGCAGTCGGATCGCCCGAACACTATCCGCATGAGCTCAAAGAAAACGCCGGCCGCGTTTTCCGCGGCCGGCGTCGGTTCTTATCGGCTGAGGAGCCCTGGCGCCGCTTGCGGGCGATCAGTTCTTGGCGATGAAGCACTGGCCGCCGGCAGCCTGCAGCGCCGTGCACATCGAGCTCGCATCCTCGCGGGCATACGGTCCGACGCGCAGGCGATAGACGGTCTTGCCGCCGGCGAGCTCGGTCTTGCGGATGATCGGGCTCTGACCGGAGAGCTGGTCAGGATATTTGCGCTGCAGCGCCGCGAAGGTGGCGCGCGCCTCGGCCTCGCTGCCCGGTGCACCGAGCTGCACGGCAAAGCCGCCATTGGGATCGGTCCGTGGACCGGCTGCCGCCGGGGCGGCCGCCTGCGTCTGCTGCTGCGGTGCAAGCGCGGCGGTGCGGGTATTGGCAGGCGGCGTCTGGGCAGCCGGCGGAGTCGCCGGGGCGGCGGCGCGCTCCTGCGTTTTCGGCGCCGTGGCCGGCGTCGCACCGGGCTGCTGCGGACGCGGGGCGGCCTGGACCTGCGCAGCCGGTGCCGGCGTTGCCGAGGCCGGGCGGTTCGACGGGGCAGAGCCGGTCACGATGCCTTGCCCGGCGCCATTCGTGGCTGCGGCGTTGGCGGGAGCCGGCGTGCCGTCGGGACGGATCGCGACCGTGCGGACCTTGCGCGGCTCGCCGAGGCCCGGCACAGCCGGGATCGGCACCAGGCCGGGCTCGGTCGGAGCAAGGCTGGCGGCGGCGGTATCGGTCGGCGTGATCGCGCCGTTCGAGCTTTGAGTCGGGCGCGGCGCCATGGAGCGCGCAGCCTGCTGCACGTCGACCGGCTGCTCCTCGCGGCTGACCACCTTGGTCTTGTCCGCGGTAGCATCGCCGCTGCGCTCGTAGATCTGCTTGTTCTGGTTCGGGATTTCGGCGCCGCCCGGATTGACCGGAGCGACCTTGGACGGACCATTATCGGCCGTGATCACCGGCGGCTGACCGTTGACGCCGGCCGGGCGACCATTGCGGAAGACCATCGCGGCGCTGACGCCGCCAACCGCCACGACGACCAGCGCCGCCGCCGTCAGCATGCCCTTGCGCGAACGCGAGCGGCGGAAGTCACGATACTCGTGCTCGTCGTCCTGGGGCTGCGCGTCATAATCCGCTGCGGCCTGAGGGTAACCCTGCACCGGCTGCGGAGCGTAGGCGTGGACCTGCCCAGCCGCCTCGTCGAGATCGCGCGGCTGCTCGGGGACGTAAGGATGCGGTCCCTCCTGCTGCATCGCATAGGGTTGTGCCCGCACCGGTAGCGGCTCCGGCTCGTCATGGTCGTGCACCGGCGCAGCGGGCGCCGGCGCGACCGGCTGCGGCGCGGCCTTCACCGGCTCGGTGCGGCGCAGCAGCGCCTCGAACTCGTCGAGCGCGCCGCGCACATCGGCCGGCGGCGGAGCAGATGGAACCGGCGGCGCAGTGACCAGCGTCGGCTGGAAGCTCGGCTCGGTACGAGCCCAGGAGGCGGGCTGGGGAGTCGCCGGAGCGGCGGAACGCGCCGGCTCGGCCGGGCGGCCGGCGAAGAGCTCCTTCAGCGGATCGTCCTGCCCGACGAGACGGGTCAGCTCCATCAGCGGATCGGAAGCCGTACCCGGCTTCTGCGGCTGGGCCGCTCCGCGCAGCTGACGCTCCAGATCGTCGAGATCGAGGGCGAAACGGTTTCTAGCTGGCTCGCTCATGACATGATCCATTCCAGCGCATGCCGCCATCCATCAAAGGACGCCGCCACAGCGCGGTCAATCTGACGAAAGCTCTAGCCGACCCGCTTTCCAGCATGCCGGCCAACGCCGCCTTCGTATCGGACCCGGCGGGCGCTGGCCGGATCGTCCTGATCCGCAAAGCACCCGATGCGCCGGGATGGATCCCGTCAGCGCATCTCCTCCGGCGCCGTCACCCCAACGACCGCCAGACCGGAAGCAAGGACGCTGCGTACCGCATGCACGAACGCCAATCTTGCCGAGGTCGACTTTCGATCAGTTTGATTAACGAACCGTAATTGCGGCGAGTCTTTGCCCTTGTTCCACAGCGAGTGGAAGGCGCTTGCCAGATCGTGGACGAAGAAGGCGACACGATGGGGCTCGTGTGACGAAGCGGCGGCGTCGATCATCCTCGGATAGGCGGCAATCATCTTGACGATGCCGATCTCCGACTCATCAGTCAGCAGGCCAAGGTCGGCCTCAGCCAGCGCCTGCGGCGACAGGTCCAGGTCCGGGAAGGCCTCGGCCGCCTGCCGGAAAATCGAGGCACAGCGCGCATGCGCGTACTGGACGTAGAAGACGGGATTGTCCTTCGACTGCTCCACCACCCTGGCGAGATCGAAATCGAGCGTCGCGTCGTTCTTGCGGAAGATCATCATGAAGCGCACCGCATCGCGGCCGACCTCGTCGATGACCTCGCGCAGCGTCACGAAATCGCCGGAGCGCTTCGACATCCGGACCTGCTCGCCATTGCGCAGCAGCCTGACCAATTGGCAGAGCTTGACGTCGAGCGCGCCCTGCCCGTTCGTCACCGCCTTCACGGCCGCCTGCATGCGCTTGACGTAGCCGCCATGGTCGGCGCCCCAGACGTCGATCATCTCGGCGAAGCCGCGCGCGAACTTCGAACGGTGATAGGCGATGTCGTTGGCGAAATAGGTGTAACTGCCATCCGACTTCAGCAGCGGCCGGTCGACGTCGTCGCCGAACTTGGTGGCGCGGAACAGGGTCTGCTCGCGATCCTCCCAGTCCTCGTCCTTCTGGCCCTTGGGAGGCGGCAGCCGACCCTCATAGACCAGGTCGCGGGAGCGCAGATCCTCGATCGTCTGGTGGACGGCGTTGGAATTGCCGTCCCGGCCCTGCAGCGAGCGCTCCGAGAAGAACAGGTCATGGACGACCCCGAGGGCGGCGAGATCGTCGCGGATCATCGCCATCATCCCGTCGATAGCCGCCTGGCGCACCAGCGGCAGCCATTCCCACTCCGGCTTGTCGCGCAGCGAGGGACCATATTGCTCGGCGAGCGCCTGCCCGACCGAGACCAGATAGTCACCGGGATAGAGCCCCTCGGGAATCTCGCCGATATCCTCACCCAGCGCCTCACGATAGCGCAGGAAGGCGGAGCGGGCGAGCACATCGACCTGAGCGCCGGCATCGTTGATGTAGTATTCGCGGGTGACGTCGTGCCCGGCAAAGGCGAGCAGGCTCGCCAGCGCGTCGCCGAACACAGCGCCACGGCCATGGCCGACATGCATCGGCCCTGTCGGATTGGCCGAGACGTATTCGACATTGACCTTCGGCTCGCCCTTCGGCGCGCCACGGCCATGCTCGGTGCCGGCCAGCACGGCGGCTTTCAGAACTGCAGTGAAAACAGCGGGTTGCAGCGTCAGATTGATGAAACCGGGCCCGGCGATCTCGGCCTTGAGCACATCGCCGTCCCTGGCGAGCTCGGCGACGATCAGCTCGGCGAGCGCGCGCGGCGCCATGCCGGCCTCCTTGGCCAGCACCATGGCAGCGTTGATGGCGAGATCGCCATGGGCCGGGTCCTTGGTCGGCTCGACCACGACGCGCGCCAGCGACAGCCCGGAGGGAATGCGGCCGGCTTCAGCCAGCCCGGTCAGGACGGTGGCGAGGCGTGCGGAGAAAGTCTCGAAAATGTTCATGGCGACCAGCAATATCTTGGGAAAGCGTCTTTCGGATTTTCAGAAGCGGCCCGGCCCTATCGCAGCGACGGGGTGGCGTCAAACAGGCGCCGGTGCTCGTCGAGCGCGTAGGAATCGGTCATGCCGGCGATATAGTCGGAAACCCGGCGCGCCAGACGCGCCTCGTCCAGCTCATCGCACCCGGCCGCCCACTCCGCCGGCATGGCCTGCGGCTGCGCCGTGAAACGCACGAACAGGTCGCGGACGACATCTGCCGCCTCCTTTCGGATCACGCCGATGCGCGGATGCCGGTACATGTTCGGATAGAGGAAGCCCTTGATCGCCTGGTCGGCCGCAACGATCGTCGGCGAAAAGGCGACGACCGGCGCCCCTGCCCGCCTGATCGCATCGGCATCGCCAGGGGCCAGCGCCACGATTCGCGCCTCGGATTCAGCGATCACGTCCTCGACGAAGCGGGTGATCACCCGGCGCACCAGTTCGTTGGTGGCGCGCGAGCGTTCAAGTCCGGGATGCAGGGCGTCGATCTCGTCGAGCAGCTCGCCCAGAAACGGCACCGCGCGCAGTTCGGCGAGCTCGAACAACCCGGCCCGCAGGCCGTCGTCGATGTCGTGGGCATTGTAGGCGATGTCATCGGCGAGCGCGGCGACCTGCGCCTCGGCCGAGGCATGGCTACCGAGCCAGAGATCCTGCTTCTCCTGATATTCGAGGATCGCGACCGGGATGCCCGTCTTCGCATAGCGCTCGGTCGGCATGCCATCGGCACCCAGCAGCGGGCCGTTGTGCTTGACCAGCCCCTCCAGCGTCTCCCAGGTCAGGTTGAGTCCGTCGAAGCCGGCATAGCGCCGCTCCAGCCGGGTGACGATCCTGAGCGTCTGGGCATTGTGGTCGAAGCCGCCGAAGCCGGCCATGCATTCGTCGAGCGCATCCTCGCCGGTATGGCCAAACGGCGTGTGGCCGAAATCATGTGCCAGCGCCAGCGCCTCGGCGAGGTCCTCGTCGAGCCCGAGCGCTCGGGCGAGTGCACGCGCAATCTGCGCCACCTCGATCGTATGGGTCAGGCGGGTACGGAAATGGTCGCCCTCATGCGAGACGAAGACCTGGGTCTTGTGCTTCAGCCGGCGGAAGGCGGTGGAGTGAATGATGCGGTCGCGATCACGCTGGAACGGATTGCGCGTCGCCGAGCCGGGTTCCGCGACCAGCCGGCCGCGACTCGTCGCGGTCCGGCAGGCGTAGGGAGCGCGCCAGCGGTCGCCGGGCTCGCGGGCCACGGCGGAAGCGGTATCGTGTGCATGCGGCATGGCAGCCCCGTCAGGAGGCGCGGCTTGAAGCGATGCGCCTGCGCCATTACCTTTGCAATCGAGGCAGGAGCAAGGATGTTCTGCGCATGAGCACGGCAATCGAAGCCAATCCGCACACGATCTCGCTGACCGACAAGGCGGCGAACCGTATCGTCGCGGTGATGGCGAACGAGGCTCCAGGCGCGATGCTGCGTGTCAGCGTCGAGGGCGGCGGCTGCTCGGGATTCCAATACGTCTTCGACATCGATCGTGAAAAGGCGCCGGACGACCTCGTGATCGAGCGCGACGGCGCGACCGTCCTGATCGACGAGACCTCGGTTGAACTGCTCCAGGGCTCGACCATCGATTTCGTCGACGATCTCGTCGGCCAGTCCTTCAGGATCATCAATCCGAACGCCACCAGTTCCTGCGGCTGTGGGACGTCCTTCGCGCTCTAACGCAAGCCGCGTCAGCCCGGCAGCACCACGGCCCTGAAGGCGCGCAGCAGGTCGGCATCGAGCTTGGGGCCCATTGCGACCAACACGGCAAAAGCCTCATCGGGCGCCATCGGCGCCTTGTAGGAGCGCCGCTCGATCAGCGCCGCATAGATGTCGCAGATCGTGATCATCCGGACGATATCCGGGATCTCGTTCGCCTTCAGCCCCTGCGGATAGCCAGAACCGTCGAGATATTCGTGATGGCTGCGCGCCGCCTCGACGACCTCGCGGGCGAAGGCGCCTTGCCGCAGCAGCATCTCGTAGCCGGTCTGCGGGTGCTCACGGAGGATCTCGAACTCTTCCACCGTCAGCTTGCCGGATTTGTGCAGGATAGCGAGCGGCACCCGCGCCTTGCCGATGTCGTGCAACACGGCCGCGCTGGTGACCAGCTTGCGGGCGCTTTCCGGAAAGCCGAGCGCATGGGCGAAGGCGGCGGCGAGGCCTGCAACCAGCAGGCAATGCTGATAGGTCGCATCGTCATGGTTCCAAACCATGTCGAGCCAGGCGCCGAGATCGCGATCGTCAGCCGCGCGGTTGATCGCCTCGACGCTGCCCTCGACTGCCGTCACCGGCAAGGGACCGCCCTCGGAGGCGGCCGTGAGCAGGTCGGCCACAGCGGCGGAGGCGGCCATGAACTGGCGCTGCATCGGCCTCATCCCGCCCGGATCAAGGATGCGGCCGATCTCGTCGAGCAGGGCCTTTGTCGGAAGGTCGGCCGGCAGGATTGCGCTGGCGCCGATCGCGTTCGCCTGGGTGGCCAAGCGCGCTGACCGGTCACGCAGCAGGCAGAGCAAGGGCATGCCCTTGCGCCTGTGCTCCGCCAGCCGGTCGCGCACTGCCTCCACCGCGCCGCGGTTCGACAGGTCGACATCGCTGACGAGCAGCCGGCTCGGCGCCTGCCCGCCCTTCATCGGGCGGTGCAGGTCGACGACGTCGCAAGGGCCCCATAGCGACAGGAGCCGCTCGAGCTTCACGCTCTGCTCGGGACGATCGGTGATCAGCAGCACGGCAATCGGCATGTCCTCATAACGAGGCCACCCTAGCCACGGGTCCTTCAGGTCGGGTGAAATCTATTCGTTCAAATTCGCCGTTTCGGTTCAGAAACGGCTGAGGTCATGAACTGCGGGCCTGCCGGCGCATCGCACTCGCCTCGGCATATTGCAGCAGCCGGTCGAGATCCTCGCGGGCGATGTCGAAGGAATCGCCCATCTGCGCCAGCGCCTCGTCGATATCGGGCGCGCTGAACATCGCCGGCAGCGCAGCTTGCGGGATGACGGTGCCGGCCTGCGGCGGCCGATGCGGATAGCTGCGCCGCGTCAGGGCGTGGAAGGCGACACCGAGCGCGACCAGCGACAGCGAGCACAGCCCGATCGGCACGAAGGGGAACATCAGCCCCCATTTCGTCACGGCCGGGCCACCGAGCACGGCCGTGAGCGCGACCGCCCCACCAGGCGGATGCAGCGAACGCGTCAGCGACATGGTCGCGATGGCGAGCGCCACGGCCAGCGCCGCGGCGATGGTCAGGTCCGGCACGGCCCAACCGACAGCAAATCCGACCAGGGCCGAGATGACATTGCCGCCGATCACCGGCCAGGGCTGCGCCAGCGGGCTCGCCGGAACCACGAAGACCAGCACAGCCGAAGCACCGATCGGCGCGACGACCAGCGGCGAATTCGTCGGGAAGACATATCCGGCCGCAGCGGTGAGCGCGATCGCGGCAAAGACGCCGGCACAAGCGGCAGCGCGCTCGGTCAGCGTCGCGCCCGCAAGGATCGGATGGAACAGCTTCACGGCCGGCTCTCCGGAGCCCGTCCCGCCAGCCGTTCGGCTGGGCGAAGCGTGCTCGCTTATCAGTATCGGATCGCCTCTATAATGTGCATTACGCACAATTCAACGGCAAAATTGTCAATTCACGCCACTTCACGTGAATTGCCTGAGCCATTCTCCGCAACCAGCCATGACACAATAAAAAAGGCGCCCGAGGGCGCCCTTTCGAAGAACATTATTCTTCAGTGCGAACTCGGAGGCCCGCCCTGTTCCAGCCGGACTTCGGCCGCCATCAGCCCTTTCGGTCCAGGCCCATAGCGTACCAGCACGGTCTGCCCCGGGATCAGCTCGACGATGCCATAGCGACGCAGCGTCTCCATATGGACGAAGATGTCGGGCGCGCCCTCGCCGGCAGAGACGAAGCCGAAGCCACGCAGCCGGTTGAACCACTTCACCACCATGCGCTCGAGCCCGCTGGTCGGCGTGACCGTCGCATTGGTACGCGGCATCGGCATCTCGGCCGGGTGGCGGGCAGCGGAGGTGTCAATCGAGAGCACGCGGACGGCCTGGCGGCCGCGGGCCTTGGCGACCGCCTCAAGCACGATGCGCGCGCCTTCGGCAATGGCGTGGAACCCGTCGCGCTTCAGGGTCGTGACGTGGACGAGGACGTCACTGCCGCCATCCTGCGGCACGACGAAGCCGTAGCCCTTGCTCACGTCGAACCATTTGACGTGACCGGTGATCTCGACCACCTGCTCGGCAATCGTCTCAGGCCCGTCCAATCGCACGATCCGGTTGAGCGATTGCAGCGGACCGACCGGTGGCCTGCCTCCGTCGCCGTATTCGTCGGACATGTCCCGCTCATCTCCGCCGCGAAACGTGATTCGTGACGTCACGATAGCACCCAGGCGGAGTCGGGAAACAGCCGCATCCGGCTCATCCACATCATCCAGCATGCGCAGAGCGCGTTAAGGCCGATAAAAGCTGCGCCTTGTCGCTCCCGCGCATCAGGCCGATGATCCGCCCAAGAGTCGGAGGCCAGCCATGCGCATTACCCGTATCGAGCCGTTCATCCTCCATATCCCGGTCACCGGCGGTTCGATCGCCGACTCGACTCATCGGATCAGCCATTGGGGCGTGGTCGGCACGAAGATAGTCTCCGAAGACGGTCTGACCGGTTACGGCTTCACCGGCACCCATGCCGATCTGCCTTCCGACCGGCTGATCACCGCCTGCATTCGCGACTGCTATGCGCCGTTGCTCGCCGGCGAGGACGCCTCCGAGCATTCGCGGCTCTGGCTGAAGCTTGCCCGCCACCCCGCTTTGCAATGGGTCGGCCGCGCCGGCATCACCCAGCTGGCGCTCGCGGCCGTAGACGTCGCCCTCTGGGACCTCAAGGCCAAGAAGGCGGGCGTGCCGCTCTGGCATCTGCTCGGCGGCGCCAGCAAGCTGAAGCTCGAAGCCTATAACACCGATATCGGCTGGCTCTCGATCCCGAAGGACGAGCTGGTCGAGGGCGCGCGCATGGCGGTCGAGCGCGACGGCTTCCACCGCATCAAGATCAAGGTCGGCCATGCCGATCCGATGACCGATATCGGCCGGCTCGAAGCGGTCCGCCGCGCCATCGGCGACCATGTCAGCATGGCGATCGACGGCAACGGCAAATGGGACCTGCCGACCTGCAAGCGCTTCTGTGCCCGCGCCGAAGCACTGGACCTGTTCTGGTTCGAGGAGCCGCTCTGGTACGACGATATCGGCTCGCATGCCGAGCTCGCCCGCTCGACCTCGATCCCGGTCGCGCTCGGCGAGCAGCTCTATACGGTCGACGCCTTCCGCGCCTTCGTGCAGGCCGGCGCGATCCACTATGTCCAGCCCGACGTCACCCGCCTCGGTGGTATCACCGAATACATCCAGGTGGCGGAGCTGGCGCTCGCCCATCGCCTCCCGGTCGCGCCCCATGCCGGCGAGATGAGCCAGGTCCACGTCCATCTCGGCTACTGGCACCCCGCAACGCCGATCCTCGAATACATCCCCTGGATCAAGGACGCCTTCGCGGAACCGGCCACTGTCGCCGATGGCTGTTTTCGCAGGCCGGAACAGCCCGGCGCCGGCACCACGCCGACCAGGGACGCCTTCGAACGCTTCGCCAAGCCGCTGGCCTGAAGGACACCGCCATGCTCGACGTCACCACGCTCGCTCTGTTCACCGCCGCCTGCGCCGTGCTGACCGCGACACCCGGCCCGGACATGCTGCTGATCGCCTCGCGCAGCATGAGCCAAGGCCGCGTCGCCGGCTTCATGACCTATGCCGGCATCGCGACCGGCAGCTATCTCCAGGCGCTCGCCGCCGCCTATGGCCTGTCGCAGCTCTTCCTGCTCGTCCCCGCCGCCTATGATGCCTTGCGCTGGGCCGGCGCCGCCTATCTGGCCTGGCTCGCCTGGAAGACCCTGCGATCGCCCGCGACGCTCTTTGCGCCGACGGCGGATGCCGCGCGCTTCCCGCTGCGCCAGATCTTCCTGCAGGGCCTGCTGACCAACCTGCTCAATCCGAAGATGGCACTGTTCATGCTGGCGCTGCTGCCGCAGTTCCTGAAGCCCGAGGCCGGCTCGCTGCTGCTCCAGGTCGTGGTGCTGGCCTCGATCCTCAATGTCATGGGGCTGGTCGCCAACGGCATCGTCATCCTGACGGCGAGCCGCCTCGGCCGCGCCATCGCCAATCGCCCGCATCTGGCCCTCTGGCCCCAGCGCATCCTCGGCGTCGTCTTCGGCGGGCTGGCTGTGCGACTGGCCCTCGCCTCGCGCGACTGATCAATTCGCCAATCGCGCCAATGCCGGGCCGATCTCGCTGCGCACGACGAGATCGGCGATCGCATCGAGATCGGTCGGCTCGCGGTTGAGGATGACCAGCTTGGCGCCGTTGCGCTTGGCGATCACCGGAAAGGTCGCGGCCGGGAAGACGACGAGCGAGGAGCCGGCGACCAGATAGAGATCGGCCGACATGGTCAGCTCATGTGCCCGCAGCATCGGCTGCTGCGGCATCTGCTGGCCGAAGGAGATCGTCGCCGTTTTCACCACGCCGGCGCACATCATGCAGGAAGCCGGCTCGCCGCTGACCTCGAACTGCGCCCGGATCGCCGCCAGCTCGTGCCGCCAGCCGCAAGTCAGGCAGGTGGCGTAGGTGCCATTGCCATGGAGCTCGATCACCATGTCCTCGGCGATGCCCGAGGCCTGGTGCAGGCCGTCGATGTTCTGGGTGATCACGCCGGGCGAGCGCCCTTCCGCCACCAAAGTCGCCAGCGCCCGGTGGCCGCGATTAGGCCTGGCATCGCGATAATGATCGTCCATCGCGAACTTACGCCGCCAGGCCTCGACCCGCGCCTCGCGGCTGGCGAGGAAGACATCGAACGGGATCGGCTTGTTGCTCATCCAGGGCGAGCCGGGCGTGCGGAAATCCGGCACGCCCGATTCGGTCGAGATCCCGGCCCCGGTGAACGGCACGATCACCCGGGCGCGGTCGAGCATGGCGTGCAATTCCTCGATCGCGTCCTGGGTCTCGTCGTCCATCCGGTCAGCCTCGCCTTGTTCCGGTTCGAATATGGCGGTCGATGGGCTCGGGTCCAAGCCTGCTGCGAGTTCGGCCTAGCATGGCGGGCGCAAGCCCTCCCCCCTTGTGGGGGAGGGTTGGGAGGGGGTATCGCACCCGCAGTCCTTGCGGAGCCAAGCTCGACCTTTGTCGAGGGTGGCACACCCCCCTCTCTAGCTCTCCCCCACAAGGGGGGAGAGAACAGGTTGCGCAAGCCGTTGACGCCGCGAGAAGCGCGCCGCAAAGCTCAGCCATGACTGCGCCCTCTTCCGCCCCGCTCAATCCCGATCTCATCGACACCGCGACCCCGCCGATCCCCGAAGCCAAGGCCTGGGCCCGCGGCTATGCCGGCGGCGCCGGCCCGTTGATCGACCTGTCGCAGGCGGTACCGGGCTCGCCGCCGCCCGCAGCCCTGCTGGAACGCCTCGCCGAGGCCGCAGCCACGCCCGAGAGCACGCGCTATGGGCCGATCACCGGCGACGATATCCTGCGCGAGGCCTATGCCGCAGAGAGCAGCGCCTTCTATGGCGGCACGATCCGGCCGCAGGAGATCGCGATCACCGCCGGCTGCAACCAGGCCTATGTCACCGTGATGATGGCGCTCGCCCGCGCCGGCGACAATGTGCTGCTGCCGACGCCCTGGTATTTCAACCACGAGATGACGCTGAACATGCTCGGCGTCGAGCCGCGTCCGCTGCCTTGCGACCCGCAGCGCGGTTTCGTGCCGGATGCCGAAGCCGCCGAGGCGCTGATCGACGCGCGCACCCGCGCCATCGTGCTGGTGACGCCGAACAACCCGACCGGCGCGGTCTATCCGCCCGCGACCATCGCCGCCTTCGCCGAACTTTGCCGCAAGCGCAAGATCTGGCTGGTGCTCGACGAGACCTATCGCGACTTCCTGCCCGAAGGGCTGGACAGCCCGCATGAGCTCTTCGCCGCAAGCGATTGGCAGGATTCGCTGATCGGCCTCTACAGCTTCTCCAAGGCCTATGCCGTGCCTGGCTGGCGCCTCGGCGCGATCACCGCTGGCGAGGCGGCGCTCGCGCAGATCGGCAAGGTGCTCGACTGCGTCCAGATCAGCCCGGTCCGCGCCGGCCAGAGTGCCGTCGCCTGGGGCATCGACGGCATCCGCGTCTGGCGCGAGGGCAACCGCGCCGAGATGAATTCCCGCGCCGCGCTCTTCCGCCAGGCGATCGCGCCACTCAACGGCTGGAACGTCCTCGCCGCCGGCGCCTACTTCGCTTATGTCGCCCACCCCTTCGAGGGCGTGCCGGCGGCGGAGGTCGTCCGCCGGCTGGTGCAGGAACGCGGCGTGCTGGCCCTGCCCGGCCCCTATTTCGGCCCCGGCCAGGAGCAGCATTTGCGCATCGCCATCGCCAATGTCGCGGCCGAGCGCATCGCGGCGCTCAGCGAGCGGCTGAAGGGTTTTGCTCTGACATGATCGAGAGGCGCGATATGGCGAAACCTTGTTTCACCGCAGCCTTCCGGACCTTGATGCTCGCGAGCACCCTCGCCGCGATGCCAGCGCTAACTCGCGCCGAGGAGCCCAAGCAGGAGGAATCCTATTCGGCCGCCTACAAGACCTGCATGGACAAGTCCGGTGGCGTGACGGCGGACATGCTGGACTGCGGGAACGCCGAATATGACAAGCTCGACGCCGCCCTGAACGCCGCCTATCGGGAAGCATCCAAGGAACTCTCACCGGAGCAGCGCAGCCTCCTGCGCGACACTCAGCGCAGCTGGCTCGCCTATCGCGATTCGAGCTGCTCTTTCATGAGCCGGCTCGGCGATCGTGGCACCATGGCCTCGCTCACCGACCAGAGCTGCCTGATGAGCGTCACCGCAGAACGCACGCGCTGGCTGAAGAGCCTGATGCCGCTCTGACCGGCTCAGGCGGGCCGGCGCGTTACCCCTTCGCTGCCGGGCACTTGCTCTCGCTCAGCGGCCAGACCGTCTCCTCCGGCGCGATCTTGCGCACGATCTCGAAATAATCCCACGGCCCCTTCGAATCCGCCGGCTTCTTGACGCGGGCGAGATACATCTCGCGCAGCACCCGCCCATCGGCCCTGATCTGGGCGTCCTTGGTGAAGGCGTCGTTGATCGGCATGGCGCGCATTGCGGCCGCGACCTTGTCGGGATTGTCGGTGCCGGCCTCTTTGATCGCCTTGAGATAGTGCAAGACCGAGCCATAGACGCCGGCATGGAGCATGGACGGCATCATCCCTGCCTTCTCCAGGAACTGCTTCGACCAGGCACGCGAGGGCTCGTCGAGATCCCAATAGGAGGCGGTGGTGAGATAGGTGCCCTGCGTCGCCTTGAGGCCGAGACTGTGCACGTCCTGCAGGAAGAAGATCAGCGCCGCGAGATTCTGGCCCTGCTCCGCCAGCCCGAATTCGCCGGCCTGCTTGATCGCGTTGACGGTGTCGTTGCCGGCATTGGCGATGCCGATCACCTTGGCGCCGGAAGCCTGCGCCCGCAGCAGGAAGGAGGAGAAATCGGCATTGTTCAGGGGATGGCGCACCGCGCCGACGACCTTGCCGCCATTGGCCTCGACCACATCGGTTGCGTCCTTCTGGAGCTGATGGCCGAAGGCATAGTCGGAGGCCAGCATGAACCAGGATGTGCCGCCGGCCTTGACCACCGCCGAGGCGGTGCCGCGGGCGACGCCATAGGTGTCGTAGGTCCAGTGGAAGCCATAGGGCGAGCACTGCTCATTGGTCAGCGCCGTGGTGCCGGCGCCGGAATACATCACGATCCGCTTCTTCTCGCGGGCGAGCGATTGCAGCGCCAGCGCCACCGCAGAATTGGGCACATCGACGACGGCGTCGACCTTCTCGATATCGAACCATTGCCGGGCGATCGAGGTGCCGAGATCAGCCTTGTGCTGGTGGTCGGCCGCAACGATCTGGATCGGCTTGCCGAGCACACTGGCGCCAAACTCCTTCACCGCCAGCTCGGCTGCGATCACCGAGCCCTTGCCGCCGATATCGGCGGTGACACCGGCCATGTCGGTGAGCACACCGATCTTGACGACATCGTCGCTAACCTGGGCCAGCGCCGGCATAGTGGCGAGCGCCATCAGGGCGCCGCCTGCGAGAAGCGACCGCATAAACTTCCTCCCGAGCTAATCGTCCGGCAGTGCCGCCGGTTCGAGCTTCAAAGACCCTTTGCCTCCAGCCAGGCGACGATCAGGGTCGCGATCTCGTCGCTGTTGTCCTCGCACATCGGCATATGGCCGTTGCCCGCAATGCCGCGCTCCGGCAGCCAGACGAACTCGGCGCCGAGATAGCGGGCCGTCGCCTCGTCGACCGCGCGCGGATGGCGCGGATCGCTGTCGCCGGTGACGATCAGGATCGGCAGCTTGGCGAGGTTCGCCGGATCGGCGATGCGCAAACCCTTGCCGCCGATGTTGAAGCGCTCGTTCATCAGCCGGGCGCTCTCAGGCACGATCGAGCGCCGATAGGCCTCGAAGGCCTGCTGCGGGAAGCGCCCGGAATTGGCCCAATAGGCCCGCATGAACTCGGGCGGGATGAAGAGCGGCTTGTCTTCCTCGACCCGAACCGGGCAGCCCAGGCTCTCATCGTCCTTCAGCTTGGCGACTGCCTTGGCGTCGTCGGGCAGCACCGGCAGGAGGTTAGCTGGCCCGCCGGGCGCGATGCCGACGATGGCGGCGACCGCCTGCGGGCTCTGCTCGGCGATCCACCAGGCCATCGGCCCGCTGGCCGAATGCACCAGCAGCACCGCCGGCCCGATCTCCTCAAGCAGGCGCTGCAGGCTGGTCGCGATCTCGACGCTCGACAGCGTGGCGAAATCCGGCCGCATCGGCGAGCGGCCATGGCCCGGCCAGTCCGGCACGAAGACCTCGCGGCCGGAAGCTGCGAAAGCCGCCGCCCAGCCCGGCCGCCCGTCTGGAGTCGTGAGATAGCAGGCGCCGGTATGGCCGCCACCATGGACGAGAACGATCGGCAGACGCCCCGCCTCGGCCGCCCCGAGCCGATCGACATAGATCGGATGGGCGTCCGTGCCCGAATAGAAGCACTCAGGCGCGCGCGAAAGCGCCTGCCGCCTTGTGGCACCAGCCTGGTCCATCGCCTCCTCCCGGCACGGCAAAACCGTGCCATTCCTTAGCGAGGATGCTAGGACCGGCTCATGGCGCGCGCAACAAAAAAGTCTAATGTGAGACTAATTCCGCAAGACGAGAGCGGCGAGCTCGACGCCGGGCAGCGGCGCGCCATCCTCGACGGCACCGCGATCCCGACGGCCTACAAGATCGGCTACATCCTGAACTTCTATCGCGAGCCGTCCTTCCGGGCGATCGAGATGGAGTTCGGGCTGACCCGGCCGGAGATCGTCATCCTGATCTTCCTGACCGTGCGCGACGGCGCCACCGCCAGCGAATTCTGCGAGTTCTCCGGCCATCTCAAGGCCAGCGTCAGCCGCGCCGTGATCCTGCTCGAGAAGAAAAAGCTGATCCGGCGCGAGCCCGACAAGGCCGACAGCCGCCGCCAGCTCCTCTTCCTGACGCCGGACGGCCGCGCCCTCTACGAGCGCTACATCCCGGCGCTCAAGGCCCGGGAAGCGGCGATGCTCGATTGCCTCTCCGGCGAGGAACGGACCCAGCTCGGGCGGCTGCTCGACAAGCTCGCCGCCCATGTCCCGCAATGGGGCTTCGCCTCCGAGCTGTGAGGCCCGGATGCGTCAGCGCAGCAGCGCCGCGTAGCGCTCGCGATAGGCGAAGGCCAGCAGCGCACCACAGACCGCGACGATCGCCGCGACCGGAATGCCTTGCGGATTGAGCTCGGCATGGAACAGTACGATCACCGTCATCACCGGCGCGATCAAGGCGAGGCCGAGTGCCGGCGCCAAGTTGAACAGCAGCAGCAGACCGCCGACGAGGTTCACGCTCTTCAGGAGCGGCAGGAAGAACTTCGCCTCCTGCAACGAGGTTTCCCAGGCGCGGCCCTGCTCCGTCACCGGCGGGTGGATCAGGTGCGTGCCAGTCGCGAGGAACCAGAAGCCGTCGGCCGCGCTGACGACGAAGAGCAGGCCGAGGGCGATACGGGGCAAGGTGACCATCAGAAAGTTACGCATTATCCGTTTTCTTATCCGTTGAAGCACCGGACGAAAGCCGGCGCGGCTGCATTGCGACCGCCTGAGCGGGTTTTGCCCCTCGCGCGCTTGTGACATGCATCCCACCGCGAAGAATGCTCTGCACGGCCGCAGCGGCAATGCGCCGCGACGGAACGCGTGACGATGACGATTGCATTGACGAGGCGGACCCTGTTGCGGCTCGCCGGCACCAGTTCGCTCGCCATGGCGGCCGCCGCAGCCGCGCAGGCGGAGGGACCGGGGCCAGCCAGCCCTGGCTCGGGATCTAGCTTTGCCGGCAGCACGCCGATCCGCTGCGGCGCGATCGGCCTGCGCGTACGCGATCTCGACAGGATGAGCCGCTACTACCAGTCCGTGCTCGGCCTCGGCGTCATCTCGGCCAGTGCCGACGGCGTCATCCTCGGCGCCGGTGGCGTGCCACTGGTCTGGATGGAACCGCAGCCGCAGGCTGCTTTCGAGTCGCGCAATGCCGCCGGCCTGTTCCACGCCGCTTTCCTGATGCCGTCCCGGCACGATCTTGCCCGCTGGCTCGTCCATGTCGCGCGCAACCAGACGCCGCTCACCGGTTTCGCCGACCACAGCGTCAGCGAAGCGGTCTATCTCGACGATCCCGAGGGCAACGGCATCGAGGTCTATGCCGACCGCGATCCGCGGCTCTGGCGCTGGGAAGGCGAGCGCGTCGTCATGGGCACGCACCGGCTCGACGTCGACGGCATCCTCGCTCTGACCGATACCAGCCGCAGCGACTATCGCGAGGCTCCCGCCGGGCTTCGCATCGGCCATATGCATCTGCGCGTCGGCGACATCGCGCAGTCCGAGAGCTTCTACCGCGACGCGATCGGCCTCGATTCGACCTCGCGTCGGGACAAGGCGAGCTTCCTCTCGTCAGGCCGCTACCATCACCATGTCGCGCTCAACACCTGGAACAGCGCCGGCGCCGGGCCGCGCGACCGGGCCCAGACCGGCCTCGACTGGTTCTCGCTGGAGGTCGCCGATCCGGCGCTGCTGGCAGCGCAACGCGAACGCATGACCCGCGCCGGCTATGCGCCGACGACAGTATCGCGCGGCTTCGAGAGCACCGATCCCTGGGGCACGCGGCTCAGGCTGGTGAGCGTATAGTCCGAACCGTCATGCTCGCCCCTGTGGCGAGCATCCACGTCTCGAACTCAGGTCTTGACCAACGAAGACGTGGATGGTCGGGACAAGCCCGACCATGACGACAGAGGGCTCAGTCGCCGCCGAGGCCCGCCTCACATCGTCGCGCCGATCTGCCAGGGCACGAACTCGGCGTCGCCATAGCCGAGCTGCTCGGACTTCGAGCGCTCGCCCGAGGCGATCTTCAGCAGCGTATTGAAGATCTCGCGCCCCTTCTCTTCCAGGCTCACGCCGTCAAGCACGTCGCCGCAATTGATGTCCATGTCGTCGATCATCTTCTCGTAGATCGGCGTGTTGGTGGCGAGCTTCACCGAGGGTGTCGGCTTGCAGCCATAGGCCGAGCCGCGGCCGGTGGTGAAGGCGAGGATGTTGGCGCCGCCCGCGACCTGGCCGGTCGCCGCAACCGGATCGTAGCCGGGCGTGTCCATGTAGACGAAGCCCTTGTCGCGCACCGGCTCGGCATAGTGGTAGACTGCCGACAACGTCTTGGTGCCACCCTTGGCGGCGGCGCCGAGCGATTTCTCCAGGATGGTGGTCAGCCCGCCCGCCTTGTTCCCCGGCGAGGGGTTGTTGTTCATGCTCATCCGGGCGCGCTCGGTATAGTCCTCCCACCACTTGATGATGCCGACGAGCTTCTCGCCGACCTCGCGGGTGGCGGCGCGGCGGGTGAGCAGATGCTCGGCGCCGTAGATCTCCGGCGTCTCGGAAAGGATCGCGGTGCCGCCATGCTCGACCAGGATGTCGACGGCGGCGCCCAGCGCCGGATTGGCGGTGATGCCAGAGTAGCCATCGGAGCCGCCGCATTGCAGCGCCAACATCAGCTCGGACGCCGGCACCGTCTCGCGCGACACGCGATTGGCGATCGGCAGCATCGTCTTCAGCGCCTCGACGCCGGCCGCGACCGACTTCTTCGTGCCGCCGGTCTCCTGGATCGTCATGGTGCGGAAGATGTCGCTCTCCTCGACGCCATAGGCCTCCTTCATCCGCTTGATCTGGAAGCCCTCGCAACCGAGGCCGACGACCAGAACCGCCGCCATGTTCGGATTGCAGGCATAGCCCCAGGTGGTGCGCTTCAGCACCTCGAAGCTCTCGCCGTTGTAGTCGATGCCGCAGCCGGTGCCGTGGGTCAGCGCGATCACGCCGTCGACATTGGGATAGTCGGCGAGGATGCCGGAGCGCTTGACCTCTTCGGCCATGAAGCGCGCGGCCGAGGCCGAGCAGTTCACCGAGGTCAGGATGCCGACATAGTTGCGCGTGCCGGCGCGGCCGTCCTTGCGGCGGAAGCCCTGGAAGGTGGCCTGCTGCTCGACCGGCAGGATCAGCTCCTGCTTCGCCTCGGCGGCATAGGCATAGTCGCGCTCGAAGGCGTGGAAGCCGGTATTGTGCTCATGCACCCATTCCCCCGGCGGGATGTCGAGCGTGGCGAATCCGATGATCTGGCCGAACTTGCGGATCGGCTCGTCCTTGGCGATCCGGGTCAAGGCGATCTTGTGGCCGCGCGGAATACGCTTCAGCGCGGTGACCCCGGCAGCGCTGACGCCGATATCGATCGGATCGACGGCAACCGCGACATTGTCGGCGGCGTTGAGCTTGAGCGTGCGCGGCGGAACGACTTTGTCGAGCATGATGATACCTTGGGACCGGCGGCTCCCCCGCCTCCCCTAAGCAATGCGCCGATTGCGGCCTTTTTTCAATCGGTTGAAACTAGGAGCTGAGTTGCAGTCCGCGCGGGCGAATTTCGCTAGCGCTCGACCGAGACGTCGAGCCGCATCGCCGGGTGGATGCCGCAATAGAGCTCGTAGCGCCCCGGCCGCGCGAAGGGCAGTGTCACCGACTGGCCCGGCTCCTGCGCGCCGGAATTGAACTTCTGCGGCCCGGTATCGAGCCTGACATTGTGAGTGCGGACATCGTCGTTGACGATCGTCAGCCTCTGCCCGACATGCACGCGCACGGCCGAGGGCCGGAACAGCTTGTCCTTCTGCGAGATCACCGTGCCCTCGCGCGCAGCCGGCGCAGCCGCCGGTCCCGCCGCGACCAGGGGCGCCGGCACCGGCGGATTCTCGCTCGACAAGCTCGCTAGAAAGGCGAGCAGCGCCGCCCGCTCCGGCTCGGTCAACGTGACGCGCTTAAGATCGGGCGACAGGCTCGGGCGCCTGACGACGCCATGGTCATAGTGGTCGAGCACCGCATCGAGCGTCGCCAGCGAGCCATCATGCATATAGGGCGCGGTCCAGGCGAGCTCGCGCAGCGACGGCGTCTGGAAGGCATGATCGGCCGCCGGCAGGTCGATCACCTTGCCGCGCCCGAGATCGCTGCTGGCTAAACCGATATCGTGGAAAGCCCTATCAGTGAAGGCCCAGCCGGAATGGCAATTGCTGCAACCGGCCTTGCCGTTGAACAGCGCGAACCCTGCCTTCTCCTCGGCGTTCAGCGCCGCCTCGTTGCCATCGGCCCAGGCGTCGAAACGCGTTTTCGGCGAGACCAGGCTGCGGACATGGGTCGCGAGCGCGGCTGCGATCTGCTCCGAGCCGATCCGCGGATGCTCGGGGAACGCCTCGGCAAAGGCCTTGCGATAGGAGCGGTCGCGCGCGAGCTTGCTGGCGAGACGGGACAGGTTCTCGCCCATTTCGAGCGGGTCCTCGATCGGCCCGCGCACCTGCTCCTCGAGCGTCCGGGCCCGTCCGTCCCAGAAAAAGGCGGCGCCCCAGGCGAGGTTCCACAGATGCGGGGTGTGCCGGACGAGCGGCTTCCCAGCGACGCCGCGGCCGATCGGCACGCCATCCGTGAAACCAAGTGCCGGATCATGGCAGGTCGTGCAGGCGACCGCGCCGTTCAGCGACAAGGCGGGATCGGAAAACAGCCTTTTGCCAAGCGCGAGCTTCGCCGGCGTCGGCGGATTGGCTTCGGGAAACGGCACGCCGTCCGGCCGGCGATAGAGCGTTCGCAGGGCCGCCAGAGCGCCTTCGCCCGCTCCCGGTGCCGGCTCCTGCGCCTGCGAGCCGCCGATCAACGCTATCGCGGCCGCCAACATGCCGGCAAGGAACGCCTTGGGCAGCGATGGCGCCGGATTCACTTCGACCGGGCTGGCGGCGGCCAAGGCCTGTCGCCTCAGCGCAGGAAGTTCCCGGCCTGCAGCTCGACGCGGGCGATGTCGGAGAGGACGTCGCTGGCGTCCTTGACCGGCTTCTTCGGCGCGACGGCAGTCGGCCAGGCTTTCTTCAGCCCTGCGAACGCGCCGCGCACCTCCTTGAGCGCATCGGCGTTCTTCGCTTGCAGGTCAGCAGCGACGGCCTCGATCATCGCCTCGGCCTGCCAGACGAAGCCACGCGAGTCCTGGTATTCCACCGCCTTGGCGATGCGGCCCTTCTCGATCGCGTTGCCGTACTCGTCGGCAGCGACCTTCAGCGTCTCCAGCGCGGTCTCGACCGAGAAGCGCGGCCAGTTCTGCTCGGCCGCACGTAAGGCCACATCGGCCTCGGCGAGCCTCTCCTGCACCTGCTTGAGTGCGCCGTCATAGGCCTCCTTCTTCTTGGCCTTGACCGTCTGCACCAGCGCCTTCAGCGCCGCCTCGAAGGGGCGAACCTTATAGGTGGCCAGATCGCCCTTGATGCCGCCATAGATCTCCTCGGCCGGGTGCAGGAAATGCGGCAGAGCCTCGCCGAAACGGCCTGCGCGCACCAGTTCGTCGCCAACCAGAAGGTGGCCGCGGATCAGGGCGATGGAGCGCGCGAACTTCAGGTTCGGAGCGAGCGCTTCGGCCTTTCCGCCTTCGCCGCCCTCTCCGCCTTCACCACCTTGCCCCTTGGCAGGCTTGGCCGACGCGCCATGGCCGCCCGCCGCATGCTGCGCGAGCTGGATGCTATCGGTCTGGTGCAAGCCCGGCGCCGCGGCGACCTGGCCAAGATCGGCGCCGGCAAGACCGGCCCCCGCGACGACGACGGTACCGAGACCGAGCCAGAGTTTGCTGGTGGTCTTCATCGCGGCCTCCTGTCATCGGGTCGGTTCGACCTGGCCCGTCAAATGGCCTTCCAATCCTCGCAGCGGCATGAGCCTGAATTCCCGGGCAGTCAAGGAAAGAGCTACGGCTGAAAGCTTGATTTTATTGATTCTAAAGAAGCTTAGGCAGAACTTTGAAGGCACTGGTGATGGACAGTGTCTGCACCGCCGCCGCATGATGAGCGCACCCTCATGAAGGTCCCGCCATGATCCTGCCCATCGGCAATGTCCTCAGCCCTGCCGAAGTCGACGAGGCCCGCGCCGAGCTCGCCGCGGTCCGGTTCGAGGACGGCCGCAGCTCCGCCGGCTGGAATGCCAAGCTGGTCAAGAACAACCGGCAGGCGGCGCCGGGCACGCGCAGCGAGGCCCTGCGCCAGAAGCTCGCCGAACGCATCCTCGCCAATGAGGTCTTCGCTGCTGCAGTCCGACCGAAGGCGCTGACACCCCTGCTGTTCAGCCGCTACGAGCCCGGCCATGCCTATGGCAGCCATGTCGACGATGCGCTGATGGGTGGCCTGCGCACCGATGTCTCCGTCACCCTCTTCCTCGCCGCTCCCGAGAGCTATGAGGGCGGCGAACTGGTGATCGAAAGCACGTCCGGCGACGAGCGGATCAAACTGCCCGCCGGCTCACTGATCGCCTATCCGTCGACGAGCCTCCACCATGTCGCGCCGGTGACATCCGGCGAGCGCCTCGCCGCCGTCGGCTGGGCGCGCAGCTTCATCCGCGATGGCGGCCAGCGCGAGATCCTGTTCGATCTCGACCGCGCCAGGCGCGCTCTGTTCACGCGTGAAGGCAAGAGCGCCGAGTTCGACCTGCTCTCGAAATCAGTCGCCAACCTGATCCGGATGTGGGCGGACGACTAGGGCAGGTCCGCAACATCGAACGAAGGGAGCCGAGCAGGCTTGCAGGCAACGCCTAACGGGCGCAGGCTGCCAATCGGACGGGATATGCCCGTCTCATGTGAGCGGAGAGACATCCGTGCACACAGCCGATCGCTCGCAGGCGCCACTGCTGCCACTGATCCTGGCATATCTCCGGCACAGGATAGCGCTCCTCATGGCCTCGCTCAGGCCGCGCCATCGCGCCCAGGATATCGCGGCGCTGACCTCGTGGGACAGCGCCCCGCCGGGCGGTTAGCCGAGCCGCAGCTCCCGCACCACCTGCTCGACGATCGCCTCCTTGCTCGCCTCGACCTGGACGACGAGCGGGTTCTCGTCGGCGCCCGGCTCCTCGAGCGTTGCGAACTGGCTGTCGAGCAGTGCCGGCGGCATGAAATGGTGCTGGCGCGCCGCCATGCGCTGACCGATCAGTTCGCGCGACCCCTTGAGATAGACCAGCGCCACATCCGGCCGCTTTCCCACGATCACCTCGCGATAGGCCCTCTTCAGCGCCGAGCAGGTGACGATGCCGTTGCCGCCGCTGGCGCGCAGTTTGTCGATCCAGGCCGCGATCGCCGCCAGCCAGGGCTTGCGGTCCTCGTCGGTCAGCGGGATGCCTGAAGACATCTTCGCAACGTTCTCAGGGGGATGGAACGAGTCGGCATCGCGGAACGGCCAGCCCAGCCGCTCGGCCAGCCGCTCGCCGAGCGAGGTCTTGCCGGAGCTCGCGACCCCCATGACGACGATCACCGCCGGTTTCCCGGCGTCATTGGCAGATACCATTCGCGTCAGCCCTGCTTCTTCGGCTCGACATGGCCGCCGAAGCCGGCGCGCATGGCGGAGAGAATTTTTTCGGCGAAGGTATGGTCCTTGCGCGAGCGGAAGCGGGTGTAGAGCGAGGAGGTCAGCACCTCGGCCGGGGTCGCGGTCTCGATCGCCGCCTGCACCGTCCAGCGTCCCTCGCCCGAATCCGAGACATGGCCGGAATAGGCGCCGAGCTCCTCGTCGGCAGCGAGCGCCTCTGCGGTCAGGTCGAGCAGCCAGGAGGTCACGACCGAGCCGCGCCGCCAGACCTCGGCGATCTCGGCGACGTCGAACTCGAAGCCGTATTCCTCCGGCAGCCCGTCCTTGGCCGAGGCGTTGCGCAGGAGATCGAACCCCTCGGCGAAGGCCTGCATCATCCCGTATTCGATGCCGTTATGGATCATCTTGACGAAATGGCCGGCGCCGGCCGGGCCGCAATGCAGATAGCCCTGCTCGGCCGTCGGGTTGCGCCCCTCGCGATGCTTGGTCGGCTCGATCTCGCCCTTGCCCGGCGCCAGCGCCTTGAAGATCGGCTCCAGCCGGTCGAAGGTCGCCTTGTCGCCGCCGATCATCAGGCAATAGCCGCGATCGAGCCCATGCACGCCGCCCGACGTGCCGATGTCGAGATAGTGCAGGCCCTTGGCTTCGAGCTCGCGCCCGCGCCGGACATCGTCCTTCCAGAAGGCGTTGCCGCCGTCGATCAGCGTATCGCCGGGGCTCATCATTGCCGCGAGGTCAGCGAGCGTCTTCTCGGTGATCTCTCCAGCCGGCAGCATGATCCAGATCGCGCGCGGCGCCTGCAGCTTCGCCACCATCTCCTTGAGGTCGGCGACATTGACGGCGCCGTCCTTCGCCAGCGCCTCGCCCGGCTTCGGGTCGCGGTCATAGACCACGCAATTGTGCCCGGCGCGGTGCAGCCGCCGGACGATATTGGCTCCCATGCGGCCGAGGCCGACCACTCCAAGCTGCATCGCGAACGCTCCTGCCGCCGGCGGGAAGCCGGCTTTGGCGACGCTACATGCCCCGGCAAACAGCAGCCGGCAAGCGTTCGCCGGCCGGCACGCTAGCTGCATCGTGTTGTCCGGGCGCTCTGGCGGTCGAGCGAAAGCTTGCCTAAACGCAGTCGACGCCTTCTGTTTCGGAGGCACAAATATCCACAGCGAAGGCAGGCAAAGGGAGCGTTATGGCGGCGGAGGGTTTCTCTCAGGATCTGGTTCAGGCGGTCGGGCTTCTGGGGGCTGGCGTCATCGCGGTGCCTATCTTCCGGCGGCTGAAGCTCGGCTCGGTGCTCGGCTATTTCGCTGGCGGCCTCGTCATCGGCCCTTCCGGCATCGGCCTGTTCTCCAATCCGGAAAGCGTGCTCCACGTCGCCGAATTCGGCGTCGTCATGTTCCTGTTCATCATCGGGCTGGAGATGCAGCCCTCGCGGCTCTGGAACCTGCGCGGCGAGATCTTCGGCCTCGGCGTCGCCCAGGTCGGGCTGTGCGGCGCGCTCCTGACCGGAGTGGGTATCCTCGCCGGGTTGCCTCCCGCCGCAGCCTTCATCGCCGGCATGGGCTTCGTGCTCTCCTCTACCGCTGTCGTGATGCAGATGCTGAACGAGCGCGGCGAGGCCTCGACGCCGCAAGGACAGCAGGCGGTCTCGATCCTCCTGCTCGAAGATCTCGCCATCGTGCCGCTGCTCGCCGTCGTCGCCGTACTGGCGCCGGCCAAGGCGGCCGAGAGCAGCGGGATCATGCCGCTCTTGATCGGCGCCGGCTCGCTCATCGGCCTCGTCATCGCCGGCAAATACCTGCTCAACCCGATGTTCCGATTGCTCGCCAATGCCCAGGCTCGTGAGGTCATGACCGGCGCGGCGCTGCTCGTCGTGCTCGGCTCGGCGCTGGCGATGCAGCTAGGCGGCCTCTCCATGGCGATGGGCGCCTTCCTCGCCGGCGTCCTGCTCTCGGAATCCACTTTCCGCCATCAGTTGGAAGCAGACATCGAGCCGTTCCGCGGCCTCCTGCTCGGCATGTTCTTCCTCGCCGTCGGCATGTCGCTCGATCTCAAGCTGATCGCGCAGGAATGGCAGGCCGTCGCGCTCGGCGTCGCCGCCTTCATGCTGGTCAAGGCGGCCGGCATCTTCATCGTCGCCAAGCTGTTTCGCAGCCGCACGCGCAATGCGATCACTCGCGTTGCACTGTTCTCGCAGGGCGGTGAATTCGCCTTCGTGCTCTACAGCGCCGCAGCCGCGGCGGGCATCTTCGATGCGCGCATCAACGCCATCGCCAGCGCGATCGTGATCCTGTCCATGGCGTTGACGCCGCTGGTCGTGCTCGCCATCGACCGCTTCCTGCCGCCCGAGCGGGAATCGCTGGATGGTGTCGAACATGCCGAGGGCCTCAAGGGGCGCATCCTCGTCGTCGGCTTCGGCCGCTTCGGTCAGGTCGCGAGCCAGACCCTGCTCGCCCGCGGCTGCAGCATCTCGCTGATCGAGACCGACGTCGAGATGATCCAGGCCGCCGCGACCTTCGGCTTCAAGGTCTATTATGGCGACGGCACCCGCGCCGACATCCTGCACGCCTCGGGCGCCCATCAGGCCGAGGCGATCCTGGTCTGCGTCGAGAAGCGCGAGACCGCCAATGCGATCGTGCGGGTGGCGCAGGCCGAGTTCCCGCATGCCAAGCTGTTCGTGCGCGCCTTCGACCGTGGCCATTCGATGGACCTGATCCGCGCCGGCGTCGACTACCAGATCCGCGAGACCTTCGAATCCGCCATGGTCTTCGGTGGCGAGGTTCTGCGCGCGCTCGGCGTGCCGGAGGAGGAAGCTGCCGAGATCGTCGAGGACGTCCGCCGCCGCGACGCCGAGCGCCTCGATCTCCAGGTCGCGAGCGACATCCATGCCGGCCAGGACCTGATCCATTACGGCAACCAGCCGACCCCCGCCCCGCTCACCAAGCCGAAGTCGGCGGGCACGGTCATCGGCGACCTGCCGGACGCGGCGGGCGCCAGGCCATAAGGCCCGGCGCCGAGCCCTGTCAGGGGAACATCAGCGGCAGCGGCTCTGCCTGCCAGGTGGGCTCGACCGCGAGCAGCCTGACCTCGGCCGGAACAAGCCCATCGCCGATCGCCTCGGCGGCGAAGAGTTCGGCCGTTGCCCATGCAGGGAAGCCGACCGCGAGAAGCACGTTGCCAGGTGCGTTCCGGTCGCGGGCGACGAAGCTGAGCTTCGCCCGCCCGCCGAGGCCGAGCCGGCCGACCCGCGCGAGCAGGGCCTCGCGCAAATCCTCGCGCCCCACCGCGATCTCACAGAGGACGAGCGCCTCCATGGCGCTCAACCGTTGCGGAAGGTGTAGCTGTATCCATTGATCGCCGGCACGCCGCCGAGATGGGCGTAGAGCACCTTCGATCCCGCGGGGAAGAAGCCCTTCTTCACCAGGTCAATCATGCCCTGCATCGATTTCCCCTCATAGACGGGGTCGGTCATCATCCCCTCGAGCCGGGCCGAGAGGCGGATCGCCTCGATCGTCTCTTTCGACGGCACGCCATAGACCGGATAGGCGTAGTCCTCGTTCAGCACGATGTCGTCGGCGGTAATCTGCTTGCCGCCGACCAGCTCGGAAGTCTTCTGCGCGATATCGAGAACCTGCGCCCTGGTCTGCGCCGGGGTGAACGAGGCGTCGATGCCGATGACGTTGCGCTGGCGACCGTCCTTGGCGAAGCCGACGACCATGCCGGCATGGGTCGAGCCGGTGACGGTGCAGACGACGATGTAGTCGAATTTGAAGCCAAGCTCTTCCTCCTGCGCCCTCACCTCCTCGGCGAAGCCGACATAGCCGAGCCCGCCGAATTTGTGCACGGAGGCGCCGGCCGGAATCGCATAGGGCTTGCCGCCCTTGGCCTTCACATCCTCCAGCGCCTTCTCCCAGCTGGCGCGGATGCCGATGTCGAAACCCTCGTCGACCAGCTCGACATGCGCACCCATCACCCGCGACATCAGGATGTTGCCGACCCGGTCATAGACCGCATCCTCGTGCGGCACCCAGCTTTCCTGCACCAGCCGGCACTTCATGCCGATCTTGGCGGCAGTCGCCGCGACCATGCGGGTATGGTTCGACTGCACGCCGCCTATCGAGACCAGCGTGTCGGCGCCCGACGCGATCGCATCCGGGATGATGTATTCGAGCTTGCGCAGCTTGTTGCCGCCGAAGGCGAGACCGGAATTGCAGTCTTCGCGCTTGGCATAGAGTTCGACCCCGCCGCCGAGATGGGCGGAGAGGCGCGGCAGCTTCTCGATCGGCGACGGCCCGAAGGTCAGGGGATAGCGTTCGAACTTGGCGAGCATGGCGGGTTTCCCTTCTTAAATGGCCCGCAAACGCTAGCAAAACGTCCCTGAAAGGTGCTCCCGAACTTCGCTTCTGATTTTCTCTCTGCTTTCGTTAGAGCGGCAATCTGCTAGCTTCTAGCGACATCAATGGCAGCTAAAGCGGAAGAATCGTTCATGGAGGCAGAACTCGACCGGACCGACCTCAGAATCCTGCGTTTGCTGCAGGCGGACGGGCGCATGGGCAATGCCGAGATCGCCAAGCGCGTGAACACCAGCGCCGCCACCTGCCATCGCCGCATCCAGCGCCTGTTTGCCGAGGGCTACGTCACCGGCGTGCGCGCGCAGATCGATCCCCACAAGGTCGAGAAGGGCACGCTCGCCATCGTCGGCGTGGTGCTCGACCGCTCGACGCCGGAGAGCTTCGGCCTGTTCGAGGAGGCGGTGAAGCAGCTCCCGGTCGTGCTCGACTGCCACATCGTCGCCGGCGATTTCGACTATTTCCTCAAGATCCGCGTCCGCGACCTCGCCGACTTCAACAAGCTGCACGCCAGGACGCTGCTCGCTCTGCCCGGCGTGCGCCAGACCCGCACCTTCTTCGTGATGAAGGAGGTCATCGACAACGCGCCGCTGGAGTTTTGACCACTCCCCGTCATTCTCGGGCGGAGCGCAGCAAAGACCCGAGAATCTGATGACAAGAAGGCGCGGGCGGGAGCCTCCTCCGGCCTGAGATGCTCGGGTCAAGCCCGAGCACGACGTGCACGCTAAACCTGGATCAACCTCTGAACCTGCGCCCCGTCGAGTTCCGCCATCGGCCCGGCCAGCACGACCTCGCCGCGATCCATCACGAACATCGTGTCGGCGAGGTCGCGGGCGAAGTCGAAATACTGCTCGACCAGCACGATCGCCATGCCGCCCTTCTGGCGGAGGTAGTCGATGGCGCGGCCGATATCCTTGATGATCGAAGGCTGGATGCCCTCGGTCGGCTCGTCCAGCACCAGCAGCCTGGGTCGGGTGACCAGCGCCCGCGCGATCGCGAGCTGCTGCTGCTGGCCACCCGAGAGGTCTCCGCCGCGCCGGCCCAGCATGGACTGCAGCACGGGGAATAGGTCGAACAGTTCGTTCGGGATGAAGCGCTCCTTGCGGGGCAAGGGCGCAAAACCGGTTTCGAGGTTTTCCTTCACCGTCAGCAGCGGGAAGACCTCGCGGCCCTGCGGCACATAGGCGATGCCGGCGCGGGCGCGGTCCTCACTGCGCAGCGCCGAGATGTCCTCGCCGTCGAGGCGGATATGCCCGCCCGAGATCGGCTGGTGGCCGACGATGGCGCGCATCAGCGAGGTCTTGCCGACGCCGTTGCGGCCCATCACGCAGGTGACCTTGCCGATCTCTGCGCTGACCGAGACGCGGCGGAGTGCCTGCGCGGCGCCGTAATGGAGATCGATGGCATCCACAGTCAGCATGATTAGCGCCCCAGATAGACTTCGACCACGCGCTCATTGGCGCTGACCTGGTCGAGCGGGCCCTCGGCCAGCACCGAGCCCTCGTGCAGCACCGTGACCTTCACGCCGAGCTCGCGGATAAAGCCCATGTCGTGCTCGACCACGATCACGGAATGATCTTTCGCGATCTCCTTGAGAAGCACGGCGGTCTGCGCGGTCTCGCCATCGGTCATCCCGGCAGCCGGTTCGTCGACGAGCAGGAGCTTGGGGTCCTGCGCCAGCAGCATGCCGATCTCGAGCCACTGCTTCTGGCCATGGGAGAGCGAGCCGGCGAGCCGATCGCGCTTGTCGGCGAGCTTGATGATGCCGAGGATCTCGTCGATCCGCTTCTGCTGCGGCCCTTCCGTCTGCCAGAATAGCGTCTTCAGCACCGTGCGCTTCGATTTCAGCGCCAGGAGGATGTTGTCCTCGATGGTGTGGAAGTCGAACACGGTCGGCTTCTGGAATTTGCGGCCGATGCCGAGATTGGCGATCGCCGCCTCGTCGAGCCGGGTCAGATCGACCGAGCCGCCGAACATCACCGTGCCTTCGTCCGGCCGGGTCTTGCCGGTGATGATGTCCATCATCGTCGTCTTGCCGGCGCCGTTCGGGCCGATGATGGCGCGCATCTCGCCGGGCTCGATCGTCAGAGACAGGCCGCGGATCGCCTTGAAGCCGTCGAAGGAGACGCTGACGCCGTCGAGATAGAGCAGCGAGGAAGTGAGAGCACCGGGTGTGGGAGCATTCATCTAATTCACTCCGCCGGGGCCGGCTCGGCCGCCGGCATCGCTTCGGGCTTGCGGCGCTTCTCCCACCAGCCCTGCACGGTGCCGAGAATGCCCTTCGGCATGAACAGGGTGACGAAGACGAAGAGCGCGCCCAGTGCGAACAGCCAGTACGGCGCCATGAAGCCGGAGGTGAACATCGTCTTGGCCCAGTTGACCACGACGGCCCCGAGCGCCGCACCGACCAGCGAGCCGCGACCGCCGACAGCGACCCAGATCACGGTCTCGATGGAGTTGGCCGGGGCGAATTCGCTCGGGTTGATGATGCCGACCTGCGGCACATAGAGCGCGCCGGCGACGCCGGCCATGCAGGCCGAGACGGTGAAGACGAAGAGCTTGAAGCGATCGACCCGGTAGCCGAGGAAGCGCGTGCGCGATTCCGCGTCGCGGATGGCGATCACCACCTTGCCGAGCTTGGAGGTGACGATGCCGCGGGCGATCAGGAAGCCCGAGATCAGCATGGTGCAGGTCATCGCGAACAGCGCCGCGCGCGTGCCCTGCGCTTGCACGTTGAAGCCGAGGATGTCCTTGAAGTCTGTCAGGCCGTTATTGCCGCCGAAGCCCATGTCGTTGCGGAAGAAGGCGAGCAGCAGCGCATAGGTCAGCGCCTGGGTGATGATCGAGAGATAGACGCCGGTGACGCGGCTGCGGAAGGCGAACCAGCCGAAGACGAAGGCGAGCAGGCCGGGGACAGCCAACACCATCAGCATCGCGAAGGGGAAGGACGAGAAGCCGTACCAGTACCAGGGCAGCTCCTGCCAGTTCAGGAAGACCATGAAGTCAGGCAGGATCGGATTGCCATAGACGCCGCGCGAGCCGATCTGGCGCATCAGGTACATGCCCATCGCATAGCCGCCGAGCGCGAAGAAGGCGCCGTGGCCGAGCGAGAGGATGCCGCAATAGCCCCAGACCAGGTCGAGCGAGATCGCCAGCAGCGCGTAGCAGAGATATTTGCCCCAAAGCGACATGGTCGCGGTCGAGACATGCAGGGGCGAGCCGGCCGGCATCAAGAGGTTCGCCAGCGGCACCAGCAGGCCGATCGCCGCGACGCTGGCGAGGAAGGCGTAGCCCCGCCTGTCCATGTTCGAGAGCAGGAAGCGCGTGATCATGCTTCCACCGCCCTGCCCTTCAGCGCGAACAGGCCGCGCGGGCGCTTCTGGATGAACAGGATGATGAAGACGAGCAGCGCGATCTTGCCGAGCACGGCGCCGGCATAGGGCTCCAATAGCTTGTTGGCGACGCCGAGGCTCATGGCGCTGATGAGCGTGCCCCAGAGATTGCCGACGCCACCGAAGACCACGACCATGAAGCTGTCGATGATGTAGCTCTGGCCGAGATTGGGGCTGACATTGTCGATCTGCGAGAGCGCGACGCCGGCGAGGCCCGCCACCCCTGAGCCGAGCCCGAAGGTCAGCGCGTCGATGCGGCCGGTGCGGATGCCCATCGCCGAGGCCATGCGCCGGTTCTGGGTGACGGCGCGCATCTGAAGGCCCATCGGCGTCAGCTTCAGGATCGCCAGCAGCGCCGCGAAGACCAGCGCGGCGAAGACGATGATCCAGAGTCGGTTCCAGGTGATGGCCAAGCCGCCAAGCTCGAAAGCACCGGACATGAAGCTGGGCGCGCCGACCTCGCGATTGGTCGGCCCGAAGGCGGTGCGCACCGCCTGCTGCAGGATCAGGCTGATGCCCCAGGTCGCGAGCAGCGTCTCCAGCGGCCGGCCATAGAGGAAGCGGATGACGCCGCGCTCGATCGCGATGCCGACCGCGCCGGCGACGATGAAGGCGGCCGGCAGCGCGATCGCCAACGACCAGTCGAACAGATAGGGCGCGTTCGCCCGGATCAGCTCCTGCACCACGAAGGTGGTGTAGGCGCCGAGCATCACCATCTCGCCATGCGCCATGTTGATCACGCCCATCACACCGAAGGTGATGGCGAGGCCGATCGCGGCGAGCAGCAGCACCGAGCCGAGCGAAAGCCCGTACCAGAGATTCTGCCCGGCCCGCCACAGAGCGAGCTTGCCCTCGATGTCGGAGATGGCGCGCGCCTGCGCTTCCTTGAGGCCGGGCGTCGCATCACCCGGCAGGGCTCGCAGCGTCGCCAGCGCATCCTGGTCGCCGCGCTCGCGCAGCACGTCGACGGCGGCGATGCGGTCGAAGGGCGGGGCGTCGGTCTTGATGATCAGGATCGCAGCCTGCGCCTCGCGCAGCGCCCGGCGCGCCCGGTCGTTGGTTTCCTTGGCGATGGCGGCTTCGAGGACCGGCAGCACCGAAACGTCACGCGCCCGGAACACGGCTTCTGCTGCAGCGACGCGCTTGGCCGGATCGGGGTTGATCAGCCCGAGGCTGCCAAGAGCGCCCTGGATCACCCGCCGCACATTGTTGTTCAGCCTGACCGGGTTGAGCCCGGCCGACGCGGCGGCGAGTGCCTGCCCGGTCCTGGCGTCGACGAAGCCGCCTTCCTTGGTCTTCACAGCGACCGCTCCGCCGCCGGCGAGCAGCCGGCCATCGGCCAGCGCCTCGATGATCACGGCCGCATTCGGATGGGCGCTCTGGACGAGGATGTCGATGGCGCGCGCCGTGTCCGAGAAGCTGTCGGCGTTGAGCCGCGCGAAGGCGTCGTCGGCGCTCTGCGCGAACACGATGGCCGGCGCGAAGGCGAGCGTCATCGCGAGCGCAAGCGTGCGCAGGAGGCTGGGGAGAATCCGCATGTCTCGCTTCGATTGGCTGGTCGACTGTCCGCATGCCGCCGGCCGATCCGGCGGAATGCTCAGGCAATTCGAAGGGCGGCCGGGCGTTGATCGACCGTGCCGCCCTTCCCCCTCTTAACTCAGGCGCCGCCGCACTTGCCGGTCTTGACGTTGAAGTTGCCGCACTTCTTCTCGACCCAGTCGCCGACCAGATCCTTGGAGCCGTCGAGCTCCTTCGACCAGGCGTCGCCGGCGACGAGACCGGTCTTCGAGACCACGTCGAACTGGCCGTCGGCCTTGATCTCGCCGATCAGCACCGGCTTGGTGATGTGGTGGTTCGGCAGCATCTTCGAGACACCGCCGGTCAGGTTCGGGGCCTCGATGCCGGGCAGCGCGTCGATGACCTTGTCCGGATCGGTGGACTTGGCCTTCTCGACCGCCTTCACCCACATGGCGAAGCCGATGACATGGGCTTCCATCGGGTCGTTGGTCACGGCCTTGTCGTTCTTCTTGAAGGCCTTCCACTGCTTGATGAAGGCCTCGTTCTCCGGCGTCTTGACCGACTGGAAGTAGTTCCAGGCGGCGAGATGCCCGACCAGCGGCTTGGTGTCGATGCCGGCGAGCTCTTCCTCGCCGACCGAGAAGGCGACGACCGGGATGTCGGTCGCCTTGATGCCCTGGTTACCGAGCTCCTTGTAGAAGGGAACGTTGGCGTCGCCGTTGATGGTCGAGACCACGGCGGTCTTCTTGCCGGCGGTGCCGAACTTCTTGATGTCGGAGACGATGGTCTGCCAGTCGGAATGGCCGAACGGCGTGTAGTTGATCAGGATGTCCTCCTTCTTCACGCCCTTGGCGAGAAGATAGGCCTCCAGGATCTTGTTGGTCGTGCGCGGATAGACATAGTCGGTGCCGGCGAGCACCCAGCGCTCGACCTTCTCTTCCTTGGCGAGATAGTCGACGGCGGGAATAGCCTGCTGGTTCGGGGCGGCGCCGGTATAGAAGACGTTGCGTTCGCTCTCCTCGCCCTCGTACTGGACGGGATAGAACAGAATCGAGTTCAGCTCCTTGAACACCGGGAGCACTGACTTGCGCGAGACCGAGGTCCAGCAGCCGAACACGGCCGCGACCTTGTCCTTGACGATCAGCTCGCGCGCCTTCTCGGCGAAGAGCGGCCAGTTCGAGGCCGGATCGACCACCACCGCCTCGAGCTTCTTGCCGAGCACGCCGCCCTTCTTGTTCTGCTCATCGATGAGCATGAGCATGACGTCCTTCAGCGTCGTCTCCGAGATCGCCATCGTGCCGGAGAGCGAGTGCAGGATGCCGACCTTGATCGTCTCTTGCGCCGCCGCCGGCAGCAGCGAGGAGAGAACCGTGGCGCCCGCGAAGGCGGCGCCGATGACCGTGCGACGAGTGAGTTTCACTGCGATGTCCCCTGAGGTCCCTGTTGACCGCGCCCTTGCCGGGCGCCAGCTGCCGTTCCGGCTGGCGGGGAAGATCGCAAGCGACGTGCCAACCTCGCGCCGAGCGATCGGGACAGCACAACAAGCCGTGTTCAGTACGACTTTTGAAGCGATTTCCTGCCGACAGGCTGCGATCCGGCGCAAGGAACATGCGCCGAGACCTTGGAAGACCACGAAATAGGCAGAATAACCGCTCACGAATTAGGCAAGTCGGCTCGACTGCGGCTTACTGCCTGATTTTATTGCAGCAACACCATCTGTGAGCCGCCGAATCTTTACCGTTTACGTCGCGCTTGGAATCACCCTAGCCTCTCCTTGTCGGTAACAACTGAAAGGAGGTGATCCAGTGTCTCATTGTCATCAACCGCTGTCGCGGGGGGCGCATGGCCTGGACTCGTCCCATGAGGGGTTCGGTTGCGCGTGAGTTTCCGTGACGCTTAGCCCTGTTACCGGGGCTGCGGTTCGGCAATGGAAGGGCTGCCCGCAAGGGCAGCCCTTCTCCTTTTCGGGCAGTAGTTCTGCACAGGCCGTTCTGGCGCGTCCGGTTACGGCGTGGCAGAAACCAGCCATGATCTTCGCGCCCAGCCGCAGCTGACGAGGCCCGCGCCCTTGCCCCGTCCCGACGCCGACCTCTCCCGTGACGCCATCCTCGCCTTCATCGAGGAGGAGCGCGCCGCCGGCCGCGAGCCCGGCCGGCGCGACATCGCCAAGGCCTTCCAGCTCGACGCCGGCGGCAAGATCTGGCTGAAGCGCCTGCTGCGCGAGCTCGAGCTGGAAGAGAATGGCGGCTCGGGTCCGGTCAAGCCGCACGCCGCCCTCCCCGCTGTCCTGCTCTGCGAGGTGAAGTCGCGCGACCGCGAGGGCGATCTCGTCGCCGCCCCGCTCGAATGGAACGAGGACGATCAGGGCGAGGCGCCGAAGATCCTGCTCGAACGCCAGCGCGAATTCCGCCGCAAGCCCAAGACACCGACCGCCGCCGCTCCCGGCATCGGCGACCATGTCCTGCTCAAGCTGACCAAACTGCGCGGCGTCGACGGCTATCAATGGTCCGGCCGCACCCTCAAGGTGATGGGCAAGGCCAAGGCGCAGGTGCTCGGCATCTTCCGCGCTTTGCCCGATGGCTCGGGCCGGCTCGTTCCCGTCGACAAGAAGGCGCAGGGGCGCGAGGCACTGATCCCGAAGGGGCAGACCGGCAACGCGGAGGACGGCGATCTCGTCTCGGTCTCCCTCGCTCGCGAAAGCCGGTTCGGGCCACCTCAGGCGAGAGTGCGCGAGCGGCTCGGCTCGCTGAAATCGGAGCGCGCGGTCTCGCTGATCGCAATCCACGCCCACGGCATCCCGAACGAGTTCCAGCCGGCGACGCTCGCCGAGGCGGAGGCCGCCAGGCCCGCGACGCTTGCCGCCCGCGAGGATTGGCGGACGCTGCCGCTGATCACCATCGACCCGGCCGACGCCAAGGACCATGACGACGCCGTCCATGCTGCGCCGGACGACGACCCCGACAATCCCGGCGGCCATATCGTCACCGTCGCCATCGCCGATGTCGCGTCTTACGTCCGCCCCGGCTCGGCGCTCGACCGCGAGGCGCTGGAGCGCGGCAATTCGGTCTATTTCCCCGACCGCGTCGTGCCGATGCTGCCGGAGCGGATCTCGAACGATCTCTGCTCGCTGCGCGGCGGCGAGGACCGGCCGGCGCTAGCCGTCCGCCTGATCCTCAAGGCCGACGGCAGCAAGAAGAGTCATTCCTTCCACCGCATCATGATGCGCTCGGCGGCCAAGCTCTCCTACCAGCAGGCCCAGGCGGCGATCGACGGCAAGACTGACGATCTGACCGGCCCAATCCGGCAGAGCATCCTGATGCCGCTCTGGGCCGCCTACGGTTCGGCCGCCCGCGCCCGCGACGCCCGCCAGCCGCTCGATCTCGATCTGCCCGAGCGCAAGCTCGTCCTCGATGCCGACGGCAAGGTCACCCGCGTGATCGTGCCGGAGCGGCTCGCCGCGCATCGGCTGATCGAGGAGTTCATGATCCTCGCCAATGTCGCCGCGGCCGAGAGTCTGGAGAAGGCAAAGAGCCCGCTGATCTATCGTTGCCATGACGAGCCTTCGCTCGAAAAGATGCGAGCGCTCGGAGAGGTACTGGCCTCGATCGGCATCAAGCTGCCCAAGGACGCCGCGCTCAGACCCGTGCTGTTCAACCGGATCCTCGCCATGATCAAGGGCTCGGAAAACGAGCTCTTGATGAACGAGGTCGTGCTGCGCACCCAGGCGCAGGCCGAGTACGTCGCCGAGAATTACGGGCATTTCGGCCTCAATCTGCGCCGCTACGCCCATTTCACCTCGCCGATCCGCCGCTATGCCGACCTGATCGTGCATCGGGCGCTCATCTCAGCCCTCAAGCTCGGCGATGACGGCCTGCCGAAATCGGTGACGCTCGCCGAGCTGCGCGAGGTCGCGACGAGGATCTCGGCGGCCGAGCGGCGCGCCATGGCGGCCGAGCGCGAGACCACCGACCGACTGATCGCGCATTTCCTCGCCGACCAGATCGGTTCGAGCTTCGACGGGCGCATCGCCGGGCTCAACCGCGCCGGCCTTTTCGTCAAGCTCGACGACACCGGCGCCGACGGCTTCATCCCGGCCTCGACCCTGGGCGCCGACTACTACCGCCATGACGAGCGCGCCCACGCGCTGGTCGGCGACCGCACCGGCGAAAGCTGGCGTCTCGGCGACCGTGTCCATGTCAAACTGGTCGAGGCGGCGCCGGTCGCAGGAGCGCTCAGATTCGAGTTGCTCACAGACGGCAGGCCCGCGACATCCGACCGCTCTGGCAAAAGGTCACGGCCTGCTTTACCTATGGGGCGAAAGCAGGGCCGCCCCCCACCCAAACGATCGGGCCGCAAGCGCTGACGCCCTGCACAACGAAGACATCCCATGTCCATACATTGTCACCAACCCAAGCCGGTCCAGGCTCGCGACTGGCGTCAGGCCATGCGTCGCGGCCTTTTCGGCCGTTGCCCGAACTGCGGCCAAGGCAAGCTCTTCCGCGGCTTCCTGAAACCGGTCGATTCCTGCGAGGCCTGCGGCGAGAGCCTGCACCACCAGCGTGCCGACGATCTGCCGCCCTATATCGTCATCACCATCGTCGGCCATGTCGTCGTCGGCGGCATCCTGCTGGCGGAGAAATACGCCAACTGGTCGATCGCCCTGCATCTCTGGGTCTGGCTGCCGCTGACCGTCTTCCTCAGCCTGGCGCTGATGCAGCCGGCCAAGGGCGCGGTCATCGGCCTGCAATGGGCCTTGCGCATGCACGGCTTCGGCGGCGCCATGCCCAAGCCCGAGCGTCAGCCCGCGATGAAGGCCGTGGGGGGCCGATGAGCGACCATACCGTCACCCTGACCCAGGCCGAGCGGGCGCGCACCAACGTCAACCTGCGCCCGCGCGACGCCGCGACCATGCTGATCCTCGACCATTCCGGCAAGAAGCCCAGGGTGCTGATGGGCAAGCGCCATCCCGGCCACAAATTCATGCCGGGCAAATACGTCTTCCCGGGGGGGCGCATCGAGGCCGGCGACCGCCGCATGGCCGCGACCGGCGCCCTCTCCGCCCCTTGCGAGCAGCGCCTGCTCGCCCGCTGCGTGCGCCCGAGCGTCCAACGCGGCCGGGCGCTGGCGCTGGCTGCGATCCGCGAGACCTTCGAAGAGACCGGCCTCATCTTCGGCAGCGCCGATTACGGCTCGCCTGAGAGCGCGCCAGAGGGCGTCTGGGCCGACTTCGCCGCCAAGGGCGTCTTCCCCGATCTCGGCGCCGTCACCTTCGTCGCCCGCGCCATCACCCCGCCACGCCGGCCCAAGCGCTTCGACACCCGATTCTTCGCCGTCGACGCCCGCGCCGTCGCCGGCAAGGTCGAGGGCGTGATCGGTCCCGATTCGGAACTCGTCGATCTTGTTTCCGTCACCTTCGACGAGGCGCGCGAACTCGACCTGCCGACCATCACCAAGGTGATCATCGCCGAGGTTGAGGAGCGCCTGAAGGCCGGATTCGCCCAGTATCTGCCGGTTCCGTTCTATTGGGAGAAGCGTGGCAGCTTCGTGCGCGAGCTGCTCTGACGCAAACGGGCGGCGGAAAATCTGGACCTGCGCCCGATATTCCTTGACTTGCCGACGCCGATACGGCATTCCGACGCCCATCGGATTGCCGGGCTCGCCCGGCCGTTTTGTTTTTTGCGCGGGCCCAGGCGGCCCCATCTGTTCGAGGGCTCCGCCATGGCCAAGGCCGTGACCATCAAGATCAAGCTCATCTCGACCGCGGACACCGGGTACTTCTACGTGACCAAGAAGAACTCGCGTACCATGACCGAGAAGATGTCGAAGAAGAAGTACGACCCGGTCGCGCGCAAGCACGTCGAGTTCAAGGAAACCAAGATCAAGTGAGGCCAACTGCCTAACTGATTGGATTTCCTGTCGAAAAGCCGCCCTGTCTCAGGGCGGCTTTTTCGTTTCGGTCACATGCCCATCTGGCGTCCTGGAAAGCCCGCATAGGGCGTCTTGCCGGCGAGCTGGCCGGGATGGCGGCCGGTCCGCTCGAGCAGCACTTCGACAGTACGCCCGACCATGGCGTGATTGAACTCC